>JAFRJC010000021.1 GCA_017432445.1 Eggerthellaceae bacterium | reverse complement strand
TCGAAGATCCCACGAAGTCCGCAACACAGCAGTAATTGTCATCTGATCTGACAGAATCCGTGACTGACGAGGTTAAAGAGGCTTCGGCGTCCCTAGATGTCGACGCTGTCGATGAAGGCGTCGAGGACGAGTCTGCCGAAATCGAGGAAAAAACTCGCAAACGGCGTAGCTTCAAGTGGAGCAGCTTGTCGTATGCGACGCGCGTCACGTTGTCGTTTGCCCTGATTGCTGCCATGACAGCGTTGGTGGCGATCGGCGTCGTCTCGTTTGTGTGGCAGCAGCATTTTCAGACGTACACACAGGAGAATATGCGCATCCTCGCCGAGTCGACAGCAGCGCAGATTGCGACGCGCTACAACCGGGCGGAAGCGTTCAACGATTACGTGTTGCAGCCTGCTGGCAATGCTGTCGTGGTGACACAAGGCGTCGGCATGCAGGTGGTCGACGCTGACAACAGGGTGTTGTTCGACTCGACGACGGAACTCACGGGCGAAGATGGCTTCGAGACGCCGTCGATTGCGCCGCTTCCCGGTCCCGAAAACATTGCGCGCGCCCCCATTATCGTCAACGACCAGGCCGTTGGATCGGTGCGCGTGTGGGTGTACGGCTCAGATAGCCTATTGCGCTCGACAGATCGCGAATTCCGCGATCGTTCATACCAGGCGATGGTTCTGGCGGCTGTCATCGCCATTGTGTTGGCGTCGATCTTCGGCTACTTCTTCGCACGCAACCTCGTCAAGCCCATCAAGCGTTTGACTGATACAGCTGAGCAGCTCAAGGAAGGCAACTTCGAGGCGCGCGCTCACCTCAAGGGCGAGGACGAGCTCGCCCAGTTCGGCAACACGTTTGACGCGATGGCCGAGGCCGTCGAGCGCGACCGCAAGCTCGAACGCCGACTTACGACCGACGTCGCACACGAGCTGCGCACGCCGCTCATGGCCATTCAAGCCACGGTCGAGGCGATGGGCGATGGCGGCTTGCCGGTTGTCGAACAGCGCCTGATGACCGTCGACTCCGAAGTTATGCGCTTGTCGCGTCTTGTCGACTCGATGCTCAAGCTTTCGCGTCTCGAGAACCGCGCAAATCCCAACAAGGAAGAAATCGTCAACGTCGGCGAGGTGGTTTCCGGCATCATCGCTACCCATGAGGCATATGTCCGAGAATCCGGCCTCACCCTCAGCTACAAGGCGGACCCCGACGTGTACGTGCTCGGCGACCCCGATCTCATTCGTCAGGCGACGGCGAATCTCATCTCGAATGCTGTTCGTTACACCGACGAGGGCGGCAAGATCAAAGTTCGCGTGAAGCGCGGCGAGACGATGGCGTCGATTGCCGTTCAAGACACTGGCATCGGCTTGACTCCCGAGGAAGCACGCATGGTGTTCCAGCGCTTCTGGCGCGCTGATTCCGGTCGAGATCGCGAAAGCGGTGGCTTGGGCATCGGCTTGACGGTGGTCAAGCAAATCGTCGACCGTCATGATGGATGGGTGCAGGTTGAAGGCCGCAAGGGCGAAGGCGCTTGCTTCACGATTCACATTCCGCTCTACAACGAGCGGGAGCAGCGCCGCAAGAACGAGGCGAAAGCCCGCGCCGAACGCGCTGCCCGCAAAGATACCGGTCGCATTCGCTCGCGATAAGTGACTTATGGGCTGGGAGGCCGATGCGCCGGTAGTGTGCCGATTGTTGGTGTCACGACTGTGTTTGCGAGGCGCGGGCTTCAGCCCGCCCGAGCGAACGCAGCATCACCCGGAACCGGTTGCATTCTACACCATGCGCGTCACGCCGCCTTACCGAGCCTCTCCTCGATGGCCGCCGCGATGTAGATCCTGGCCTTCTCCATCACGTCGGCCGGGATGGGCCGCGGGTCGGCCTCGGACCTCGCCACGCCCCTGAGCGACGCGGCGTCGATGAAGTTCATCTCGAGCCATTCCTCGTTGACGTCGATGAGCACCGAGCCCACCAGCCGCATCATTGACTCGACGGACGGGAACACGCCCACGACCTTGGTCCTGCGCTTTATCTCCTCGTTGGCGCGCTCCTGCACGTTGTTGGTGCGCAGCCTCACGTGGTGCTCGTAGGGGAAGTCCAGGTAGGCCAGCGCGTCGGCCTCGGCGTCCTCGAGCAGCTCGCCGGCATGCGCCTTGAGCTGCGCTATGCGCCCGGCGGCCTGGCGGTAGGCGGCCCGGACGAGCTGCGGGTCGCGCTCGGCGAACACGGCCTTCATCGCCGCCGCCGCGACCGCCTTGTCCTCCCTCCTGGAGAACCAGCCCGCGACGTCGCGCTCGAGGTGCACGATGCAGCGCTGCCACGCCGCCCCCTGGAAGACCTCGGCTACCGCCTGGACGAGCCCCTCGTGGGCGTCGGAGACGACGCACTTGACGCCCGCCACGCTCCGCTTGCGCAGGCCGCGCAGGAAGGCCTTCCACGACACCGCGGACTCGGTGTCCACCACGCCGAAGCCGACGAACCGGCGCGAGCCGTCGTCGCCGCAGCCTATGGCGGTGACGACGCCCTTGGACTGCACGTGGCCCTCGTCGCGGCAGTTCAGGTACGTGGCGTCGAGCCACAGGTACGGGAACGACATGCCGTCGAAGCGCTCGGCGTTGAGCGCCGCCACCTCCTCGTCGAGGTCGGAGGTCATGCGCGAGACGCGCGAGGGGCTCAGGGAGGCGAACTCCAGCGCGTCGGCCGCCTTCTCGATCTTGCGGGTCGAGAGGCCGCGCACGTAGACCTCCTTGACGACGGCGACCATCGCCCGGTCGACGCGGGAGTACGGCCTTATCAGCTCGTCGGGGAAGTACGTCCCCTCGCGCAGCTTGGGTATGCGCAGCGTGATCTCGCCGACCGGCGTCAGCAGCCCGCGCTCGCGGTAGCCGTTGCGCCTGTTGCCCTCGCCGCACAGCTCGTCGGCCTGCCAGTCCATGATCTGGTTGACCATCGCCTCGAGCTGCCGCCTGGCAAGCTCGACGAGGTCTATCGTCCCGCCCTCGCGGAACGGGAGGTTCTGCATCGCTTCCTTTTCCTGTAGAGTGTCCATGGTGGCCGTTGCCTTTCTCTCGAATCTTACATTCCGCAAAATGTGATTCTAGGCAATGGCCGCTTCCGTCTCAAAGCGGCCCGTGACACCAACGTTCGGCACGCGATCCTTGAGCGAAAGTCGACGTTAGGAAATCCCTTGTAGGGAACCTCTCCGATGAGTTG
>JAFRJC010000020.1 GCA_017432445.1 Eggerthellaceae bacterium | reverse complement strand
GCCTGCGCAGGCAATCGCGAGGGCGATTCGACGAAGACCTATTGGGGCGAGGGCGGCGTTGCCCACTCCGTGGTTGCCCAGGGTCTGGGTGGAGACGAGGACTTCGGTCTGAACGTCGAGCGCCTGACCGTCTTCGTGGAGGCAATGAACTAGCCATATCTGCGATTTCGCGTTCGTAGGAAAAGCCCCGATCCAGTTTGAACTGCATCCCAGTTCTTGGACGGGCTAATAAGCGGCCTACGCCGCACATAGGGACTGATTCCGGAACTCCTCCGGGGTCAGTCCCTTCAGTTTAACCTGCCTCCTCCTCGTATTCCAGTGGACGATGTATGCATCGAGATCCCTCTTGAACGCTTCGAAGCTCGGCCATTCGACACCCTTGAAGAACTCATCCTTGATATGGCCGAACACCTGCTCCGTTGCGCCGTTGTCGACACAATTGCCCTTTCGGGACATGCTCTGCACGATACCGGCTTCTTTCAGCCTGTTGCACCATCCTGCCTGCTGGTACTGCCAGCCCATGTCCGAATGCAGGATCGGTGAGGAACCTTCGGGCATCTTGGCCACAAGCTGGTCGAGAAGCTCCACCTGCTGGGCCATGTTGGGGTGCAGAGACGTTGACCAGGCAACGATTTCCTTGCTGCCGAAGTCGTAAACCGGCGCGAAGTACGCCTTGCCCCAGGGCTGCTTGAACTCGGTGACGTCGGTGCCCATCTTCTCCCACGGCCCATCAGCCTTGAAGTCCCTTCCGATGACGTTCTCGAAGGTCTCCCCGACCACACCCTTGTAGGAGTTGTACCTGTGGTAATCGGTCTCGCGGCGGATGCCGCAGCTGATGTCCATCTCGCGCATCATCTTAAGCACGGTCTTGTCGGCTATGCGCACGTTTCGCTCCGCACGCAGGCACATGGCGATCTGCCTGTGGCCGCACCCGTTGGCGGTGCGCGAGAAGATCTCGCCGACGGCCTCCCAGAGCTCGGGCCTCGTGGGCGCCTTGGGATGCGACATCGCGTAGTAATAGCTCGACCTTGCCAGACCGGCGCATTCGAGCAGTTCGGATAGGGGATATCGCCCTGAAAGCTCGCTCACGACGGCCGCTTTCTCGCGGTTCGAGAGCGTTTCTCCGCCTTCAGGGCTATCGATTTTTTTAGGTATGCGTTCTCCGCTTCCAGCTTCTGGATCTTGCGCTCGAGCTCCTGCTCCCGGGTCAGCTCCTTGGGCGCCGACTTCGCTCCCTTCGGCCTTCCTTTCGGCTTCGGCCTGAGCGCCTCCGGACCGTCTTCCCGGTACGCCTTCAGCCACTTCTTGAACGAACTGGGCGAGGCTATCCCGAACTTGGCCATGGCCTCCGGCTTGCTCAAGCCCTCGTCCACGACCGCCCTGACGGCGGCCAGCTTCGTCTCGAACGAGTACGTGGCGTGTTTCTTTCCCATCATGGCTAGAACCTCGATGCCTACGGACCTGTAGATGTCCAGCCATTTTCTCACGGTTTCCTCGGGCATGCCGAGCAGAACCGCAATCGATGCGCGGCCATACCCCTCGTCGTACAACTCGGCGGCGCGCAGTCTCATTCCGACGTCATACAAAGCGTTTCCAGCCATAAAAGGGCCTCCCATTTCTCGTGTCCAAGAAATGGGAGGCGGTTCATTCGGAGGGGGCGTTTCGTTTGCTTGCAAGCAGTTTTTACCAGCGCGGTCCGTGGTGATGGCGGTGGCAGCAGCGGCCGTGGCTGTGACCACCGTGGTGGTGATGGCCCTCACAGCATCCGTGGCCGTGCATGCGCCCGTGGGGGCCATGCTCGTGGCATCCGCCACCGTGGCCGTG
>JAFRJC010000154.1 GCA_017432445.1 Eggerthellaceae bacterium | reverse complement strand
TTCTAAAAACGCAATACAAGCGGTCAAACGATTCGACGATTCGCAACTGAGAGGATGCCGAAGACAATCGTGAGAGCCAGCGTGGCGACGAGGACGGCGAACGCGACCGCGTCGCGGCGGGCGAAGCGCAGCGGATTCAGGCGCGTTCGGCCGGTTGCGCCGTGGTAGCAGCGGGCGTCCATGGCAGAAGAAAGCGTGTCGGCATGGCGGAAGGCGCTTGCGAACAGCGGCACGAGCAAGCTGACCAGGCCGGCGAGGCCGCCTTTCACGGGGCTTGTGGCCAGTTTGGCACCGCGCGCCAGCTGGGCTGTGCGAATGGTCTTGAACTCGCTCGCGAATTGCGGCAAGAAGCGCAGGGCGATGCCCATCACCAGCGAGAACTCATGCGCTGGCACGCCGATTCGAGCTAGCGGGGTCAGCAGGCGCTCCATCGCCTCGGTGATGTCGAGCGATGTCGTGGTCAGGGTGAGCAAGCTGCCGGAGAGCAAGAGCAACGTGAGCCTCACGGCCATGAACACCGCCAAGTAGACGCCTTGCTGGCTGATGGTAAGCCAGCCCCAATCGACGTAGACGTCGCCGCCCTGTACGTAGAACACGTTGAACAGCGCGGTGAGGACGATGATGAACGAGAGGGGAGCGATCGAACGCAGCGCCTGGTGAATCGGCACTTTTGCGAGGATGAAGAAGCCGGCGACGCATACGGCGAGGAACCCGAGCGCCGCGAAGCTGCCTGCGCACAGGGCCGCGATCACGAGCAACAGGGTACCGACGATCTTCGTGCGGGGATCAAGCCGATGAACGGGGCTATCTGCTTCCCAGTAGCGGCCGAATAGGGCTCCAGTCGGCATGGCTAGCGCTCCAAATGCCGTGCAGCCAGCGTCTCGGCGATCGCCTCGGCAAGGTCTTCGATGCTCGGCATGGCGCCAATCGGCAACGAGATTCCCGAAGCGGCGAGCCGGTTAACCATATGCGCCGTATGGGGCACGCCGAGGCCCACGGCCTTCAGCGCGGATTCGTCGGAGAAGATGAGCGCCGGCTCTCCGAGCGCGAAGAGCTTCCCCTCGTTGAGCACGAGGATGCGGTCGCAGAGCTCGGCGAGATCGTCCATGTTGTGCGATACGATCACGATGGTCATGCCGTGGTCGCGGCGAAGCTCGGTGAGCAATTCGAGGAACTGCCGCTTCGACTTGGGGTCGAGGCCGGCGACGGGCTCGTCGAGCACGAGCGCGCTCGGCTTCATCGCGAGCACGCCTGCGAAGGCGACGCGGCGCTGCTGGCCACCCGAGAGGCTGAACGGGCTGCGGTCGCGCAATCCGTCGGGGTCCAGGTGGACGAGCTCCATCGCCCTGCGATAGCCCTCTTCGATCTGCGCGGTGGAATATCCCAAGTTGCGCGGTCCGAAAGCCACGTCGTCGAATACCGTCGCCGCGAACAGCTGATGCTCGGGGTATTGGAAGACGACTCCGATATCGCGGCGCGCCTCTGTCGCCACGCTCTTGTCCGACAGGGGGCGTCCATTTGCGAACACGGATCCCGTGGTGGGTTTCAGCAGGCCGTTTGCCAGCTGGATGAGCGTGCTCTTGCCGCTGCCCGTATGTCCTGCGATTCCGAAGAACTCGCCTACCCGCACCGAGAACGACAAATCGCGCAGCGCCCAGTACTCCGACGGCGCACGGCCCCAATCCGCCTGCTTGCCGCTTGGCGCGACAGACGATTCGCGATGTTGCTTCTGGGACCTGGGCTCGTAGGTAAACGACACGTTCTTGAACTCGATGAGGTGGGGAGACGTTTCCCCTGCAGGAGGTTCTGCTTCCCTGACGGATGTGTCGATGTCGTGGGGTTTGCGAGCGACAAGCGAAGGGGGAGTTTCCCCAGCTCCTTCAAGCAACGAGACGAGCTCTTCTTCCAGGCTCGCCTCGTCGGCGTGCATGCCGATGGACACCCCGCGCTGGCGGAGCTCCTGGCTCAGTCGCGTTGCGAACGGGATGTCGAGGGCGAGTGCGGCAAGACGTTCTGCTTGCAGGAACACCTCTTCGGGAGTGCCGTCGAGCGCGATCTGGCCGCGGTCGAGCACGATGACGCGGTCGGCGAGCGCAGCTTCCTCCATGAAGTGCGTGATCAGCACGATTGTGAGCCCCTTGTCGTTGAGCTCGCGGCATACGCGCAGAAGGCCTGTCCGCCCGCGCGGGTCGAGCATGGCGCTGGCCTCGTCGAGCACAAGGATCTGCGGCTCCATGGCAAGCACGCCCGCCACCGCCACGCGCTGCTTCTGCCCGCCCGAAAGCGTCTCGGTCTGCTTCTTCTCGAAGCCCTGCAAGCCGACTTGCGCGAGCGCGGCCTCGACGCGGTCGCGCAGCTCGTCGGCGGGCACGCCGAGGTTCTCGGGGCCGAAGGCGACGTCGTTTTCTATGACGCTCGCCACGATCTGATCGTCGGGATTCTGAAAGACCATGCCCGCGTTGCTGCGGACGAAGAAGACGTTGTCGGGCTCGGACGTGTCGCAGTCGAGCACGCGCACGCAGCCCGCATCAGGTGCGAGCAATGCATTGACGTGCTTGGCGAGCGTGGATTTGCCCGAGCCGTTTCCGCCGAGAACGCACACGAACGAACCCGCTTCGATGGCTATCGTCACGCCGTCGAGGGCGTCTCGCTTTCCGTCGTAGCTGAATCGTGCGTTTTCGAAATCGATGATGGGCATGGGTGGTACATTCCTCAAAACTCGTCGTAAAGGGGGCCAGCTTCGCTCAAGCTTTCTGCTTAGCGGCCTTTCACCTGGTCTTTGGCTGGGGTGATCAGGTTGGAGATGCTCTTGTACACGATGCCGGTGAGCACGGCGATCACGATGCCCTTGATGATGTTGAACGGCAGGATCGCGGGCACGATGAGGCCTGCGACCACGTCGAAGGGCATGCCGTAGAATAGCGGATCGACGATGAGGTTGGCGATGCATGCTGCAACGACTAGGCTCACGATGGAGATGACGAGTCCGATCATGGCGCCTTTGAACGTGCGGTTGCGCTTGTAGACCGCGGCGGCGGGGATGATGAACGCGCAGCAGGCGATGATGTTCATCAGGCAGCCCACCCAGTTGCCGGTGATGGCGCCATGTGCGACGGCGCAGGCGATGCCCACGAGGATGCCGGGGCCGGTGCCGTACGCGAAGCCCATGACGGCCGAGGGCACGAACGAGATGTCGAGTTTAAGGAACGACGCCGCCGGGAAGATGGGGAATTCCAAGAAGCTCAGCAAGATGGCGATGGCACACATGAGCGCCATGGTCACCAGCTGCTTGGTGCTCCAGCGATTCGTATTCTTGATTTGGGTGCTCTGGTTTTGCGCAGACGTAGACATAGGTATCCTCCTGTCTCTTCCATCCGGACTGTGAGAAGCCAACTTCTGGCCTCATAACCGTTGGTCCCGGATTCTTACCGGAGTCAGCCCAGCTTTGCGCAAGCCGGGGTCGCGGACTTACGGGACGGTATTGCCGCCCGATCACCGCCAGTGAGGAATTCCACCTCGCCCTGAAACAGTACTGAGTACGTACTGTAGCAGTGACGTGCGTGGAGTACAAGAGGAATCCAGTGGCCCGATAGGAGGGCCCGCTTGGCGCTAGTTGCAGTATAGGATCATGCCGATGTAGCGGATGCGGCCGTTTTCGAACGAGTAGTCCATGCCGGCACGCTGGCAGGTCGAGCCCACGGACACGCCATGGGCCGAGAGCGAGTGGCGCTGCGTGTCGGGGTTCCTGCAGGGAGCATCGGGGTAGGTGCAGGATTCGCATACGTCGCAACCGCCCGTCGAGAACTCCATGACGTCTTTGAATTCCTCGCGCATCGCGGCAGCCAGCCGGTCGAGTCGCTCGTTGTGCGAAGCCCTGGTCTCGGCGAGGATTTCCCAATCCTCATAGAAGTCCACGTTGTCGCGGATCGACTGCACGACGATGCCGGCGTCTTTCGACGTGATGTGTTCCTGTAGCTGCTCGAATGGCCCTGCTGCCGGTTGGCATGTCCAGCAGCTCCCATACTGTCTGCATGCTTCGGGATTGCACAGCGACGTGAGCTCTTTGCTCGTGACCACGTCGTCTGCGCTGATTGTGGCAGCTTCGCTGAATCCCAGCTCGTTTGCTAAGGCTACGATATCCAACATGGCCGATTTCCTTTCGATTGATAATCCGCTTTGGTCCATGATAGGCGTTTCGTGCGCGACCGCGGCCTTGAAAGTCGACCATTTTCCCGTTGGATAACGATTGCGTTCGCGAAACCGCGTATCCCGCCCGAGGTCGGGATACCGTTTTCCCAGGTGGTACCCAGTCTATTGTGGCATGATGCCCAGAGGTAATCCTGATGGGTTTATTTTAGTCACGGAAGGGCGGGAAACTGTATAATCAAGCCAGTTGTATGTCCATAGAAAGATGGAGGTTTACTCATGCTCGTTAATGCAACCCAGATGCTGCAAGCTGCCGTGAAGGGTCACTATGCCGTTGCAGCGTTCAACACCAATAACCTGGAATGGGCGGCTTCGATCCTCGACGCCGCCGAAGAGCTGCAATCGCCCGTGATCATCCAGTGCACGAGCGGTGCTGCCAAGTGGCAGATCTCGTTCAAGACCGTCGCCGACATCGTGCGCGACCTGGTCGACGCCAAGAACATCACCGTGCCCGTGGCGATGCACCTCGACCACGGCAGCTACGAGGACTGCTTCAAGTGCATCGATGCCGGTTTCACGTCGGTCATGTACGACGGCTCCCACGAGGAGACCTTCGATCTCAACCTCGAGCGCACGTCCGAGATCGTAAAGATCGCGCATGCCAAGGGCATCTCGGTTGAGGCCGAGGTCGGCGGCATCGGTGGCGTCGAGGACGGCGTCGCCTCCAAGGGCGAGCTGGCCGACCCGCAGCAGTGCAAGGCCATCGCCGATACGGGCGTCGACTTCCTCGCCTGCGGCATCGGTAACATCCACGGCCTGTATCCGGACGATTGGGAGGGCCTGTCCTTCGACCGCCTGCAGGAGATCAAGGACCTCGTCGGCGATCTGCCGCTCGTCCTCCACGGCGGCACCGGCATCCCCACCGAGATGGTGCAGAAGGCCATCGGCATGGGCATCGCCAAGATCAACGTCAACACCGACCTGCAGGTCGTCTTCGCCAAGGCCACGCGCGAGTACATCGAGGCCGGCCTGGATCAGCAGGGCAAGGGCTACGACCCGCGCAAGCTGCTGAAGCCTGGTCGCGAGGCTATCGTCGTCCGCGCCAAGGAACTGCTGTGCGACTTCGGCTCCGACGGCAAGGGTTGGGCATAATCGCATAACGCTGCTTTCACGACGAGCAAACCGAGGGGCCGCCGCATTTCTGCGGCGGCCCCTTATCGTTCGTATTGTGCTTGAATTCGATGCTCAGTTGTGTTCGAATACCGGATGGCAAGTTCGCTTGCGGTTGTAATTGGATGCTTGTCAAGAGAGTTTTGAATGCACTACGGTACTGAACGCATGCCGATTGGCGTTTGCTGGATTGGCATTGCGGTTGTTTGCTTTTTGTTCATGCTGTGCGTCATGCCCGGCATGTTCGGTTCGAAGGCTTATGCGAGCGAGGGTTCGGGTGCTCTGAAAGCGCAGTCGACGAGCGTCGTGAGCATTGCGAAGACGGTGGCTCCCGTACAAGCCAGAATTCAAAAGTGCGTGTCCAAAAGGGCCGGATCGGTGACGATAGTGGCGCATCCCGTCGGAAATGCGCTGAAATACCAGTTCAAGATTGCTGAAGATAAAAGATTCCGCTTCGCGAAGAGGACGAAGGTTGCGCAATCAAATGCCTTGACCTTCAATCTCCTCGATTCAAGGAAGACATACTACGTGGCGGTGCGCGTTTGCACGTGCGTCAATGGAAAAGCCAAATGGGGTCCTTGGTCGAGGGTTGCATCCAAGAAGGCGCGAATCCTCACGTTGGGTTTTGTCAGCTTGCATTCGTCTCCAAGCGGAAGCGCTGTCAGATGGTGGAAGAATTGCGGTTTCAAGATCGTGGGCATCACGAGTCCGAAAGACCCTGATTTGAAAAGGGTTGACGGCGTGTTGGTGCCTGGCGGCAACGATATGAACCCCAAGTATTACGGCGAGAAGAGGCATCCGCGCACGGTTTTGGAAAACCCGAATATCGACGCGCTTAAGCTGGCGGTCACAAGGAAGTGCGCCAAGATCGGCATGCCGCTTTTGGGCATATGCGGAGGCGAACAGGTTCTCAACGTGGCACTCGGCGGCTCGTTGAAGCAGCATATTCCGACTGGTTACCACATGGGCTGGCGTAAGGTGAAGATTGCCAAGGGCTCCTGGCTCTACAAGATGTTCGGGAGCACGGAGTCCGTCCACCATGCGCATCATCAATGCGTTAAGCGCTTGGGAGATGGCCTTATCGCCACCCAATGGGATGCGAAAGACGGTTACATCGAGGCGATCGAGCACGTTTCCTTGCCGTTATATGGTGTTCAATGGCACCCGGAGAACATGGGGGCAAAGGGTCGCAAGGTTGCCAGGTCGTTTGCTCGGATTTGCATGAAGAACGCTCTTTAGATGTGACAGAAGCGATACGCCCCCGATGCCGTATCATGTTCCCGCGAAGTTCAAACAAGTAGAAAGCGGGCAAGGCGCGTTGAGCAAGGCGGCCAGCAACATAGCCAAGGCGATAGCCATCATGATGATGCTCATGCATCATCTGTTCTCGACGCGCTCGCGCATTGCGGCCAACGGCCATGGCCAGGATGTCTCGTTCTACCCCTTCGACGCCGGGCAAGTGCTCGTCTTCTCGCAATGCCTGAAGGCCTGCGTGGCGGTGTTCGTTTTCATCACGGCTTATGGCATCTACAAATCGATAACCGCCAAGCACGACCCAGCCGAAGGCGATGCGGGTTTCGCTGGCGTTGCGATGCGCTATTCGTGCGGGCACGTCGTGAAGTTGCTCATCAATTTCTGGGCGGTTTACATCCCCTTTGCGCTTCTCGGCTTTGCAGTGTCAGACCACACCGTCCTTACCGTGTACGGAGGCGAGGGCGTCTTCAACGGGTTCCTGTACTTCCTAATCGATTTCCTGGGCTTGGCTGACATGTTCGGGACGCCGACGCTCAACGACACGTGGTGGTACATGAGCTTGGCGATCCTGCTCATCTTCCTGTTGCCCGCCTGTACGCTTCTCGCCCGCAAGGTGGGTGGCGTCGTGCTCTTCGGCATCGTGTTGATCTTGCCGCCGCTTGCGGGCTTCGACACCATCTCCAGCGTATGGACGTATCTGCCCACGGCGGCCTGCGGCATGGCGTTTGCCCAGTACGACTTGTTCTCAAAGTTGGATTTCGGGGCGAAGAAGCCCTGGCACTATGCCCTCTTGTTCGTAGCGTGCGCCGTGCTGATGCTCGCGGTGATACGGGCGCGTCGCATCGACGAGCTGGTCTTCGCCCTCAACGTCGTAGGCGCCTGCCTGGTCTGCCAGATGGCGCGCATCCTCGAGAAAGTGCCCGGCCTTACGGTGGCGCTGCAGTTCGTGGGCAGGCATTCGATGAACATCTTCTTGCTGCACACGTTCATCTACAGCTATTACTTCGGGCAGTTCATCTACTCGTTCGGGCATTTCCTGCTTATCTTCGCGGTGCTTCTGGCTGTGAGCCTGCTGTGCTCGATTGTGCTCGAACAGCTGAAGAGGCTCACCGGTTACAACCGCCTGCGCGACCGCGCCGTCGCATCGGTGGAGCAAGCCATCCGAGGGTGACGCTCTTGTGCAGTTCCGCCATTCCGTTCAGGTCGAAGGTTATCGTCGGCGTGGAGTTTTCCCCGCTTTGCGGTGCAGCGGTATAATTGCTGCGATAGCCGAGAATAAGAGAAGACGGGACGGTCATGGCGAAGAAAAAGAAGATGACGAAGGCGCAGGCAGCGGCTGCACGGCGTGACGACAAGCCGAAGAGGTACGCCCCTGTGACTCCCGCGAAGGACGAAGGGCCCAAGAGCAAGGACACCCGCTTGTTCCAGCTGATCATTCCCATCGTCTGCATCGCCGTCGTCGTTATCCTGAGCTTGGTATTCACCATCGGCCCCGGCATGATTATCCAGAAGTAGTAGGGCTCATCTCATGGAAACACCCGAGAGCAAACTGGTAGAGCAGCTTAAAGCCATCGCCGGCGAAGAGGCGGTATTCGTAGACGAGCCCATGAGCGCGCACACGACGTTTCGGGTGGGAGGCCCGGCCGACGTGCTCGTCATGCCGCGCACTGCCGACGAGGCGTGTCGGACCGTGAGCCTCGTGCGCGAAATCGGCTGCACCCTCTACATCATGGGCCGTGGAAGCAATTTGCTGGTTGCAGATGCCGGTTTGCGGGGGGTAGTGGTGCAGATAGCGTCGAACCTCTCCGATATCAGCGTCGGCGAAGGGGGAGTGGTCGTCGCCGAAGCCGGTGCATCCAATTCGAAGATTGCCGCGATGGCGCGCGATGCGGGGCTTGCCGGTTACGAGTTCGCAGCCGGAATCCCTGGTTCCGTGGGCGGCGCGGCCATCATGAACGCCGGTGCCTATGACGGGGAGTTCAAAGACGTCGCCATCGAGGTGACGTGCCTCGATTCCCAGGGCGCCATCGTAAAGCTCGCTCCCGATCAGGCGGAATGGGGGTATCGGACTTCTGCCATCGATCGCCTGGGCCTCATCGTACTCTCGGTGAAGCTTCAACTGCACCCCGGAGACCCGTCCGCCATCCAGGCGCGCATGGACGATCTCGCTTCGCGCCGCCAGTCAAAGCAGCCCCTCGACAAGCCTTCTGCCGGATCCACGTTCAAACGCCCGCCGGGCCTGTTTGCCGGCAAGCTCATCCAAGATGCCGGCATGCAGGGCTATCAGGTTGGAGGCGCCCAGGTCTCGACGAAGCACGCGGGTTTCGTCGTCAACGTCGGCGGCGCCACGGCGGCGGACGTCCTCCAGGTGATCCAGGACGTGCAAGCCACGGTGCTCGAGCAGCAAGGGGTTATGCTCCAGCCCGAAGTGCGCATGTGGGGATTCGAGTAGTCCGCCGCCAGCTTCGATCAATACAACATCGTAGAAGGTCATCGTCCGTCTGACGATTGTCAGCGTATGCGGTGATGCTGACCGCGCTGAATGGTCACGGCTGCATGTTGGCGCATGCGGCGCACGGCCAGCGCCGAGAGTCCCAAGGCAAGTGCGGCTGCAGGTACGAGCGCGAACGCGAACTTGGGAATGGAGTCGCCGGTCTTGGGGGTCGTTCCGGCTTTGGCCGTGGTCTTGACCGTCTTCTTCGGAGTGCTCGTCGGCTGCTTGGGCGTCGTGGTTTTAGGCGTTGGCTCTTCAGGCGTTGGCTCGTCGAACTCGAACTCGGGTTCTTCCGGCTCATCCTCGTCTGGGATGTCGATGGTGATCGCCTGCGCCCCGTCCGACGCATCTTCGTGGGAGGCGATAACCTTGTCCTCCTCGTTGAGCAGCACCTCGAAGGCGACGAGCGACATCGCAGGCAGGGCGCTTACGTCCAGGCGGAATTCAACTTTTGTCGTGCCGTTTGCTTCGTCTGGAGTGAAGAGGGTTTTCGCGACGATCGGCCTTCCGCGCTCGTCTCGCATGACGCCCAGGTCTGCTCCGCACTCGTCAGTGACGTGCAACGTTCCCACGAGCGTGTAACGCTTTCCGGGCACGAGGCTCGAGTAACTCACGGTGTCCACGAGCTCGGCATTCTCAGACGGGTCGATCAGTTTTCCGCCCGCTCGATCTGTAAGCGTCGTGCCGATGCGGGGGAAGGTCATGCTCTGGTTATCGTCGGAGATGTCGGCGTGAGTGGCATAGGTCACGTCCCTGTATTGCAGTTCCTCGAAGGCCACGATGGTCTTGCCCGCTATCGAGGGAGCCTCGAACACGAAGGTAACCATTGTCTCCCCGCTGCTTTGCGCGGGCGTGAAGGTTTGGGTTGCGCAGATGGGCCGCTCGCCCGCATCCAAGAGGGCGCCTTCGTCTTTTCCATCGTCGCCGCGCACGTGCAGTTCGGCTCTGAGCGTGTAGGTCTTGGCGGGCACGAGTCCGGTGAAGCGCACCGTGTCCACGAGCTCGATGGTGCCCACCGACGAGATGTCGCCTGCACCTTCAGGGCTTTCCAATGTGGTCTCGATTGCGGGAACGTAGACGGTCTGCGCCTCGTCAGAGAGGTCTTCGTGGGAGCAGACGGTTGCGCCTTCGGCGTCGAGCAGCACCTCGGTTGCCACGAGGCGGTCGGATGCCAGCTGGGATGCATCGAAGCTGAAGATCACCTCGGCGCTGCCCGAAGGGGTCGAAGGAGTCAGCTCGGCCGATCCTTCGGCAAGGACGCCCAGGTCCTGGCCTTCCGCGTCGGTTGCATGCAGTTGCCCTTCCAGCGTGTAGGAGGAGCCCGGCTTGAGGTTCGCGTAGGCCACGGTGTCGACGAGCACCACCTCGCCATCGGCTGGTACGAGCTTGGCTCCGTTCCCGTCCGCGAGGCTCGTGGCCAGGGTAGGACCTGCGTTGTCGTCGACGGTGCCCAAATCTAGCTCGCGGTTGTTGCGGGAGATCACGGTCGTGAAGCTCACGAGCTCGAGCCCCTCGTTCGCCGCGCAGGGAAGCTCGCTTATGGTGTATGTGTCGTAGGGCAGGGCACCCAGCTCGTCATCGGGTGGGCACTCGGCGTCTGTGCGCCCGCTGAACCAGATGCCCGCCGCGGCATCGAGCAGCTCGACGTCGACCATCGTCTTGCCGTCTTCTTCCGTGACCGCCGAATCGTTGGCGTTCGTGTTCTGCGTGTGCGCGTTCCAATCAGCCGATGTGGAGGCCATGCCGTTCTCGTCGGTCACGAGCACATGCGCTTCGCCTGTCGTGTCGGAAGTCACGAGGAACGGGACATTGGCCAGGCGCTCGGCGCTTTGCCCGTCTATCTTCGAGAATTCGAAATCTCCGCGTATCACCTGGTCGTTCACGGCGTCTTTCTCCTCCGTGAAGTCGGCCACCATGCCGTCGGACTCGATCTCGAAGGTTTGCTCCCAGCTTGCGGACGTCTCGTCGAGCAAGTAGCCTTCGGGTGCTCCCACCTCCCTGATCGTGTAGCGGCCCACAGGCAGGCAATCGTCTTCGGTGCGCGCGATGGCGTGGCCCTCTTCTTGGACGCTCTGGATCGTCTTCACTACCGCACCGGGTGCGAACACGGTGTCGTCAACGACTACCAGCTGGTCGTTATCCGAAACGATCTCGAACGTCGCCCCTTCCAAGCTCGCGGCGCCTTGGGCCAGGTACTGCCCGTTTTGGCGGTCGACCTTGCCCACGGCAACGCCTCCGCGTTGCACGTCATCGCCTGTCTCGGCGGGTTCGAAGGCTTCCACGATCGGTCCAATCGAACCGTTTGCCTTGACGTGGGCTACCAAAGCCTCGGGCTCGTCGCTCCCGTTGCCGAGGCGGTACCCATCAGGTGCAGCCGTCTCTTGAATGCGGTATGTTCCCAGGGGCAGGGCGGCCTTTCCATCTGCCGAGCGGTAGAGCGCGTCGCCGCCGACGAGGTGATCGTCGTCCGTCCGCGCGCAGCCGTCCGCGTCGGTTTGGACGACCCAGGTGCGAAGAGGCGAGGCGGGGAGGCTGTCAGCCGAGTAGTAGCCGTCGTAGTAATTGACCGTGAACTGCGCGCCCGCGAGCGTCGCTGTACCCTGGGCGGTGCCGTCGGGGGTCTGCGAGTCGCGTTTCACGGCGAACAGCTCGACTTGGGCGTATTGGGGCTTTTCCGACACGCCGGCGCTGCCGTTGACCGAAGACACCTCGTCGGGGTTCACCTCGACGGAGTAAACCGCGGCATCCAGGGCAAATCCGGTGGGCGCCTTCGTCTCCTTCACGTAATACGTGCCCAAGGGCAAGTCATCGGCGCGGGCGGTTCCCGTGTCGTCGATTTTGAGCAAACCCACGCGCGTGGTGCAGGCGCCGTCCGAGAAGATGCCGTATTCGGCTCCAGCGAGCGTATAGCAGGCATTGCCGTCGGTCATGGATTCGTTTGCCGACTTCTTGCTGATGTCGATCGAGCCGCTCTGCGCCACGTCCACGACGCCTGCGTTCCCGCCCACGTAGGCGGTCTTGCCCGATTTGACTTCGACTTCGTAGACCGTGCCGTCGAGGGCGAACCCGCTTGGCGCTTTGGTCTCCTTGACGTAGTGCTTGCCCACCGAGACGTCATCGAGCTGGGCTGCGCCCTTCTCGTCGGTCACCAGCACGCCTTCCCGGTCGGTGCACGCTTTATCCGCATATACGCCGTAGTGCGCGCCTTCGAGCGAGTAGCGCGAGTTTCCCGAAGTGGCCTCCGGGTTGGAGGAGCGTTTCACCAGCGCGATGCTGCCTGTGGTGGCCTCTGAGGTAAATGACATGGCAAACGACTGGCGGCTTCCCGCGTCGAAGTACTCGCAATGCCCGATGTAGTCGTCGCGATGGGCGGCTATCCACTTATAAGCGGCTTTGTTGTTGGCGTCATCGTCACCATCGCCGGTGACGTCCTTGCCCTTGACGGTGATGCGGTTGTGATGCGGCCCAATCGAAGGGTAGTAATCCACGAGTATGGTCCAGATGAGCACCTGGGTTGCCGCATAACGTTCGTAGTCGTTCGCGAGCTCCTTGCCGTCGGGTGTTCGGTAGAGCCCTTCGTCCCACACGTACTTGTAGGCCAGAGCAAGGTCGGTGACGCATTTTTGGGAAAGCTTGCCTGTCTTGACCGGGTCTTCGCCCGTGTAGGTGTAACCCTCGAAGAACCCGTTGTAGGGATCGACGCAATAGACCCACCAGTCGCCCAGCTTGTGAAGGTAGTGCTTGGCATGCGACTGATTCGATGCCCAGTAGTAGTCCATGTCCACGTCGAGGTTGGAGGTGACCCCGGTCGTTGCCAGCGCCCTGGGCGTGCAGGAGAACGTGAGCGCGACCAAGATTGCCAGCGCGAGCGCGAGGACCCTCGCCGCCCGCCCGATTGGGTTCAGAGGGTCCCGCTCCGCTGGCGGCTCGGCAAGGGGGTATCGTCCAGTGACGTTCCTTGCGTGGGCTAGTCGTTTCGGGGGTATGCCTCCCCGCGTGATTCCATATGCCATGACGGCCATCCTTTCCTCTGGGGGATTTCGGGTGAGGTTGATGATAGGAGGCCCGCCTTGCGTGGCAGTAGGTCTGGGCATTGCGCATCCATGTGGCTGAGATGGCGCGTTTTTAGCGCGGAAAACCCGCAGGCATGATGCGGAGCGCATGCGATTTGTCAGTCAGGACAGTGTCCTTCGACTCGGCAACAGCACTGTATTCGACGCGCTGTTGGCACTGGAGGGCAAAGCCTGTTTGAAAGCGAGCGTTTTACCACGTGAGAGCGGGGTTTCGAAGCCAGCGCCGCTCGCCGTCAGATGAGAGGTTTTTTTCGGAAGAGGCAACATATTCGGTGGAAAAAAGGTGGCAAGCCTGTATAATTCGGGTCAAGACTGTGCTTTATGCCCAAAGGGCAGTCTGAGGGGTGACTTCAGGGCGGTCGAGCCATCTGTGGAGGGCAGCTTTGGCGGCCGCATAAGCTGCGAGTCATGCGGGACACGTGCGTGCCCGCCAATCCGTCAACGCACAGGCGGGGACGCTCCGAGATATGCGTGCTACGCATAGTTCAGTGCGACTGGACTTTCTGCAGTCCGGTAAGTGTAAGCAAGGAGAAGAGGGGAGGCTATGACGCAAGTCGACATCCATGCTCCCGGTGTAGAGGTGAAGAAGAGCGCATGCTACTTCTGCCACGCCAACTGCGGCGTGCTCGCCTACGTGAAAGATGGCGAAGTCATCAAGATCGAAGGCGATCCCGACTACACCAACCAGGGTGGTCTGTGCTGCCGCGGCACCAGCGCGCTTAAGCACGTGCACCATCCTGCGCGCATCAACCATTGCCTGAAGCGCGCAGGCGAAAAGGGCGAGAACAAGTGGGAGCAGATCCCTTGGGATCAAGGCATCCGCGAAGTCGCCGAGAGGCTTAACCAAATCAAGGCCGAGAGCGGCGCCGAAGCTGTCGCCACGGCCGGCGGCACGACGCGTACCGACGACTACGCGCGTC
This sequence comes from Eggerthellaceae bacterium, assembly GCA_017432445.1. GTDB lineage: Bacteria > Actinomycetota > Coriobacteriia > Coriobacteriales > Eggerthellaceae > UBA9715. The sequence continues at coordinate 617 of JAFRJC010000154.1, read as the reverse complement.
GTCGCTTCTTCAACATCTTCGGTTCCCCGAACAGCTTCCATAACGCGCTGCTGTGCTGGATCCCCACCTTCATGGTGGAGACGGCGCTCGGCGGCTGGTCGCCGTTCGAGACCGACCTGGGCAGCTCCCGCTGCGTCATCCTGTGGGGCATGAACCCCGGCGCATCGACGCTGCCGAGCATGCGTGGTTATTCCGACCTGCAGCTCACCACCGGCATCAAGATCATCGTTGTCGACCCCCGTTACTCCGAGACGGCCAAGAACGCCGACCTGTGGCTGCCGCTTCGTCCGGGTTCCGACACGGCGCTCGCGCTGGCCATGGCCCACACTATCTGCTATGAGGGCCTTGTTGACTTCAACTTCGTCATCGAATGGTGCGACGGCTTCAACGAGATCATGGACCATCTCGAGAAGTACTCTCCCGAATGGGCCGCACCCATCACCTGGCTCGACCCCGAGGACATCCGCAAAGCTGCCCGCATGTACGCCATGAACAAGCCCTCCAACATCCAGTGGGGCTGCACGTGGGACCAGCTCGGCCCCGACGCGGTTTCCGGCTCGCAGGCACGCGCCATCATGCGCGCCCTCACCGGCAACCTGGACATCCCGGGCGGCGAC
>JAFRJC010000153.1 GCA_017432445.1 Eggerthellaceae bacterium | reverse complement strand
CCGACGGCCATGGCTGTTGGCGACTGGTTCCTCCCGATGGCCACTTGGGCTGAGCATGACGGCATCGTCCTCACCCACTATGGCCGCAACACCGTGTTCATGGGCCCGATGAACAAGGCTCTGCAGTGCGGCGAGTGCATGTCTGACTGCGAGATCTGCCTCATGTTCGGTTCGAAGCTCACCCCGAACTGGTGGCCGTGGCTCGACTCCGAGTGGATGCCGGGCGACCGCGATGGCGCTCCCATCGACCGCACGGTTCTCGACAAGGCCGTCGACGACTTCTTCAGCGATCAGCTGAAGGAGCTCGACATGAACTTCACCGACCTGCGTGAAGAGGGCCTGTATCAGCCTGGTGCCCATGGCTTCGAGTATGACAAGTTCCGCAAGGGTCTGCTCCGCTTCGACGGCGAGCCTGGTTTCAACACCATTACTGGCCAGATCGAAGCCAACTCGATCCTCTACGCCTCCTGGGGCGAGGATCCGCTGCCTTACTACGAGGAGCCGAACTATCAGCAGATCGCCCGTCCGCAGGACGCCGAGGCTTATCCGCTGATCATGACCTCCGGTTCCCGTCGTTACAGCTCCTTCCACTCCGAGCATCGTCAGGTTCCGTCCCTGCGTCAGATCGATCCGTGGGCATGGGTCCAGATTCCGCCCGAGACCGCCAAGGAATATGGCATCACCGAGGGCGACTGGGTCGAGGTCTACAACATGTTCGGCGAGGCTCGCTACAAGGCAGAGATTACGCCTGTCCTCAAGCCCGGCATCATCAACACCGCTCATGGTTGGTGGTATCCTGAGCAGGACGGCGAAGAGCCGAACCTGTTCGGTGTTTGGAAGTCCAACACCAACAGCCTGATCCCGCATCAGAACATTGGTAAGCTTGGCTTCGGCGCTCCCTACAAGGGTGTTATGTGCAACATCAAGCGCGTCCGCAGCCTCGACGAGGACTAATCGAAAGGGGAAGATCTTAATGGCAGACACCCAATATGGCCTGCTCGTTGACTACACTTACTTCTCCGGCAATCACGCTGCAGAGATTGCCTGCAAGGAAGAACTGGGTCTCCCGCTCGAGCAATTTGGTATCAAGGAAGTAGAAGTCGGCCCCTTCCGCAAGGGCGAGGGTGACACTGGCGACGCTTGGGAATGGTTCTACATTCCGTGCCCGACCAGCATCTTCTCCGAGCACTGGGGAGCCGGTGGCGACAAGTGCGGTCAGCGCCCCGTCGCCGTCCAGGTCGAGGAATCCCATTCCATGTACTATGGTCCGCTGGACGAGATGTACGCTAAGATGCAGGAATTCGATCGCCCGACCGTTCTGTTCCGTCTCTAAAGTTTTGTAGTAGACTAGGGTGTAGCCGTCATGCGGCGGCTACACCTGACCAAAGGAGGGACACAACATATGGATCGTGAAGAGCTTCTGGCACTAGACAACAGCGAAATCGCTAAGATGCTGAACGACCTCATCGCTGACGGCAAGTCCAAGGACGAGGCCTGCGCTGAGCTCGAGCTTACCGCTGCTGACCTGACCAAGCAGAACATCTTCTGGGTCAAGGACAAGTTCCTGGCTCGTGCGTGGTCTGGCTACACCAGCACCAAGCGTTCCGGCAATGAGTATGCTCAGGCTGGCGACGGTTGGCGTGGCGAAGACGTCAAGGACTTCAAGGGCCGCGAGGTTCCTTGGTAGGATTGACGCTGGTTCACAGCTAAGCTTCTGGGGTGACTTCGGTCACCCCTTTTTTATGTCCAGAAACCAAGCAAAGTGCATGGCCGGTTTTACTTGTGGATTGCTTTGTTGTTCAAAACCGTCCCCTATCTGCTCAGTCTTGCTATAATGCTTCTTACGCAATACATGCATTGACAATGAAGGAATACGAGCGGAAGGTGATACGAGGTTATGGCAACCGAAGAGGAGATTAGGGCTGAGGGCCGCGTGAGCGAAGAGCAGGAAGTTCTGCTTTACAACATTGCGCTGAGGCAGGATGAGCTTGGTCGTGAACCGACCAATGTGATGTGGGACAAGGTGAAAGACGACCCGAAGTATACGGAGCTCTTCGATCGCGAGCTTCTTACATACCAGCTGTACGATCGCGGCAAACCAGGCGTACCGGTTGTTGCGAGCTTGATCGTGACTTTGAAGGGCATGCGTTACTGCATTATCTACGGTAACGAAATCGAGCCCATGCGTCCCTACGACACCGCAGGAAGACGTCGCTTTTAATACATAAAGCATCAAAATCTGGATGTGGCCAAAAGGATGCTCCCTTTTGGCCACTTTTCTGTGATGAGGGGCATCTTGTACAATGATGGCATAACATGAGCCCGCTTCGAAAGAGGATATCGTGGCATTAGGTGACGGCGTAATTTCGCTAGCTATGCTGGGCGTGACATTCGGCGGATTTTCGCCGACATTGATGGACGGTGTAGAGAAATCCAAGGAACAGGTCGAACGTTTCGAGGAAATTGCAGCTCAGCGGAAGGAAACATTGCGCAAGCAGCGCGAAATGGAGTTTGCCCGCACCTCGAAGGAGCAAACCTATGTCGACGATAGCGGCAATGAGTGGAAGTACGTTGTTGTCGATAATGCTGTTGCCCGCATCGTTAGAATGCAGGGTGCTCCGAAATTCGTCACGATTCCTTCCGAAATCGAGGGGTACCAGGTTTATGCGATAGGTTCCGAGGCGTTGTCTGAAAACGATGCGCTTGAAGAAATCGTCTGCCCGGATACCGTTTCGACTATCGGTGCATGCGCATTTAGGTTCAACTCCAACCTGAGGCGCGTGGTCCTCCCTGCGAATGTTGCCGAATTCCAATCTGGCTGGGTGAGGCATTGCCCAAAGCTCGAAGAGCTCGTCTTGCCGGGCCTGCTCGATGAGATAAAGCTCAACGTTCTCGAAAACGAGAGCCTGCGGAAGCTTTGGATAGGCAAGAACGTGTACATGATCGAGCCCGGTGCGTTTCAGAACACTGCGCTCGAGGAAATCGTCGTCGATCCCGAGAACCCCTTCATCTCAAATGACGGAATCGGCTTGTATTCAAAGGATTATTCGGTCCTGTATGCGTTGGCGCTTCCCGTCGAGCGTTATGCGGTTAAGGATGGTTGCAGGAAGCTCGCGAAGAAATCGTGCTACGGTATAGAAGCGCTCAAGCACATAGAGCTGCCTTCGAGTGTAGTCGAACTCGACCCTTATGCACTCTCTCATTCGGGGCTCGAATCGTTCGATGCTCCGAGTTCGCTGGTGTCAATAGGCGAAAAGGCCTTCTATTACTGCCGTCGCCTGGAGCGCGTAGCTCTCAACGAAGGTCTTGAGACCATAGGGAACTCGGCGTTCGAGGAATCGGGACTCGATGCGCTCTATATTCCCGCTACCATCAAATCCATTGGCAATTCTATTACCACGAGAACAAATGTCATCCATTCCGGTCCAGATTGTTCTCTTGCGATCGATCCAGCCTGCGAGAAGCTGTTCCTCGACGGAGAAGGCGGTCTGTATCGGATAGAGGACAACGGGTCGCATATGCTTCAACTCGTCGATCGCGATATGCGCGAGTATCGGGTATATGACGGCGCGGTCGCCATCGACGAGTACGCGTTTGCGTTTCATGACAATATCGAGAAAGTGATCGTGCCGCAAAGCGTGCGTAGCATCGGCCGTAACGCTTTCCGTATTTGCAGAAATCTGAAATCGGTGGAACTACCCGATACGATCCGTTCAATCGGGTCGGAGGCCTTTCTCGATACGCAGCTTGAAGCATTCAGGGTGCCAGAGCAGCTCTCCGAATTGGGCGAAAACGCGCTCGTTACCTACGGTTCCCATCATGGCGATTACATGCCGTCGCTTGCGAGCATCGAGGTTGCACCTGGAAACGAGACGTTTTACATGGCCTGCGGGATGCTTTGCCGTAGGACTGGCGACGGGGCGAATGTCATTATGTTCACGAGCTCGGAGAAGCATGTCGTGTTCCCCGATGAGATAACCCGCGTCGAGGAATTCGCTTTCAACAATGCGCGGGGCATAGATTACCTGTCGTTGAATCCTCGCTTGGCAACGATAGGCACCTGCGGCCTTTCGACATGGTGTTGGATTCGTCACATACACATTGACCTCGACAAGCCCTTGGAGGGAAGGACCTCCTACGATTTCTTCTTCCCCGACACCGAGAAGAGCATCCATGGCATTTCCTTGGGAATCGGCGGGTCTTCCTGGGTAAACGTGCCGAACATAATGGCCCAATACGATAACTGCATCGTCAACGCGCGCGATTACAACGCCCCGCGCAAGCCGGACAACATTAGCGCTTACGAGCAGGCTAAGCTCATCTTGGCGCGCTTCGAAGATCCCATCATGCTTACGGAAGTGAACAGGGGGATGTTCGAGAGGCTTCTGCGCAACTACATTATCGAGATATGCGTGGACATTGCCCGCCATGACGATCGTGCTGCGCTCAACGCGCTTGTAGATCGTGGCTATATAAACGAAGGCAACCTCGAGGACATCATTGCCGAGGTGGGCAAACTCCAAGATGCAGCCATGACCGCGCATCTGCTTGAGGTGAAGCGTCTCAAGTTCAACAGGGCGATAGTAGATTTCGACCTGTAAGCTGATATACTTGTAACAACTAGCGGTCTTCTTGGCATCCGCCCTGTCCATGACGGGGATGAGGGTATTCGCTTGGCTTCGGCTAACCTATGAATGGGTTTAAAGCTGGCGTCTGCAGAATCGCTCATACCCCCATCCCCATCATGGACAGGCTTTTTGGTATCAAACAACGACAAAGCTCTTGAACGTTTATGGGGCGGGGAATGGGACAAACAGTCGATCAAAAGCAGATTCGGCTTGAACGGGCTATAAAGCTTTCCGAGGATGTGCTGAACGAATGCCGTATCCAGCTCATGCTGAAGTTCAGGTTCCTGGATTTGGCCCTTTGGCGAATGGCTTCCGAGTCTACGACTGTGCAGGGTCGATATGCCCTTGCCACCGACGGCAAGAAGGTGTACTACGAGCCGATTTCCGTTCTGCATAGGTTCGATGACGGCTTCAACGAGATGGTGCGCGATTACCTGCACATGGTCATGCATTGCATTTTTCGCCATCCCTTCGACAAGCTCCACGACCGTCACGATGCCTGGTGGCTTGCTTGCGACGTAATTGCCGAGAGCGTTGCCCTTGAAATATGCGGTGGCCGCTTCGAGAGCGAGCTTGACAAGGAGCGAAGGGGGGCGGTTTCCGAGCTGAGGCTTCTGTGCGGAACGCTTACGCCAGGTAGGCTTTACGGACTGTTCCTTCGAACGCTTACGGAACCCGCTGGCAGTTCGCTTCGGTCGCTCAGCGAATCGCGTATGAACGAGTTCCGCGCGCTGTTCGAGCGTGACAATCACGAAGCATGGCCTTCTTACGCCAAGGCGAAAAAGGAAGAAGTGCCAGGTGATGTGGAAGAGCTTGCCAAACCCGACCCGGATTCCGACGAATCGATTCCCGAGGATTCGGAAAAGGAAATGGTCGTCGATGGCGATGCGGAAGAGGCCGAAGCCAACAACCAAGAGCTCTCGAATCCCGAATCGGCGGAAGACTCCCACGACGCCGATGAGGAAGCCCAGGGATCATCAGCTGATGCGGATGACGTTGAGGAAGGAGCCGAGGACAGCATCGAATCCGATACGCAGGGAAGCTCGTCGGGCGATGAGGACGACGACGAGGTAGAGGATGAGAAATCGCAGGAAGAGCGCGACTGGGAAGAGATCGCCAAGCAGATCGAGATGAATCTCGAGACCTTCTCGAAGGAGTGGGGAGAGGAGGCGGGAAGCCTCATAGCCAGCCTCTCGATTGCCAATCGCAAGAGGTACGACTACACCGATTTCCTGCGACGCTTTGCCGTGTTGTCTGAGGAGATGAAAATAAACGACGACGAGTACGATTACGTGTTCTACACCTATGGTTTGAAGCTCTACGGCAATATGCCGCTCGTAGAGCCGCTTGAATACAAGGAAACGCAGCGCATCCGCGACTTCGTGATCTGCATCGACACGTCGGAGTCTTGTCGGGGCGACCTTGTGAAGAAGTTCGTCGAGCACACGTTCAACGTGATCAAGAAGTCCGAGGACTACGCCCACGAGGTGAACATCCATATCGTGCAATGCGACGCCAAAGTGCAGTCGGACACGAAGATCACCGACCTGAAGGACGTCGACGGCTTCATGGACGGCTTCTTCATCCGCGGCATGGGCGGCACCGATTTCCGCCCGGCGTTCGCCTACGTCAACCAACTGAAGGATAGGGGAGAGCTTCCCGACATGAAGGGCCTCATCTACTTCACTGACGGTCTGGGACAGTTTCCCGACAAGGCACCCGATTACGACACGGCGTTCGTGTTCATGGACGAGGGCGAAAGCGACATCCCCAAGGTGCCGCCCTGGGCGATGCGCGTGCTCATAGACGAAGAGGGAATCAACCGCTTCAGAAGCGAATTGTAGGAACAAAGGCATTCTATGCACTCAAACCTAGCAAGTAGGCAGATAAAGGAGATCGCATGAACATCGCGACTGCGAAAGAGCAAATCAAGGACACGGTGGAGGCGTACCTGCAAAAGGACGACGCCGGGATGTACGTGATCGCGCCGTCGAGGCAGCGTCCCATGTTCCTGGTGGGCGCGCCGGGCATCGGCAAGACCGCCATCATCGAGCAGATCGCGCAAGAGCTCCAAATCGGCGTCGTGTCCTACTCCATGACGCACCACACGCGCCAGAGCGCCTTGGGCCTGCCGCGCATAGTGCACCGCGAGTTCGAGGGCTTCGAGTACGAGGCCTCCGAGTACACGATGTCCGAGATCGTGAGCGCAATCTACGATTACATGGAGCAGTCGGGCGAGCGCCAGGGCATCCTGTTCCTCGACGAGATAAACTGCGTTTCCGAGACGCTGTACCCCTCCATGCTCCAGTTCCTGCAGTTCAAGACGTTCGGACGTCACAAGGTGCCCGCCGACTGGGTCATCGTGTGCGCCGGCAACCCGCCCGAGTACAACAAGTCGGTCCACGAGTTCGACATCGTCACGCTCGACCGCTTGCGCGAAATCGACGTCGAGCCCGACTATTCGGCCTTCAAGCGCTATGCGAGCGAAAAGGGCCTGCATCCTGCTGTGACCACCTTCCTGGAGGCGAAGCCGGACTGCTTCTACAACGTGGAGTCGAAGCCGGGCGGGGGCAAGAGCTTCGTCACGGCGCGTGGCTGGGAGGATTTGGCCGAAATCATCTCCCTCTATGAACAGCTTGGGAAAACATGCGATCGCGAGCTGTTCGTCCAGTTCCTGCGCGACGATGATATCGCCGACCGCTTCTCGGTGTACTACAGCCTGTTCGAGAAGTATCGTTCCGATTACCAGATTGGAAAGATTCTCGCCGGCAGTGCAAGCCGCGAGGTCGTGCAACGTGCCAAGGAGGCGCCGTTCGACGAGCGCGTGGCCTTGCTCGGATTGGTGCTCGACGCGCTCTCGACCCAATGCGCCGCTGCGCTCGACCAAGAGAATCTGGTAGTTGCCCTGCGCGACGAGCTACGCCTAGCGAAGCCTGAACTCATGGGCGGCGCATCGATCGAAGACGCCATTGTAGCGCCGCTTCACGTGCGCGAGGACAGGCTGGATAGGAAGATGGCGGCCGGTACGGCGAAGCAATCGTTCGTGCGCAGCGAGAACCTCTTCATCCGGAAGATACGCGATATCGTGGATGCCTGCGTATACGCGAAAACCGAGGAAGGACCTTCTGCGTTCGAAACGGTAAACCGGGCCTACCGTGTCGAGGTCGATGCCATTAGCCCGCTGGTCGACGAAGCTCAGAAAAAGATGAACAACGCGTTCTCGTTCATCGAGCAGTGTTTCGGCAACAGCCGCGAGATGCTCGTGTTCCTTGCCGAGCTGAGCACCCGCGCCTCGACGACGCAGTTCATCGCGCATTACGGAAACGACGCATACTATGCTCACAACGATGAGCTCAAGGTCGACGAGACGCGCAAGAGCCTTACGGCACGCGTGCGCGAACTCAGCGATCTGGAAGAGGAGATCCACAGCTCTCAGGCGCTCGAGACGAATGCGCTGGACATGGGCGGTGCGGTTGGCATCGGTCGCAGCTCTTCGGCGGTGAAAGCCCAGAATTCCGCATCGTCGGGCAAGAGCGCGCCTGTTGCGGGAGACGAAGGCGATATCGAGAGTTATTATCGCGATCGCGAGCACGAGTTCGGCTTCGCCTCCATGTCTCGTATGACGCTTCCCGGCATGGACGGCCAGCGTGTGCTCAACGTGTGCTGCAGGCGTGGCAAAGGCGCTTTCAAGATGTCTGCCCTCGTCGGCGCAAAGGGACGTGTTATCGGAACCGATTGGTCGAGCGTTTACATCGAGGAGGCTAAGGCCGATTCCGAGAAAGCCTGGCGCAAGAACCATCTCAAGGAAAACAACATGGAATTCCACGTTGCCTATCCCGAAAACCTCATGGAAGCCGGTATCGGCAACAACTCGGTTGATACGGTATACATCAACAACGTCATGACATTGTTGTACGACCAAGGCGAGGCGCTCAAGGAGTTCTACCGCGTCTTGAAGCCGGGTGGCTTGCTCATTTGCGAGACGATCTTCTCGGACAAGGAGCGCGACGACGAGGTTGTCCTGAAAGCCCGCGCGATGGGCAACAGCATCCAGGCCGCGCGCACCCGCGAAGAGTTTACCGCGATGCTTTCCGCTGCGGGTTTCGGCGCTCCCGAAGTTGTCGACGAATTCGAGGTTTCGGCCGACCAAGGCTTCAAGGCAAACTACAAGGTCGATGTCGTTGAGACGGATGAAGACGTCAAGTACTTTGCGGTCGCGCTTAACGTGCGAAAGCCCGCTTAAGATAATGTGACGGAGTTTTATATCGTTTGCATGTTATACTTAACCAGTTAAATTGGTCGTTTCTAGGGGAACCGTCGACCATATGTTCTCGGTTGTAAGGGGAGGATAATGAAACCGTACAAGACAGTAATCTATTCGTTCCTGCTCGGAGGCCTATTCTGCCTCATCGCGCAGGCCCTTGCCGGGTTCTGGAGCTTTGCGCTCACCGGCACGGCCATGGAGTTCTTCAAGGGCGGCGCCGTGCTCGTTAGCTTGGGCGTCATCGGTTTCATACTGGGCGGCTTCGCAATTTACCAGTACTTCGAGGAATGGGCTACGTTCGGTGCCCTGTTCCCGTTCGCAGGCTTCGCTATGGCCGTCGGCATGAAGATGGTCGTGCCCTGGACGAAGGGTGCTAGCCTCGGGAAATCGGTATGGCAAGGTGCGTGGTTGGTAATCTGGTTCAACGCCGTCGGCGCCATCGTGTGCATCGCCATGGGTTACGTTGCCGGCATGCTCGGATGGACTCCTCCGCACTACGATGCGGTCTTGGCTTCCACCGATCCGCTGCTGCTCCTCACGATCAGCGCTCGCGCGTTCGTGGGCGGCGGCATCATCTGTGCCGTTTTCCAGGCTATCTGGCTGGCGTTCAAATCTGCCGTGCCTGCCACCAAGCACGTGCATATCCTGATGGCTGGCTGGATGTGCGGCGCCATCTTCTGCCTGCCTGGTCTGTCCCAGTGGCTCGTCGCCCAGTTCGGCCAGGGCTTCCAGTGCCTGATCCCCGTCGGCGGTTACAACATGTTCAACACCGGTTATGACCTGTTCCTCGGTGGCGAGCATGCCGCTGAGGGCCTGGTGCACCTCGGTTCGTTCCTGCTGGCCGTGTTCGGCCTGTTCTTCACCGGTCTCGGCACGTTCATCATCTGGAATGCCAAGTTCGGTCGCAAAAACCTGCATCAGGTTCACCTGGAGAAGGCCCAAGCTCATCTCGTCGAGTGCGGCGGGGAAGTTGCTCCTTCCGCTCCTACTCCTCAGAAGGAATAGCAACGAGCTTCTAGGTTGCAACGTCACGAAAGGCCGCCATTTAGGCGGCCTTTCTTCGTCAAGAAGATGCGACGCAGGGGCACGCTCGAATCACGCTGAAGCTAACCGTTCGTCGCTCAGGCCGGACAGCTGCGGAACTCGGCGGCTTCACCGCCTCAGACAGTCCTCGCTCCCATTCGGCCTTCGCTCCTCACAGCTTCAGAACGATTCCCGCATACTCCTAAGCCATGTAAGGTCGCCTTGAAATGCGACCTTATTCATCAAAAGATGCGACGTAGGGGCACGCTCGAATCACGCTGAAGCTAACCGCTCGTCGCTCAGGCCGAACAGCTGCGGAACTCGGCGGCTTCGCCGCCTCAGACAGTCCTCGCTCCCGTTCGGCCTTCGCTCCTCACAGCTTCAGAGTGATTCTCGCATTCCCCTACGTCCCATCTTTTTGCAAAGGCGATTGGTCATACCAGGGGTAAGTGCTTGGCTGGGGTGCTCCTTCGGGGTGTTCGTTCCGCTAGTTACACCCTTGCGACAAAGCTGCCGAGGAAGGCGGCGCCGACGCAGAGGACGCACGTGAGCACCGCATAGCCTATTCCGCCGAGGATGGCTCCATGGTTGATGAGGTCCATCGTGTCGAGGCTGAAGGCGCCGATGGTCGTGAAGCCACCGCAGAGTCCAACGCGGATCATGAGCGAGAGATGGCTGTCGGCGAGTACTCCGCGAAGGACCAATGCCGCAGTAAAGGCCAAGATGAAGGTTCCCACGACGTTGATGGCGAGCGTCACCCAGGGAAACGACGTGTTCGGTGCCAGCGCAGTAATCAGATAGCGCATGATGGAACCGATGAAACCGCCGATGCCTACTGCAAGGCAGTTCAATAACAAACCACCCATGGAATCACCGAACAGGCTTCAGCGCGATTTCTCGTAGGTAGGCGCCTTCCTCGTCGTCTTCGAGGACGCAAATCGAGATTGCAGGCGAAATGTCGAGGTTTCCGAGGTAGCGCAGATAACGGCGGGGGAAGCTGAGGGAGCCGGCTTCCTCGTTTTGCAGCATATCGGTTTTTCCAGCGCGTAAGAGCGTTTCTAAGGTGGGGTTTACGTCGTCCCCGAATACTTTTGCGCATTTGAGGAAATAATCCCCCTCGTCGAACCTGAAGACGGGGTGCATGGATTTACCGCGCTCGTTGCGCTGGCGCATCTCGCTGCGGTGCTTGTTGTCGAGCGAGCAGTAGTGCATGCCGAAGGGAACGTCGTGGTCGATACCCCAGAGCATGAGCTCGAGGCAGAGCTCCTCGCTACCTGCGACTGGGAGCCCACCCGAATAGCCATAGTCATACATGACATCGAACGGGGGATTGCGGATCTCGAACCCGCGGGCGGCATATTCCTCCCAGCTGTGGAAGGGGAAGCAGAACTCGAGCAGGTTGATGCCGTCTATGCCGATTTCGCCCCAGCGGTCGAACAGCTCGTGCATGCGCTCGTCTGTGTTCGGGATGATGGGCATCTCCACCATGAGGGAAGGGATGTAGCCGCGCGCGAGCTCCATAGCGGCTAGGACGCGCTCCTGGCGTTTCATAGGGTCATCCTGCTTGACGCTGAAGCGGATTTCATCGAGCCCAGCATCGCGTAGGCGGCGTGCTCCTTCCTCGGTCAACAAGTCGCCGGAAGTGTACATGCGCTTATGCGCTGAGGGAAAGAGTCGGCCGACCTCTTCGAGGAACGCTATCGAGTCGTCGAGGACGAGGAGGGGTTCTCCGCCGGTGAGGCCGATTGCGGCGAGGCCATCTTGCCCGTAGCGTGCGACGGCATCTTCCAACCCGTCGCGCCAGGGGCATCCCTCGCGTACGAACTTGTCGTAGTCGGCGACGTTGTAGTTGAAGCAGAAATAGCAGTCCCTATGGCACTTGAACGTGGTCGAGAACGTCTCCGAGCCGTTCGCGCCTGTGCACTCGACGCATGCTTTAGATTGCCAGCCCCACACGATGGAAGCGCCAGCGTTCTTGAACTGGGCGCCCTTTTCCTTCAACTGTGCTCTCAGCTCGTCTATCCGCTTTTGGTTTTCGCCTTCCTGGGCGAACACGATGCCCTTGCTGCTCAGCGCGTCCAGATACGTCTGCGCGCCTTCCGCGTATTCTGCAAGCTCTCGTTCGAGGATCTCGTTGGTCATGGTGCTCCTATCAGATTGCTTATGCATAGCATACACGAAGAGAAAGCCGCTCCACGCATCGGGGCGTAGAGCGGCTTGGTTTGCGCGGATATGCCGAGGCAAATTCAACGCATTATCGGACGATGTTGGCGTGAACCTCTTGCAGAGACTTGACCTTCTTAGAACCGATCTCCCTCACGGTCTTGATGCCGATTGCAGCAGCCTTGCCGGCAGCCATGGTGGTCATGTAGGCCGTATGGGATTTGATGGCGGCGCGGCGCATGGCGCTTCCGTCGTCAGCGGATTTCGTCGTGGTGGAAGGCGTGTTGATGACCAGGTCGGCATCGCCGTTCAGGATGAGGTCGATGACGTTGGGGCGGCCTTCGGATGCCTTCAGGGTCAACGTTGCGGGAATACCGGCCTCCACGAGGGCGTCGCGCGTGCCGCGCGTGGCGATGATCTCGAAGCCTGCGTCGATGAGCGCCTGCCCGAGCTCGACGAGCTCGTCCTTATCGCGGTCGGAGATGCTGAGCAGCGCCGTGCCTCCAAGCGGAAGCGGCGTTTGCGTCGCCTCCTGCGACTTGTAGAACGCCTCTCCGAACGTTCCAGCTAGTCCGAGAACCTCGCCGGTGGAGCGCATCTCAGGACCGAGGACGGGGTCGACTTCGGGGAACATGTTGAACGGGAAGACAGCTTCCTTCACGCCGTAGTGATTGTAGGTAACTTCGCCTAGTTCGGGTACGGGAGAAGGCCGTCCGGTAAGCGGCATGGTGATGACATCGGTGGCGATTTGCACCATCTGGATGCCGCAGACCTTGCTCACGAGCGGCACGGTGCGGCTGGCGCGCGGGTTGGCCTCGAGGACGTAGACCTTTCCACCCTCGATGGCGTACTGGATGTTCATCAGGCCGCGCACGTGCATGGCTTCGGCGATGAGCCTCGTGTACTCCTTGATGGTGGCAAGATGCTCGTCGTCGATGGTGACGCTCGGCAGGATGGCGGCAGAGTCACCGGAGTGAACGCCTGCCAGCTCCACATGCTCCATGACGGCGGGGACGTATGCAAGCGCACCGTCGCAGATGGCGTCGGCTTCGCATTCGAGCGCATGGTTGAGGAAGCGGTCGATGAGGATGGGCCTATCGGGCGTGACGCCGACGGCAGCGGCCATGTAGGAGCGCAGGTTCTCGTCGTCGTAGACGACTTCCATGCCGCGGCCGCCAAGGACATAGCTCGGGCGCACCATGACCGGATAGCCGATTTCATGGGCGATGTCGAGCGCCTCGCTGACGTCGACCGCCATGCCCGCTTCGGGCATCGGGATACCGAGTCGGTCCATGACCTCGCGGAATCGGTCGCGGTCCTCGGCCAAATCGATGATCTCGGGGCTCGTGCCCAGGATGTTCACGCCTGCTTCCTCGAGCTCGCTTGCAAGGTTGAGCGGCGTTTGGCCACCGAACTGCGCGATGACGCCGAGCGGCTGCTCCTTCTCGTAGATGGAGAGTACGTCTTCGGCTGTGAGCGGCTCGAAGTACAGCTTGTCAGACGTGTCGTAGTCGGTCGAGACCGTCTCGGGGTTGCAGTTGACGATGATGGTTTCGAAGCCGAGCTTCTTGAGGGACTTGGCGGCATGCACGCAGCAGTAGTCGAACTCGATGCCCTGGCCGATGCGGTTGGGGCCGCCGCCCAGGATCATCACCTTGCGGCCATCGCTCACGGGGCTGGCATCAGGGGCGTTGTACGTCGAGTAATAGTACGCCGAATCCTGAGTGGACGAGACGTGCACGCCCTCCCAGGCTTCGGTGCAGCCGATGCCGATGCGCTGGGCACGGATCTTCTTTTCGGGGACGCCCATGAGCAGGGACAGGTACTTGTCTGCGAAACCGTCTTTCTTGGCTTGGACGAGCATTTCGTCGGGCAGGAGCTGGAGGGGATGGCTGCTCGCCCAGGAGCGGATCTCCTCTTCTTCGGCCACGAGTTCGGCCATCTGCTCGATGAAGTAGCGCTTGATCTTCGTGAGCTCGTAGAGCTCTTCGACCGTGGCGCCTGCGCGGAGCGCTTCGTACATGACGAACTGGCGCTCGGACGTGGCCGTGACGAGCATGGAGAGCAGCTCGTCTTTCGACTTGCCGTTAAGATCCTTTGCGAAGCCCAGACCGTAGCGGCCCTTCTCGAGCGAGCGGATAGCCTTCTGGAAGGCCTCCTTGTAGGTCTTGCCGATGCTCATGACCTCGCCGACGGCGCGCATCTGCGTGCCGAGCTTGTCTTCAACGCCCTTGAACTTCTCGAATGCCCAGCGGGCGAACTTGATGACGACGTAGTCCCCGTCGGGATAGTATTTGTCCAGCGTGCCGTACTTACCGCAGGGAATCTCGTCGAGCGTGAGCCCGCCAGCGAGCATGGAGGAAATGAGGGCGATGGGGAAGCCGGTTGCCTTGGAGGCGAGGGCCGAGGAGCGCGAAGTGCGCGGGTTGATCTCGATGATGATGTCGCGATCGGTCTCGGGGTCATGTGCCCACTGGACGTTCGTGCCGCCGATGACCTTGACGGCGTCGACGATTCGGTAGGACTTCTCCTGCAGGCGATCGATGACAGCCTGGTCGATGGTCTGCATGGGCGCGGCGCAGAACGAGTCGCCGGTGTGCACGCCCATCGGGTCGATGTTCTCGATGGTGCAGACGGTGATCATCTGGCCCTTGGCGTCGCGGACGACCTCGAACTCGAGCTCTTCCCAGCCAAGCACGCTCTCCTCGACGAGCACTTCGGTGACCGGCGAGGCGGCAAGGCCGCGCGCGACGACCGTGCGAAGCTCCTCGACGTTGTAGACAAGGCCGCCGCCCGTGCCGCCCATGGTGTAGGCGGGGCGAAGGACGCAGGGGTAGCCGAGCTCATCGGCGATGGCGACGGCTTCCTCGACCGTGTGCGAGACCTTGGAGCGTGCCATTTCGATGCCGAGGGAGGCCATGGTCTGCTTGAAGACGTCGCGGTCCTCGCCGCGCTCGATCGCGTCGATCGGGGTGCCGATGACCTCGACGCCGTATTCGTCGAGCACGCCGGCTGCTGCAAGAGCAGAAGAAAGGTTAAGACCCGATTGGCCGCCCAGGTTGGGCAGCAGCGCATCCGGACGCTCCTTTGCGATGATCTCGGTCAAGCGCTCGACGTTCAAAGGCTCGATATAAACTTCATCAGCCGTTTCCGGATCGGTCATGATCGTTGCAGGGTTGCTGTTGACGAGTACGATCTCGTAACCGAGGGCGCGAAGAGCCTTGCAGGCCTGGGTACCTGAGTAATCGAACTCGCATGCCTGGCCGATGATGATGGGGCCCGAACCGATGATGAGGACTTTCTTGATGTCGGTACGCTTAGGCATGTAAAACGCTCCTTAGGACGTGAGTTTAGTGCTCTCGCAATTGTAAAACAGTACGGGGGGATAATCTTGTAGGATGCGAGGAAGTAACATCAAGGATATAATCCCAGTCGCAGGCACCGTGCTATGCGGGGAGGGCGCTTATCCGACCGCCTCGCTCGAATCCCCCTCCTAACCGCGCTAACGGAAAGCGGCGAATGGAGCCGAATATCTGGCAGTGCGACTCGTTGTCGTCTGCGGCTGCGAGCATTGCCGCTTTCTTTTGCGCGCGGTTATCCGGGGGCGCTCGGAAGGTCGGATACGCGCCTTCCCCGCACAGTACGATTAAAATAGCTAGAGAAGCTCATGCGTGTTTTGGAAAGAGGAGTAACATGTTCAATTTGAGCGACATTGGCGGGTTCGTTTTCGACTGCGATGGAACCTTGCTTGATACGCTTGCAGCTTGGGAAGAGGCGGAGAGGGAGCTTTTCGCGCAAGCGGGGCCGCTGACCCAGGAACAAGAGGATGAGATCCATGCCGCTCCGATTGAGCAGGCTTGCGAGCTGCTTCATGAAAGATATGGAGTGGGGGAGTCAGCCGAAGGCGTGCTCGCGCATCTGGATGGCCATCTTATCCCCTATTACGGCGAGGTTTCTTCATCGATGCCGGGGGCTGTCGAGTTCGTGCGAAAGGTACGTGAAGCCGGTATACCGTGCGTAGTCCTATCCTCAAGTCCCCGTCGCTATCTGGCAGCAGGGCTTCAGCGCGCGGGCATACTCGATTGTTTCGACGAGCTCGTCTCAACTGACGAAACGGGGTTTTCGAAACAGGAATTCGGAATCTACGAGGCGGCGTTGAAGGTGCTCGGATGCGAGCGGGAGCGCGTATGGGCGGTCGATGACGCGCCGTATGCCATCGCGGTCATGCACGATTTCGGATTCAAGACGATATGCGTGGGCAGTCGAGATTCTGCCGTAGCCGACATGAACCCAAAGTCGTTTCTCGAGCTGCTTTAGGCTTACATTCCACGGTCGAACTCGAGCAGCATGCGGTAGAACGCGCTCTGCTCCATGAGCTCTTCGGGAGCGCCGTCGAGGGCAACCGTCCCATCTTCTATGAAGACGACTCGGTCGAATCGGTGGATTTCAGCAAGATGGTGCGTAATCACGACGAGCGTGCGCCCGCTGCCGACTTCGAAGAGCGTTTCGAGCAAGCTCGCTTCTGTTACCGGATCGAGAGCCGAGAAGGGTTCGTCTACGATGATGATGGGCGCGTCGGCGACAAGCACGCGCGCGAGCGCTATACGGTGTGCTTCTCCCCCCGAAAAGCCAGTTCCCGTCTCTCCGACGATCGTATCGAGGCCTTCTTTTAGGGAATCGAGCTTTGACGCCAGCCCGACAGAGTGCAAGATGCCTATGAGCTCTTCGTCAGTTGCCTCGAGGATGCCGAGCGTGAGGTTATCGCGCAGCGATCTGTTGAACAGATAGGGGTTCTGGCCCATGTAGCCGATGGGAAGGGGGGCATCCGATGCGATCAGGGCTGTACCGGAATCGGGTTTCAGGACGCCCCTCACGACGTTTGCGAGAGTGCTTTTGCCAGATCCGCTCCTGCCGAGTATCGCTATCGACTCTCCTGCTTTTATAGAAAGCGAGATCTCGTCGAGCGCATGGGATCTCGATCCAGGATAGCTGTATGAAACGGAATCGAGCTCGACTGCGTTTGTAGAATCCACGCAGCCTTGGTCCAGGAGCTCTGTTTCCTCGGTTTGATTGCAAACGGCTTTTTCGCCTGCGGTAACGTATTCATCGAGCCGGATTATGGCGTCTTCATGACCTGTTGCCTGAGCAGCAGACGAGGGCAGTGTTTTAAGTGATTCAAGGAGTGGGAAGAAGCCGAGTATGAAGGCGGCTATCCAATTCGCACTCTGCGCGTCGCATCCGAACTGGTGGCCCGACCAAGCCAGGACGAGGCAAGCGACACCGCCGAGCAGGAGCTCGTCAACAAGCGTTACGGCGCGTTCCGCCATGCGCGATGCAGAATCGAGCTTCCTGATGTCTTCGTCTGATCGAGCATGAGATGCCTCGACGTCTGGCGCTCGATTGGAGAGGATCCAGTCTGTCGCGCCCATGATGTCGTCGGTAAGGCGTTCGTACTCGTGCGCCCGCCGGACTTTTGCTCCATGCGACAGCTTGCGTGTGAGCATCAGGCAAGTATAGGGGATGAGCAGGGTTACCACGGCGAGAATGGCCAGCATGAGCGCGCCGAAGCTGGGGGAAAATGCGAGGAACAGGATTGCTGCCCCTAAGCTGAGAAGCATCGCGATAGAGACGGGGAAGACAACCCTGAGGTAGAGGTTTTGCAGATGGTCGACGTCGTCTGAGAGCAGCCCCAGGTACTCGCCTGTTGCCCGCTCGCGCTCAGGGTCTCCTATTCGTTCCTCGATGCCCCAATAGAGCGCACGGCGCAGGTCAGAGGTCACTTTCAGCACCCAGTCGTGGCTGACAAGGCGCTCGACGTAGTGGGCGAGCGGGCGTCCGAGGCCGAACAGCTGAACGAGGGCGATCGGAATCATGATCGCGAATAACGTTATGCCGACTGAGGCGGTCGCGCTAATGAGGTAGCCCGATGTGAACATGAGAAGAGCAGAGCATCCTGCCGACACGAAGCCGAGGAACACCGCGACGAGAACCCATCTTTTATAGCGTGTGATGAAGCCTGTAAGCCAAGAAGGTGGCTTGGTTTGTTTCTTAGCGCCTTCTTCCTGGGGATCTGCTGGGAAGGGGATTCGTTCAAAGTGCCCTCGGCGGTAGTTATCTGGATGCGTCTCCGTATTTGCCTCCGTCTGCGGAAGCGATGTCAAATCCTCCCGACAGATGCCAGATGTTCCCATCCCTTCATCAAAGATTGAGGAGTCGAAATCCTTGGCAGCAGGTTCGAAGATGCTGGTGATACGCCCATCGTCAAGTTCGACGACGCAGTCCATGTCTTGGACCCAATGAAGGCGGTGCGTTGCGAAGAAGACGAGCTTTCCTTCCATGACGGGAAGCATCTTGCGCTTGAGCTCGAGTTCTGTCTCGATGTCGAGATGCGCAGTCGGCTCGTCGAACACAAGCACGCGCGCTGAATCGTCCAGGAGAACGCGTGCGAGAGCGATGCGATGCGCCTGGCCTCCTGAAAGCCCATGGGCGCCTTCGCCTATCATCGTGTCGAGCCCTTCGGGCAATTCGTCGACGAGCTCGTCGAGACCGACTGCCTCGATGGCGCGGAAAACCTGGTCATCTGGAGCGTTCGGTGCATAGAAGGCTACGTTTTCCCTCAACGTCGCTCGGAAAATGTAAGGGTTCTGCGGGATATAGCGAACCTGGCGTTTCCAATCAGCGCTGGAAAGATCGACCTCGTTGCCGTCGATGCGGATATTTCCGGCGTCAGGAGTGAGGAAGCCGGCTAAAAGCCCTACAAGTGTGCTCTTTCCAGCCCCACTCTTGCCTATAACCGCGATTTTCTGGAAACCCCTCGCTTGAAGCGAAATAGAGCTAATGCCCCCCGACTCGTTTTCGTAACTGTGCCCCACTTCGATGAGCTCCAGTTTCGAGCCCTCGTTCCAAGTGCTCATGCAGGAGCTGGAAGAGTTGTTGTTTTCAGGCTCGCGAACTCCAATCATGTCGAGTATTGCGGCAAGGGAATTCTTGCCGTTGAGAGATGCGTGGAAGTCGCTTGCAAAGGCGCGTATGGGCAAGAAGTACTCAGGTGCCAGGATGAGGGCCGCAAGCGCGGTCATGAGACCGATGGAGCCGTCCATGAGCCTGAAGGCGAGCATCATGGCGACGGCGGCAACCCCGAAAGTCGCGCAGAGGTCGAGAACGGCGCTCGAAAGCGTTGCGGAAGAGAGCGTCTTTACGGTGGCGTACCTCAGACGCTCGCTGTATTCAAATACCGATGAGCCCTCGGCGGCAGAAGCGCCAAAGGCCTTGATAACGCCCAATCCTCGAAGCGTGTCCATGAACCTTCCGGTCAGGCGGGTGTAGGAGGCGTACTGGCGCTCCGCCCGCGCTGAAGCCTGCTTGCCGAGCAGGATCATGAAGAAGATGGTGACGGGCAGCATGACCGCGAGGATGACGCCGCTTATCCAATCGAGGAAGAACGTTGCCACCAACACGGGCAGCGATACGGCGAGCATGCCGACGAGCTTCGGGGGCATGACCCGGATGTAGAGCTGGACCTGGTCGATTCCCTCGGTTGCGGCCGTTGCAACGACCGAGGAGCCAGCTTTGCGGGCGAGAAGGGCTTTGGCGTCGAAAACCCGGGAGAGAAGCAACTGGTGCAGGCTTTGCGCTTGCGTACGCGCAAATCGTTCGAGCATTGTATCCTGCGCAAATCGAACTATGTGCAGAAATGCGAAACAGGCGAAGAAGCCGAGCATGCCCGATGCCTGGGAGGCGAAGGAAGAGCCGTTCCAGAGGTTGGCAACCACCGAGCTCAGAAGGAGCGTCTGGGCGATAATCGACGCCGATTGCAGGAGAGCCGAGAAGACGAGCGCTGCCATGATGGATGGCATTCGGTCGAGCTTCATGAGGTTGCGGTCGAACAAGGCACTTCCTATTTGATAAACCTAGGGGTCATTTGTCGTGATTAAGCACAGTATACCCGTAGAGGACGACAGCTCTGACAGGCGAACAGAGGGAAATAGACAAGGACGCCCCGAAAATAACGGGGCGTCCTGGAAGGTTTGGTTTTTAAACCGGGATTAAATCTCTTCGTCCCAAATCTCGTCGGACTTGGAGCCGCGCAGGCGCGAGCACTTTACGACGAAGCCAGACAGCGCGATGAGCGCGATGGCGTTGGGCAGGACCATCAACTGGTTGAACATGTCCTGGAGCTCCCAGACGATGTCGTTCTGAAGCACGGTGCCCAGGAAGGTGAAGAATGCGGCGACGAGGGCGAAGATGAGCACGGGCACCTTGTCGTTGCGCTTGCGGAACAGGTACTGCACGTTGAGCTTCGCGAACAGGTTCCATGAGAGGATCGTCGAGAACGCGAAGAACAGCAGGCAGATGCAGACGAAGACGGCGCCGCCACCCTGCGTCATGAACGCGCCGAAGGCGAGCTGGGCCATGTTGGTCTTGGAGATGCCGATGGCGCCTGCGAGCTTGGCCGGGTCGGCCATGTCGTCGTTGGTGAGCACGGCGCTGCCGTCTGCGTTGACGAGGTCGCCGTTGGCGTCGACGGTGTAGCCTTCGACAATGGCGTCGCCTTCAGCGGCCACGAACTCGGCGACGGTGTTGTACTGGCCGGCGTTCTCATAGGCGGTGGCAAGCGGGCCGTCGCCGGTGTAGAGGACGCTGATGACGACGAGAGCGGTCATGGTGACGACGACGATCGTATCGATGAACACGCCGATCATGGCAACGACGCCCTGGTCATGGGGATCCTTGACCTTGGCGAGCGAATGGGCATGAGGCGTAGAACCCATACCAGCCTCGTTGCTGAACAGGCCGCGCTTGGCACCCTGGGTAATGGCGGCCCAGATACCGAAGAAGGCGCCGCCGAGTCCAGCAGCAGGATTGAAGGCGCACTGGAAGATGAGGCTGAATGCCTCGGGTACGTGCGAGCCGTTCATGATCAGGACGACGAGGGAACCGCAGATGTAGAGCACGGCCATGATGGGCACGAGCTTCTCGGTGACGGAAGCCAGACGGTGCAGGTTGCCGACGAAGATGAAGCCGGCGAACACGGCGACGAACAGGCCGACGAGCCACGTGGGCATACCGAACGCATGGTTCATGGTCTCGCCGATTGAGTTGGACTGGACCATCGGGCCGATGAGGCCAAGCGCGATAATGGCCGCAATGGCGAAGAAAGCGGCGAGCGCCTTGCCGCCTGCGCCCTTGAAGGCGGTGGTGATGTAGTATGCAGGACCGCCATGGGTGATGCCATCATCATCGATGACCTTGGTCTTCTGCGCGAGGGTTGCCTCAGCGTAGTTGGTGGACATGCCCAGCAAGGCGATGATCCACATCCAGAAGATGGCGCCAGGGCCGCCGATGAGGATGGCGCCGCAAGCACCGACGATGTTGCCGGTACCGACCTGGGCTGCAACGGCCGTGGCGACTGCCTGGAACGAGCTCATGGCACCGCCCTGGTCACCGCCGGAAAGCGAGAACTCGCCGAACATCTTCTTCCAGCCCTCGCCGAAGCAGCGGAACTGCACGCCGCGCGTGCGGATGGTGAAGAACAGGCCCGTGCCGATCAGCAAGATCAGCAATACATAATTAGATAGATACGAATTGATTGTCGAAACGACGTTTAATACTGCGGCTTCCACCTACTATCCCTTCTCCCTAACTAATACTTAAACTCCGGAGAAGGTCGAAAATGATCGCCGAAACCGCAAGGCTCGCTTCTCGCCTCTGTCCTTTTGCCTGAGAGTTTCGGCTGGCATTTCACCGGCCTTGCACCTTCGGCACTCATTTAAGAGTTCTCCAGAGCATCCTCTTCTTCCTGTTTTGCGGGAACAATTCAGGAAGTTTCATCAGAATTGCGCTCTGACATTATGGTGTTGTCATGGCATTAATGCAACAGTTTTTTTACAGATGGATGCGTACGGTCGCCGAATACGTGGCGTCAAGCGGCGCCAACCGTTGTATTATGTGGGAAATCCGAATTGTTCGGACAATGTTAAATTTCGATGAAAGGCGAATCAGATGGCAAACGACCAGACAATGACCCTCGTGATCATCCGCCACGGCGAAAGCGAATGGAACAAGAAGAACCTCTTTACGGGTTGGGCTGATGTCGACCTCTCCGAGGCTGGACGTGCAGAAGCAGCCGAGGGCGGGCGCGTGCTCGCGGCCGAAGGCTATGATTTCGACCTGTGCTACACGAGCTATCTCAAGCGTGCGATCCACACGCTCAACATCGTGCTCGACGAGATGGACCGCGCATGGCTCCCCGTCATCAAGACCTGGCGTCTCAACGAGCGTCACTACGGCGCTCTGCAGGGGCTCAACAAGGCAGAGACTGCCGCCAAGTACGGCGAGGACCAGGTTCTCATTTGGCGCCGCAGCTTCGATACTCGTCCGCCCGCACTCGAGGACGGAGATGAGCGCGATGCCCATAACTATCCTGCATACCGTGATGTAGACCCGGCAGACGTTCCCATGCACGAGTGCCTCAAGGACAACATCGCCCGCACGTGGCCGTATTTCGAGTCCGAGATTTTGCCCCAGATGAAGGCCGGCAAGCGCATTCTCATCGCTGCGCACGGCAATTCGCTTCGCTCTCTCGTAAAGCAGTTCGACAAGCTCTCCGATGAGGAGATCGTAAAGCTAAACATCCCCACGGCCGTGCCGCTGGTTTACACGTTCGATGCCGACATGAACGTGCTCGAGAAGAAGTACCTGGGCGATCCCGAGGCCATCGCCGCAAAGATCAACAAGGTTGCCAACCAGGGCAAGGCGAAATAGCAAGATTCGACATGTTTCCAAATGGGCGCCTCGGGTTGATTCCCGGGGCGTCCGTGTATCTAGGCGATGGCACGAGCAATCAAAGCCAGGCTATTTGTTTCAAGCGGTTTTCAGAATTTTTTACTAAACGCGATTACAAGATTTGTTTGTAACAATTACAGGCATCCGCATAACTTTTCTCTTTAGCTCGATGGAGCAACGGGTATAATGAGTCAATCCATGCACAAGGCATGGTAATGACGCGCGTAGCGTCGGATTTCGACTCCAATCGTCGATTCAATGGGAAAGGGAAGGAACAGAAATGAAGAACATTACCAGGAGAAGCTTCATCGGAGTTGGCGCTTCCGCCGCCATGGTCGCAGCTCTTGCCGGCTGCTCGTCTGGCTCTGGCAGCGCTTCGAGCGCTTCCGCCGAGAGCGCATCTGCAGAAAGCGCCTCTGCCGAGAGCGCATCCGCCGAGAGCGCTTCTGCTGAGGCTTCGGCTGCAGCTAGCGCTGGCGCAGGCCTGCGTTTCGTGACAGGCGGCGAGGCTGGTACGTACTATGCGCTCGGCACCATCATGGCACAGCATGTCAAGGATGCCGGCCTTGACGTCACTGCAGTTTCGAGCGATGGCTCCAAGTCCAACGTCCTCGACCTCGAAGACGGCGTCGCACAGCTCGCTTTCTGCCAGTCTGACGTTGCCGCTTATGCTTTCAACGGCTCGACCTTCGAGGACTTCGAGGGCATGCCGATCGAGATCTTCTCGACCGTCGCCGACCTGTACGAAGAGCAGGTTCAGATCGTCACCTGCAATCCCGAAATCAAGTCCGTCTCCGACCTCAAGGGCAAGAACGTCTCCATCGGCGCTGCCGGCTCGGGCGTGTACTTCAACGCAATCGATGTCCTGAGCGTGTACGACATCACCGAGGCGGACATCACCCCGACCTATCAGAGCTTCGCAGACAGCACCGAGGCTCTGAAGGACGGCAAGATCGACGCTGCCTTCATCGTCGCCGGTGCTCCGACTTCCGCTATCACCGACCTTGCCACCACCAAGGAGGCCTATCTCGTCGCCATCGACGCCGAGCATGCTGAGCAGCTCAAGGCCAAGTCCGAGTTCTACAACGTCGCGACGATATCCGCCGGTACCTACAAGGGCAACGACGAGGACATCACCACCGTTTCGGTCGACTCGCTCGTGCTCGCTGCCGACAGCGTTTCCGAGGATGACGTCTACACCTTCGTGTCCGACATCTTCGAGAACATCGATGCCCTGTCCGAAGCTCATGACAAGTTCAAGGAGTTCAGCCTGGAGAAGGCCGCTTCCTACTCCGTCGTGCCGTATCATCCCGGTGCTGCCAAGTACTTCGGTGAGAAGGGCCAGACCGTAGCAACCAAGTAATCCGTTTCGCCGAGTCAGCCCTGATAAAGTCGCGGCGGGAATGCTCATCCCGTCGCGACTTTTGGATATAGTGGAGGTTTTCGTTGACCTGGTTCGATAAGAGGAAAAAAGACAAGGACGCCGTCGTCGTAGACGCTGCCATGATGGAAGACGTCCAACGCGCCGTAGAAATGATCGGCGATAATACCGAAGACGAGTTCCTGGCAGATGCAGTCGAGTCGGCCGAGAAGGACATGAAGGAAGTCGTGGCGTTTTCCGCGGCGGTGGCAGCTGCAAACGATGCCGCCGATGCGAAGGACGCTGCGAAGGATGCCGAGGAAAAGGCGAAGATTGCGGCTCAGAAAGCCGTTGACGCCGAGGCCGAAGCCGAGGAGCTAGCCGAAAAGGCCGACCCGGAGGCCGATGTCGACGAAATCATGCGTAAGTACGACCGCGAGTCGAACACGCGCATCTGGACGGGCACGCCCAAGAAGATCATCAGCGCGCTCATGGCGCTTTTCTCCATCTATTGCATCGGTATGACCCTGTTCAGCACGGAGCTGCCCGAGACGAAGCTCGCGCGCTTCCTTGCCTGCGTCGTCATCATCGGATACCTGCTCTATCCCGTGCGCAAGGGGAAGGTTCGCCCCAACAAGATGCCCTGGTACGATATCGTCATAATGGTGCTCGGCGCGGCCTGCTTCCTCTATTTTGCGTTCAACGCGCTTGACATCATCAAGATTTCCACGCGTATCCAGCCGATTCACATTGCAATAGGCATAATAGGCACATTGACGTTGATGGAGCTCTGTCGCAGATGCGTGGGCATACCCATCCTCGTCGTTGTCACCTGCTTGCTCATCTATGCGTTCTACAACCAGTACCTGGTATCAAGCGGCGATTTGTACCTGATGCTGCGCAACATCGTCTACAAGCTCTTCTACACGACAAGCGGCGTCATAGGCACACCCATCAACGTCTGTTACACCTATATTGTGCTCTTCATCATCTTCGGCGCGTTTCTGGAGCGCACTGGCATTGCCGCCTTCTTCATCTCGCTTGCCAACAAGATCGCCGGTTGGTCTTCGGGCGGCCCTGCGAAGGTGGCCGTTATCTCGTCAGCGCTGTGCGGTATGGTTTCCGGCTCTTCGGTTGGAAACACCGTAACCACCGGCTCGGTTACGATCCCGATGATGAAGAAGACCGGCTACAAGCCCGAGTTCGCCGGCGCAGTCGAAGCCGCGGCCTCCACGGGCGGCCAGATCATGCCTCCCATCATGGGTGCTGCTGCCTTCCTCATGGCCGAGTACATGGGCATCCCGTACATCGAGGTTGCGACGAAGGCCATCATTCCCGCATTGCTGTACTTCTCGGGAATCTTCATCACGGTCCATCTCGAGGCAAAGAAGCTCGGTTTGAAGGGAATTCCGCGCAACCAGCTTCCCAAGGGCACCTACTTGCTGAAGAACTGCTACCTGATTCTTCCCCTGGTCCTCTTGGTTTGGCTTGTCGCCTCTGGTGCGAGGACCATGGCCTATTCGGCTGCCATCTCGATTCTCGGCGCATTCATCATCGGCTTCATCAACTTCTTCCTGACCGAGATGCGCGAGCGCGAGGACGGGGAGACTTTCGGGCAGGTGCTCGCAAATGTCTGCAAGATAGCCGCCATCACTGCCTACGAGGCTTTCCAGGCTGGTGCTAAGAGCTGCATTTCCGTTGCAGCTGCTTGCGCCATGGCTGGCCTCATCGCTGGCTGCATCACCGTGACGGGCCTCGCTTCGACACTCGTCAGCGCAATCGTCAGCTTCGCGGGCGATGCGATCATCATCGGCCTGGTGCTCACGATGCTCTGCTGCATCGTTTTGGGCATGGGCGTTCCCACGACGGCCAACTACTGCATCATGGCTGCAACGACGGCTCCCATCCTCATGCAGCTCGGCTTCCCGGCCATCGCAGCGCATTTCTTCGTGTTCTACTTCGGCATCGTCGCGGACATCACGCCACCAGTTGCATTGGCCGCCTATGCGGGTTCGGCTATCGCCAAGTCCAACCCGATGAAGACCGGCGTCAATGCCGCCCGCCTTGCCATCGCGGCCTTCATCGTTCCCTATATCCTGGCGTTCAACCCGATTATGGTGCTGGAAGGCGATTTCATGGCAATCCAGCTCGTTCAGGTCGTCCTCACATCGCTCGTGGGCCTGTTCGGTATATCCTCTGCGATGAACGGGCATGTATTCTGCAAGATCAACCCCGTGTTCCGCGTCCTGCTCGCTGCTGGCGGCATCCTCATGATGGCCCCAGGCACGGTGACCGACCTTATCGGCATCGGCGCCATTGCGGCTATCACGATTATCCAATACCTCATCAGCAAGCGCTCGAAAACCCCTGCTGAACCTGCAGCCGCATAGGAACGACGAGCAAAGAGAAAAAAGACGGGCCGATTGCACATCGGCCCGTCTTGGTGATTGGCTGAAAAGTTGAAACTAGACTACTCTTCTTGCTCGCTTACGGAGTCATCTTCCGGGTCGCTGTCAACTACCGCCTCGTCTTGCTCGCTTTCGGTCTCGTCTTCGGGGATGCTTTCAAGCGTTTCTTCTTGCTCGCTTGCGGCATCGTCTCTGAGGGCGCTGTAGAGGAACGTCTCGTTTTGGGCGCGCAGCAAGGTGAGTTCCCAGGCGACATGCTCTGGGATATCCCGCTCGAGGAATTCGTTGATAAGCGAGATGTTCACGCGCGCATCGCAGACGGCGCCGAGGTTGTCCTGATGCGATGTCATGCCCTTTGCGATGCCAGGTGCGTCATCGCCGAGGATATCCTTGAAGTTTTCCGCAGCATAACGGACGCGTTTTGCGCGCTTGCGCACGTCATGGGTGCGCTCGACCTCGGAAAGCTTCAGGTCGGATAGCTCATCCTCAAGCTCTGAGATCATGGCATCGAATCTCGCGCGTATCTTTCGTTCGGAGAGACCGCGTTTGTTGAAACGCTTCTTCCAGGAGAGCGAACGGGCAAGCGACAATGCCCGCTTGAGCTTGCGCGTGAGGCGCTTGGACTTGAGGGCTGAAATGACGCGCTCGCGTTCGCATGAAGCCTCGAGCTCGCAGAAGACGGCGAGGTCTTCGGAACCAGAGGTGCTTTCACGTGCCTGTTGGGCGAAGACGTCGAGCTCGCGGAGCTTTGACGTATAACCGACGATTTCACGGAGATCGGACTGGATTGCGGCATTTTGCTTGGCGTCTTGCCAGGGCTTGACGAAGGCGATGAGGCTGCGCAGCGTTCTGATAGAGACGCGGAACTTGTGAAGGGTCTCGATGTCATCGGGATCGTCGAAGAATGCCTTGCGTTTGGAATCGACGGAATCTGCGGCGGCGGCAATAATCTCTTCGAGTTTCACGAGCGTCTTCCATCTTTGGGAGATGGGGCCTTGTGCGAACCAGAGGAGCCGAGAATTATCTACTGTCGCAGGAGATTGGTCTTCGGCGATGTCGGGAAAGTCGAGCGACAAGCAGACGAGGGCGCCGGTAGCGCAGGGGATTTCGGCACCGACAAGGCTTTTCGCCAAATCTTCGACGAAGGGGTTATGGCCTACCGCGAATACGGTGTCGGCTTTGCAAGCGCGCAAATCGGCGAGGAACTCGCTTTCGCTTTGGGTCCAGAGGCTCTCGTATTCCTGGATGTCACCATTGATGTTCACATTGCGCTTAGCAAGAGCCCAATAGAGCAGCTCGGCTGTTTGAATCGCGCGGAGCGCGGGGCTCGTCCACACCTCGACGGAGCAAGTGCCCTCTTTGAGCATCGAGAGCTGATGCGGCAGGGACGCTTTCAGGGAGCGTATACCGGCTTCGGAGAGGGAACGGTCGATGTCCTGCTGCCCGTCTGACAAGGGCAGTGCCTTTCCGTGCCTGACAAGTACGAGGTTCTTGCGCATGGGGACTCCTCTTGCTGATGGTTTCGTCATAATTGCATGATAGCAAAGAGGTAGCACACGATATGGTCGAACGGAGATGCTTTCGTTCACTTATACGTTTAAGGATGAGAAAATATCTCAAAATCGTTTGCGCATAACAATCTCGTTAACAGTCCTTGCCGCAAGTTTCGACGAGTTGCCCGATGCTAGAATCGATGATGTTTTTTGGGGTGCTACCAGGTGGTGAGAGCATGCAGAAGGTTATCGTCCTCGATTTCGGAGCCCAGTACGGGCAGCTCATAGCGCGACGTGTGCGCGATTTGCACGTGTATTCGGAAATATTGCCCTGCGATACCCCGGCAGCCGAGATACAAGCCGCAAAGCCAAGTGCGCTCATCCTGTCGGGAGGACCCGCAAGCGTGTATGCACCCGATGCGCCGGGTCTCGACCCTGCCGTATTTGATCTCGGTATTCCCATACTCGGATTCTGCTACGGCCAGCAGATCATGGCCAAGACGCTCGGAGGCGTCGTCGGCCATACCGAGGTGGGGGAGTACGGTCCTGCCGATATCGTGCGCGTATCCAAATCGGAGCTGTTAGACGGTACGCCGGAGAAGCAGACAGTTTGGATGAGCCATCGCGACTCGGTTGCAAAGGTGCCGAGCGGTTTCTCCATCACGTCGAGTACAGCCGTCTGCCCGGTCGCCTCGATGGAATGCGCCGAGCGAAAGCTGTATGCGACGCAATTTCACCCAGAAGTGCGTCACACGACGTATGGAACGCAGATGCTATCGAACTTCCTGTTCGGCGTGTGCGGTTTCGAGCAGTCTTGGTCCATGGACAACCTCATCGACCAGCTCGTCGATGACGTGAGGGCAAAGGTGGGCGAGGACCGCGTTATCCTCGGGCTTTCTGGAGGCGTTGACTCGAGTGTCGTCGGGGCATTGTGCGCCCGCGCCATCGGCAAGCAGCTGACCTGTGTGTTCGTCAATCATGGGCTCTTGCGCAAAGATGAGCCGGAACAAGTCGAGGAGGTTTTCACCAAGCAGTTCGACGTGGACTTCGTCCATGTGCATGCGGAGGACCGTTATGTAGAGCTTCTCGAGGGTGTGAAAGACCCCGAGCAGAAGCGTAAGATCATCGGCACCCAGTTCTGGGAGGAGTTCTTCACGGTCGCCCAGCAGCTCGATGGCGTGAAATACCTTGCTCAGGGTACGATTTACCCCGATATCATCGAGAGCGGCGCGCGCAAGACAGGCGGGAAGGCCTCTACCATCAAATCGCACCACAACCTGATCCCGTTTCCCGAGGGCGTTTCATTTGATCTCATAGAACCGCTCGACCACTTCTTCAAGGACGAGGTTCGTGCTCTTGGAACAGCCCTCGGACTGCCTGACCATATCGTATGGCGCCAGCCGTTCCCGGGCCCTGGCCTAGCGATACGCATCATCGGCGACGTCACTCCCGAAAAGCTCGAGATCTTGAAGAACGCCGACGCTGTCGTACGCGAGGAATTGGACGCTTACAACACACGTCTGTTCGAGCAGACCGGGCTGCGCAATTCCGAGCACAGCTGTTGGCAGTACTTTGCCGTGCTGCCCGATATCAAGAGCGTGGGAGTCATGGGCGACGAGCGCACTTACCAACGTCCGGTTATCATCCGCGCAGTTGAAAGCACCGATGCGATGACTGCTGACTGGGCGAAACTGCCCTATGACGTGCTCGGTAAGATTTCCAGCCGCATCGTGGCCGAGGTTCCCGGTGTGAACCGCGTCGTATACGACATAACACCGAAGCCTCCTGGGACGGTCGAGTGGGAGTGACGGGAACGCACATTTCTCCAGCTAAGCACGATAAACCCATCTGTTCACCAACGTTGAGCAGAGGGGTTTCTTAAGGCCGTATAAGCCTTTCTAAGCCTCTGCGGAATAATCGGAATCATTGCTCCAACGCCTTGCGACCCACACCAACAGCGCGAACACGATGCAGCCCACGACGAGCATTTCGAGGCCCATCACGTTGCCGTCGTAGATCCCGTTGATGAAGAAGGGCATGTTGGCGAAGAGCCCCACGTGGTAGATAAGCCCGACGCCCAGGTACTTCAGGGGCAGCGTGCGCGCAAATCCGAACTGCTTGCCCGCCACGCCTACGAAGGCCCACACGGCGAGCGGGAGGAAGACGCAGAGCGCCGTGACGAACCCGCCGCTGATGGAGCCCAGCGCAATCGCGCCGGGAAGGTGTGTCAGGCAGTTGATCCCCTCCACGCCCACCATGGCGAACGCGAGCGCGGGATAACGCCGGCTGAGCACCGCCGCCAGCGGTCCCATCACCCACACGAGCGAGAGGTTCACGCACAAGAAGAAGGTCCATGCGGGCATCGAGCCCATCAGCCCTTCCATCATGTTGGGGAACGCGAGCACGGCACCCGTCGCATCGAAGCCGTACTCCTCCACGTTGTGCAGCATGTACGCCACGGCGCAGAGCCACGCGAACCAGGCGGGGTCGCGCCAGCGGCTCTTGGCCTTGTCCGCCTGCAGCCAGTCCGTGCCGAACAGCAGGATCAGCAGCACCACTGCCGCCCCGAGCCCCATCCAGGGCCACACGTGCATGAAGAACTCCATCTCGAACCTTTCCCCGCGAATAACTCTAACGACATTCTAGTTATGCGGAGCTTGTGGTTAAATGGTACGTGTCAGCGAGTTGTTCTAGTTTCCGGGAGGCGCCATGGCGAGGCCGAGGAAGGACCAGGAGGGGCCGGGCGCCCGCGAGCGCATCGAGGACGCGTTCTGGCGGCTTATGGGCGAGATGCCCTATCGCGACATCACCATACGCGGGCTGTGCTCGCGCGCGGACGTGAACCCCAACACGTTCTACAGCTATTTCGGGTGCATGGACGACCTCGCGCGAGATGCGTTCGAGGAGAGCCTCGTGTCGGGGTTCCCCGCGCTGATCATGGGCGTGATCTCGAGCGGCGCAAGCGAGGAGGACGTCGAGGCCGTCACTGCAGACGCGCACGTGGCACAAGGTCTCGGGCGCATGCTGCTGCTCGCGCGCAGCGAGTCGCCCTACCTCGCGGGGCTCGTGCAGGACACCGTGCGAGACGCCTGGCTCGCATCCGCCGGCAGGACGGCGGACGACCTCACCAGGGAGGAACGAGCCGGTCTTGCCGCCGTAGTCGGCGCCCAGATGGCCCTCCTCTCAAGTCGTGACCCCGAGTTCGGGCTGCACGACCTCGCCGAGCTGGCGACCAGGCCGCTCGGGGCGGCGATGGTCTCGACGCTCGCGGCCTTGCGGAGGGGTTAGATGCTGGCGTAAACAGCGTCCCTAGTTCGTTGCCAATTTCGGCTTCACGGCCTTTGCCAGCAGCCATGCAACGACTATGCCCAGACAGCACATGAACGGCACCCAGATTACGGCGGCGGTCGGACCCACTGCAAGGTTCACCCCGTAGACCGAGAAGACGCCCAGGTGCTGCACGACGCCGGCGACGATGGCGCACACGAGACCCTTGCCGTCCATGAAGTCGCCCTTCACGGTCGCATACACGAACCACATGAACAGCGGAATGAAACAGAAAAGCCCCGTGATGTTGCCTGGCTGGGATAGCAGCCCGCCGCCGAAACGTAGGGTTCCCGCAATATGCGTGAGGCCGTTCACCAGCATGAATCCATAGCTCATCAGGCCGATGACGGGGTTCTTGCGCCCCAGCCATGCGGCGATGGGGAACGCCACGTAGACCAGAAGCATGTTCACCTCGGGGAAGACGAGCAGGTTGAAGTCCCCGCCGAACATCTCCATGACGCCCGACCGTTCGAAGGCGGTCACCAGGTCGAACTGCCCGCCTGTCACGTGCAGGCCGTATTCCTCGAACACGTGCACGAGGTAGACCGGGACCGCCAACCACGCGAGCCAAGCCGGATCGCGCCAGCGCCCCACGTCGGTCCTGCTGCGGAACCAGTCGGTCGCGAACAGGATGACGAACAGCACGATGGCACCGCCCAAGCCGATCCACGGCCATGCCAGATAGGCGATTTCAGCAAAACCCATGACCCGCCTCGCTTTCAATGTAGACGTTGCGTCTATTTATCTGCTACCATGATAGGTAGACGTAGCGTATAGTTAAAGAGACGGTTCGTGGGAAGCGTCTAGTTTCGGGAGGTGGCCCATGGCGCGACCGAGGAGAGATGCGGAAGGCCCCACGGCGCGGGAGCGGCTCGCCGCAGCGTTCTGGGAGGAGCTGGAGGAGACGCCCTTCGAAAGGATGACGGCGCGCGGGATCGCGGCCAGGGCGGGCGTGAACCACAACACGTTCTACCGGCACTTCGACGGCATGGAGGACATGGCCGCCGCGCTCTTCGACGACATCGTGCTCGCCGACGTGCCGGCACTTATCTTGGGGGCTGCGGAAGAAGGCACGCTTCCCGAAGCCGCCGCCTCCATAAAGCCCGACCCCGAGCCCCTGCGCCGCGCGATGCTGTTCGCGCGCAGCGGGTCGGGGCTGCTCTCGTCCATGCTGCGGGAGAAGCTCGCCGCCGCGTGGCTCGGGGCGCTCGGGATAGACCCGGCATCTCTCACGACACGGCAGCGCGCCATCTGCGACGTCGTTTTCGGCGGCATCGTCACCGCCATGGGCGACCCTGCCCTCGAGCCCGACCCGGCTTTCCTCGGACTGGCCATGGCAAGCCCGCTCGGCCAGGCGATGGCCGCCGCGCTGCTGGATATGGGGCGCACTAGGCTGCCGTGAGGTACCTCAGTGAGCTCGCTGCGTCGATCCTCATGTACGCATACCCTGAGATCGAGCCCGTGCGCCTGTGGTAGCCAGCTGGCTACCAACTGGCTACCACCCGGAAGCGCGAAAAAAGGGGATTTCGCCGGACGTGGCAGCACAAGCTGACACGAGATGGACGGGCGAGCACCGCTCGGAAAGGTGGGAACTATCGAGTGGGAGTGACCTTTCGAGGCCGCAAGCGCACATTTCTCCAGCTAAACACAGTAGCCCCTCGGCAGCAACCATGTTGCCGAGGGGCTATCCTTAAGGCCGTATAAGCCTTTCTAAGCCTTGGCTTTTCGGTAACGATTCTCGCGAGAAAGGAAGGTTTCGCTCACCCGCATCCGAGCAGCGCTTTCATTGCGGCCCTCGTTGATTGCATAGCCCACGCGCGGTTAAAGCAGCAGAGCGCGAACAGCAGCTGCTGTATCAGGAAAGGTTATGTGAGGAAGAATTCGACCTCCGCCACGCGGTCGGGAGCGGTGATGCACGCGTTGCCCTCTACCAGAGTGATGGACGCTATGCGCACGTAGAACACCCGCCAGAAGTCCTGGCTTCCCGGCATGCGTGCCTACCCGACAGCACGGCCGTCACCTGGCCGATGTAGATGGTGTGCAGCTGCTCGGGGTCGGCGTACATGCGCCCAGCGACCTCCTCCGGCAGCCGGTCGAGCTCGAAGTCTGCCGAGTAGAGCTTCCTGCACACGAGGGTGCGCTCGGCCTCCTCGAAGGTCACGCCGCCGTCCACGGCGACGGGCGTCACGCCCGCCAGCGCCGCCTTGTCGGCGCACTCCCGGCCCGACACGGTGCCGAACTTCACGTACTGCCTGCGCATCGACTCGGGGAAGAACGCAAGCGTGAAGGCGTCCGAGGCCTCCATGAACCCGTGCGTGTGGCGGGCGCGCGCCACGTAGGCCGTCGCCACGGGCATCTCCCAGAGCGTGCCCAGCCCGCCCCACGCCACGAGCATGCTGTTGTGGCGCTCGGCCGTGCCCGCGGTGAGCACCGAGGGGACGGCGTCTAGAAGTCCAGGTCGGCGAGCTCGTCGACCATTTCGAAGACTACAGGTTCCGAGCTTGCATAGATGGATAGAAACGCGCGTTTCGGAACTAGACGAAAGCCAGTCGGCTACCATCTCGAAGGTTTCGGAGGGCGTTTCCACAGGTCAGACGCCATGCGGATTCACTCCCTTCGTTCACTCCCCATATTATCGGGAAAACGGCCTTGGAAGGGCGATTTCCGGGGGTGGTAGCCACTTTCCGGCTACCAGCTGGCTACCACCCAGAAGCGCTGAAATGTGCGGTTTCGCCGGACGTGGACGCACGGGCTGACGCGAGGTGGACGAGGGAGCACCGCTCGGACAAGCGGGAACTATTGAGTGGGAAGAGTTTTTGTGTCTGCAGCCTCATTCCTTTAACATGCCGGTCTTCTCTGATCGGCGTTCGATCATCGTTCTACACCAGAGTTTACCGCACTCGATGATCTCCTCCAGCGTCACGTTATAGTCATTGTGATAATAACGGATAAACTGCATGGCGATGCCGTCCGAAAATGCAGAAACTT
>JAFRJC010000019.1 GCA_017432445.1 Eggerthellaceae bacterium | reverse complement strand
TCATGGACATCGACATGCCCGGCGTCGACGGCATCGAGGGAGCGCAGA
The DNA here is from genome assembly GCA_017432445.1 of Eggerthellaceae bacterium. Classification (GTDB taxonomy): domain Bacteria; phylum Actinomycetota; class Coriobacteriia; order Coriobacteriales; family Eggerthellaceae; genus UBA9715. Next base: position 2,223 of record JAFRJC010000019.1, on the reverse strand, counting down.
TGATCCTGGAGGACGACCCGGACGCCTTCATCATCATGGCCAGCGGCTTCGGGATGCAGAGCAAGGTCATCGAGGCGATCAACCTCGGAGCGGCGGACTGGTTCATGAAGCCGTACGACAAGGAGACCGTGCTCGCGAAGATGCGGGAGCTGACGGAGGAGTAGGGGAGAGAGGTTCAAAACCTGTCCCCTTTGACTCATCAGCGTTGATGGAGCCAGCCATTTGTCAGAGAATCGAAGCTGAACGGCAAACCGCGGAGGGGGAGCTTCCATGATCGCGTACTCTGGCAAAGACCCATTCGTCTTCGTGTCCTACGCGCATGCGGACTGGTCTGAAGTCGAGCAAATCGTCATTGGCCTGAAGCGCCAGATGTGCCGGATCTGGTATGACGAGGGCCTCACTCCCGGTGACTCGTGGAACGACGACCTCGCCAGGCACATCAAGGAGTGCTCGTGCTTCATCGTGTTCCTGAGCGCAACCTCCATGTCCTCTCCTTACGTGAGGTCGGAGATCAACTACGCCATCGCAAAGGGTCGCAAGATCATCCCTGTGCTGCTCGATCGGTCCGAGATGCCCGAGGGCCTCGAGTTCGCCCTGGGCACGACGCAGTTCGCCACCATCTGCGACGAGGATGACCCCGCAAAGCGCACGGAGATGATTGCGCCGTTCCTTCCAGGCGAGGTGTTCGCTCCCCTGCTCAAGCCCTGCCTGTCCGCGGGTGGGTACGACTTCTACATGGAACGCGAGGACGTCTTCTTTGAGAGCGAGACGTACACTGGCCCGGATCGTTGCAGCAACAACCTGAGAATCACCGCTCGGACAGACGAGGGGGACGAGATCGAACTGTTCAAGCTCGAACCAACCTTTGCCTACGACGTCGACTACGTTGTCACACAGTGCTCCGAGATCACGGACGACTACTACGTGGGCAAGATCCAAGGGTCGTACGTCGTCCACATCCTCGGCAAATTCGGGCTCGTCTACCCGCTCACGGGACCGGACTTCGATGCGCTCATGCTTTTTGTACTGAGGATTCCGCAGGACGAGAAGCCAACGGTGCGGCTCGTCGACTACCAAATCGTCAACCTTGTTGTGCCCGTCCTCTACGAGGGAACGAAGCTCGCCGAAGCCGCTTGGGGGTCGACCATCAAGAAGAGACTTGATGCGGCATTGGCGAAGTGAGCTAGCAAGGACAGTCAAGACAGCGCATCCCCTAGCCGCAGCCCGCAGCTGGGGATACGCTTTAGGTCTTAGGGGCTGGAGAGCTTCTGCGCGTTTCCGCCGAGGATCGCTTCGACTCCTCCGCGAAGAACCACCGAGAAATGCGGAACTGCCCGTTTGGGTGATGTTTGAGTAAAGCGGAGACTGTCTTTATCGGAGGTAATCAGACAATCTGCTTGAAGGAGAGCCGGGTTTCTTTAGCCCTGTAATCTGGTTCTGCTTTGTAGGCGGGAATACCCAAATCGGTTGCAACTTGTTTGGCAAGTGCCGAATCGCTTTCGTTCAAGCTCTTTCCTAGAAACAGACCAGTTGGTGCAGCTGAAAGATACATTGCCCTTGGTGCATTATCACCGATCAATGTGACAAAGCGCCATTCTTTCTCCTTGGCCCATTCTTCACTTTTATGAGCTGCCATATTTATGAGAGCGAGATAGGTTGCTTCGGTCCAGTATGGGATATAAGGCTGTGAATGAAACGGTGCATGTGAGAGGCCATTTAGCTCAAGAAGCTCGCCATACTGGACTGGGCATAGGGTTACCGGCGAATTAATTACTCCGTGGGGAAGAACCTGGTAAGCTTCGGGTCCGCAGATTTCGTACTGTGCTGCAATTCCATTTCCTTGTGCCCCATACCATGCCCACATTTGCTCATGCTCGATATCCTCGGTTAGGCACGAGATTCGAACATGCGACCTGAATTCGATAATGTACTCAGGAGCATGTTCAGAATGGTGTTTAGCAATCTCCTTCTTGAAAAACTCGAGATCATTCAGGTATGGAGAGAGGGCCTCGAGATGCCTTTCATACTCATCTTCGGACCAAAAGGTCCTTCTCATGAAATCAAGGGACCCGTCCATATTCTCTGCAGTAATGTTCTTTTCGATATTGGCGGACAGGACCTCAGGGTCAATGTATGCAAAGGTATCGTGCGAGTCATTGAAACTATCCGGAGCTGCCAGATAGAGACTCTTCGCCCTTATGTCGTTCAAGCGTCTCAGAAAGC
>JAFRJC010000152.1 GCA_017432445.1 Eggerthellaceae bacterium | reverse complement strand
GACATAAGTGGCCATATTGACGCCGATCGGACCGGGTGTCGATTCACTGACAGCGATCATGGTCGTTAGATCCTCGATCGTAAACCATCCGTATTTGACAGCCATTTCCTTCAGGAACGGGATCGAAGCCAGGCCGCCGCCGGGGTCGCTTCGCACCGGGGATAGGGTGTGCCCCCACGTCTCGTTCCTAGAGACCCCACGGTTGCGGCAACGGGTCTGAATCGGGTTTCTTCGGACTCATGCCCCGGGCGATTGCCTTGACCTCATCGACGGTCTTGTTCCCGCGCCACTGGTTGCAGCAGCGGTGGGTTGAAGCGAGGTTGCGGTAGTCGTTCGCGCATTGCTCGGGCGTCCTGTATCCGCCCAACCAATAACGCGACACGGGTATGAGCTCATCGACCTCAAAGCTCATGGGGTGCCCAGGTGGAAGCGAATAGTCGATATGGGAATTGCGCCCGAACAGTTGGCAGATCCAGCACGGGCGCTCTTCCGCTCGTAAGCGCCTGCGGTTCTTCGTTCGTAGAGATCCGTTGGCATAGCGCGGATTCGTCTTATTTCCCATCTATGGCGTCCAGCTCCGATTGCAGGATGCGGGCGGCATCGATAACGTCAACAACCTGCCATATCGACGGGTCGGGATAGCGTGGGTCGTAAGGTAGGATCTCGCAGCCCAGCGCCTTTGCTTCGATAGCGCAACGCCCAACCGCATAGCACCTGCGGTATCGTGCAACCTCTGCGAGCGCCTTGTAGCGCGGCATCGGCGGTAGCTTCACGGTGCCATCGGGAAAAGCAAACCTCATCTTCTCGGGGCGTCCGAACGCGCACACATCACGGTCTTTGTCGCGCTTGTAGCTTTCAACAAGGATGGTATCGATTGAAAGCGGAAGATAGATTGGACGTCCCAGGTGTTTCACCTTGTCGCAGGTCGATTGGATCCCGCAAACGAGAATCAGATCCTTGTACGCCGAAAGCCACGAATAGATGGTCTGCGTGACGTTGTTGTGGATGAAGAATACCGCGCCGTCAACGCATTCGCCGCGCACGCCAACGGTGATGAATGGACGGTCGGTCGTGACGTTAGGAGCTATGCCGTTGACTATATCCATCGAATAGCACAGCTCGCCGTCCCATTCGTTGTCGGGCCCGTACAGCGGACGCCGTGAAACGTAGGTCGGATTGTTATGGTCAACTATGACTTTCGCCATGTTGCATCACTCGCTCTGTTGCCCTCGACCATGACGCGCCATTCATCGTGGCTCGGCTCTGCGTCCAGCTCAGCAGGTCGCTTGTTGCGCTTCTTGCGCTTGCGGTGCTTGCGCTGCTCCGTCTGCTCGGGAATGACCAAAGGAAAGTCAACCTCGTTCGCATGGCGGATGCACGCGGCGATCATCGCGTCCGCCATTCGCGTGTAATAGCGGGCGGCGATATCTGCGAGCTGTTGGAGCGTTAGCATTTCGTCTCCTAAAGAAAAAGCCCCCGCTGTTGCGAGGGCTCTTTTAGTGACACTTCTAACCGTATAGATTTTACCAGAATGCGGGTACAAAGTCATGATTCCATGAGCTCGTCAAGATTGCACGATTCGAGGTAGACCAGGGCGCGGTATGCGCGGCGCTTGCACCATTGAGCAGGGTCTGCCGAACCGTCAACGGCGGTCATTTCAGCCGCAACTTCCGCCCATGTCATGCCCATGAGATAGTAGCCGCAGATGCAATCGGCGTCGGCGTAATCTCGAGCTCGGGCGAGACCGCCACGCCCGGATGCTCCGTAGAGCACAGCGAGCGCACGATCCAGCTCGGGCGCGAGACGGGCACGCATGACGTCCAACTCTGTTTCAAGCACCACGACGGAAATAATTGCAGCCGATTGGTCAGTGACGCTGCCTTTCGAGATTGGCCCGAACGATTGCCCGTGCGATCCAATGCTCAGGCGCATGGCGTCAATCGTCTTCTCCGATTCCGCCACCGCCACCACCTGGTCATGGATGGAATCGAACCAATCACGAACCGACACGCTCAACCTCCGATTCACGGATTCTCTTAGACCATTGGAAGATGGTTGACTTGGATACGCCGTACTTCACCGCGATTGCAACGGCGCTCATGCCCTTGCATTCGGCTAGCCGCGCCCTCCAAACGTCCATGTGGTAGCGGCGGTTCGGAAACAGGTCGTGGTTGTTGCGGATGAACGTTGCGAGCGTATGCTTGTTCACGCAAAGCTGCTCGGCGATATCTTCGATGGTGACGCCCTTCGCCCATAACTCGCTCGCTACCGCGATCATCCGGGACGTGATGGATACGGTCATACAACTCCCCTCCGCAGCCAAATAGACACGCGGGCGTTCCAGCCGGCAATGGCTGATTCCTCGGTCGGATAATCCTGCAAGCCTTGGAGCGGGCACTTGAAGCCAGGTGCATGTGCCCATGCGAACGTATCAGTATCGGGAACGTGCTTGACGATGGGCAACTCGCCGCAGTACGGGCATGGTTTCGGCTGTCTCATTCCGCACCGCCCTTATGGTTCAGCTTGCGTTCCATCTGCTCGACGCGAACGAACAGCTCGGAGATTCTTAACGCATCTTCGATATCGTGCTGCTCAAGAATGGCAACGGCACGATCTAGCTCGTCCAGCTTCGGCGGCGCATCCACCATCGCCGCGACCTTCTCCAATGCCATGCGGTGCCGCTCGTCTATGCGGTCTGCGATGGCGAGCAGCTCCTCATCGGGGATGTACAGGATTTCCCTGTCGTTGTAGGGGTTCCGCGCATCCTCGTAGCTCCTGTCCGCCGTCCTTATGCAATCCCTCAGCTCGTCCGTGATGCTCATTCGCTACCTCCCGCGTGGTTCAGCTTGCGCTCCATGGCCTCGATGCGCCGCTCCAATGCGTCGATGCGGCACTCCAGCTTGTCGATGCACCTAACGAGGTCGGCGGCGGTCGGCCTGTCAATGGTGCCGTCGAGGATGGCGAGCGTCAGCAGCTTGCGCTCCGCGTCCTTGCGTCTTACCTCGCTCATTTCCTCTCCCCCCATGCGCAGAAGCCGTTAGGCTCGACCT
>JAFRJC010000151.1 GCA_017432445.1 Eggerthellaceae bacterium | reverse complement strand
GAGCTCTTCGATCGCTTCGGTTGCCTCTTCTCCGACAGCTTCGGCCTCGGCCACGATATCGGGCTCTTCTTCTGCCTCCTCGGCTTCAGCCTCTTCGCCGTCAGCCTCGTCGAGATCCTGAGCTGCCTCAGCCTCCACAGCTTCCTCTTCTGACCCATCTTCGATAGGAATCTGGAAGCCCTTATCCTCGTCTATGTCTTTCTTCTTCGCCATATCGGTCTCCATCCAATCCTAAAACGTCGCAGGTCCAACGCCAGTCAGCGAGGGCGTCCATGGTGCCCCGAATTGCCTTGAAGGCTAAGCGAAGCGGCCTTCGGGCCGTGAGCGAAGCGTGTAAGGCAAGGCGGGGTGCCGTGGGCGGCCGCACAGCGTCGGCAGTGCCGGCGGCCGATAGGCCGCCGGAACCTATTACTGCTCGTCGGGATCTACGACTTCGTAGTCAGCCTCGATGGGACCATCGTTGCTCTGAGCACCTGCCTGGGCGGCAGCTGCGGCTGCGGCGGCCTGAGGATCGAATCCCGCGCCACCCGCCGGAGCACCCTGCGAATAGACGATTTCCGCCAGTTTGTAACCAGCCTGCTGCAGTTCTTCCTGCGACGCCTTGATGGCCTCGATGTCGCTACCCTGCAGTGCGGCCTTCGCCTTGCTGATGGCGTCCTCGGCAGCCTGGCGAGCATCGGCCGGAACCTTGTCGCCCAGCTCGCGCAGCGTCTGCTCAGTGGCGTTGACCAGCGAGTCGGTGGTGTTGCGGATGTCGATCTCTTCCTTGCGCTTGGCGTCCTCGGCAGCATTGGCCTCGGCATCCTTCACCATGCGATTGACCTCGTCGTCAGAAAGCGCGGTGGAACCGCTGATGGTGATCTGCTGTTGCTGGCCGGTACCCAGATCCTTGGCCGAGACGTTGACGATGCCGTTCGCATCGATGTCGAAGGTGACCTCGATCTGCGGGATGCCACGACGCGCAGCCGGGATGCCGGAGAGCTGGAAACGGCCGAGCGTCTTGTTGTCGCGAGCCATGGGGCGCTCGCCCTGCAGGACGTGAATCTCGACGGAGGTCTGGTTATCAGCCGCCGTGGAGTAAATCTCGGACTTGCGGGTCGGAATCGTCGTGTTGCGCTCGATCATGCGGGTCATGACGCCGCCCAAGGTCTCGACGCCCAGCGACAGCGGGGTGACGTCCAGAAGAAGGATGCCCTCGACGTCGCCGGAAAGCACGCCGCCCTGAACTGCCGCGCCCATGGCCACGACCTCGTCCGGGTTGACCGACATGTTGGGCTGCTTGCCCGTAATCGCCTTGACCAGATCCTGCACCGCCGGCATACGGGTGGAGCCGCCCACGAGGATGACCTCGTCGATTTGGCTAGAAGAGTAACCGGCGTCCGCCAGCGCCTGCTCGACAGGCTTGCGGCAGCGCTCGAGCAAATCGCGCGTGATGCGCTCGAACTCCGCACGGGTGAGCGTGTAGTCCAGGTGCTTCGGGCCGGAAGCGTCAGCAGTGATGAACGGCAAGTTGATGTTGGTCTGCGAAGTGGCCGACAGCTCGATCTTCGCCTTCTCGGCAGCTTCCTTCAGACGCTGCAGCGCCATCTTGTCAGCTCGCAAGTCAATGCCGTTTTCGGCCTGGAACTTGTCAGCCAGCCAGTCGATGACGCGCTGATCCCAGTCGTCGCCGCCCAGATGGTTGTCGCCCGCGGTGGAAGCAACCTCGAACACGCCGTCACCGAGCTCCAAGATGGAGACGTCGAAGGT
>JAFRJC010000150.1 GCA_017432445.1 Eggerthellaceae bacterium | reverse complement strand
GCGAGTGAAGCACCCAACCAGCGAGCGAAACCCCCCAGCGAGTGAAGCACCCAACCAGCGAGCGAAACCCCCCAGCGAGTGAAGCACCCAACCAGCGAGCGAAACCCCTCAGCGAGCGAGCCCCCCAACCAGGCTCGATGGCTCGTTTAGGCGGCGTAGGCAGAAAAGACGTGCTGAACTCGCCGTTTCGCCTGTCGACTCGCTAAAAAACGCCCTGAACCCGCTTTTCTGCTAGGTGGCCTCGTCGAAAAACGTGCTGAACCCGCCGATTCGCCGTTCCCGGGATTTCGTGGAAGGGATCTCACGTTTAGCACGCCCAGTCGGCCCGATCGGGCGGTTCAGGTCGGAAAACCGCTTGCCGTTCGAGCGGAAAAGCGTGCTAAACGCTACATGCCTTTCATGAAATTGTCCCGCTGGCAGGAACGGGGCGTTCAGGTCGGAAAAGCGCGTGCCCCTCAAGCAAGAAAACGTACTAAACATCCAAAGCCCCCTGCGAGACCCCGCCGGCGGCACAAACGGGGCGTTCAGGTCGGAAAATCGCGCGGCCCGCAAGCGAAAAAACGCGCTAAACATCCAAAGCCCCCTGCGAAACCACGATGCTGGAAGGAACGGGACATTAAGGGCGGAAAAGCGCGCGGCCCGCAAGCAAGAAAACGCCCTAAACCATCGCCCCGCCATCCAGCCCCACCAAAAGACGCGCTGAACCCGCTGTCCTGCCAGGCCATCCTGACGAAAAGCGTGCTGAACCCACCGCCCTGCCAGGAGGCCTCGTTGAAAAGCGCTCTAAACCCACCGTCCCACCAGTACTTTATCCAACCGTCGGCTTCAAAAGTTCTATCAAAAAGCATGAATGGCCCTCGTCTTCCTATCAAGGAACTCGAAAAGCCCTCGTCTTTCCATCAAAAAGCGCAGAAACCCCCACCTTTCTTGAAAGGAGCTCGGAAAACTTTATCGATATTGAACTGGCTAACGTATAAGGTTTAGCTCTTGGCGAAGCTGTATAAATGCGGAGTGCCAGGATTTGGGATAGCGGACGCGCACCCTCATAAGCCTTGCAATCTGCTCCGCAATTCGGATTGTGGCTGTTTCATCGTAAATGATGCTCTTGTCGATGGGGAAGATGGTCCATCCAAGCACAACAAGCTCGTTACGGCGCTGCTTATCCTTGCTGGGATTGTCATGAGAGTCTCTACCGTCGTACTCAAAGCCAAATTTCAGTTTGGTGTTTGCAAGGTCGATGCAAAAATCGGTTTGCTTGAGCAGGCGTGCGAGGCGCCCGGCCTTGCAATCGAAGTTCATCGCATCGAAGGGGAGGTTGAAACCGCCTCGGTTGCATGGCGTGCGAAACTGGAGCATCGATTTCGTTTCGAACGGAGAGCCTGAATTTGCCATGATATAAGACAGCGCCTTCCGCGCTTTGAGGGAGCCGTCCATGCCTTTCACCTGGTCGAGAAATTGCTCAATTTTCTCTGGGGTGGTCAGAAAGTGGGGGCGATCTTCGATCTCGCCTTGGAGGTCGGTGTAGTAGCGTGCGCACAAGTTGGTTCCGAGCTCGGCAAGTTGCATGATTCCTAGGTTTCGACGGCCCATCCTCACGAATGCGAGTTCAGGTGAGGCAACGTGAAGGTTAGGGCGCAACTCGTAGAATGCCTGGGGCGGCAGATCGAAGCTCACTGAGTGGCAGCATATCTCGTTGGATTTCCTGCGAAGCTCCTGGCGGGGAACGAGCAGGTCAACAGGAGCGTTGCCATAAAGGGGATGCTGGGTGTTGAACGCATGCAATCCCTCGGACGTCAAAGGGCATGCATCCATCGGGTTGACCACGTCGGGTCCCTTCTTGATAAAGTCGCATGTGCTATGAAGATACAAATGAATTGCCGACCAGTCGCCGATCACTATGTTCTCGTTCTCCGCCATGGCGCAATGGTACTCTTGTGACCTTGCGCCGCACTCCCACCAGACCTTGCTTGTGCGTTCTGGGAAAACGACGTGCGACAACCGTTTTTCTATCGAGTTAATGGCAGTTTTTGCCTCGCTCGCATCGAAAACATGTGCAGCAGTTAGCTAATTCCTGGTTGATTTACATCTCTAATCTGCTCCGAAATGGAACTGTTGGTCTGGCGCTGGCATACAAATGGAGCTGTTGACCTGGTTCTGGTGTAGCTATGAAAGGTAGTCTGAACTGGGTGTCTCACTTGAAATGCCCAGAAGCGACTTGGCCTGATAGATTTCGGATGGCTCGGCTGGAAAACGTGCTGAACACGGCGTCCCGCGAGTTGTCTCGCCAAGAAACGCGTTGATTCCGCCGTTCCGCCAGTCAGTCCGGCTTCTGGCCTTCGGACGGTGCGGTTGGATGCTCCCGAGCGGCTCGGCTACATTGGTCAATAGGGGAATCGGTGCGAAAATGCGCTAAACCCATCGTCCTGCCAGGCGGCTACATCGAAGGCGCGCTGAACCCGCTTTCCCGGCGGCCGGACCCGCTGAAAAATGCGCTAAACATTCCATGTCTTCCACGAAACCGCGCCGCCGGTGGAAACGGGACGTTAAGGGCGGAAAAGCGCGGGCCACGCAAGCGAAAAAGCGTGCTAAACCCGCCGTCTCGCCGTTTCCGGGATTTCGTGGAAGGGATCTCGCGTTTAGCACGCCCAGTCGGCCCGATCGGGCGGTTCAGGTCGGAAAACCGCTCGCCGCCCGAGCAGAAAAACGCCCTAAACGTCCCAGGCCTTCCACGAAACCGCTCCGCAGGCAGGAACGGGGCGTTCAGGGCGGAAAAGCGCTTGCCCCGCAAGCGAGAAAGCGTGCTAAACCATCGTCCCGCCAGCCGGCTGCGCCGAAAGCGCGCTGAAGCCGCCGCTTAGCCAGCCGACCCCCGCAGAAAAGCATGCTAAACCCATCGTCCTG
>JAFRJC010000149.1 GCA_017432445.1 Eggerthellaceae bacterium | reverse complement strand
GGATGATGCGGTTGAGTTCGCCCATCTGAAACTGTGTGTCCATGAGCTGCTGGAATTGCGCGTACAGCGCTTCATTTCCGAGGCCAAGCTGCGGTGACATAGCCGGCGCGGCATGAAACCAATCGTATATGGCTCCCCACGGGATTTCTTTGAGCTCATGTATCAGGTACCCTATGCCATACGAGAAAAGTCCGATCGAGCTCAAGACTTCGATGATCTTCTGGATAGCCAGGGCCATGTTGAATCCCCGTCAGTGATCAGAATATTGGAGAGTAACCCGATTCGCCCCGTACGCCGCCTGTGAATTGCGGGCATTGCCATTCCCCGATCTCCGTGTGAATTTGGCGGCAAGCTGGCTTGGAGCGAAGTAACCCACGTCCATGCAAGTATTTATTGGGCCGATTTAGCCATTATAGACTCTCCTCCAATGATTAGATCGCCGCAATAATGCAATTCTTCGTTTGGTCGCTTTAATTTTCAGAACGCAGCTCGTACTCAAAAGTAGATCCAAAATCGGGGGCTTTTCCGCATGACACCTCTATCGCGACCTCAGCGTGCTATCGATGGGAAGGGTCGTACCATCCGGGAGCTCCTTGCTGGTCATAAGTACTCGATCGACTACTATCAGCGCGAGTACAAGTGGCATCAGAAACAGGTTGCCGAACTTATTGATGACCTGGCAGACAAATTTCTCGAGAGTCACGAGGAGGGCAACGAGCGTAGCGCCGTTGCAGAGTACGGACACTACTTTTTGGGTTCGATCATCATCAGCGACAAGGATGGCCAGAAATTTATCATCGACGGGCAACAGCGGCTTACAACACTCACGCTGCTTTTGATCTATCTCCACCACCAGCTTGAGGATGTAGAGCAAAAGGGGCAGATCGCGGATCTCGTATTCTCTCAGAAATACGGCAAGCGATCTTTCAATCTGGATGTCCAGGAGCGTGCTGATTGCATGGACGCCTTATACAAGGGCGAAGAGCACGCGGAAGCAAATGGACCTGAATCTGTCGTCAACATCCTCGCGCGTTACGACGACATTGAGGAGTTCTTTCCTGAAGAGCTCAAAGGTCTTGCACTGCCGTATTTTGTAGATTGGCTTGTTGAGAACGTGCATCTAGTTGAAATAACCGCGTATTCCGATAGCGATGCCTATACGATTTTTGAGACGATGAACGATCGTGGGCTTTCGCTCACACCAGCAGACATGCTCAAGGGTTACCTCTTGGCGAATATCACGGATACCTCCAAGCGTACGCACGCAAGCGGTGTTTGGAAAGAACGTATTCAATCATTGGCGGAGATTGGAAAGGACGAGGATGCCGATGCCATCAAATCATGGCTTCGTAGTCAGTACGCCGAAAGCATTCGCGAGCGAAAGCGAGGCGCCGTACCACAGGATTTCGACCTCGTCGGGACTGAATTTCATCGCTGGGTCCGTGACCACGAAGAGCGTCTTGGTTTGACTGCCAGTGCGGAGTTTGCGCGGTTTATTGAGCGGGACTTCTCGTACTACGGTAGATGGTACCAAAGATTGCGGCTCGCCGCCGAGACCCGAACGTCAGGACTTGAGTGTATACACTACAACTCACAACACAACTTCACGCTCCAATACCCGGTTTTGCTCGCGCCTCTCAAGGTGAATGATGACGAGGCGGGCGCGTTACGGAAAATTCGCGTGGTGGCTACATACCTCGACATTCTCATACATCGTCGGATTTGGAACTGGCGCGCCATCGATTATTCGACAATGCAGTATGCCATGTTCATCATCATGCGCGACATCCGGGACAAGACGGCTGCTGAATTAGCGACAATGCTGCGTGAGCGTCTCGATGGCGAGGCTGAGACATTCGCGAGCAATGAAAGTTTTCGCCTTCATGGAATGAATGGCCGCCAGATTCATCGGCTCCTTGCGAGGATGACTGACCATTTGGAAACACGCTCGGGCCAAGCATCGCGCTATGCCGAGTATGCTCAACGCGGTCGCAAGGGATATGAAATTGAGCATGTTTGGGCAGATCATGCCGAGCGCCACAGTGATGAGTTTTCCCATCCGACCGAATTTCAAGAGTACCGTAACCGTATTGGTGGCTTGCTGCTGCTACCAAAGAGCTTCAATGCGAGTTATGGGGACCTGCCCTACGTCGATAAGCGTGAGCATTACGTTGGTCAAAATTTGCTTGCGCGCAGCCTCCATGAGCGGGCCTACGATCACAATCCTGGTTTTATTAGATTTATTGAATCAAGCGGCTTGGCGTTTAGAGCGCACGCTCAGTTCAAGAAGGCTGATCTCGACACACGACAGAAGTTATATCAGAACCTGGCCGAGCAGATTTGGTCCACAGATCGGCTAAAACAGGAGGCGGAATCGTGAGCGATGCTAGTTCGGACGATGGAACCAGATGTCTGAAGGTCACGGCATTAGCTGAACCAATGTGCTTCCTCGGGCGCGATCGGCTAGAGGATGCGATATGGTTGAAATGACCCCGGGAGGACTGGCGCGCAAAATAAAGACCCTTCGGGCTACCCGACCGATTACCGCGAGCTATGCGCGCACGCTGGAGATCCGGGGGATCTGGAAGTCCGAGGGGGTTTGGTACAGGTCGCAGAAGGAGCACTGGTTGGGCTGGCTTTCAGAATATGATGGACCAGGTG
>JAFRJC010000148.1 GCA_017432445.1 Eggerthellaceae bacterium | reverse complement strand
GTAGGTGCCCGATGATTCAGGACATAGCGGTTCCCACGTGATCCCCATCCGCCAGTGCGCACCTGCGGGAAGTTCCAGCGGCGTCGCTTCGGACAGCAGACCGTACTGCGGAGCTGTGAACGGTAGCGTCCCGCTGTCGATCAAAAGTCTTCCTCGTGCCACTGCCGTTCACCTCCTCCGATTGCTTCCATGTCCGCCAACGCCTTACGCCTCAGCGCAGGTGAACGAACGCTGTCCGATCTCTCCCGATGGGCACAGAGCCACGGACACCACGCGGGACTCATGCCCCGGCTTGAGAATTGCAAAGCAGTCTTCTGCCCATGCGGCCGTGTGGTCGTTCGTGGAGTTGAGCACCGAGTCGCGAGTGACGCCAAGGTCGAGCGACATGCCGTTGCCGCGAACAAACGTCCCCGGCGCGAACACGAGGTATTCCATCGTGTCGGGCCACGCGGTCAGTGGCGTCGCACCACCTGGCGTCGCGGTTCCGGCTGCTCCTGTCTCGCGAACCTGCCAGTCTCCGACGAACTGCACGCGAGCGCCGCGCAGGTTGAACCAATCGGCAATCATGCCGTTGGTAACGCCGAATACGTCGATGCCTTCGCGGTTTGCCAGGTCCGCACGTACAACCGCGTTTGCCCAGCGTGGAAGTACAACCTCCATGATGGCGTCGGAACACATCGAGAACTTGTCTCGGTCGTCGACAATGCTCAGTTCGATGGACTGAAGCAGTGCCGATGTGGTGGCTCCGAGCAGTCCGGTGTGGTCGACTGCGATCGATGGCGTGATCGGGTCTCCCGACCCTCCGCCATTGATCAGTACATCGATGATTCCGGCATTCGTGGCTTTGGCACGAATAGCGAACACTAGACGTAGCCAATTGGCTACTAGCTCCGGATAAGCGTAGTCCACCAGGTTACCGGCGGTAACGCAGAATCCGTGACAGTCGGCGCGACGATCTACAAACTCGGGGCACTCAAGACGCACACACGGCTTGAATACCGAGTCCGAGTCGGCCGCATCGATGTCGTCCTGCTCCGTCCACTCCCAGACGATATCTGGAACCGACACGAGATCACCGAAGCTCGGGGAAGTCGGGTACTGCACGCCGCCCCGGTTGAGGCCAACCGTAGGCAGGTCAATCATACCGTCTTCACATACGATATTGAAAAAATCGTATGAGATTTCCGAAGGGGCACACCAGCCTCCTGCGGCCGTGAGAATTTCTACGTCCGTTGCAGCGGTGAGAACGGCGTTCATTTCCTCCGGAGTTGAGTTCTCGTTCAGCGTGAAGTTGAACTCTCGTTGCAGGCTCGCAACAGGGTAGATGTTCGGGTCTCCGGTTTTCGAGACCGGCAGCATCCGAGCGCGGTTGTGCATGGCCTTTGCCAGCGCATGAATGTTCTCGACTCGACCTCCCTGCGTGAACCCGGGAACATCGGCGGAAGCGATGAGCACGGCTTCCGAGCGCTCTTCGTGCACTCCTGCGTCTGGAGCGTACTTGGCGATCTCTCCCAGGCGGAGGCGCTGGTTCAGGTCGGTGCCTGGCTTCAGATAATCCGCAGCGAATGCCTGCATGGTCTGTGCCGTCTCCGACATGGCGTGCATCGCTGCCACGAGCGGAGCGTCTGACGCTGCTGCTACGGGCTCCCGAACGTTTTCGGAAGTCTCCGGCTGCTCATCATCTCCGGCATTCTCGTCTGCGTCCGCCTGTGCGTCTGCGTCGGCTGCTGGCCGCACAGAGTTCCGGAGTTCGGCGGCTCGGCGGTCGCGTTCCTGACGCTCCGTTTCGCGCGTTTCCGTGACCTCCTGAGCGGTTTTGATCTGGTTACCGAGGGCTTCCAGTTCGGTCAGCGCTTCATCCGTCAACCCGGTGCCGTCGCCGTACTTGTCGTCGAAGGCGTCGCCCAGCTTCGTCAACAGCTCCGACAGCTCAGCGTCGTTCATCTCCGCCAGTCGAGCATTCAGCTCTTTGGGGTCGTCTGGCAGGTCGAACCCGCCTCCACTGTTTTTCGGCATGTCATCCCTCTATGTATTCGAGTAGATACTCGGATCATACATCGATTCGAAGGCTTTCTTTCGAGAAAACCTCCGTATCGACAACTAATCCTGATTTGTTTCGGCCTTCACAGGCGCAGCGGGCGTCTGTCGGGATCGAGCCGTAGTCACGACTCCGCCGCGTTGACGTGCGATAGCTGCTTGCTGTTCGGTTGAAAAGTGATTGATCGTCCCTTTTTTCTTGCTTCCGCAGTTGCATCCCACGTGCTTCACCTCTCCCTATGACTTCACGCGCTGAGACGCGAAGTTGTGTACTCGTGATGCTCGATCGCGTCCAATAGACGCAGCGATGCGCTCGGCAGCGGCGTCAGCGCCGAACGCCCGTCTGGGAGCCTCGGCTACGACGCGCCCGAACCGAAGCGGTACCCGAACCCCGGTGATCTGTCCTTGACGCATCGACATGAACGACCCGGAACGCTTCGGGAATCCAGGGACCGGAACCAGCAGTGCTCCGGCAAGCTCACGCTTCCCCGGATGCTCTCGGTGCGGGCCCCAAT
>JAFRJC010000147.1 GCA_017432445.1 Eggerthellaceae bacterium | reverse complement strand
GGCATGAGACTTCCGTGCCGCCTTCTCCTAGGCCGGTGCCATCGCAAGCCTGGCAGGGTGCGAGCCGGTCGTAAACGATCTCCTTCTGGACGCCAGGGGCCACTTCCTCGAGCGTCAGGCGAAGACACTCGCCCATCTCGCGACCTTCTCGACGAACATGGGCAGACCCAACCATTCCGCTGAAGAACGAGCTGCAACTATCGCCCATGCCGCCAAAGCCGCCGCCGAAGATGTCATCGAAATCGACGTAGCCGCCACCAGACGGGTTGCCGCCACCGGCTGCTCCCGGAATAGTGCCGAAGCGATCGTAAGCGCTGCGCTTCTGCGGGTCGGAAAGCACATCGTAGGCCTCGTTGAGCTCCTTGAACTCCTCTTCGGCGTTCGGCGATTTGTTCACATCGGGGTGAAGCTTTCTCGCCTGTTTGCGAAATGCCTTCTTGATATCGTCTTCCGTGGCATCACGCGGAACACCGAGTACTTCGTAGAGATCTTTAGCCATTTCCTTGCTTTCTTTCCATTCAGCTGTAAGCCGTTATTCTTGCGATAGGCTGCGGCAGGCTATCTTAACAGCTTGGAGCACTTTAGTGTAGTCCATGCGCGTCGGCCCGATGACGGCGATGATGCCCTCATCCGAACCCGAGCCGTAGCGGCTCGCGACAACCGACACACCTGAGAACTGTTCAGCTTCGTTTTCGCGGCCAATCCTCACACGGGGCGAGTCGGTATCTTGCGCAGTTGAGTCAAGAATCTCGAGGAGAACCGATTCATCTTCGAGCACTTGCATGATGGGCAACAACGATTGCGTGTACGCAAACTCCGGCTGCCTCATGAGAGAGCTCATGCCCATTCTGCGGGGATGAGGCAGATCCTGGGGTGCCACGATGGTGAGACAATCGGTGAACCGAGCAAGCGCGGCAGATGTGCGCTCGATCATGTCGTCGAGTTCTGATGCGGCAGCGCGCAAATTGTTGAGTTTCTCGAGGGTCTCGGGATCATCCGAAATGGCACCCGAATCGACAAGTCGGTCGACAAACGTCCGGTATCCGTAATCAGTAGGGATACGACCAGCAGACGTATGGGGTTGGGAAATGTAACCCTCGTCTTCGAGAACGGAGAGTTCGTTGCGAATCGTCGCCGGGCTAACACCGAGCTCGTAGCGTTCGGTGAGCGTACGCGACCCGACAGGGATCGCCCGTGCAACGTACTCTTCGATGAGTGCTGCAAGAACGCGCTGACGTCGATCCGATAGCACTTTCGAAAACCCTCCTCATGAAGCCTTTAACTAATAAACGCTGTCAGTTTAGCAGCCTCACATGGAGACTGCTAAGTCACGTTACTCAAGTGTCAGATAGATGACAGATTTGCCGGGCCGTTTTCGTTAGGTACGACCGAATGAGCTCGCCTACAGCAATTCGGCTAATTTTTATAAATTGATATTTGTGCCTCACAAGCGGCTTCGCTCATTCGGTCGTACCTACTCTCGACGATCTTATGACGCGCAATAGCGAGCTGCAAAGCTTGCTATTTATGGAGCGAGATCAAGCAAGCGGCTGTATAAATCATTCCCGCAGAGCCAGCCAAGACGCGTTGGGCGCCAGCGTCCATCGACGTGCTCGACATAGCCATCGGCCTCGAGCGATTCCAATTCATCGAGGGCGTTCTGTATCCACTCGAGCGCGCTCGCCACGCGTTCGTCGCTTACCCCCCGTGCCATGCGCATACCGAGCATCAAGTCTTCAGCTTCCATTTGGCGACGGTCAAGATCGTCTACGACCTGACCATTAACAACACTCATGCGGTGTTCAGCATTTT
>JAFRJC010000146.1 GCA_017432445.1 Eggerthellaceae bacterium | reverse complement strand
CAGGATCGCGAGAAGAAGCTGGAGCGCATGCGTGCTAATCTCGTGGCCATTCCCGAACAGCGCCAGACGGTGCATTTCAACTTCAACCAGCCGCCGCGAACTGGCGATGAGGTGATGCGGGCGACAGGCTTGGTCAAGCGTTACGGGGACAACGTCGTGTACGATGGCGCCGATTTCAACTTGTATCGCGGCGACAAGGTCGCTCTGGTTGGCCCCAATGGTGCGGGCAAGTCGACCCTTTTGAAGATGGTGGCTGGCGTGCTCGCACCCGATGCGGGCAGCGTGGTCTACGGTACGCACGTGACGAAAACTTACTATGCCCAGCATCAGCTCGAGGAACTCAATTCCGGCAATACCGTGTTCGAGGAGCTCGACCACGTGGCGCCTGGTTGGACGATTGCCCAGGTGCGCACGTTGCTGGGAGCATTTCTGTTCAATGGGGATGACGTCGATAAGAAGGTGAGCGTGCTTTCCGGCGGCGAGAAGAGCCGTCTGGCTCTGGCGAAGATGCTCGTGGCACCCACGCCTCTTCTGTGTTTGGACGAGCCCACCAACCACCTGGATATTTCCAGCGCCGACGTGCTCGAACAGGCACTCGTGCATTTCGAGGGCACCATCCTGCTGATCACACACGACCGACACCTGATCCGTAGCGTTGCCAATCGCATCGTGGAGGTCATGCCCGGCAAGCTGACCGACTATCCCGGCGATTACGACTACTATCTGTACAAGACCGGCCAAGCCGAAGAGGATCGCAGCGCCGTTGACGAATCGAAGGCTGCAGGTAGAGGCAAGTCCGGTACATTGGGCCATCATTCCCAGGCGAAATCGAGCGTGACGGAGTCCCGCGGCGCGGCAAAAGCGTCTTCTGGGAAGAACGCAGGCAGCGACGCGAAGCAATCGGGTGCAAGCGAAGGCGCAAGCGTCACCGTTCGGCGTCATCGCGGCGAAAAGCAGCCCAGTGCCAATCCAGTTGCAAAGCCGCTCACGGCCGAAAAGGGCTCGGCTCCCAAGTCCAAGGAGCAGAAGCGCCGCGAAGCAGAGGCTCGCAACCGGGCCTATGCAGCGCTGAAAGAGCACCGGGCGCGCATTGCCGAGCTCGACAAGCAGCTCGAGCGCGACAATGCCCGCATGCAGGAAGTCCTCGATCTGCTCTCAGATCCCGATTTCTACACGCGCGAGGATTCCACGAGCGACGTCATCGCCGAGCACGCCAAGCTCAAGCAGCGCATTGCCGCCGCTGAGGAGGAATGGCTTCTCCTCAACGAGGAGCTCGAAGAAGAGATGGCTCGTCAGGCAACCCTCTAACGGTGATGTTAGGCCAGGTTGGGAAAGCCGATTTGACGCAGTGCCTCGTAGGCGGCTATGGCGACTGCGTTCGATAGATTGAGCGAGCGCAGGCCATCGCGCATGGGGATGCGCACGCAATTATCGGCATATTGATGCAATATCTCCGGATCGATACCGCTGCTCTCGCGGCCAAACAGCAGGAAGGCGCCATCGCTATAATGCGCGTCAGCGTACGAGCGTTCTGCATGTCCTGTGAAGAGGTGCAATCCATTCGCGAACTCATCGGCCTTCTTGTCGAAGAACTCCTCGACACAAGCCCAGCGGACGATTTCGACTTCGTCCCAGTAGTCGCAGCCCGCTCGAGCCAGGTTTCGCTGTGAAAGGCGAAAACCCATCGGTTCCACCAGATGGAGCCGTGCGCCAATGCAAGCGCACGTTCGGGCGATATTGCCCGTGTTTTGTGGGATTTCCGGTTCTATGAGCACGATGTTCAGCATGGCCTCACCAGTTTACCTTTGCCCTCTTCTTCACCAATTGGCGGTACTCCGAAGAAAAGTCGTTCGGGTTGTCCGCGTCGACGGTGATTTCGCGCAGCTTGTAGCGATTGTCGAATGCCCCGTACTCTATCGTCTCGAGTCCTTTGCCTATCCAAACATGCTCAAGCAAATGACAGCCCAGGAAGGCGAACATGCCGATCGATTTCACGCTGTCGGGAATGTGGATGCTCTTCAAACTACGGCAGCCTTCGAAGCATCTTTGGGGAATCTCTGTCAGGCTTTCAGGAAGCTCGATGCTTTCAAGAGCTGTGCAACCGGCGAATGCTTCCCGGCACAGTGTGCTAACCCCTTCTTCAACTACGATGCGCTTAAGGTTCCTGCAATACAAGAGCACGTGCGAACCGATGAGCCCGACGTTTCCGGGGATGGTGATGCTCGTAAGGCCCTGCGCTCTCTCGAACGCCGAGGCACCGAGTGCCGTGACGGTCGGCGGAATCACGGTGTTTTTGCAGCCGAGCACCAGCGTGTTGGACGAGGAGCGAATGATCGCATTGCAGTCATCTCGGCTATCGAATACGGGATTGTCCTCACTCACCGAAATATGTTCGAGATCGGCGCATCTGAGGAATGCGTGCTTGCCGTCGTACTTGCCTCCAATTTCCGCGAGCGAGGCGGGTATGCTCAAGCTTTCGAGCCCGGAATTATCGAAGGCACGCGTCCCGACGCTGACCAAACCCTCTGGCAAGTCGATGCTCTTCAAGCTCACACAGTCAGTAAAAGCTTCCCCGCCAATTCCTTCCAAGCTTCGGGGGAGCGTGACGCTCTCGAGGTTCGTACAGTTGGCGAAAGCTTCCCTTCCGATTGTTTTGACGCCTTCGGGAAGCACTACGCTCCTCAGCCCTTTGCATGCGAGAAAAGCACCTTCGGCGATGTCGGTAAT
The DNA here is from genome assembly GCA_017432445.1 of Eggerthellaceae bacterium. Taxonomy (GTDB): domain Bacteria; phylum Actinomycetota; class Coriobacteriia; order Coriobacteriales; family Eggerthellaceae; genus UBA9715. The sequence continues at coordinate 17,502 of JAFRJC010000146.1, read as the reverse complement.
GCCATCGGGAACGACAACGCTTTCGAGCGACCGACAAGAGACGAAGGCGCGCTTGCCTATCTGGGTGACGCCGCTCGGCAGCGCGAGTTGCAACTTCTTGCAGTTCAGGAATGCGTAGTCGCCAATGGTCTCGAGGCTGTCGGGTAGGTGGATGCCCCGCATGACGTGGCATTGCGAAAACGCCATCTCGTCAATTTCCCGAAGCCCTTCGGGGAGGATGACGTAGCGTAGGTATTTCGAGCAGAGCCGCTCCTTGAAAGGATACTCGTCTTCGTCCCAAAACGCGTCGTCATCGTCATCGAGCTCGTCATCGTGGTCGAAGTCGCAATTGCCGCTGAAAACTCTGCTCGCAATCTTGACGACGCCCTCTGGCACAACGGCGATTTCCTGGTCGACGTCGGGCTCGAACTCCGTGAGCACGCCGTCTTCGATCGTGAAGTCTCCCATGCGGTTGCTGGTCTCGTCCACGGCCCATTCGAAGGTGTAGGCCGGCTCGTTGTCGAAAACGGGGTATTCTTTATGGGCGATGGTGATTGAGCCCAGCTGGTTGCAGCCCTCGAAGATGCCGATGCCCACCTCTGTGTATTCGTAATAGTAGGGCAGCCATCGGTAGAACCAGCATTCCCTCGTGTTCACGAGGTTCTCGAAGGCGGCGGTTCTAAGCGAGACACAGCCGGCAAATGCCTGTTCACCGACCGTCTTGACCGTGTTGGGAATTGCGATGTGCTCGAGGCTTATGCAGTTCCGAAAAGCGTTGTCACCGATCGTCGTCACGCTTTTCGGAATCGAGACGCTTCTCAGTTGCTTGCACCCACGAAACGCACCTTCGCCGATTGTCATGATGCCATTGGGGATGGCGACGTGCTCATCGCTACCGCTGTAGCTGATTAGCGACCCGAATTGGACGAGCATGGAAGGTTGCATCGAGGGTATCTCCTTTCGCAGCTTTCGCTCCAGTGGGCATTGATGGGATCGAAACTTTATTTTCCGCTTTTCGGTATGTGCTTGCAACAAAGCGTAAGGCGGCAAAAAAATCATAGAAGGGGACTGTCCCCTTCTATGATTTTGAGTCGTTGGGGGAGCACTTCCGAGACTATGATGGCGGCGAAGACGAGCGCGAATCCGAAGACGACGCGCAGGGTCAGCGTCTCGGCGCCGAGGGCTACGCTGAAGGCGACGCCGAAGACGGCTTCAAGCGATAGCAGTAGCGAGGCCGAGGCGGGTGGGATGTGCGCCTGCCCGATGTTCTGGAAGAGCAGGGCCAGCGTCGTGCACGCGACGGTTAGGTATGCAAGTGATGCCCAGCCTTCGGGCGGAACGGCTGACCACGTGGGTCCGGGTTCAAACACGAGCCCCGCGAGCAGGGAGCAAACCGCGATGCCCGCGAACTGCCACATCGTGAGCACGAAGATGTCGCGCCCTTTCGCGAACATCGAGACCAGCACGATGTGCACGGCGTAGAACACGGCGCAGCCAAGCGTCATGGCGTCGCCGAACCGCATGGAAAGCAAGCTGCCCCCATCGCCGTTGCCAAGGCTGATAAAGCCCACACCGATGATGCACAACAAGGCTGCCACCAGATTGAACCTGTTCGGCCGTCTGTGCGCCATACCCCATGCCAAGAAAGGCACCATGATGCAGTACGTGCCGGTGAGAAACGCGTTTTTGCCTGGCGTGGTGTCGGTGATGCCGATGGTTTGCAGGTAGTAGGCTAGAAACATCGCCAGCCCGAAGAGCAGCCCATAGCCCACGTGCGTTCGCTCGAAGTACAGATGCCTGCGCTTGAGCAGCGCACACGCCATGATCACGGCGGCAGCTGAGAACCGCACGACCAGTATCCACGCCGGCGAGAGATAGCCCGTCACATCCTTCACGATGACGAACGAGCTCCCCCAGATTATGGTGGCGATGACTATCAGGATGCGGTAGCGCATGCGGCTCGATTCCTCATGCTCGACGTTTCACCGAAGAATTGCTAGGTTGCCCAAGGTATTCGCCCTCGGCCCATTCAGCGTTTGCTACAATACCATGAGTTAGTTTCCTGATGAAAGGAATTGCGACTATGAATATCGTACTACTGGGTGGACCGGGTGCCGGGAAGGGCACTCAAGCCGCGAAGCTGGTTGAGGAATTCAAGACGCCGCATATCTCCACGGGCGATATGCTCCGTGCGGCCGTCAAGGCTGGGACGCCGCTTGGCCGCAAGGCGAAGGGCTACATGGATGCTGGCGAACTCGTTCCCGACGACGTCATCATCGGCCTGGTCATCGACCGTCTTCAGGAGCCGGATACCGATGCCGGCTTCATTCTGGACGGCTTCCCCCGCACGTCGGCCCAGGCCGTCGCGCTCGACGCTGAGCTGGGCAAGCTGGAGCGTCCGCTCGACGCCGCCCTGCTGATCGACGTTGACCCCGAGGTCATCGTCAAGCGCCTGTGCTCGCGCCGTATGTGCCGCGATTGCGGTTTCATCGGCTCCGAGGCCGATGCGTCCTGCCCCAAGTGCGGTGGCGAGATGTACCAGCGCGACGACGACAACGAGACCACGGTGCGCAACCGCCTGGATGTTTACCAGACCTCCACGGCTCCGCTGATCGATTACTATCGCGGCAGCGAGCTTCTGGTCTCCATCGATGGCGATCGCGACCCCGAAGTCGTCTACGCCGACGTTAAGGCGGCGCTAGCGCTGTAAGCTGCGGTTTTCGCATGTGATGAAACTGCTTCCCTTTCGGAAGCGGTTTTGCGCGCTGCAACGAACGAAAAGCCCCTGACTGGGGCTTTTCGTGTTTTGGGTATGATAAGCACGGCATTTGGTTTTCGTTAAGGGGAATTGTTAAAATGTTGACATAGAGCAAAGTGGCAAAACGTGCTGGTGGTATGCTTCGCAAAGCATTTCTTGAAAGGAAAGAGGTTTGTATGAACGTTTTCGTTACCGATTCGTACGAAGAGATGAGCCGTGCCGCTGCTGATGTCATCGCCACGCTCGTTGCCGAGAAGCCCGACTGCGTTTTGGGCCTGGCAACCGGTTCCACGCCGATCGGTCTGTATGCCGAGCTCGTCAAGGATTACGAGGCGGGTAAGATTAGCTTCGCGAAGGTCAAGAGCTTCAACCTGGACGAGTACCGCGGGCTTCCCGGCGATCACGACCAGAGCTATCGTTACTTCATGAACACGAACCTGTTCGACCATGTCGACATTGACAAGGCGCAGACCCATGTGCCCGACGGCACGAACCCCGACGCCGAGGCCGAAGGCCTTGCTTACGAGGCCGCCATCGAGGAGGCCGGCGGGGTCGACCTGCAGCTTCTGGGCTTGGGCCACAACGGCCACATCGGCTTCAACGAGCCGGCTGACGATTTCCCGGTCATCACGCACGTCGTCGACCTGACCGAGAGCACCATCAACGCCAACAGCCGCCTGTTCGATTCCATCGACGAGGTGCCGCGCCAGGCTTACACCATGGGCATCGGCACCATCATGAAGGCGCGCGAGATCCTGCTCGTCGTCAACGGCGAAGGCAAGGCCGAAATCGTTCGCGATGTGTTGACCGGCCCCGTCACCCCGCGCGTGCCCGCATCGGCGCTGCAGCTGCATCCCAAGGTCACCGTCGTTTTGGACAAGGAAGCCGCCAAGCTGCTCTAAGCTTTCGCGACATACCGATTGATCCAAGAGGCGTGGAGAATCGGGCTCCGCGCCTCTATTTTTGTGAAACGCAGGTACCTGGTACCGATGATTCACATGGCGCGTCCAGCACCCCAGAAGCGGTTGCCTGAAACATCGGTACCAGATACCTGCGTTTCACTGGCGCTGACAGTCCTCGCAGTCCATGCGTGCCCGAAGGGGCTTTCCTCTGGCCGACTCATTACCAGATAGAATGACCACTTGTCGAGAGATTGCGCGTTCGCGGGGTTTAAGTGCTGTGCGAACGCGAATCAAGGGTATGATTTCCGAGTTTTGTCGAAAAAGCAGCCAGACGAATCATCGTCGAATGCATAGTAAAAGGAGCTCTATATGAAGGATTTCATCTATTCCACCGTCGCACGCGCCAAGCTGTCGAGGAAGACCATCGTGCTTCCCGAGGGTGACGACATGAGGACCCTGAAAGCGGCCGAATGGCTTTTGAAGGACAACGTCGCCAACCTCATCATCCTGGGCGATGCCGAGGCCATCAGCAATACCGGCTACGTGCTCGACGGGGCCGAGATCATCGATCCGAGGTACTATCCCGAGTGCGAAGAGCTCGCCAACGAGCTCTACGAGATCCGCAAGGCCAAGGGCATGACAATCGAGAAGGCGAACGAGCTCATCAAAGACGTCATGTACCTGGGCGTCATGATGGTGAAAACCGGCAAGGCCGATGGTATGGTCGCCGGTGCGTGCCACTACACCGCCGACGTGTTGCGTCCGAGTCTGCAGATCCTGAAGACTGCGCCGGGCTCCAAGCTCGTGAGCTCGTTCTTCATCATGTGCGTTCCCGGGTGCAACCTGGGTTCGCGCGGCACGTTCCTGTTCTCCGACTGCGGGCTCGTCGTCAACCCGAATGCCGAAGAGCTTGCCAACATCGCCATCTCGTCGGCGGATTCTTTCCGCGAGATCATCAGCGCCGAGCCTGTCGTCGCCATGATTTCGCACTCGACGCGCGGTTCGGCGAACAACGACGATGCCAAGAAGGTCGCAGAGGCGACGGCTCTTGCCAAGGAAATCGATCCCGAGCTGGCTCTCGACGGCGAAATGCAAGTCGATGCCGCGATCATCCCCGAAATCGGTGCCATGAAGGCGCCCCGCTCGCATGTCGCCGGGCGCGCCAACGTGCTCATCTTCCCCGATCTCGACGCAGGCAGCGTGGCGTACAAGCTGGTTCAGCGCCTTGCGAAGGCAGAGGCGTACGGCCCGATCCTGCAGGGAATCGCCGCGCCGGTGAACGACCTTTCGCGTGGCTGCATCGCCCGCGACATCTACGGTGTCGTTGCCATCACGTGCGTTCAGGCGCAGATCATGGAAAAGAAGAGGAAGGCCGCGCAGAACAGCTAGGCAACCGCGTTTGCTGGTAGTAACTGATGAGTCGGAGAGCGTATCTCCGACTCATTTTTATATACGTCGCGAAAGATGAGCCGAAGATACGTTCTCCTACTCATTTCCCTTCCGCTTGGCGAGGCACATGAAGGGCCTGCGTTGCTTGGTGCGATGCGGGTCTTTTCACATGATGAGCTCGTCATCTTCATGGCTTCACCATAAGCTCTGCCGTTCGGCGGCGCAACGGAGCCGTTACCCAATCCGCCTGCTGCAACGACCCGCTCGCCATGGACTTGGATATATCTCATGCGAAGCGCTGATAAGATAATCAAATGCAGTAAACTAATGCAAAGAGAGCCCATCGCAATTTACTCGCGTTTATCGAGATTAGTGGGACCAGGAAGGGAGAGTTATGGCGCGAAAATTTAAATCCATGGATGGCAACAACGCGGCGGCGTATGTCTCGTATGCGTTTACCGAGGTGGCGGGTATCTATCCCATCACGCCGTCCAGCCCGATGGCCGACTACGTCGACCAATGGTCGGCGCAGGGCATGAAGAACATCTTCGGCACGACCGTAAAGGTTTGCGAGATGGAATCCGAGGCCGGCGCAGCCGGTGCTGTGCACGGTTCGCTTGGGGCAGGTGCTTTGACCAGCACGTACACCGCTAGCCAGGGCCTTCTGCTCATGATTCCCAACATGTACAAGATTGCCGCCGAACAGCTGCCGAGCGTCTTCCACGTGTCGGCGCGCACCGTGGCCACCCACGCGCTCAACATCTTCGGCGACCACTCCGACGTCATGGCTTGCCGCCAGACCGGTTTCGCCATGTTGGCCGAGGGCAACGTCCAGGAGGTCATGGACCTTTCTGCCGTGGCGCACCTGGCAGCCATCAAGGGCAAGGTCCCGTTCCTGAACTTCTTCGACGGTTTCCGCACCTCGCACGAAATCCAGAAGATTGCCGTGTGGGATTTCGACGATTTGGCCGAAATGTGCGACATGGACGCCGTCAAGGCGTTCCGCGAGCACTCGCTGAACCCGAATCGCCCGTCCATGCGCGGTTCGCATGAGAACGGCGACATCTTCTTCCAGCACCGCGAGGCCTGCAACGCTCACTACGATGCGCTGCCCGCCGTCGTCGAGGAGTACATGGATGCCGTCAACGCCAAGCTCGGCACTGATTACAAGCTGTTCAACTACTATGGCGCTCCCGATGCCGATCGCGTGATCGTGGCCATGGGCTCGTTCTGCGATGTCATCGAGGAAGTCGTCGATTACCTCAACGCTCACGGCGAGAAGGTCGGCCTCGTGAAGGTTCGCCTGTACCGTCCGTTCGTCTCCAGCAGGTTCGTTGAGGCCCTGCCGGCAACCTGCAAGAAGATTGCCGTCATGGACCGCACGAAGGAGCCGGGCGCCGAGGGCGAGCCGCTGTTCCTGGACGTTGTAAATGCTCTGGTCAAGGAAGGCCGCATCGGCGATCTCACCGTCGTGGGCGGTCGTTACGGCCTCGGTTCGAAGGACACGCCTCCGGCGTCGGCCTTCGCCATCTACGAGGAGCTCAAGAAGGACGCTCCCAAGCGCGAGTTCACCGTTGGCATCGTCGACGACGTCACCAACCTCTCGCTTCCCGAGGATCCGAACTGCCCGAACACGGCTGCCGAAGGCACCATCGAGTGCAAGTTCTGGGGCCTGGGCGGCGACGGCACCGTCGGCGCGAACAAGAACTCAATCAAGATCATCGGTGACCACACCGACAAGTACGTGCAGGCCTACTTCCAGTATGACTCGAAGAAGACCGGTGGCGTGACCGTGTCGCACCTGCGTTTCGGCGACCAGCCCATTCGCGCGCCCTACTACGTCAACAAGGCGGACTTCGTGGCATGCCACAATCCGTCCTACATCACCAAGGGCTTCCGCATGGTCCAGGACGTTAAGCCCGGCGGCACGTTCATGATCAACTGCCAGTGGTCGCTCGAAGAGCTTGAGCATCACCTGAATGCCGAAGCCAAGCGCTACATTGCCGCCAACGACATCCAGCTGTACCTGATCAACGCCATCGACCTTGCGCTTCAGGTCGGCATGGGCAAGCGCACCAACACCATCCTGCAGTCCGCGTTCTTCACGCTTTCGGGCGTTCTGCCTCAGGAAGAAGCCATCGGCTACATGAAGGATGCCGCCACCAAGTCCTACATGAAGAAGGGCCAGGACATCGTCGACGCCAACCACAAGGCCATCGACGCCGGCGCTACCGCCTTCGTGAAGGTCGACGTTCCCGCTGCCTGGGCTGATGCCGCAGATGAGGCGGCGGCAGCTGCTCCCGAAGGCCGCGAGGCGCTCGTCAACCAGGTTATGGGCATCATGGAGCCGGTCGGCCGCATGGACGGCGACCGCCTGCCCGTTTCCGCGTTCGTCGATTACGTCGACGGTCAATTCCAAAACGGCGCTTCCGCTTACGAGAAGCGCGGCGTAGCCGTCACGGTTCCCACGTGGAATGGCGAAACGTGCATCCAGTGTAACCAATGCGCATTCGTTTGCCCGCATGCCACGATTCGTCCGTTCGTCCTCACCGAAGAAGAAGCCGCAGCTGCACCTGATGTCGCCAAGTTCATCGACGGCAAGCAGAAGGCCGCTGGCATGAAGTACACGATGGCCGTCTCGCCGCTCGACTGCATGGGCTGCGGCGTATGCATCGGCCAGTGCCCGAAGGGCGCGCTCACCATGGTTCCTGCCGAGGGCGAGCTGCCGCAGCAGGACGTCTTCGATTACTGCGTCGCCAAGGTTTCCGACAAGCCCGAGCTCGCCGGTCCTACCGTCAAGGACAGCCAGTTCTACCAGCCGCTGCTGGAGTTCTCTGGTTCGTGTGCCGGTTGTGCCGAAACTTCGTATGCGCGCCTGGTTACGCAGCTGTTCGGCGACCGCATGTTTGTCTCTAACGCAACGGGCTGCTCGTCAATCTGGGGCAACCCTGCCGCAACGTCGCCGTACACCGTCAACAAAGATGGTCACGGTCCCGCTTGGAACAACTCGCTGTTCGAGGACAACGCCGAACATGGCATGGGTCTGTTGCTCGGCCACGAGGCCGTTCGCGGCAAGGTTCTGACCGACACGCTCGAGATCGTGGCGGCTGGCATCAGCGATGAACTGACGGCCGCAGCGCTCGACTGGGTCGAGGCCCGCATGGATGCCGAGGGTTCCAAGAAGGCTGCCGCCGCATACGTTGCCGAGCTCGAGAAGGTTGCCGACAACCCGTTGGCCGCTGCCGTGCTCGAAAACAAGGATTACCTGACCAAGAAGTCCGTATGGATCTTCGGCGGCGACGGTTGGGCTTACGACATCGGTTACGGCGGACTGGACCACGTCCTGGCTTCCGGCGAGGATGTCAACGTGTTCGTGTTCGACACCGAGGTGTACTCCAACACGGGCGGCCAGGCCTCCAAGGCTTCCAACATCGGTCAGGTTGCTCAGTTCGCAGCTGCCGGTAAGGAAATCAAGAAGAAGTCGCTGGCCGAAATCGCCATGGCCTACGGTTATGTGTACGTGGCGCAAATCGCCATGGGCGCCAACGCCAACCAGACCATCAAGGCAATCGTCGAAGCCGAGGCGTATCCGGGACCGTCGCTGATCATCGGCTACAGCCCCTGCGAGATGCATGCCATCAAGGGCGGCATGGTCAACGCCCAGGCCGAGATGAAGAAGGCCGTCGATTGCGGTTATTGGAACCTGTTCCGCTTCAACCCGGCTGCCGAGCCTGGCAAGAAGTTCACGCTCGATTCCAAGGAGCCGAAGGGCGGTTACCAGGAGTTCCTCATGAACGAGGCGCGCTACAACCGTCTGACCCGCGAGTTCCCGGATCGCGCCAAGGAGCTCTTCGCCAAGAACGAAGCTGCTGCCATCGAGCGCTACAACCACCTGCTCAAGCTGAAGGACCTTTACGCCGACGCTTAAGGCTTCTGCAGTTCAGAGGAGATAAAGGGACCCCGTTTGGGGTCCCTTTTTTGGTGTGGTCATAACGGCAGGTGTTTTCTGTTTAGTCGGCAGAAATAATAAAGGAACCCCGTTTACCAGGGTTCCTTTTTGCTTTACGGGTGTTGAGATAAGGACTACAACAAGTTCAGTGGCAACTGCGTTACTCGTCGCCCATCTGCGCCTGGACGGCGGTGATGGCAATGACACCGTAGACGTCGTGGGCGAAGCATCCGCGCGACAGGTCGTTGATCGGTGCGGCGATGCCTTGGGTGATGGGTCCATATGCTTCCGCCTTGCCGAAGCGCTGCACCATCTTGTAGGCGATGTTGCCCGAGTCGAGGTTCGGGAAGATGAGCACGTTCGCCTGGCCTGCGACAGGGGATCCCGGAGCCTTCATCTCGCCGACTTCGGGCACCAGTGCGGCATCCGCTTGCATCTCGCCGTCGATGATCAGTCGTTTCGACAGCGTCTTCGCAATCTCCGTCGCCTCGATGACCTTGCTCGAATCGTCGTTCTTGGCGGTGCCATAGGTCGAGTGCGAGAGCATTGCAACCTTCGGTTCGACGCCGACGAGGTTCCTGAACGATACAGAGGTGGTTGCTGCGATATGGGCGAGCTCCTCGGCGTTGGGGTTGACGACCAGGCCGCAGTCGGCGAACATGAACGTTCCGTTGGCTCCCATGTCGCAATTGGGGACGCAGAGCACGAAGAATGTGCTCACGAGCGGAGCGTTCTTGTTGGTTTTGATGATCTGCAGGCTGGGGCGCAAGAGCTTGGCGGTGGGGTGATTTGCGCCGCCTACCATGCCGTCGGCAAGGCCTGCCTTGACGAGCATGACGCCAAAGTACATGACGTCGTCGAGTTTTTCGTGAGCTTCCTGCAGGGTCATGCCCTTGCGCTTACGCAATTCGAACAGCGTATTGGCCAGCTCCTCACGACCCTCGTAGTCCGAAGGGTTGATGATTTGAGCCTTGTCGAGCTTTCTTCCGGTTGCGGCAATTTCATCTGGGTCGCCCAGAATAATTAGATTGGCAACATCATCTGCCAAGATTTTCTCAGCTGCTTCGAGCACGCGCGGATCGTCGCCCTCGGGCAACACGATCGTCTTTTTATCCAGCTTTGCACGTTCGATCATAGAGTCAAGAAAAGCGCTCATTAACTCTCCTTTCAAATGAATCTGTCGGCAGTGAAGACGTGAGTGACATGGTTGCAGGCTTTCGCCATGCAAAACAGGGGCTATTTTACTTTGCGAATTGCATCTTCGCTTTCGGTTGGCTGGAAACCTCCGACGAACGGCGGGTATTTAAGGGAGCGATGGCAGCAAACAGCGGGTCAACGGCTTACATGACCGCTTTTGCGGTGATGGGCAGTCTACGAGGTCAGCAATCATCCAGCTTTACGAACGCGTATCTAATCTCTTCGAAAAGACGCCCGCGGGTTTCTTCGATGCGGTCTTTCTTCAATTCGCACTCCCATATTTCCACGACATGCCAGCCGTCAGCAGCCATGGCGGCGCGAACTTCCGCATCGCGCGCTTTGTTGCGCGCAAACTTTGCCTCCCAATATTCGGAATGCTGTTTGGGCGTGCTGGCGTATTTGCAGCCTTCGTGCTGGTGCCAAAAGCATCCCATGACGTAAATGGCGATTTTACGTCCGGGAAATGCGATGTCGGGATGCCCGTGGGCTTTCTTCCAATCGAGACGATAGCCGGTGTAACCCATTTCTCGCAGCATTCTGCGTACGATGATCTCGGGTTTTGTATCACGGCGTTTGTTGCCTTGCATCGACTTGCGCACGTTTTCGTTCGATGCGGCAGGCGCCTTGGGCATCTGTTTGCTGGTTTCGCTCATGGAGGTGATTATAGGGAAAAGCCCTGTCCTTAGGGAAGCGCAGCTAGAAACTGGATTTAGATCTAGCCGAGGGCAAGCGAATGCCCGATTATCAGGTGAAACGTGGTTGAAAACCAGGAGTCCTGCGGTATAAAAGATGAGCATCGGTATAAGATTCTGAAAAATTTTCGTTACGCTCCACTACGGTAAAGCTATAATGCCTACTTACGTTTGTTTGAGGAGGAAATGAATTATGTTCGAACTAAAAGAAGGGGATGCGCTTGTAGTACTTGCGATCCTCATTTACTTCATCGTGGTGCTCACGATCGGCTTCATCTATGCGAAGCGTTCCAACTCGTCGGCATCTGAGTACTTCCTGGGTGGTCGCAAGGTGGGCCCTTGGTTCACGGCGCTCTCCGCTGAAGCCTCCGACATGTCGGGCTACCTGCTCATGGGCATGCCAGGTCTCGCGTACTTCTGTGGCGCGTCCGATGTGGGCTGGACGGCCATAGGCCTGGCCATTGGCACGTACCTCAACTGGCTGCTCGTGGCCAAGCGCCTGCGCAAGTATTCGGTTGTGGCTAACGACTCCATCACGCTGCCCGGCTTCTATTCCAACCGCTTCCATGACGACAAGAACATCATCGCCACGGTTGCTGCCGTCATCATCCTGATCTTCTTCTGCGTGTACTGCGGTAGCTGCTTCGTCACCTGTGGCAAGTTGTTCAATAGCTTGTTCGGCTGGGATTACTCGGTAATGATGGTGTTCGGAGCCCTCATCGTGTTCCTTTACACGATGGTCGGCGGTTACCTTTCGGTTGTTGCTACCGACTTCGTCCAGGGCTGCCTGATGTTCTGCGCCCTGGCAATCGTCATGATCGGCTCCATCACCATGGCCGGCGGCGTGGACAACACCGTCGCGTTCCTCTCCGATATACCCGGATACCTGTCCATGACGACCATGGCCACGCCCGAAATGGGCGCTGACGGCCTGCAAGTCGTTCAGAACGGCCAGCCGCTGTTCGGCGTACCTGCCGAGTACGGTCTGCTCACCATCGTTTCCACGATGTCGTGGGGCCTCGGCTACTTCGGCATGCCGCAGGTGCTCGTTCGCTTCCTGGGCATTCGCAGCGAAGAGGAAGTCAAGACGTCACGTCGCATCGCCATCGTGTGGGTCATCATCTCGATGTTCTGCGCCGTTGCCATCGGCATGATCGGCCGCTCCATTCTTCCGGCCGACCTGCTCACCCAATCTGCTGCCGAGAGCATCTTCATCGTGCTCTCCAAGATGATGCTTCCGGCGTTCTTCTGCGGTCTCGTCGTATCCGGCATCTTGGCCGCCTCGATGTCGTCGGCTTCTTCGTACCTGCTGATCACGGGTTCGAGCGTCGCCGAGAACATCTTCCGCGGCGTGTTCAAGAAGGACGCGACCGACAACCAGGTCCTTATCGTGAGCCGTATCACCCTGGCTGCCGTGCTCATCTTCGGTTGCTTCGTTGCTTGGGATGAGAACTCGGTCATCTTCAACGTCGTGTCGTACGCTTGGGCAGGTCTGGGTGCGAGCTTCGGTCCGCTGACCCTGTTTGCGTTGTACTGGCGCCGCACGAACAAGGCGGGCGCTATCGCCGGCATGGTTGCTGGTGCGGCCATGGTGCTCATCTGGCATAACCTGATCAAGCCGATGGGTGGCGTGTTCGGTATCTACGAGCTTCTGCCTGCATTCCTGTTCAGCTGCCTGGCCATTGTCGTGTTCTCGCTGATCACGAAGGAGCCGGAGCAGGCGGTTCTCGACGAGTTCGATCACTATATGGACGAAGAGACGCCTGAGCGCAGCCTTGACGCCGTTCTGGAAGGCGGCATCCCGCTGCAGTAGAGCACTCAGAGACTCAGAGACAATCTAAAAGATCCCGCTTGCATTTGCAGGCGGGATCTTTTCATATAACCCTTTAAGGGCTTAGTTGGATTTAATCGTTTTGATGAGGAGGATATGAGCTGGTAGGTTGGTTCGCCTGCTCCCAATCGCTCATCGTGGGCTGCTGGAACTGGGTAGGGGTTGCCTGCTGCGGCGGAATAGGCTGCGCGGGCCTCGGAGCGTTCAGCTGGCCTTCCGCAGTTGCGGAGTTAACCGCGTTTACGCCGATGGGCTTGTCCTCCTTCGAGACCTTTTTCACTAAATAGCCTGCGAACAGGATGAATACCAATTGGAAAGCCATAGCAAAAAGCGCGAGAATATCGCTTTCGGTTGAGAGCGCTGAATCGTAGATGCCATGCTCGATAGTGGGCAAGACAAATGCCAGTACGTAAAAGAGGGTAGCGTTTGACTTGCGCCCGCTCAGCTCTGCATGACGCGCCAGGCCGAAGAAGCAGCCCATGACGACGCCGTCTGCGCAGTGCCCGGGAACCGAGAAGATAGCGCGCATGACGGCCACCTCGAAGCCGCCATCGAACACGTAGAGGATGTTCTCGAGCGCCGCGAAGCCAAGCGCCACGGCTACAGCGTACACGATGCCGTCGAACACGTAGTTGAAGTTGGGGTTTTTGCGGACGGTGCTCAGGAACAGGTATTTGAAGCCTTCCTCGACAGCTGCCACGCCGACGAAGAACTCGAGCACCAAGAGCAGCACGCCGGGTTCGATAGTGGACTCAAAAGCGGCGAATAGCACGGTTTCCAAAATGCCTGCCAAAGGTCCAGCAACCATGCCGAGCACGAACATGCGAATAATCAGGCCAAGGGGTTCCTTCTCGACCTTGTCTTTCTTGTAGACGTAGACCATCAGGGCGATGGCGGGCAGTACGGCGGCTAAGAGCAGGAGTTCCATAAGGCCTCTTTCACGCGACGACTTTTCGTATAGTGTAACGGATGAAGGGCGTTGTTTATGGCAAGTTGCCTCTCGGAAGTTAAATCTGATATTGATGGCGTATTCGTTAATTCTTGACGGAAAACGGCAATTGGCCTTAAAGGTGCAGAGGGGGAGCATATAATCGGAGTTCCCTAACGTTGGCGCACCTTCCCGGTATCGCGCGGAGCGGGAAAGGGCAGCGTACGATTGGAGCAGTAATATGGGCTATGCAGATTTAAGCACCCCCGACTTGACCGCATTGAAAGTTGACCTCGAGGACGAGCTCTCGCAGCACAAGGCACATAATCTCGCGCTCAACATGGCTCGCGGTAAGCCGTCATCCGAGCAGCTTGACCTCTCCGAAGGCATGTTGACGCTGTTCAAGCCAGGTGAAACGTTCCTTTCGGAAGAGGGAACCGATTGCCGTAACTACGGCGGCCTCGAAGGCATCATGGAAGCGCGCCGCCTCATGGCCGTGTTGCTCGACGATGAGCCCGAAAACGTCATCGTGTGCGGCAATTCCAGCCTCACGCTCATGTACAACGCCATCGGTCGCTTCTACGATTTCGGTGCACGCGGGTCAACGCCCTGGCATCGTTATGACAAGGTGAAATGGCTCTGTCCGGTACCCGGTTACGACCGCCATTTCCTCATCACCGAGTCCTTCGGGTTCGAGAACATCCCGATTCCGATGAACGAGGATGGTCCCGACATGGATGAGGTCGAGCGTCTGGCTGCATCTGATGCCAGCATCAAGGGCATCTGGTGCGTGCCGAAGTACTCGAATCCCGGTGGCGTCACCTATTCCGACGAAGTGGTGCGTCGTCTGGGCTACTTGCGCTGTGCTGCGCACGACTTCCGCATCTTCTGGGATAACGCCTATTCGGTCCACCATCTCTACGACGAGCCCGAGCGGCAAGACCAGCTGCTCGACATCGCCGATATGTGCAAGGCGTCGGGCAATCCCAATAGGTATGTCAAGTTCTCCTCCATGAGCAAGGTGACCATCGCCGGCGCAGGCATCGCTGCCATGGCATCGAGCCCGGATAACATTGCCGAGATCAAGGAGCGCATGGGCATTGCCACGATCGGAGGCGACAAGATCAACCAGCTGCGTCACGCCCGTTTCCTGAAGGATGCCGACGCCGTTGCCGCGCATATGTCCAAACATGCTGCGATACTGCGCCCGAAATTCGAGCTTGTGGAGCAGAAGCTGGCTGAAGGCCTGCGCGGGGTGGGAGGCTGTTCGTGGTCTCGCCCGAATGGCGGTTACTTCGTGTTGTTCAACGCACCTAAAGGCACCGCGAAGCGCATCGTGCAGCTTGCCCACCAGACCGGAGTCGTGCTCACCGAGGCTGGGGCAACCTGGCCTGGTGGCAACGACCCATACGACAGCGATATCCGCATTGCGCCGTCGCTTCCTCCTATCGAGGAGCTCGAGGTGGCGCTTGACGTCTTTTGCGGTTGCGTGAAGATGGCTTACGCCGAGTCTCTGCTGATAGACCGCTTGACGCATTAACGGCATCGACAAGTCCAAGCAACAAGAGCACCCCGTTTCGCCATGAAGCGGGGTGCTCTTTATCGTTCCTGTTTGATTGCTGGCGTTGAGTTGATCAGGCGCGCGCGAGGAATGAGTCGGACAGCGCCCTCCAACTCGTGTTCCGGCTCGTTACAGGTAGTTGAGCGGGTTGACAGCTACGCCGTTAACTTCTACCTGGAAATGGAGGTGCGCTCCGAATGAGTTTCCCGTGTTGCCGACGGCACCGATGTTTTGGCCGCGCTCGACGTAATCGCCAGGCTTCACGTAGGTTGCAGAGGAGTGCATGTACTTGGTCACGATGCCGTTACCGTGAGCGATGACGACCCAGTTGCCGGCGCCTCCATTGTATCCGCCATCGTTAGTGGCATACATGACGGTGCCGCTATCTGCTGCGTAGTAGGGGGTCCCTTCGGGGGCTGCCATGTCGAGACCCATATGGAACGAGTTGTCGAAAGTGCGATATCCAAATCCCGAGGAGTTGGTTGCGTTAGGGCATGGATGGGTGAAATAGCCCGCTCCCATAACAACGGGTTCCGAAGCGGTATCTGAATCGGTTTCGTCATCCGACTCGGTTTCGCCATCCGATTCGGTTTCCAGCTCCGTTTCCCCCTCTTCGCCGTATTCGTCACTGTCTTCGTCGCTGTTTTGGTCTTCGTCTGCTTCTTCCTGTTCGGCAAGCGCTTGCGCTTCCTGTGCAGCACGGGCTTCTTCAGCTGCCTTTGCAGCTTCTTCGAGCTCTGCCTCGCGCCGCTTGCGCGCCTCTTCGGCCTGGCGGGCGGCTTCAGCGGCGAGATCTTCTTGACGTTGCAGTTCTGCAGCCTCGGCGCTGAGCTGTTCGGCTTGCTCGCGAAGAGCCGCTTGCGTGCTCTCGATTTCGGTCCTTGCCCGCTCGGCATCGTTCATCTTGCCTTCGGCGCGCTCGCTTTGCGCCTGATAAGCAGCTTCGGCAGCTTCCAGGGCGTCGCGGGCTGCCTGAGTTTCGTGCAGCTTCTCCTGGCCCTGCTTAAACACGATGTTGCAGGAATCCCAGGACCGAAGGAATTGGTCAAACGATTGGGCGTCGAGCATTACGTCGAGAAACGATCCCGTTCCGCCCTTCTTGTACATACCCTTGGCGTACTGTGCAAGCTCGCCTTGGAGGTCTTCGATGTGCTTCGTTTCCTCTTCGATGGACTTCTGCGCCTTGTCCCGTTTGGCGATGGCCTTCTCGTAATCAGCTTGTGCCTTCTCATATTCGCTCATAGCCTTGTTCAGGTTTGTCTGGAGCGAATCGATCTGGGCATATACGGCATCCGCTTCGGCCCGCTTCTCGGCAGCTGTCAGTGCGTGGGCGCTGTCAGGCAGCGCAGCACCGCATGCGAGAGCGAGTGCAACGCTGGCGCCGGTGTATGCGATTACGCGAGGGATGCACCTATGATTGGCGAGATAATGCTGCATTCGTGCCTCGGTTAAGCTTCGTTTGTTCGTCGTTTGGGTTGCCGGCGGCAACCGCCCATAGTGTATGCTAACAGTTCCAAATTGTGAGAATTTAGAATCATCCAATGTTCGCAAAGATTATACGACGAAGTCTCATTTTATGGAAATGAGCGATAGAGCAGCGCGAACGTCGATGCTGAGGTGCGGAAACGGAGGATTAATGGAGACACACCCGGGGGCGTGTTGGCTGTTGACACCGCGGTAATCCTAGCGTATTATTCTTACGCTCACTTGAGCCAAATGTTCTTGTGAGCAGGCAGCTTGAAAAGTGCACATGAATAAGAGCGAGCCAGAAATGGGCGTGTGCCCGAGTGGTTAAAGGGGACGGGCTGTAAACCCGTTGGCTCTGCCTACCTAGGTTCGAATCCTAGCGCGCCCACCATTTCTCGCCCGTGTAGCTCAGTCGGTAGAGCACATCGTTGGTAACGATGAGGTCACCGGTTCAAGTCCGGTCGCGGGCTCCACGTGAACATAACCCCAAGCGGGGTTTTTTTGGCGAAGCAGGCATTTGAGGTCAAATCGCAATGGGTTTAAGCCCGTCAGACGTGATTTGACAAGACGAGATCCTGCAAGATGAATGAGTCCTTGTCCAGGTGCTGCGAACGCCTGTGGCAAGGAAGACCGAGCGAAGCTGAGGGAGCGGCCTTCGTGCCGTGACCGAAGCTGAGACGAGAGTCTGACGCCGTCCACAGGCGTTCTCAGCACCTGGCGGTGTAGCTCAGTTGGTTAGAGCACACGGTTCATACCCGTGGCGTCACTGGTTCGAATCCAGTCACCGCTACCAGAACAGTTCTGGGCATCCTGTTCAAGGATGCCCGTTTTTTAATAAAGGTAATAAAT
>JAFRJC010000145.1 GCA_017432445.1 Eggerthellaceae bacterium | reverse complement strand
GATGGATGCTAATTCCCAACAGACGATGCGCTGCAATTCGTGCATGAACCAGTCTATCAAAGAGGATGGATGCTAATTCCCAACTGCTGACTTTGTTGAAGGCCCGGATGTGCCAGTCTATCAAAGAGGATGGATGCTAATTCCCAACTAACCTGTGAAAACCATACGGAGGCGCTCCAGTCTATCAAAGAGGATGGATGCTAATTCCCAACAAATCCCACACCACATCCATAGCTTGGACCAGTCTATCAAAGAGGATGGATGCTAATTCCCAACCCAAAAGGGCGGCGATGGCCGGATTCGACCAGTCTATCAAAGAGGATGGATGCTAATTCCCAACCGGCTAACGGTACGGATGCGCAGAAGTGCCAGTCTATCAAAGAGGATGGATGCTAATTCCCAACTGAATTGTCGAAATATTATGATCGCTGCCCAGTCTATCAAAGAGGATGGATGCTAATTCCCAACCCAGGCGTTGTTCCAGGCGATGATTCAACTCGCCGAGCCGCGCCCTGATAGAAATCAGAAAACGGTGTGGGCGCGAAAAGCGCGTCGTTCGCTAGGGGGGGGGCGTCGCGTCGTCATGAGCGCGGACGAGAATGGCGCAAAGGTACTCACGTGCATCAGCAACGGCAATCCATCGTCGTGAACGATTCCCGGACCGCGCGAAAATATTTCGAACAAGACGACATGTTCGGGCCATTCGATGACCGAGGATCCGGCGACGAGACCGTCAGTGCCTGATTCCTTATCATGAGTTTTTGCGGTTTTTCATGAACAATGGCGGGCAGCGCGCGAAAACACGGATTTTCATGTTAACAATGCGCAAAAAACATGGACAAAGAAGGCGACTATGGCGGATTCAACAACAGTTCTGACGTCCAGCGCGACAATATCTCTGGAGCCGGACCTACTTCGGTATGCGATGGAGCAGTACGGCGCGGCGGCGGACAACCCGTTCTCAAAAGGCGCTTGCCGGTCGCTGCGCACGCCGGAGAACAAATGGTTCGCGCTGTTCCTCACCGCTCCGGGCCGGGCCTTCGGGCTAGACGCGGGGTCCGTGCGCGTGATGAACGTCAAATGCGATCCGGCGGTGCTCGATGGCCTCGTATGCGCGGGCGTTCCGGGCGTGCACCGAGCCTGGCACATGAACCACGAGAAGTGGGCGTCCGTCGAGATGAGCGGCGCAGCGCCGCTGGACTTGGCGGAGGACATGCTCGACGCGAGCTGGAGGCTCGTCATGGGCGCGCTTTCGGGCGGACGCGATCGGTGAGCGCAGATCCGTTCGTGGGAATTTATCACATTTTTCAGAGCGCGAGATCGTAGAAGAGCCGCGGTTTGTTAGCGTGGGTCCGTGCACAATGAACAAGGGCGACGGTTTGACACGCCGCGCCAGCGCCTGCGCGCCTCGTTGGCGGCGGCGACACGGACGAATCCGGAAGAATGGTTCCCCGTCTTCAAAGCTCGGTACGGCATGGAAATCGTTTTCGACCAGCTCCGGCAGCACCGGCACAGGGGGAGCGGCGCTCCAGCCGGTTCCAGCGCCATCGGCCGCGCCAGCAAATCTTCAGCCGGATCTGTCGTTACGCAGCTGTTCACTTGCTGCACGGCCATCGACCCGATTCTAGCGGCAGGCCTCGAACCCGTTTACGCCGACATCGACACCGGCACCATGGCTATCGACCCGTCCCGTGCCGAAGACGCCATCAGCAACGTTTCGACGCTTGCGGTCGTTCTGCAGCACACGTTCGGCATCATCGACGACGCGTCGTCCCGAACGTTCGCCGCGACAACGCGAAGACTCAACCCGCAGGCGCTGTTCGTCGAGGATTGCGCCCATTGCGTCGCGCGTTTGGCCCGCGACGCGGGACGCCGACCACTCGCCGACGTGTCCGTCCACTCCTTCGGTGTCGAGAAAGTGCTGCCCACGCGCTTCGGCGGAGCTCTCTGGCTGAACCCCGAACTCGGCCGGCGCGACCCGCAATTGCATGCGGACCTCACCACGGCCCTCGAAGCGTTGCCGGAACCGGACAGCGTCCTCGACCGCGTCTGCAAAGCGTACGTCGCCGAAAACCATGTCCTGGGGCGTTTGGGTCCGATGGAAACGGTGGCGCGCGCCTGGCTGCGGAAGCACGGCCTGTACGAGCCGCCGATCAGCGAATCCGAACGCCGCGGCGGGCTCGCCTACCGGCCGATGGGAATGTCCGCTTGGATGGAAGGGAAGGCCGCCGCCGCGCTCGACAGCCTCGGAGCGAACTACCGGCTGCGCCAGCGGAACGCGGAACTGTATGCGGATGGTTTGAAAGAATGCTACGAAACCGGGCAGTTGTCCCTGCCACGTAGCATGGAGACGATGGCGGCCGGACGGATGCAGCCGGTCCTGCGGTTCCCGTTCCTCGCGCCGGACGCTGCCGCCGCTGACCGGATCATCGCGGCCGTGCGCCGCGCCGGCGTGCTGGCCGAACGGTGGTACCGCCCGCAGCTGTTCCCCGGTGTCGAGGACCCAGAGGCGTACCGCGTGCCGCGCGACCGTTCAAGCCTGGCCCAGGGCGACACGGTGTCGGACCGCATCGTCTGCCTGCCGACCGACCTGCCCGACGAGCGCGTCAGGCTCGCTGTGAAAACGGTCGCGGACGCCGTGAAACCATTGACGACATTGCCCGCGCGAGACGGGAAGAACGAAGGAAAGGCGTAAGACATGACAATCAGAACCGTGAGCGCCATCGCCCATGCGAAAGCCATCCTGCTGGGAGAACACGCCGCCGTGTACGGGTATCCCGCGTTGGCGGTTCCGGTGACAGCCATGACGCTGACGGCGACAGTAGAGACTTTCGGGCCGGACGGCGGACCGTCGATGCTGAACACGGATCGCTACCACGGTCCGCTGGACCAGGCTCCGAAGGAATACGGCGGCCTGGCGTTCCTGGCGTCCCTCATGGCCCGAGACGCCGTCAAACTATCGTACCGCGGCTCCATTCCGCAAGGACGCGGATTGGGTTCGTCGGCGGCAAGCGCATGGGCCACCGCGCAAGCGTTGAACCAAGCCGAAGATTTGGATTGGTCGTCGGAACGGCTGGTCGAGGCGAGCGACCAGGCGGAGGATATCGTCCACGGCGAAGCCAGCGGCGTGGATCTAGCGGCAGTGCGCAGCAACAGGCTCGTTGTGTACCGCAGAACCAAAGGCTTCAGCACGGTGGGCAACCGCCTGGGCGCATGGCTCGTGATTGCAGACACGGGCCAGGCGGGCAGCACGAAGACAGCCGTGGCGTCGGTGCGCCGCCAGATCGAAACCAGCGAACCCAAGAAAACAGCCATGGACCGTCTAGGAGCCATCGCCACGCAAGGGATCGAAGCATGGCGGCGACGGGACGCAGCCAGGTTAGGAACATTGTTCGACCAAGCGCAGGACATCCTCGCCGGATTCGGATTGTCGACAGCGGAGATAGACCGGCTGATCCGTTTAGCGCATCAAGCAGGCGCGCAGGGCGCCAAACTCAGCGGTTCGGGCCTGGGCGGCGCGATCATCGCGCTAGCGAAAGACCGGGAACAAGCGGAATCGGTAGGACAGGCCCTGCAAACCGCAGCATCAGGTGTGTGGACGCAGGAGATATGACGTGGCCAGCATGACCAAGGAACACGAAGCGGAACAACAGGAACGAATCCGAACAACACCAGCGCAGGCGATCCCGGGCCGGGCAGGCGTAGCGCGCGCACACGCCAACGTCGCGCTCGTCAAATACTGGGGCAAACGCGACGAGCGGCTGCGCATTCCCTGGGCATCGAGCATCTCCATGACTTTGGACGGCTACTGGACCACCACCCGCTTCACCGCACTCGCCGACCCCTCATGCCGCACGTTCCTGCTGGACGGCGCGCCCGCGCCCAAAGCGGCCGCCGGCCGCGCGGCCCATGCCATCAACATCCTGCGCGAACGCTACGGCTTGCCGACAGATGGCGAAAACAGCGGCTACTTCCTCGAATCATGGAACCATGTGCCGGTTTCGTCCGGGTTCGCCAGCTCCGCGTCCGGGTTCGCCGCGCTCGCCGGAGCGTTCGCCGACGCGTCCGGACTGAAAGATATCGGGCACCGCGAACTGTCGCGTTTGGCCCGCCTGGGATCAGGGTCGGCGTCTCGCTCGATCGACGGAGGTTTCGTCGAATGGCACGCGGGAACGGACGACGCCTCCTCGTACGCTGAACCATTGGACGAACATCCTGGGGTCGACCTGCGGATGATGTCGGTCATGATAAGCGACGCGCGAAAGGAGATCGCCTCCACCGAGGGAATGCGCCGTTCCGCGCGGTCGCCGTACTTTTCGGTATGGGTCGGGCAGTGCGAGGACGCCTGCCGCCGGATGCGCGAAGCCGTCGCCGAGAACGACATCGAGGCCATCGGATCTATCGCTGAGGGCAACGCACGCCAGATGCACGCCATGACCCTGTGCGCGGGCTTCACCTACTTCACGCCGGGAACGCTGGCCGTCACGCGGCTCGTCGAACAGCTCCGTGCCGACGGACTGGAATGCTTCTGGACATGCGACGCCGGGGCGAACCCGAAAATCCTCGTGCCGGCCTCGAACGAAAACCAAGTCGCGGCGGCCATCGCCGAACGCTTCCCGCAAGCACGCTGCGAATCGTCTGGCTTCGGCCCCGGCATCGCCATCGGCCACCACCAAAACCGGGAAGAGAGGAAAGAAGACGACGCATGACCATCCAGCAAGACGCTCCGGGCAAACTGTACGTCGCGGGAGAATACGCTGTCCTGAACGCCGGCAACCCAGCCGTGATCACACCAGTCGGACGAAAACTGACCGTGACAGCCTCCCGCCCGGCAAACCATGGTCGCGCGCGCATCGAATCCGACCAGTTCCCAGGACAAACCGCCGACTGGCGAATCCAACCGGACGGATCGCCCACGTTCGGATTCCCATCCTCCGGCGCACGGGAGAAACAAACGTTCACCGCATCGGCGCTCCGCACGGCCGAGGAATACGCCGCGGCGAAACAACATGGACGAGCGGCCAGCGAACCATACGACCTGCGGATATCCAGCAAGCTGGACGCCTCCGACGGCAGGAAACTCGGCATCGGATCCTCCGCCGCAGTGGCCGTCGCCACCATCAAAACGGCGCTCGCTTGGCATGGCATCCTCCCCGAGGATCCGAAACAGGCGACGCCTCTCGTCTTCAAACTGGCGGCGATCGCTCATCTGATGGCCCAGGGGAACGGTTCTTGCGGGGACATCGCCGCTTGCGCAGCAGGACGTCTCGTGGAATACCGGTCGTTCGACAGGGAATGGCTCCGCGCCGAACTCGGCAGGAACCCGATGCCGGCGTTGATTGACGCGCGCTGGCCTAGTCTTTCAATCGAGCCTCTGCCGGAACGGAACGATATCAGGTTCCTGGCCGGGTGGACGGGAACACCCGCTTCCACCAAAGAATTCGTCAGCAAAACGCGGCATGGCGGAGTTTCGGCCGCCATGAAAGGTTTCGCCTCCGCCAGCGCCCGCGTCGTGGAGCTTTTGGCCGGGGCGCTGCGCGACGACGATCCCGAAACGGCGCGCAGCGCAATCCGGCAGGACCGGGCGTTGTTGGAGTCTTTCGCCGCCAGCCGGGGGATCGAGCTGGAAATCCCCGCCATCGCCGCCGCGCTTCGCGCTGCTGATTCCATCGGCGTCGCGGCGAAAACCTCAGGGGCAGGCGGAGGGGACTGCGTGATCGCCTGCGTATCTTCCGAAATGGAAGAAGAAGCGGTCAAAAACCTTTGGATCCGGATTGGTGTCGTTCCGTTGGAATCCGTTGAATGAGGAAACCGTTGCACGGAAAAAGCGGGGAACTGGGGAGGCTGATTCCAGCATGCCGGGACAACGCAAGGCAATCGGTTTTGAAGCGGCAGCGGGACGGCGTGTTCAGCGTGTCGGGACCGCCGGCCTTCCTCAACCCGTCGGCTGCCTAGCGCGCGGATCAGCCGCGCTGTGAAAAGCCTTTTATGATGGGCGGTTTTGAGGCGCGTCTGAAATCCGCTCCATGGCCTTCGCCCTGCGCGCCAAAGACATACCGCGACGCACCTGCGCTGTTTTATGGGTGGGCGTTGATCCCACCCCTCGGTCGTTCCTCCGGAGGCTTCCATCGAAGGCGAAGAGCTTTCCGGACGCCGGCAGGCGGGTCAGGCTCCTGGGGCATCCTGACACCCTCGGAAATGTTCTCCTCAAATTCCAGGAAGCGCGGAAAACCATCGAAACCCTTTTGTGTTTTTCCGACAGCCCTCGAAGCCCTGCGCCGCGACGTTCGGAACCAGCTGTCGAACACCATTTCTGGCTTTCGGCCACGCTTTTGCTATGTACCCGAAGGCCCTGGTAGGATGAGCGCCATCACCAGCGGGGGGGGGGTCTTGAAGTCTTTCGTTGAAAAATCTTTTGTTTCGGTAGCAGCGCTGGCCGTCATGGCGCTGGTTTGCCTCGTTTTCGCCGCCGCCGGTTCTCCGGTGAGGGCCTACGCGTCGGAATCGGAGACGGCCGGGACTGACATCTCATCCCTGGGGTCAGCTGTCATTCTCTCCATCACTGACGGGTCAGGGAACGCGTTCACCGGCATCAACACGGAGGGAGAAACGGTCGGCACGGAAAACCCGAACGGAGACCAGCCGGACAGTCTCTCCCTGCGGATCACCTTCGACTCCGGGGATACTTTCAAACCCGGCGAGAAAATCGTCGTGCCGATCACGAACGGCGCGCATCAGCCGTTCTACCAGTCTTCCATCACAGCGCCGTCATACGTCTCGCTGCCGGACGGGACGCACCTTTTCTCGGCGACGTCCCGACTGGAAGGGGACGCGGCGACTGACACGGAATACCCCGAACTGATTCTGACCGCGCTCCCTGCGATCGCGTCGATGAGCGACGTCGCGACGGTAACGGTGAAGTGCGCCGGTAGTCTTATGCGCGCGAATGTCAGGTCTGATTTGGTCAGCTCCACGAAGAGCACGTTCACGACGACAGGCAACACGTACACGATCACGAACAAAGCGTTCGATTTGACCGCTTGCTTCTCAAACAACCTCAACAAAGTCTTCATGAAAACGGAGCATTCGCTGGGCGGAGGAGCCAGCATGTCGATCGGCTACGACGCGCGCTGCATCATCAACCAAGCGCTGAAGACAGGCGATAAGAACCCTGTCGCCCATGCCAGCCTGTCCGAACCCATCATCGTCTGGCAGCATCTCGCCGGGTCGTCGCCGTTCACGATCAACCATGCGGCTTCGACGACCGGCATACAAGGCGTCGTCAACTGGGTTTCGTCGCAAGCCGGATACATCTCAGGGAAACAGGCATATTCGGAGACGAACACGTCCTGGCAGTCCGGAAGCGGCATCGCGTCCTTCTCTGCAGCGCAATCCACGCTTCAAGGGCATGTCGGCGAGACGATCGTGCAGGCCGACGGCTCCGGCGGATACTACGTGGCGTCGAACATCGGCGCGCCAGGGGACCAGCCGTCCAACGACCTCGACACGATGGAACCGTACGCGTCCAACAATACGGGGATGTCCTCCATCGTCAGCAAACTGAAAGGGATGGGATTGGACTATCCGTCCAGATGG
>JAFRJC010000144.1 GCA_017432445.1 Eggerthellaceae bacterium | reverse complement strand
AGCTCCGCAAGGATGCTCAGGAGTGGCAGGACCGTTACCTTCGCCTGCATGCAGAGTGGGATACCTACCGTCGGCGCATGACCGACCAGCGTGCTGAGGAGAAGCTCCGCGCCACCGAAAAGCTGATGGAGGATCTGCTCCCGGTGCTCGACGACTTCGAGCGCACAGTGAGCTATGCCACCGAGAACGGCGAGGCGGGCTTGCTGGACGGCGTGAAAGCCGTGCAGGCGAAACTGGTAGACGCCTTGAGCAAAGGCGGCTTGGTAACCATCGATCCGGCTGGCGAGCCGTACAACGCTCTCGAAGCTCAGGCTGTGGCCACCGTTCCCGATGAGGAGACCTTCGACGAAACGGTCAAGGACGTTTACCAGAAGGGCTACAAGATGGGAAAAAAGGTGCTTCGGGCAGCCATGGTCACGATCACGACTGGTGGTCCCAAGCGTCCGAAACCGGAAGAAGAAGATTAAGTTTGTCAAGTCTGCTGTATGCAGACGGAGGGCCGCGGGGCCGAAGAGCTACGTTCAGAAGCTTCGCAGCCTTCACTCCGCTCTTTGGCCCCGCGGCCACGGTAAGAGTAGCCGTTACGACATAGGCTATGCAGAGGGCGGATCAGCATGGATCCGCCCTCTGCTTAAGCGAAAGAAAAAGAGTGTGATGAACATGCTGTGCATGTTCTAGCTATGAAAGGAAAGGTGGTGTGGCATGGCGAACAAGCCGGATTACTACAAGACGCTCGGCGTGTCGAAGAATGCCACCGCCGAGGAGATCAAGAAGGCCTACCGCAAGATGGCCCGCGAGAACCATCCCGACGCCGGCGGCGACGAGGAGAAGTTCAAGGACATCAACGAGGCCTACGAGGTGCTCTCCGACGAAAAGAAGCGCGAGCTCTACGACCGTTACGGCACGGCCGACCAGAATCGCGTGCCCTACGGCTGGGGCGGCACAGGCGCTGGTGGGACGACCGTCACGTTCGAGGATTTGTTCGGCGGCGCTGGCAGTTGGAGCGAAATACTCGAGCGGCTGCGCAACGGTGAGGGAGCCTTTGGGACGAACTGGGATTTCAGCGACATCGGAGCCGGTGGGTTCGGTGGGTTCGGGCAACAGGGCATGTACGCCCAGAAGGGCCAGGACACAACCGTCGAGATGACAGTTACGTTTGATGAGGCCTTCAAGGGAACCACGAAGCGCGTGACCGTACGCGTGCCCGGCCGTCCCGAGAAGACCACGCTCGATGTGAAGGTGCCGGCAGGCGCCGTTGACGGCGGGCGCGTCCGCTTCAAGGGGCAGGGTGTTCCCGGCAAGAACGGCGGAGCTGCGGGCGATCTGCTCGTTATCACGCGTATCGCAAAGCACCCCCAGTTCAGCCGGAAGGGAGCTGATGTGCTCACGAAGGCGCAGATCAGCTTTGCCGAAGCGGCGCTCGGCACCAGCGTCGTGGTGGCCGCTCCCGATGGTTCGAAGGTGCGTGTGAAGGTGCCCGCCGGAACGCAACCGGGTACGGTTTTGTTCGTGAAGGGCAAGGGCGCTCCGAACGTGAAGGGCGGCGGCAACGGGAACCTGAAGATCACCATTGACGTCCCCGTGCCCACGAATTTGAACGATGGCCAACGCAAGGCCTTGGAAGACTACATTGCAGCGAGCGTGTAATTGAGTCATTGGGACTGCCCCAACGACTTTGAGTCAAGAGGTGGAAGCTATGAACGAGAACGATCGCAACCGACCGTTGTACATGATCGGCGTGGCGGCAGAGCTGGCGGGAATGCATCCGCAGACCCTGCGCTCATACGAGCAAAAGGGCCTAGTCACCCCACAGCGTACGCGCGGTAACACCCGCATGTACTCGCAGGCGGACATAGAGCGGCTCGCCTTGATCAACGAGCTCACCGACGAAGGCATCAATTTGGCCGGCGTCATCCGCATCCTGGACCTGCAGGGACGGCTGAACGAGCGCGACCGCGAAATCGACGACCTGCATCGCCGCGTGCGTCGCTTGGCCGATCGCGTGCACGAACTTGAGACGCGTGCGAGCGTGAACAGCTTGGTTCAGACAAGCAGCACCTTGGCGATAAGGCGAATCAGGTAATTGCGCGTAAATCTTTTGCGTGGTGCGGCGGGTGTTCCCGGATCCGCGAAAGCTGACCGTTCGTCGCTTCGGCGAAGCAGCTGCGGAACTCGGGCCCTTCGGGCCCTCAGACAGTCCTCGCTCCCGCTCCGCCTCCGCTCCTCACAGCTTTCGAGGACCCGGGAGCATCCGCCGCACCACGAAAAAGGACGTTGCCTGAAAACGTTGGGATAAATACAAGTAGGAAGGAGTTTCCTATGAGACTAGATAAATTGAGTTTATCGGCACAGGAGGCATTCCAGGCTTCCATGGGCGTGGCCGGCGATGCAGAAGCCAGCATCATCGAGCCCATCCACCTGCTCAAAGCGGTGCTAGATGCTTCCGAAAACAATCTCGAGGCAATCCTCAGGCGCATCGGGGCCGATCCGGCTTCGCTGAGGCGCAATGTGGATGACGTCATCAAGAGCAAGCCGAAGGTCAACGGCGCCATGACCATACCCGGCACCGACCTCATCAAGGTCATCGACAACGCCGTGAAAGCGGCAGAGAAGATGGGCGACAGCTATGCCACGACCGAGCATCTGCTCATTGCGCTTGCCGGCGATAAGGGCGATGCGGGGCGCGTGCTCAATGCTGCGGGCGTAACCGCGAAGACGGTTGAGGAGGCGTACGATCAGCTACGTGGCGATGCGCGCGTCACCGACCAAACATTGAAGATGGAGCTCGATGCGCTCAACCAGTACGGTCAGAACCTCACGCAGCAGGCCCGCGAGGGCAAGCTTGACCCGGTTATCGGGCGCACGGAGGAAATCCGCCGCACTATCCAGGTCCTCAGCCGTCGCACGAAGAACAACCCTGTGCTCATCGGCGAGCCTGGAACGGGCAAGACGGCCATAGTCGAAGGGTTGGCCCAGCGTATCGTCGCGGGCGATGTGCCCAACAGCCTGAAGGACCGCGATATCATCTGCTTGGACATCGCCTCGATGTTGGCGGGTGCCAAGTATCGCGGCGAGTTCGAGGACCGTCTGAAGGCGGTTCTGCGCGAGGTGAAGGACTCGGGCGGACGCATCATCCTGTTTATCGACGAGCTGCACACCATTGTCGGCGCTGGTTCGGGCGGCGACAGCACAATCGATGCGGGCAACATGCTCAAGCCGGCGCTGGCGCGCGGCGAGCTGCATGCCATTGGCGCTACGACGCTGGACGAGTACCACAAGTACATCGAAAAGGACGCAGCGCTTGAGCGGCGTTTCCAACCGGTCGTGGTGGGCGAACCATCCGTCGAAGACACCATCGCCATCTTGCGTGGCCTGAAGGAGAAGTACGAGATCCACCACGGCGTGCGCATCACCGACGGTGCCATCGTGGCGGCAGCAGAGCTATCCAACCGCTACATCGCCGATCGCTTCCTGCCTGACAAGGCCATCGACCTCATGGACGAGGCCGCTAGCCGCCTGCGCATCGAGATTGACTCGATGCCCGAAGAAGTTGACGCAGCCGCGCGCAAGCTCACCCAGATGCAAATCGAGGAGCAGGCGCTCATGAAGGAGACGGACGAGGCGTCCAAGGAACGCCTTGAAGCTCTGCGCCGTGACATCGCCGCAGCTCAGGAAGCGCTCGACGCACGCCGTGCCGAATGGCAGAACGAGAAGGACGCCATCGTCGACGTGCAGAACCTCAAAGCCGAGCTCGACGCTGCCCAGGCCGAAGAGGAGCGCGCTGCGCGCGAAGGCGATCTTTCCCGCGCCTCCGAGCTGCGGTTCGCGACGATTCCCGCGCTGCGCCAACGGCTGGCTGCAGCCGAACAGGCGCTCAACGAGCGACAGGAAGCGGGCGCCATCCTGAAGGAAGAGGTTTCCGAAGAGGAAATCGCAGAAGTGGTTTCGGCTTGGACGGGCATTCCCGTCCAGAAGATGATGAAGGGCGAGATGGAAAAGCTCGTCGATCTCGAGGCGAAGCTGCACGAGCGCGTGATCGGACAGGACAAGGCGGTAAACGTCGTTGCAGGCGCCATAAGGCGCAACCGCGCAGGACTTTCCGATCCCGACAAGCCCATCGGAACGTTTATGTTCCTCGGCCCCACGGGCGTGGGCAAGACAGAGCTTGCCAAGGCTCTCGCCGAATACCTTTTCGACAGCGAGAAGGCCATGGTGCGCATCGATATGTCCGAGTACATGGAGAAATTCAGCGTTCAAAGGCTCATCGGCGCACCTCCGGGATATGTGGGTTATGACGAAGGCGGCCAGCTCACCGAGGCCGTGCGTCGGCGTCCGTACAGCGTTGTGCTGCTCGACGAGATCGAGAAGGCACACCCCGATGTGTTCAACGTGCT
>JAFRJC010000143.1 GCA_017432445.1 Eggerthellaceae bacterium | reverse complement strand
TAACAAAGAGATAATCCGCATCCTCCTGGATGCGAGGGAACGGATCATAGATGAGCTTAAAGAAGGTGTCATGTTGGGCTACTGGAACGACAGGGTTACTGCTGCCATGCTTGTAAAGTACGGAGAAATAGGACCTGCAGAAGATACCAAAGAGGTCAAAATCGTTATGCAGTGCAAGGAAGCATGGTCTGAATAACGGAAATATACACAGTATACAGCGATATGCACCAGGATATAAGCCATTTATGCAGTGAGATCGTCGCAACTATTCGTTAAAGTTCGATTTAGCGAATAGTTTCTTTGTGTTCCCAGGGTCTTTCTTATACTTCCTATGGGGGGTCGATTTCTGATAGAAACTCCCGCAGGCGTATAAAAAGGCAGATTGGTACCATGCGACCACCCGAAAAAAGCGTTCGCCCACATCCGCACGATTTACACGATTTGGGCATATCACTTTACTTTGCAAAACGATTGAAAGGCTTTGCAAGGCTTTCGAAAGGTTACAGTTTGCAGGGGAAGGCGGGCCCCCTGCAAAGAACAACAGCAGATGGTACAGGTTCCATGCTGGCGGATTACGCACCTCCTCCCTGTACTGTCTGCTGTTTCATTTGGAGGAGGACATGGCGAAGAAAGAGCTTGTACTGCAGGGAGAACCGAACGAGAAGCAGATCCTTTTCTTCCTGGCACGGGCACCGCACATAGCGTACGGCGGCGCAAAGGGCGGCGGCAAGAGCTGGGCCATGCGCCGGAAGTTCGTGCTGCTGTGTTCGAGGTACGCGGGCTTGCGGGCGCTGCTGCTGCGGCGTACGTTCCCGGAGCTCGAAGGCAATCACATTATGCCGCTGCGGGCGGAGCTGGAAGGGTACGCGAAGTACAGCGTAGAGAAGCGCATGTTCACGTTCCCGAACAAAAGCATTTTGAAGCTGGGCTACTGCGACACGGAGGCGGACGTCTTCCAGTATCAGGGCCAGGAGTACGAGGTCATAGGCTTCGAGGAGGCGACGCAGTTCACCGAGTTCCAGATGAAGTACATCGCGGCCTGCAACCGTACGCCACGGACGGACTTTAAGCCCCGCGTCTATTACACCTGCAACCCGGGCGGCGTCGGGCACGACTACATCAAGCGCCTGTTCATCGACCGGCGTTTCCAGGACGGCGAGGAACCGGACGATTACGTGTTCATCCCGGCAAGGGTTACGGACAACACGGCGCTCATGCAGGCTGACCCTCAGTACATCAAGAACCTGAAAGCGCTTCCGGAGCACCTTCGCAAAGGCTACCTGGACGGCGATTGGGACATCGTCGACGGCCAATTCTTCTCCGAGTTCCAGCGCAGTCTCCACGTCGTCAATCCGTTCCCGATCCCGAGCGAGTGGCGGAAGTTCCGGGCAATGGACTGGGGCTACAACGACCCGTGCTGCGTCCTCTGGTTCGCGGTGGCGCCGGACAGGCGCGTCTATGTGTACCGCGAGTATTACGAGCGCCAGCGCCTCGCGAAGGACGTTGCAAAGACCATCCGGGAGATGACCCTGTTCGAGGACATCTCGTACACGGTCGCGTCCCCGGACGCCTGGCAGCAGCGCGGCATCGGCAAGGTGGGCATGCAGGGCGAGAGCATCGCTGAGACGTTCCTGCTCAACGGCGTGCCGCTTATACCCGCGGACAACTCCCGCGTCATCGGCTGGCAGCGCTGTCACGAGAACCTGGCTCTTGCGGCGGACGGCCTCCCGTACGTGCAGATCTTCAGCAACTGCGAGAACCTTATCCGGACGCTGCCGCTGCTCACCTACGGGAAGATCAGCTCGAACAGGCACGAGGACGTGTCCGACACCTGCGAGGACCACGCGCCGGAGGCGTTCCGATACGGGCTCATGTCCCGCCCGTCTCCGGCGGAGATCCGCCCCCAGAACCAGGCGAAGATCCTCGCCTTCGACCCGTTTGCAAAGCCTCGGGACCGTGCCGTGCCCGGCGGCTTTTTCAGCATCTAAGGAGAACAGACGATTATGAAAGAAGTTTATGTTGTGTCTGAGACCGGGGCTCTGATTCCTGCCGACATCATGTCCACCATCCTCGACGGCATCAAGCAAAAGCACGAGCCTGTCGAAGGAGGGGACGAGTTCGTCGGTGCTGTCTACGCATTGTACGATCAGTTCAGGCAAGACAAGTTCGATGCGGAATGGAAGCGCCTCGACGAGAACACGAAGATCTACGACGGCGATCACTGGTCCAC
>JAFRJC010000142.1 GCA_017432445.1 Eggerthellaceae bacterium | reverse complement strand
CGGTTATCCTGCCGTCTGCAACAGTCCAGGTCAGGTCGTCGACGGCTTTTCTGTCCTTGCCCGGATAGGACTTGGAAACGTTGCGCAGTTCTATCATCCGAACTCCTACTATCTACTTATCGTGTTTTGACTGTTCCAATCGAACCATTCAGAATGCGATGCAGTTACTGGCTGGGCAGGTATGTCGTCATGTGGCCTGAGGCGATAAGCAGACCTCGTTAAGGAGACGGACAGCCTGCCCCATTCGGGGCGGTTCGCGGATTAGCTGGATGGCGGAGCCACTTGTTGGCTACCCCGTGTCTCTTACAGGAGGTTGCGAGCCCGTTTGGTGAGCAGGTGCCTGCCATGTACGGGAGGGCAGGACCATGATCTACGCCGGGATCGACATCGCCAAGAGCAGTCACGTGATAGGCGCGACCGACGAGCGCGGGCGCGATGCCGCCAAGCCGATGCAGTTCGCCAATTCCACCGCCGGGTTCGACCGCTGCGCCGCCTACCTCGACGGCCTGGTCGAGTCGAAGTCCGACCTGCTGGTCGGCATGGAGGCGACCGGCCACTACTGGCTACCGCTGTTCTGCCGCCTGCAGGCCGAGGGGTACGCCGTCGTGGTCATAAACCCCATCCGGACCGACGCCATGCGCCGGTTCAAGGGAAGCTCGCGGGTGAAGACCGACATGATCGACTGCGTGCTCGTGGCCGAGACGCTTCGCTGCGGCGACTTCGAGCCGAGCAGGCTGGGCGACGAGGCGATGATCGAGCTGCGGCAGCTCACACGCCTGCACCAGGAGCTCAAGGAGAGCGTCGCCGACCTGAAGCGCCAGGTCATCGTCGCGCTCGATCAGGTGTTCCCCGAGTACGATTCGATCTTCTCCGACACCTTCGGCGAGAGCTCGAAAGCGTTCCTCAAGAGGTGCCCGACGCCCGAGGAGTGCCTGGCGGTGCGCGCCGACTCGCTGGCGAGGACACTCGAGAGGGCGAGCCACGGCAAGCTCGGGCGCGAGAAGGCCGACGAGATAAAGGGCGTCGCCCGCAACTCGTGCGGCATCGACGTCGCGACCTCAGCCTTCTCCTTCCAGATCAAGCTGCTCATCGAGCAGATCGACTTCATCGAGGGGCAAATCGCCGAGGTCGAGGTCAAGATCCGCGAGGGAATCGAGGCTGTCGAGCCGCTGATCCTCACCATACCCGGCATCGGCTACACGCTCGGCGCCCAGATCGTCGCCGAGATAGGCGACGTCAAGCGGTTCCACAGCGCGGCCGCCATCGTGAAGTACGCCGGCATCAACCCGTCGATCAGCCAGTCGGGCCAGTTCTCCTCGGAGGAGAACCACATTACCAAGCAGGGGTCGCCGTACCTCCGACGCGCCCTCTACCTGGCGGCCATGGCCCAATTGCAGCTCAAGACGCCGTTCTACGGCTACTACGCGAAGAAGCGCGCTGACGGCAAGTCGCACCGCGAGGCTCTAATTGCCGTCTCGAGGAAGCTCGTCCACGTAATCTACGCCGTGCTATCGAAGCAGGAGCCCTACGACCCCGAAGTCACACGGAACCCCGAGCTCGCATCGCGTTCTGAATGATTCGATATGGAGCTGTCAAAGTGCGCGATCCTACTAGTCAAAACTTTCCGGAAAACTTGCTCTAAGGGTCTTGACTACTCATAGCTGGTCTCCTTAGCAGCATCCAGCATACTGCCCTTTCGGCAAACATGACCCAAATTATATCGTAATGCCAACGGGCGGTGAGGGCTCGGATTCTGGTTCCGGGACCAGTGCAGGGCGCTCGTGAACTTCGACGGGAGTGATAAGCGTGGCTGTTCTACTCCACCACATTGCCTCAGCTCAACACATTCTCGGAGTACAATAGTCCCACATTAATCGCGGGTCGATCGCGTAATGCGAAAGAGAGAGGAATGCGCCATGGTAGGCATG
>JAFRJC010000141.1 GCA_017432445.1 Eggerthellaceae bacterium | reverse complement strand
TCGATTAACTCTTGTGCTTCAACACGCGATTGTTTTAACATCTCACGTTGTTCTTCTACTAATTTCTTCGCTTCAGCATTATTTCTTTCTGCAGCGTCGATCTCAAAACGTGCAGTTCTTCTGGGCGTCGATGTGCGAGAAGATGGAGCGGCCCTCGATGGAGATGATGTTCGCCGTAAGCCCCGTGGCTTGAGTGAAATCTTCGAGCAGATTGCGCAGGAAATCCTTGTCGAGAAGCCCGAGCAGATCACTCGGACTCTTCTCGTAACCCATCGGTTCTTTTCGGCTGTCGCTCATCGGTTCGCCATCCCTTTTAGCGTGGGTTTGCTCATTACGATTATCTCCCATTTAGATTACAGCATGTTGTAGCACTCGAACGCCATGCCTTTCATATAGACGTCCGTAAATTCGGGGTTGCTGGCAAGCTCGATATGCGTTGTGTTCCGGCGAATGGCGTCTGCTTGTCCGCGTACCTTTTCCGAAATCAGGTAGTGCTGAGCTCCAAGCCCGGCGCCATTTCCGATGGATCTGATAGGCACATCGGGTATGGAAGGCAAAAGCCCTATGAGCTGGGCGTGGGGTATGTCGATGTAATTTCCGAAAGCGCCTGCGAGGCAGACTTCCTCTATCTCGCCCGGCTTTATCCCATATGTGCTCGTTATAAGGGTGCAACCCGTGAAAATAGCGGATTTTGCAAGTTGGATGGCGCGGATGTCCTTGAGCGTGATGGAAATCTCGCGCCCATCGGGATGCTCGTCGGGCTCGACGAGCACGAAACGACGGCCGTCCTCAGATTCCCTCACCCGAGATCCGAGCGGATGCGCATCGCGCGATTTGCCTTTGACGAACGAGCCCTTCCTGTTGATGATGCCGATATCCAGAAGCGTGGCCACCATATCGATGATGCCCGATCCGCAAAAGCCGACAGGTGCGGCATCTCCGATGACCTTGATGGAAAACGTGCCGCTGCCCTCGTCGAACGACACATGCTCGATGGCGCCGTCGGTGGCCCGCATCCCCATGGAAATGCCAGCGCCCTCGAGAGCTGGACCGCAGGCCGTCGAGGCGACGAGCATGCGCTCGGGCGTGCCAATCGCGACCTCGCAGTTCGTCCCGAGGTCGATCATCATGCGCACGCGCCCATCATCGGGTAGCTCGAGCAGGCATGCCGTCGTGTCGGCTCCGACGAAACCGCCGAGCAGCGGCATGAAGCGCAGGATGCCCCGCTCGTTCATCGCGATCGAGGTGCGTGCAGCAGGCACTTCGGCGGCATGTGCCATGAGGCCGACGAACGGGGAACGGCCAAGCGGCTTCGGGGATACGCCCAAGAAGAGATGCTGCATCGTGGAATTGCCGCAGAGCACCGTCTCATACACATCGGTAGGGCAAACGCCTTGATCCTCGCAGAGCTCGCGCGCGAGGGAGTCGATGGTCTCGAATATCGCCTTCTGCTCCAAGAACGACCCATCCGCATCTCGTTCCGTGTGCTCTATGCGGCTGATCACATCGGCCCCGTAACGGCATTGCCCGTTGAGCGATGAGCGGTGGTCTATGAGCTTGCCGGTCTCGAGGTCGTACAGGAACGCCACGACCGATGTCGTGCCGATGTCGACAGCAAAACCCATCAGCCTCGTGCTGCCGTCGTCTTCCCTGAGGTCGACGATGCGGGCTCCGTCGACGATTGCGGCAATCTGCGAGCACGAGGATTGATGAACGAGGGCGGATAGCTTGTTGAGCAAATCGTATGCGAGCGGTTCTACCTGCACATCGCTTTGGAGCGAAACGGCTTGCTCCAGGCATTCGAAGTCGTATCCTCCCATAGGCGCCTGAAGAGAGCTTCGCGAGATGGACACCTTGCGCAGCCGCGGTTCGAAGTCTGCGCCGTCAGTGCTTTCGGTCACGAGTAGCTGATGCTCCTTCTGCGAGGTGTCAGCGAAAATCCGCATGTCGCAGCTGATGCGCTGCTGACATCCGAGCACCGTGCTCCGCACACCGCCCTCCTCGATGTCTACGAGGCATTTTCCGCAGGTTCCGTTACCCCCGCACACGAGGTCGAGCGGCATCCCCGCCCGTTCGCACGCGTCGCTCACAAGCGACCTCGGTTCCATGTCCAACTCTTTGCCGATGTCAGGAAACGTAACTTTCATGACGCGCTCCTTGCTGCTATGCCCCGTTTCGCTCCCAGTCGGCAGGGGAGCGAAACGGGGCTCGTTGAGAGATTGCTATACCGCGCAGTGCACGCTGTTAGTCGTCGATGTCGAAGAAGCCCTTCCTGTTCGACTTGATGTACTTCTTGCAGTAGTTGTCCTGGCCGATCAGGGTCGTAGCCGTGATGATGTCGGCCATGGTCTTCTGGTTCGTCGGGTCGATGATGTAGCCGTCGACGCCCTGCGTCATGGTCATAACGGTGAACACCCTGTTCAGGCGAGCGCGCTTCGGCAAACCATAGGAAATGTTGGAAAGGCCGAGAATCTGATGCGTGTCGGGATACTTGTCCTTGATGCGCCTGTTGGTGTTCAGCACCTCGAGACCGGCTGTCGTAATCGAGCTAACGGGCTTCACGAGCGCATCGAAGAACATGCGGTCGTCATCGATTCCGTCGGCCTTCAGCTTGGCATAAAGGGCGTCGACGACCTTCATGCGGTCATCTGCGGTTTCGGGCATGCCCGAAGAATCCATGCACAGAAGGACGATCTTGGTGTTGTACTCCTTGACGAGGGGGATGATGGTCTCGTAACGTCCGTCTTCGCCAGAGATGGAATTGATCATGCTGTCAGTGCCCTTGTAGACTTCCAGGCCGCGGCGCAGGGCCTCGTGATTGGGGGAGTCGAAGCAGATGGGCGTGTCCACCTCGTCCTGCACGATGTTGACGAGCCATTCCATGATCTCGAGCTCGTCGTGGACGCGGCTTCCGCAGTTCACGTCGATGTAAGTGGCTCCGGCGTCGGCCTGCTTGCGGGCGAGTTCGCGAATGACGGACTCGTCGCGCGCTTCCACAGCCTCGTTCACTGCTTTGCGGCTCGTGTTGATGAGCTCTCCAACGATAGTGAGCATTACTCATTCTCCGTTCTGCCGTATTCGGCTTCGTTTCAAAAAAGCGGCCGACGAATTGTTTACTCGACGGCCGACATTGCAGTTGATTGAAGGGCGCAGAATCTGCCTGCGCCCACCCTAGGTGATGCAGTGATTAGGCAGCGTTCACGATCGAGTCGCAAAGCTCCACGCAAGCCGAGGCATCCTTCGAGAAACCGTCGGCACCGATCTCGTCGGCGAATTCCTGGGTAATGGGGGCGCCGCCGATGATGACCTTGACCTGATCGCGCAGCCCCTTGTCCTCGAGGCATTTGATGGTGGTGTCCATCTGCATCATCGTCGTCGTGAGCATGGACGAGAGGCCGACGATTTGCGGCTTCTGCTCTTCGACAGCCTGTGCGAACGTCTCAGCTTCAACGTCGATGCCCAGGTCGATGACTTCGTAGCCGTTCGATTCGAGCATCAGGACGACCAGGTTCTTGCCGATGTCGTGCAAGTCGCCGTCGATGGTGCCGATGACGATCTTGCCCTTGGTCTCCATGCCCGCATCGCCGAGCAGCGGTTTGAGCAACGCCGTGCCGAGCTTCATGCAGTCGGCTGCTTCCATAACCTCGGGGACGAACATCTCGCCGTCGCGGAACAGCGGGGCGACGATGTCCATGCCGCCGATGAGGCCGTCGTTGATGATGACGTTGGGGTCGATGCCCTCGTCGATGGCCTGCTGGACCAGCTCTTCGATCTCGTCGGTTTCACCGTCAACTACTGCTTCTTTGATCTCGTCGAGGATAGCCATGATTCTCTCCATTCTGCTGCCTAAGCGCAGCACGTCATGTATTAGCTTGGGTTTTGAGGTGCGACGGTTCCATCCCATCGCACCTCATGGTTAATCGGATGGTTAGTCGAGCAGGTAATCGCCTGCGCGGAACGTATCGAGGTCGAGGCTCGGCTTGATCTTGTTCCAGAATTCCTCGGCGTTGTCGGGAATGCCGGCCAGCGACTTCTCCATGCGCTTGAGCCACTTCTCGTCCTGGCGGGTCACCTTGAGGCTGCCGGCGGCGATGGCGCTACGCAGCTCGGCGATGGTGGCGGCGCAAGCTGCCTTCGTGCGCAGCAGGGGATCGGTTTCCTTGACGATCTCGCTTGCGATGCGGATGACCACGTCGGGGCGAAGGACCCAGGCTTGAGGATCGTTGTAGCAGTCGGAGTCGACGAGCAGGTCGCGGTAGAACAGCTTGTCGGCAAGTTCCTTGCGCGTGTTGTACAGACGGCAGTCGTAGATGAGCTGCTCCATGTGGACGGTCGGGGCCATCTCGGAGAGCAGGCGGATATACTGGATGGACTCGTTGGACCACAGATCGGCTACGGCACCGGAGATGTTGCCAACCTGGCTCAGATGCGCGCCGGCGCAGGTGCGGCCTTCCATGGCGATGGGGGAGCCTGTGATGGCTTTCAGGTACGGACCGGCATATTCGCAGTCCTTCGAGGGGCCCACGGCGCCGCGCTCGAATGCGACGAGCGCACGGGGGACGAGCGCCACGCGGGCGACAGCGGCGAACATGCGGGAAATGAAGCCCTTCTCGGCGAGCACCATGGCGGTGTTGGCGAAACCGCAGGACGAGTCGCCAGCGGGAAGCGCGCCATTGGCATCGCAGATATCCACGATATGATCCCAGAGGAACTCCATGTCGCGAGCGCCCATGACGCCGACGGCGAAAACGAGCTTCTCGAGGTCGCCGCGGATGATCGCGTCGTCGCTGACCTCTTTGCCGCCCGTCGACTCGATGCTGATGAAGTCAGCGCCGCTCTTGCAGGACTCGGTGATGAGTTTCTGCATCTTCTCCCAGTTCTCGCCGGAACGCATCTCGGGAGGACGGACGAACTCGCGGTTGTCGTTGACGGTCATGCGCAGTGCGGACTTGAGGCCGTACTGCTCTTCGGCGTTGCGCATTTCCTCGAGGAGGATCTGGCAGACGTTGATGCCCCAGTCGGGGTTCAGGGTGAACTCGACGGTGGTCTCGTACTCGAGCTGAACGCCGTCGATGTTCAGCTGGCTTGCGCGCTCGAGAGAATCATGCGCGATGTTGCGGTAAATCGTGTAGGCTTTGTCGACGGTGTCGGGCGTGAGCTCCATCGTGGGAAGCGTGAAGTTGAGCTCGGGAATCACGTCGCCTCCGCCGAGGACGATGCCGCGCTTCGTGGTTACGGGGTTGGGGCACGAGCCGAAGACGAACTGGTTAACATCGTCGATGGCCAACGTGTTGAAGGTGCGCTTTTGTGCCATGTCCAGTTTCCTTTCGTTGAGGGTCATATGCTTCGAGGTATCCCAAGTCCGTCTTTCGCATCGAAGCGTACGCGTGTGCACAGCCGCGTACGCTCCGGGCGAAGCTGAGTGGAGGTCTCCTCGTCACATTTTGCAGTTTGAAGGATTCACATGGCGTCCGTAAACTGAGGATGCAGTCAATATTTGGACAATCTTGCCCTAATCTCACTCAATAGCGAAAACATCCTAATATACGCAAGATTTTACAGAACACTTCGTTTTCCTTGCTCATTTTCGCGATATATCGCCATGAAACTGGATGTTGAGAGTTAGTCGAATTCAAATCGCGATTAGAAAACTGTGTAATCTTGCTCTCATGAGGCCAGGCTTGAGCTTTCGCGCAGAATGAGTCGCAGGACTGTCCTGCGACTCATTCTGCTGCTACTCGCTTTGCTGCACCGCGAGACAGGCAGCGATGCCTCCCAGGATGAAGCGGTCGATGACGGCGCGGATCTGCGCCCATTCCTCGTCGCTAGCGTTGGAAGAGCGCGCGGCGGCGAAACAACCCGTCATCTGGAAGGAGCAGACCGCCTCGGCCTGCGCATTCGTGTAGCCGGCGTTCGTCAGCAAGGCGAACAGGTCGTGCTGGTCCATGCCTTTGCGTTTGTCCAGGAACGCGTCGAGGAAACGCCCCTCCCTTACAACGGGATCGTATGCGCCGGCCTCGCGTACGAGCGAGCAGAACGGCCGCCCCTTGGGCTTGAAGCCATCTGAGCAGGTTATCTGGATCATGAGGGGCAGCGTGTCGCTGGCGTAATCTCGCACGACGGCATCGTACACGTCGGCTGGGTTGCCGAAGTGCTCGTAGAACGTCGAGCGGCTGACGTGCGCCTCGCGGGCAAGCTCCGACACCGTGACGTCTGCGAGCTGCTTCTCCGCAAGAAGGGCGAGCAGAGCCTCCTTGATGGCCCCCTCGGTTCGCGTGACGTACTTCACCTTGCTTTGAGTCAATGACCTCTCCAATCGCTACAAATTCGGTCAATGTGTTCGGAATTCGGATGCTATCACAAGTGCAATCGCCCTGCTTTGCTAGGATGGCTGAAACAGATGCGAGGCGGGAGGGACGATGCAGATACGACAACAGGAGCTGCTTGATCTTTTGGGGGAGCCGGGCGTGCGCTTCACCATTCCCCGGTTCCAGCGCTCCTACTCATGGGGCGTGGAGCAATGCGACGAGCTGTGGCGCGACATCCTGCGGGCAGCTCGCGCGCATCGCTCGCATTTCGTGGGCACGCTCATATACTGCGAGGACGAAGGCGGGCTTTCGGTCGTCGATGGGCAGCAGCGTCTGACCACCATCACCTTGCTGCTCGTGGCGCTTGCCCGGCATCTTGACGAGGCGGGAGAGCAGCTGTTCGGCATCGACGGCGCAACTATCTCATCGACATACCTGGTGGATGGAACCAAGCCCAAACTTGTACTTTCGGACGCGGATGCCTCTACGCTCGAGTCCGTGGTGCTCGGCGGCGAATTGCCAGAACATCCGTCGCGGAAGGTCGTCGAGAACCTCGCCAACTTCGAGGGCAAGATGCGCGCGGAGGGCTTTGACGCCATGGAGCTGCTGTCGGGCCTGCAGTCCCTCGTCGTCATCGGTGCCGAGCTCGACAGCCGCTTGCAGGCTCCTGCCGTGTTCGAGAGCTTCAACTCGAAGGGCGTGCCGCTCGTCACGGCCGACCTCGTGCGTAATTTCCTGCTGCTCGCCGAGAGCCACGACGAGCAGGCGCGCCTCCACGCCAAGTACTGGACGCCCATCTGCGGCGTGTTCGGCGACGACCCTGGCTCGCTGAAGCTGAACAACGCCATCCTGGGCTGGCTCGCCGTGCGCCTGAAGACGGTGCGCAAGTTCGGCGACGCGCAGGCGTTCAGCATCTTCAAGAGCTTTTGCGAGGATGAATACGAGGGCACGATCGACGATTTG
The DNA here is from genome assembly GCA_017432445.1 of Eggerthellaceae bacterium. Classification (GTDB taxonomy): domain Bacteria; phylum Actinomycetota; class Coriobacteriia; order Coriobacteriales; family Eggerthellaceae; genus UBA9715. Next base: position 41,174 of record JAFRJC010000141.1, on the reverse strand, counting down.
CTCGAGGAGATGTACGCGTTTTGCATGGTGTGGGCGGAGAACTACCGCTACCACGCCGTGAAGAAGTACAAGACGGCCGACTGGGCCACGCTCGGCCACAAGACCCGCGTCTCCGATCGGCCACTCGTGCCGATGGACAACCCCGAGAGCGCCGAATACTACAGGAAGCACTTCGGCGTCAACCCGCAGTGGTAGGTGACAAGCATGCAGATCAAACAGGAAAGCCTGCTCGGCTTCATGGGAAGGCCCGGAGTTCGATTCTCCATCCCGGTGTTCCAGCGCGTGTACTCGTGGAACGCACGACAGTGCGAGGAGCTGTGGGACGACGTCATGCGTGCCGGCGGCGCCGATGAGGGCGAGGGCCATTTCATGGGGATGCTGCTGTACGCGGCCGACGTGCAAAGATGGGGCAGCGGCGAGCTTCTCGACGTCATCGATGGCCAGCAGCGTCTGACAACCGTGACGTTGTTGCTCTGCGCTCTTACGCGTTATCTCGAAGAGAGCGGCGGCAAGAAAGACGGGGTTTCCGCAAGCGGTCTGAGGATGCGCTACCTCCAAACAGGACAAAGCGGAAAGATGATCGGCAAGCTCGTCCTGTCGAGCATGGACCGTGACACGCTGTTCGCGCTCGTCGGGGCAGGGGAGATGCCAGAGGAGCCCGCGGGGCGCCTCATCGAGAACCTCGAGCTGTTCTACGGGAGAATGACTCAGCCGGGCTTCGACGCCGGGCGGCTCTGGCGCGGCATGAAGAGCCTCGAAGTCGCCAGCGTCCTGCTCGCGCCCGACGACAGCCCGCAGCTCGTGTTCGAGAGCCTGAACTCGAAGGGCATGGCGCTCTCGTTGGCCGATCGCCTGCGCAACCTTGTGGTCGTGACCGACGACGGCGATTCCGCCTCGGAAGAGGGCCTGTTCGAAACCCGTTGGCTCCCGCTCGAGCGCGCCGTCACCGACGCGGGCATCGATGGCCTCGACGTGACAGGCGCCCTCGAGGCATGGCTTGCCGAGAGCTATCGTGACACGCGCATCTTTGACAAGAGCGAGGTTTACGGTGTGCTCAAGTCGCACCTGCGCGACGCATGCGGAAACGACCTCGGCAGGCTGCTCTCCGATGCATTCGTCTACACCCGTTCGCTAATCGACGACGACGAACTGCGCGATGAGGCGCTCGAGAACGCCGCCCGCTGGACCGCCGGCAAGCCGAAGGACCTCATTTCCGAGTACAAGATGTTCGGCGACTAGCGCAGCTCGCAGTCCTATTGAGGTTGCATGTGGGCGAAAACCCTACCAGAAGACAAGACGACGGCAAGCGCGACTACAGCGGCTTGTACGACCTCGACGCCATGAGCGCCGCCATAGCATCGTTCTACAGCATGTAGTGGAACTCGTTTATGTTCAGACTTGCTTTCTGAACGATTATTCGCCCATCAGCCGTGCGAAGTCGGCAAGCGCTTCGGGGATATCGATTTGCTGCGGGCACACCTGCGTGCAGGCGCCGCAGCCGATGCAGGCGCTCGGGTGCTTGTCCGTAGGCATCGCGCCCAGCGCCATCGGTGCGATGAACGCGAAGCTGGGGCGCGAGAGGTGCTCGTTGTAGAGTTCGAGCAAGCGCGGTATGTCCAGCTCCTGGGGGCAGTGCGACACGCAATAGTGGCACGCGGTGCACGGCACGCCCTTCGCCGAGGCCAGTTTGCGGCCGAGGGCCAGCAGGGCGTCGTTTTCCTCAGCGGAAAGCGCGTCATCGCGCTCGAACAGCGCGATGTTCTCGCGCAGCTGCTCCATATCCGACATTCCCGAGAGGATGGTGCCCATGCCCTGCACGCCGCGCAGGAACGCGAAGGCCCATTCGATGGCGTTGGCCTCGGGCCGCAGCGTTCGCAACGGGACCATGTCATCGTCCTCGAGCGAGATAAGAATGCCGCCACGCAACGGCTCCATCACCATGATGACCAGGCCGCGCCGGCGCAGCTCCTCAACCTTGCCGCGCGCGTTCTGGAACTCCCAGTCCATGTAGTTCAGCTGGATCTGGCAGAACTCCATCATCTCGCCGTATGCCTCCAGGAAGCGCATGAACGTCTCGTAGTTTCCGTGCACGGAGAAGCCCAGGTGCTTGATGCGCCCGGTGCGTACCTGCTCGGCGTAGAAGGACAGCGTGCCGTACTTCTCGTCGTCGAGGTACTGCTCGATGTTCAGCTCGCATACGTTGTGAAGCAGGTAGAAGTCGAAGTGGTCTACGCCGCAGCGCTCGAGCTGCTCGGCGAAGATCTGCTCGTGCTTGCCGAAATTCGACACGTCGTAGCCTGGGAACTTGTCGGCCAGGAAGAACGACTCGCGGGGGTAGCGGGCGAGCGCCCTACCCATGACCCGCTCGGAGTTGCCCCCGTGATAGCCCCAGGCGGTGTCGAAGTAGTTGACGCCATGCTCGTAGGCGTAGTCGACCATCTCGAAGGTCGCGGCTTCGTCGACGACGTTGTCGTCGCCGTCGATGACTGGCAGGCGCATGGCGCCGAAGCCGAGGGCCGAGAGCTTGATGTCTTTGAAGTCGAAGTACTGCATGACGCTCCTCTTTCTTGATGTGTTGTGGATATTATATTGACATCGTGTCAGCTATCTATCGCAGAACTCGTCCGTTCAATAAAATGACACATTGTCAGGATAAGTTCCAAAGGTGATGGTTATCATGCCGAAGATATCCCGAGAGGAATCGCTCGCACGCCGCGGCCAGGTGATAGACGCCTGTGCCGAGCTCTACCGCACGCGAGGCTACCACGACATCACGATGGCCCAGATCGCGGAGGGCGTCACGTTCGGGCGGGCGAACATCTACAACTACTTCCAGAACAAGGACGAGGTGTTCCTTGCGCTCTTGCAGCGCGAGCACGAGCTGTGGGCGGCCGATCTATCTGCGCTCGAACAGGTGGTCGTGCACGACCCGTCGGCATTCGACGACGCCGCGCTGGCGCAGGCTTTGGCTGCGAGCCTGGAGCCGCGCACGGCCATGCTGAAGCTCCTGGCGACGAGCATCTTCGATATGGAGCAATTCAGCCGCCACGAGAGGCTCGTCGAGCTGAAGCAGGCCTACAAGGACGTCCTCGCGGCGCTTCGGTCGCTCCTGCGTGCGGCGAAGCCCAGCTGGGACGAGGCCCGTGCCGACCGATTCGCGTTCTCGTTCATGCCGTTCCTGCATGGCGTGTTCCCGTATGCGTTCCATTCGGACAAGCAGCTTGCCGCGATGAGGGAAGTGGGCGTGGCCGATCCCGGTCTCGGCGTAGCCGACCTGGTGGGTGCCTGTGTGCTCAAGCTGCTGCAAGACGGCTAGTCGATTCTCTTAAGGAAAGGTGGAAGCAATGATTTCAAGAAGAGGGTTCTTCAAGCTCATGGGCGTCATGGGCGCTACTGCTCTGGCAGGGCTTGCCCTGCCAGGGTGCGGAAACGGCAACGCCTCGTCATCTTCCGCCAGCTCGGCAGCTGCATCGTCGGCATCGCCATCGCCATCGGCGGCGGCAAGCGCTTCCCCAGCTGCCGCCCCGCGCATCTTGGTTGCGTGCTTCTCGGCTACGGGAAACACGAGGCCCATCGCCAAGGCTGCCGCCCAGGCGCTCGATGCAGATTATTTCGAGATCGAGCCCGCAGAGCCGTATACCGACGCTGATTTGTACTACAGCGACGACTCGACGAGGGCGACCGCAGAGCAGAACAATCCCGAGACTCGCCCGGCGCTCGCTTCGACGCCAGACCTCGGGGCCTACGACGTTGTGCTCATCGGACATCCGATTTGGTGGGGGATGGCTCCGCGCTTGATCTGCACGCTTTTGGAGAGCGTCGATTTGGCTGGCAAGACAGTCGCAGAGTTCTGCACCTCGGGCAGCAGTGGAATAGAGGAGGCGAACGCAGAGCTGATGGAGCTTGCCCCCTCCGCCCGTTGGATTGGCGCGCATAGGTTCGCTGCAGGCACGCCCGACGAGGAAGTCGCCGAATGGGTGGCTTCGCTGGCAATCGGTTAAACAGCTGATGAAGACCTCTTCAATCAGCTATTCGAGAAAGGACATCACCATGGCAAAGGAACTCGTGGCGTTTTTCAGCGCGAGCGGCATCACCAAATGCGTGGCAGAGGATCTGGCGGAGGCAATCGATGCAGACGTGTTCGAGATAGCTCCGACCGAGCCTTACACGACTTCGGACCTCGATTGGCGCGACAGCGCTAGCCGTAGCTCAGTCGAGATGAACGACGAGTCGTGCCGCCCGGCCATTGCGGGCGAGGTTGCCGACATGGCGGCGTACGACACCGTGTACGTGGGCTTCCCCGTATGGTGGTACGTCGAGCCGCGCATCATCGACACGTTCCTGGAGGCGTATGACTTTACGGGCAAGACGATCGTCCCGTTCGCCACGAGCGGCGGTAGCGGCTTAGGGCAGGCCCCTCAGCGCATGCAGGCGCTCGCCCCGGGCGCGCAGGTGAAGCAGGGCGGCCTGCTTAACGGGCGTCCCTCAAAGCAGCAGCTCAAGGACTGGGCGGAAAGCGCCAAATAGGAGCCATCGCCCGCAAGGGAAACTGACATCACGAGATGCCAAGGCGAAACGGCTTTCGATAAAGCAAAAAGTTGAGCAGGGGAGCGCCCGACGACGCGCGTCCGGCGACTCGTCCGCTTCGCTGAAGTCGGTATCCAGAATGAGTCGCAGGATTGTCCTACGACTTATGTTCCAACCTGTTCGATGAAGTCGGCAGCGCCGATGGGGCCGGCGCACGAGCGCAGGTCGTCTCTCATGCGGGCGGCTCCTGCGGAAATGCCCTCGTCGACAAGCGCGGACAGCACGGCGGCCTTCAGCCTCATCGAGTCTTTCGCGTCCCCTTCGTCGAGCAAGGTGCCAGCGCCAACCTCGGCTACGCGTCGCGCTACAGCCCGCTGCTCGCCCGTGAGGGGGAAGAGCAGTTCGGGCACCGCCATCCACATGCCCTCCGAGGCGCTGTTCATGCCGCAATGCGTGACGAACAGGCTCGTTCGCGAGAGCACTTCCATCTGGTCCACGTAGTGCTCGACGCGCACGTTGGAGGGAAGATCGCCCAGAACTGCCGGGTCGAACGCCTTGCCGCAGGATATGAGCAGGTCGACGTCCTCGTCGCGCAAAGCTTCGATGAGCGTGCGGTAGAAGTCGGGACGGTCGTTGATGACCGTGCCGAGTGATGCGAACACGAGCGGGCGGCCATCCTTCGCGCGCGGTTCCACGTCGCGCACGGATGGGCCCACAAAGCGGTAGTGCGTCTCGTCGAAGGTCTCGGCGCAGGGTTGGAAAGTACGCGAAGTGTAGACGATGGTGTTGTCGTCAGGCTTGTTCTGTACGATGTCGAGCGCGCTCTTCACGTGATAGCCCAAAGGCCGTAGCTTGCGGATCTCGCGGTTCATGCGCGGCAGGCCGAAGACCATATCGGCGATTTCCGAGACGCTCTGTTGCATGTACTGCGCTGAGTTCTTGTTGAAGGCGAACGTGGTGGTGGAGCACACCCAGGGGAGACCGAACTTGAGAGCTGTGAGCTTGCCCCAGAAGCAGGCAGAATCCGTGACCACCACGTCGGGGCGCCACGTTTCAATGTCTTGCGAAATGACGGGGTCGAGAATGCCGACGGTGCGGAACGAGATAACGCTCATCTCGGTGGTCGATACCTCGCGGAGCTTGCGCTCGGTTTTGGCGTCGACTGCGGGCAGATAGGAGTCGCAGGATACGAAATCCGCGCCGGCGCCCTCGATTTTGTCCCGGAACTCCTCGAAGGAGTAATAGCGCACTTCATGGCCGCGCCGCGTGAGCTCGCGGACTACCTCGATTGTCGGGTTGGTATGCCCGTAGGCTGGGATGCAGAACCAGAGGATCCTCATCGTTTCCCTCCTTCGAATACGGCGCTTATCCATTCATTGAACTGCTCTTTGGGAGGTATCGCCAGGCCGCGCTCCGCATCGCCCAGGATGACGAGCGTGTCGCCCGGGCATATGCCGAACATGTCGCGCGCTTCCTTGGGGATGACGATCTGGCCTTTTGTGCCAACGACTGCAGTCCATGCGCCTTTTCCTTCTGGAATTGCCATGCGATCCTCCTCTTATGAGTGTGGAAAATTATACAAATCATACCAAACAGCTACCAGGTGGACAAACTGCACGACCCTGCAGCCAGGGCTGATTTCAATCTTTAAGGTACCAGCCTAAGCCTCGGCCCCTGCAATTCCTCGACGCGACTTCGCGGGCTGCGAGGAGCGTAGGAGGCGGCGGGAGCGAGGACTGTTTGAGCCGCCGAAGGCGGCGAGTTCCGCAGCTGCCGCCTCCGTAGCGACGAGCGGTTAGCCTGCGTCAGAGCGGAGAGGGATTGCAGGGGCCGAGGCTTAGCTTATAGCTTCCAAAGCGGGTACAATGGCCTAAAGCCGCATTCACGGTATGCGAGAAGGACGACAGGTGGGCGAGATAGAGGCGAAGCCGAGCAGGAAGTACAGCTTCATGCTGATGGGCGGGCATTTGTGCGCCGACATCAACCAGGGCGCGCTTTCGGCCATCCTGCCGTTTCTGGTCATGTACGACGGGTTCGGATACGCTCAAGTCGCGCTCGTCATCTTTGCCTCAAACATAATGTCGGCCATCGTGCAGCCCCTATTCGGCGTGCTGGGCGACCGCAAGTCGCGGCCCTGGGTAATGTCGCTTGGCGTGTTCCTGGCGGGGCTTGGCATGTTCTGCATCGGGCTCGTGCCCGATTTGCGCATCATCGTGCCCTCTGCCATGGTCAGCGGCATCGGCATCGCCATGTTCCATCCCGAAGGCGGCCGTTTGGCCAACCTGGTTGCAGGCGAGCACAAGGGCCGCGGCATGAGCATCTTCGCCGTCGGCGGGAACGTCGGCTTCGCGCTCGGCCCCGTCATGGTTGCCATCTTCATCGGCGCCTTTGGCATGGCGGGCTCGGTCGCCTTCCTCGTGCCCTCGACGCTTTACGCGATCTTCTTGCTGACGAAGGTTCGCACGTTCAAGGCGTTCGGATTGGTCGACAAAGCTGCAGTGCAGAGTGCGGGCGGCCGCGATCGCTGGGGTGCTTTCTGGGTGGTCATCGCGGCGCTTTCCATCCGCTCGATCATCTTCACGGGCTGCTTGTCGTTCATCCCGCTGTTCGTGGTGGGCGTTCTTGGGCAGCCCGAGGCAGTGGGTTCGCTCATGATCACGCTGTACTCTCTCGTGGGCGTTTGCGCCACGTTGCTGTCCGGTCGCGTTTCCGAACGTTTCGGCGCCGCCGAGCTGCTTGCCGGCTGCCTCGTCGTCATCATGGCCGCGCTGCTCGTGTTCGCGGGCTTTCCTTACCTGCCCATCACGATCGCCATCGTGGTCGTGCTCGCCGTGGCTATGAACCTATCCTATCCGTCCACCGTCACGTTGGGTCAAAGCTTCTTGCCCTTGCACCTGGGCACTGCGTCAGGGTTATCGTATGGTCTCGTGACCTGCGTCGGCGGCATCGCCTCGCCGGGCCTTGGAACCGTTGGCGACGTTTTCGGCCTTATTCCCGTGTTCCTGCTGTTGGCCCTTGCCGCTGCCGTTTCGCTCGCCTTCGCCCTCGTGGTGGTTCGCATCTCGAGGAACAGCCGTTAAAGTATCTTCCTTCGAACGTCTGCCAGCGTTTAAAGATGGGGTTAACTACCCTCGACGATCATGGCAACACCGGGAGCCACAGTGTGGGCGATGAGCATTGCCGCGTCGTCGAGTGCGGCAGGGTCTCGGTCCGAGAGCATCCAGGTCTCATAGACGGAGCACAGCCCGCCGAGGAAAAACGCGGCGCCGTATTCGCTGCTCGGCGTAGGCGAGACCCCCCTTTTGAGCATCTCCCTCTCGAACACTTCTGAGAGAGGCTGCTGGACCATGGCGATGAGCGCTGCGGTTGGAAGGCATCTAACCACATTGTTCTCGAGATGCGGGTTGTCCCGCAATGCGGCTAACGTGGCCCGAGCGAACCCGCCGACCCATTCCTCGATGCTGAGGAGCTCCCCTTCGGGCTGTATGCTACAGACGACGTCCTCCACGATCTCGCGCGCCATTTCCCTCAGAAGGTCTGCAACCGACGAGTAGTGCGCGTAGAACGTCTTGCGGCTCACGCGGGCCTTCCGCGCGATCTCGCTCACGGTGATGCTGTCGCATTCGGTCGTCTCGAGCAGGCTCTCAAAGGCTTCCTGTATCGCCTCGCGCGACTTCACGACGCGTAGGTCGGTCTCTCCTCTTCTTGCTTCTCCGCTCATGCGAATCGCCTTGCTTTCGGATGCGTAACAACTTATCAGATAGTGTTACCTAAGTGCCAGCTCCTTAGATTATGTCCGTTGACCTGGCTGTATGGGTCTACGTATAACGTAACAAGTGTGAAATATAGCACAACTGTTAACTATTTCAAGAAAGCGGTTTCGCTTTTCGAAAGGAACCGAAAGCATGAAGAAGGAATTGGCGGATCTGGGAATCAGGCAAGCGCTGAAATTGCTTCGCGCGAACCCCGAAAAAGCGCTTCCAAAGCTTATGTCGATTGCCGACATCGTCTCCCGCGGGGAGATGCCGGCCCAGCGCGCGGCTTTCCATAGCGCAATTGAGGACAAGGACTCCAACAAGCACCGCATGCTCATGCGCGTGCTAAACGAGGTCGACCCGGACATAATGGATACGCTCATAGTGAACTTCGCGATGAACGCGAGCATGGAGGGCTGGCGGCGTCAGATAAAGTTGCGCGAAGAGTACGGCTGCAATGTTCCCTGGGCGATTCTGCTCGACCCGACAAGCGCCTGCAACTTGCATTGCAAGGGCTGCTGGGCGGCCGACTACGGTAATCGGTTGAACCTCTCGTTCGACGACATCGACTCCATTGTCGAGCAGGGTAAGGAGCTCGGGGTGTATTTCTACCTCTTCACAGGTGGAGAGCCGCTCGTGCGCAAGCGCGACGTCGTTCGCATTTGCGAGAAGCACGACGATTGCGTGTTCCTGGCCTTTACGAACGGCACACTCATCGACGAGGAGTTTTGCGAGGACATGCTGCGTGTGAGGAATTTCATGCCCGCCGTCAGCGTCGAGGGCGACCGCGAATCCACTGACGCGCGGCGTGGTGAGGGCGTCTACGACAAGGCTGTGCATGCGATGGAGCTCATGCGCGAGCGGAAGATCCCGTTTGGCATATCGTGTTGTTACACATCTAAGAACTTCAGGAAAGTGTCTTCCTCCGATTACCTTGAATGGCTGTCCGACCAGGGAGCCATGTTCATATGGTATTTCCATTACATGCCGGTGGGCACAGATGCGGATGTCGAGCTCATGGTAAGCCCCGAGCAGCGGATGGGCATGTACTACCGCGTGCGCGAGTTCCGCAACACGAAGGACGTCTTCGCAATGGATTTCCAGAACGACGGCGAGTTTGTCCAGGGCTGCATAGCAGGAGGTCGGCGCTACCTGCATATCAACGCAGCCGGTGACGTGGATCCGTGCGTGTTCGTGCACTTCTCCGACTCGAACATCCACGAGAAGACGTTGCTCGAATGCCTGCAATCGCCGCTGTTCATGGCCTATCACGATGGCCAGCCCTTCAACGACAACATGCTCCGGCCCTGCCCGATGCTGGAGAACCCGCAGGCGCTCCGCGAGATAATCGAGCGCACGGGCGCACACTCGACTAACCTGGAAGGCGTCGAGAGCGTCGAGGACCTCTGCAGCCGGTGCGACGCCTATGCAGAGCATTGGGGGCCGGTTGCAGATTACCTCTGGGAGAAGCATCCCCACGTGGTCGATTTCGTCAGGTAACGAACGGAGATAAACCATGAGCGTGCGATGCAACCTGATAATCGATTCCTGCTGCGACCTTCCTCCAGACGTCCTCGATCGTCCTGGGATCGAGCTCGTGAGTTTCCCTTATATCGACGAAGCCGGCGAGCATCTCGACGACCTCTGGCGGTCGGAGGACATGCGCGCGTTCTACGACCGAATGCGCAAGGGGTCGTCCCCGACCACTTCGTGCGTATCTCTTGTGCACATGCAAGAGGCTTTCGAGCGGGCTGCTGAGAGCGGGGTTCCCACCGTGTACCTGTGCTTCTCGTCCGGCCTGTCCTCGCATTTCGAGAGGGCTCGATCGATTTTGCAGGGTGTCCAGTCCGCGCATCCATCAGCTGACGTCTGCATCGTCGACACGCGCCTGGGCTCGACTGCCGAAGCCCTGCTCGTGTACGAGGCGTTGCGCAAGCGCGAGGAGGGTCTCACTGCCGATGAGATGGAGGAGTGGGCAAATGAGGCCCGCTTCTGCGTCGAGACCTACTTCATGGTCGACGACCTCGATGCCTTGCAGCGCGGTGGCAGGATTCCCAGGGGCGTCGCGTTCGCCGGCACCAAGCTCAACGTCAAGCCGATACTGACATTCTCTGAAAACGGTCGCCTTGTCATTGCAGGGGCGGCTCGGGGACGCAAGAAAGGCCTTCGGGCGCTTGCGGAGAGGTTTGAAGAACGTGTCGACATATTAAAACCCGCTGTTGTCTGCATGGGACATGCCGACTGCGAGAAGGATGTGGCCCACCTTTGGGAGATGATTTCGAAAGACCGCGGCGCACTCCAGCAAGTCTCTCAGCCCATCGGACCCGTGATCGGAAGCCATGTCGGGCCGGGCATGGTTTCGCTCGTCTTCTGGGGCCGCGACCGACGCGAGAGATAAAAGCAGTAAACTGGCTCCTGACAAGATTCTCACGATAGGGTGTCCGGTGGATTGCACGATAATCGATTACCTCGCCAAACAGCGTGCCTCGTTTGCCGATGAGCCGCTCAACGAAGTGGATAGCCTGGTGCTGTCCACCATCTCGTACTACCGTTTCGAACACGGCGCGCTCGGACGCACCGTGCCGACCGAGGTCGTTCCGCTGCCCGTCGCCATATGCGGCATTTCGCACGAAGAGATGTATGGCGGCATCTGGCTATCTCACATGGGAGGCGACGAATTCCTCGCGGCAGTGCTTGCGTCGCCGCGCTTCATGGACTTGCAGGTGGGATATTACGCCAACGACGTCTCGAGCCATTTCGAAAAGCAGTTTTCCGCCATGACGTTCTTCTTGCCGGACGATACGATCTACATTGCTTTCCGAGGCACCGACAACTCGCTTGCAGGATGGAAGGAAGACTTCAACCTGACGTTCATGGAGGAGGTGCCGAGCCAGATAAGCGCCCGCACGTACCTTGAGGACATTGCCGATACGCATGCGTCGCCCTTGTTCGTGGGAGGGCACAGCAAAGGGGGCAATCTGGCCGAATATGCGGTACTGACCTGTCGCGATCAGACATTCGAGAAAGTCGTGAGCGTTTTCAACCATGATGGCCCGGGATTCGCGTTCACGCCGAGCGAGCGCCTGGGTATGCCAGCTTACGATGCGAAGCTGCGCAAGACCGTGCCCGAGAGCAGCATATTCGGCATGCTGATGGAAGATCGCACATGTTATCGCGTCGTTCAAGCGACAGGCGTCCTGTTCACTCAGCATGCTTCAACCCGTTGGGCGGTGGAAGAAAACGGCTTCGTCGCACTCGACCACATCAGCTCCGAGGCAGAAATAATTTCGAGCACCTTGAACAACTGGGCGAAATCATACGAACCAGGCAAGCGGGAGCTGTTCATCGACGCGGTTTACGACATCTTCTGCGCGGCGAACGCAGAGACGTTGACCAAGTTTGCGGAGAACCCCACGGGCAGCGCGCTGGCGGTTGCCAGCGCGGTGACGAAGCTTCCCTCGGACATGCGCTCGACATTGATCGAAATGATCGGGGGTATTGCGCCCATCATCGGTGTGGAAACCGCCAAGAAGGCCAAGGACAAGCTGCGCCTGGAAGCAACATCTGCAATCGAGGCGCCAACGCAATGAGTCACAGAAAATGAGTCGCAGGACAGTCCTGCGACTCATTCCGCAAATCATGCTTGCGAGAGGCGCTGTTCGATTGCAATAGAAAGGGCGCGAAGCGCAATGCCTCGCGCCCTTTTTGCAGAACCCTGTAGTTAATTCTTGACTACTTGGCTTCAGCGGCTTCAGAAGCCTCAGCGGTCTCTGCGGGAGCTGTTCCTTGGGCGGCTTCAGCTTCCTCAAGCTCGGCGAAGAAAGCATCGTACTTCGCGTCCATGTCCGCTTCCATCTCCTCGTAGGTCTTGTCGGCTTCGGGCATCGGGTCGACGACAGTGCTGTCGAAGTCGCTGAACATCATGTTACTCTCGGCGATGGTGGCAGCGAACTCCCTCTTCTCGTTCGCCCACACGAGGTGGCCGTTCTCGTCGAATCCAACGATGATGCTCTCGCTCAGGATCGGGTCGCCGGCATCCGCCAAGATCTGGAAAACCTCGTCGGAGGCGATGCGCTTCTCGGGATCAAGCTCCAGCTCGAAGACGGTCATCCCGTCCTGCTGGCTCTTCGTCGCGGTTGCGACGCAACCGATGATCTTATTCAGGTCGCCGGCCGCGCTGTTGAGGTATGCCTCGTAGCCAGCGGCATGCTTCAAGTTGAACTGTTCGGTTGAGCCGGAATAGACAGGACCGTCGGTAACGCATACGGCGTCGTAGCCTTCGGTGAAGTACGACAACGTAATGTCATCGATCTCGCACGTCATGCTTGTGCGGACCGTGTCACCGCTCTCGTCGAACTTGTAGACGGTCTTGGTCGCGATGGAATCGGACTCAGCGGTTGCCTCTCCGGCTTCGGCGCTTTCGCTCGCCTCAGCGGCCTCGCTCGATTCGGCAGCTTCGCTCGCCTCAGCGGCCTCGCTCGCCTCGGCCTCGGCAGCTTCCGCATTGCCTTTCACGACCGCCGTGGCCTCTTCGGTCACCGTAACCGTTTTGAATTCGGGCGCGTTCTTGAGAGCTTCATTCAGCTCGGCGATAATCTCGTCTTGCGACTGTTCCGATGCCGCCGAAGCCGATGCGGAAGCAGATTCGCTAGACGCCGCCGAAGCCGATGCGGAATCAGATCCGCTGGCCGATGATGCCGATTGGCTGCTGCACCCCGCCATCATCCCTGCCGCCAGCGTTGCGACGAGTGCTGCGGCAACACAAATAGTAATACGTTTCATAAGGTCTCCTTTACCCTTCCAACAATGCGCTAACTATACCATGTACTTATGCAGCTAATTCACCTCTTTCGTAACGTATAGACCACAGCGTTCCTAAAACCACCTATTGATACGTGCAGCTCTCCAGCCGCCGCCAAATGAGTCGCAGGACAGTCCTGTGACTCGTTCGCTAGTAGCCAACCATGCCGCACTTGGCTTCGCGCTCGTTTTCGTCGCAACCCCAGACCCCTCCTCCGGAGATAGCCTCGAGCTGCTCGTCGGTGAGCTTGACGCCCTCAGCCTCTGCGAGCTCGATCAGCTCGTCTGCGCTCTTGCAGGCGCGGGCCTTAGCCTTTTGCTCTTCTGTGAGGTCGTTGAAGTTCACGTGGTGCCCCCATTTCTCGGCTGCGTGTTTCTTGCGTCGTTAACCGACGGCGTTTTTCTTCCTGCCTGTTATATGCAAGAAGAGCGGAAACTGTCTCTTTGTTCCTTGCGGTCTTGGAGTCTTTTCGCAGATTCCTGACGAGATTTATGCTGCTGCAGACGATGATAGGGTGTTCGAAGAGCCGATTTGCGTTAGCCGAAGACAGCGATTGCGTGCAGCAAACATCGTCTTCAGTTGCTATCATCATCGGAGCATGTTTTGCACACCGGCATGACAAGCGTGGGGAATATGGGATACCTGTACGAGATCGCAACGACCGCGCCGGCGTTCCTGAAGTCGGCGCATTACGACGCGCATCCGCCAGCGCGCTCTGCCCAGCCTGCTATCATCCCGTTCGGGCCCAATAGGCAGCAGTACTGTGTGCTATGGGAGCCTGACGAGGTGCTGCACGACATGCCGGTGCTCTACTTCCATGGAGGCGGCTATGTGTTCGGCGAGGCCGAATCGATGGAAGACGCCGCCAACGTGTACAACGCGCAGGGCTACCGCTTCTGCTCGATCGGCTTTCGCGAGGCGCCGTTTCACAAGTTTCCCGCAATGGTGGACGATGCGTTTCGGGGCGCGATGGCGGCGCTTGACTGGATGGAGGGGCATGGTATCCCCTGCGAGCGGGTTGTCGTTGGGGGCACGAGCGCGGGCGGCCACCTGGCGGTGCTGCTGTGCTATGCGAGGTGGCTGCAGGAGGCTTTCGATTTTCCCGCTGGGCGCGTGACCGCCTGCATCAGCGTCGCGGGTGTGGCCGATGTGGCAGACCTGCTCATTAAGCCTTTTCCAACTTACGCTGCTTGGCGTACGCAGGTGGACCTGGCGACTTATGGCAAAGGCCGAGATGCCATGCGTCGTGCGGTTGCGCGCTATTCGCCTGTAGACATCGTCAGGAAAGAAGCGGGGGAGGGTGCGGTGCCGAATGTTCCCCTGTTCGTGGTGCATGGCCGCAAAGATACCTTGAGCCCCTACGCCAGCCAGCTGCGCCTCGTCGAAGCCTTGCGGAAGGCCAATGGGAAAGACTCGGTCGAGCTCCTGACGCTGGAGGGCCGCCGTTGGCAGCACATGAACACGACCGTCACCATGCACAAGAACGCAGTCGAGGAAAGCGCAATCCTGAAGGCCTTGTTCGCCTGGCTCGAGAAACAGGACGATTAGGCGCTGCTGGGTGAAACGGTATACCTGGAAGGGAGGCTTCGCCGGATACACCGTCCCACCAGAAAAAGAAACCCCTGGGACGGGGTATCCCATCCCAGGGGAAACGCATGAAAACAAGGGCGCGTTTACTTGTCCAGCTCGACCGGATCCCAGCCGTAATCCTGATACTTGGTGACATCGAGGCCATTCAGCTTGACGTAATCCGACACGATGGTCTTCCTGAGCTCGTCGCGGGAGTCGCTGTCGCCATAGACTTCCATGAAGGCATCGTAGTTCTCGCCGAAGAGCTCTCTTGCGCTCGGCTCGAAGTTGGCGCCGTCTTCGACTTTGTCAAAAGCGGTCACGATGTAGCCCTCGCCTTCCTTGGCCAGGTGCATGACGCCCGGGAAGTTTCCGCCTGAGACGTTTTCGAGCGTGTCGCCTTTGATGTTGTAGTTGTAGATCCAGAAATCTCCGGCAACAAGCGGCTCTTCGAGATTGGTGAGGTCAACGTGCACGATTTGCACGGTCGGAATGCAGACATCGGCCTTCTCGAAGTCCTTGTTGACTTCTTCGACCAGGTACTTGTAGATGGCCTTTTCCATGGGGTCGTCACTGGGATAGCTGTATTCCGCCGCTTCGGACGATGCCGAAGAAGCTTCTTCAGATGCAGCCTCGGACGATGCCGAAGAAGCCTCTTCCGATGCCGCTTCGGCCGACGCCTCAGAGGCCGCTTCCGATGACGCTTCGGCCGATGCCTCGGAAGATGCCTTGGAGGAAGCCTCCGAAACTGCTTCGGCGGATGCCTCAGAGGATGACGCATCCGAAGATGCCTTCTCTCCGCTACTGCAGGCGGTCAAGCCGATCGCCAATGCGAAAGCACTGATAAGCAGTACTGCAAGGAAACTCTTTTTCACGGTTCTGCCCTCCCTTTGCGTTGTTTTCCGTGAATTCACTCGTCATATTCTACTCTCACAAAGCGGCTTTCGTCTCAACTGGGCTCGAACAGAACTGCAGGGTTGGAAATCCCTCCTCGCCACTTGGTATAATGCCGACAAAAGGGAAGGGGGGTTTCCATGATGCACTACACAGGCCGCGCGTTCAGGCCTCCTTTCGAAGAGAACTCGCTGTTGTTGCAGGTGAGTACGGGATGCAGCCATAACAAGTGCGCGTTCTGTTCCATGTACAGGGATGAGCCGTTCGCGCCGTCTCCTATGGAAGACGTGGAAAGCGACATCAAGTTCATCGGACGTAACCGCACGCTGTTCAAGCGCGTGTTCCTGGTGGGCGGCGACCCGTTCGTTCTGCCTTTCGAGCGGCTGAAGCGCATCGGGGAACTCATCAACGAGCATATCCCCCGCATCGAGGTTATCGGGTGCTATGCTACGATTCCGAGCATCCTTAGGAAGACACCCGAGCAACTGCGCGAATTGGCAAAGCTCGGCTATTCCAATTTGAACATCGGTCTGGAATCCGGCTTGGACGACGTGCTCTCGTTCATGAACAAGGGATTTACGGTTGCTGAGGCCCGAGAGGCGCTTCTTCGCCTTAATGACGCGGGTATCTCCTATACGCTCAACCTCATCCACGGCGTAGCCGGCGCTGGACGCGGATTGGAAAACGCGCTCGCCGACGCCGCGATCGTCAACGAGGTCCAGCCGAAGCTCATCATCGTGACGGTTCTGTACGTGACCTGGTGCGAAGAGCTAGCTGCCCTCGTTGAGAGGGGAGAGTTCACTCCTGCGACCCTTCGGGAAGACATAGAAGAGGAGATGGCCTTCCTGCGTGCCACCGACCTTACGGACACCTTCTTCTTCGGAATGCACGAAGTCTGTCCCGTGCGGGTCAACGGGTTCCTTCCCGCCGACCGGGACTTCCTCGTAGGCGAGCTCGAGGCAAGCTTAGCCCGTTTTCCCGAGCATCAGCTCGATTCGCCTATCAGGGAATTACGCCAAGCCTGACAAAAAAAGAAGTCGGGCGCGTTTCCGCGCCCGACCGCTTGCTACTGTTTAGCTTAACCTCCCGCGCTGGCGGAGAGGCGCTTAAACTATGTCGATTTAGCTCTCCATCGGACCGGTGACGTTGCCCTCTGGATCGACGTTGTACATCGAAAGGACATCGTTGGCATTCAGGGTGACTACCCAGTAGAAGATGCCATCTTCGCCCTGCGAGAGGTCGGCGGTCTGCAGCTCGCCCTCGGCTTGTGCCTGGGCGGATGCGACTGCATCATCCTTGGCGAGCTTGTTGATGCCCGGCAGGTCGGTGACTTCCTTGGCAACGCCGCTGTTGCCGATGAAGTACACCTTGCCGTCTGCGGTCACAACTTGCCACTGGAACGAAGGCGCAGCATCGCCGCTGTTTGCGACCCATACCTCATCTGCCTGGGCGATTTCGCCGAGCTCCTGGGAATCAACTGCGAACTGCAGCTCGTCCTTCGTCATGCTCGAATAGAAGAACTCTTCCGCTGCCTCTGCGACCTCTGCGGCCTGGCTGGCGGCTTGGCTGGCGACCTCTTCGGCCTTGCTGGCGGCTTCGCTCACAGCTTCGGCGGCTTCGCTCACAGCTTCGGCGGCCTCGCTTGCAGCTTCGCTGGCAGCCTTGTTCCTTTCTTTTGAGCAATCCAAAAGCTATCTTCAGCTTGGAAAACCCCAGTTACTTCTCATCGCATTTCACCGATGATTCATGAATGCAATCTATCGCAGAGCCGATGCGTCCAGGCTATTCGTAATGATGATGAAAAGTGCTTACCACGCAGTGGAGAGACGCAAATTTCACGGGCAAAGAACGATGACCGTATGCTCAGGAAAGTACGGAGAGGATAAGATGACTTTTCTGCGCGCCATTGGCTCTTGACAAACGCCATGTTGCATGGCGAAATTGATTCAGCTTTGCGATTGGCAACGCTAGAAGCGCTTTGAAATTCGAGAGGAGACCAACATGCAAGGAACGTTCATCCATTGGTGTATTCACGTGCTCGACCTCGAAAAATCATTGGCGTTCTACGAGAAGGCCCTGGGCATGACCGTCCATCACACGATGGGCCCGGAGGACGGTTCCTGGTCGAACACCTACCTCGTCAACGAGAAGACGCCGTTCCAGGTCGAGTTGACTTGGAATCGGGGGCGCGTGGAGCCGTACGAGAACGGCGGCAAGGACACCCACATCGCGTTCACGGTGGAAGACTACGAGGCGGCGCATAAGCTGCACGAGGAAATGGGCTGTATCATCAGGGAAAATCCGCGCATGGGGTTGTACTTCATCGAGGATCCCGACGGAAGCTGGATAGAAATCCTTCCCGC
This sequence comes from Eggerthellaceae bacterium, assembly GCA_017432445.1. Lineage (GTDB taxonomy): Bacteria > Actinomycetota > Coriobacteriia > Coriobacteriales > Eggerthellaceae > UBA9715. The sequence continues at coordinate 23,265 of JAFRJC010000141.1, read as the reverse complement.
GAAAAGGGATTAGACGCTTTCGGGTATTCGGAGCGAAGGGCTTATTACGGGATCTGCATCCTGCGTGCAGATCCCGCTGAATAATACGGTCTCGTTTGCGGGATGCGCGCATTTCGCTTACCGCTTGCTTCACCAAAATGCAGAAGACCGTTGTTTTTTCCATTCTATTGTGCGGCTATTTGGTTAGTATAGCTTCGAAGGGGGTTTTGAGGCTAATCGCCCAAAACCCAGAAAACCGTCATTGCGAAAGGAGGACGAGGTCATGGCTATCTGGAGAGACGTTTTCTACCGGTGCGAGAAATGCGGGAGCATAGTCATGAAGTTCGGCACGCAGGGCGCAGTGCCCTCGTGTTGCGGGGAGGAGATGAAGGTTCTCGAGCCTTACACCGAGGACAATCCCGGTGCGGCATCTGCTGAGAAGCACCTTCCCGTCATGAAGCGCGGGAAGACCATCACGATCACCGTCGGCGACGAAGACAACAAGCATCCCATGGATTCAGACCACTACATCGAGTGGATCTACATCTCCACGGAGATGGGTGCGCAGCTCGTCAAGTTGCGCCCGGGCATCGATCCGTACGCACAGTTCGTCCTGAACGGCGATATCCCGCTCAACATCTATGCCTACTGCAACAAGCACGGCCTTTGGGCAACCGAGGTTTTCGAGAGCATGCAGGACGATGATGAGTAATTAGCAAGTTCGGCTTACCAAGTAGGCCAACCTTAAAGCGGCGTCCGAGATGCCGTTTCGCAATCAACGAAAACAACCTGGTTGAAATTGAAGGAGCAACCAGGTTGTTTTTTATCGTCGCTAACCTGCCGTCTGCAGTTGTCGTACTATCGAGAAAGCAAAGCGAGGAGGCGGTGCCATGTTCAATGTGATAACGCCAGGGGCATACGATCCCCAGATGAGTTTTGCGCGCCCGCAACCAGACGATGCCGCGCTCGCGTACTGGCTGCGCGCGTACGGTGCGGAATGCGATGCCGTTGCAGCTGCCTGCTCCGACGACGGGGTGCTCTTGTTTCCAACGTGTGCCGACTTCACGCACGCGGATCTAACGTACCTGTTCTCGGTTGAGGGAAGGCGCTTCTGGCTCGTGCGGGGAGCTGATGGGAAAGAACCCGTTTTCCCGGGAGACTTTAGACCTGTTCCCGTTCGGTCGTTTCTGGGACCGCATGCCACTCCTGCCGGGCTTGCCGCCATCACGGGACTGCATCTAGCCTCGTGGTACGAAACACGCGTGTTCTGCGGAAGGTGCAGCGCACGCATGGAGCATTCGAAAAGCGAGCGCGCTCTCGTGTGCCCCGCGTGCGGCACGGTCGAGTACCCGAAGATTTCCCCCGCCATCATCGTTGCCGTGACCGATGGCGATAAGCTGCTCATGACGCGCTATGCGGCGGGCGGTTACCGCAGGCGGGCGCTCGTTGCAGGGTTTGTCGAGATCGGCGAGACCGCAGAAGAGGCGGTTGCCAGGGAGGTTCTCGAGGAATGTGGTCTGCGCGTAAAAGACGTTCGTTATCGCGCCAGCCAGCCGTGGGGGCTTTCCGGTTCTCTCATGTTGGGCTTCTCTGCCAAGCTCGACGGTAGCCCGCAGATTGAACTGCGCGACGGCGAGCTGTCGTGGGCCGGATGGGTGGGCCGAGACGAGATCGGGGGTCCTGAAAACTACGAATTGGGGGGCACTCTGATCGAAGCGTTCCGCGAGGGGAAGTTGGACTAGCATGGCGCGTTTCTTCGAATACGGCGATGAGGAGGTAGCCTACCTCAAGGCGCGTGACCCGAAACTCGCAGCTGCGATTGACGCGGTCGGGCACGTTAACCGCGAGATGATGGAGGAGGGCGACCTGTTCGCCGCCGTCGTTCACCACATCATCGGCCAGCAGATATCTTCTGCCGCGCAGGCGACCGTGTGGGCGCGGTTGCAGGAAGCGCTTGGAGAGATAACGCCAGCCGCCGTTTGCGCCGCAACCTCCGAACAGCTGCAGTCGTGCGGCACGTCGTTCAAAAAAGTGGAGTACATCAAGGGCTTTGCCGAAAAGGTGGCCTCGGCCGAGTTCGACCTGGATGCTGTTGCACACATGCCAGATGGCGAGGCCATCAAGGCCCTCAGCTCGCTACCCGGCATCGGGGAATGGACGGCCGAAATGCTGCTCTTGTTCTGCCTGGGCCGTCCCGACATCTTGAGCTTCGGCGATCTGGCCATCCACCGCGGCATGCGCATGGTCTACCACCATCGCAAGGTGACGCGGGCGATGTTCGAGAAGTATCGGCGCCGTTACAGCCCTTACGGAAGCGTGGCCAGTTTGTACCTGTGGGCGGTATCCCACATGGACGTTCCCGGCTATGACCGCGACTACGCGCCCATGACCGAGGCCCAGAAAAAGGCAGCCCGCAAGAAACGGGCCGCAAAGTCGGAAAAATAGGTTCATCTGCGAGGCGTGGTGGCCGAGGCGCGGCACCACATCCCGATGGCCCCCTCGAGGCCTATCGCTCGTCTACGCCGTACATGTGCTGCACGACGAGGCGCCTTGCGGTCGTTTGCCCGAAAAGCTTGGTGACTTGGTCGACTGCAGGGCCTCCCTCGTCGAACAGCCTCTCGGCGAAGGCTTGCACCTTCGCGGCTTTTTCATGCTCGTCACAGGCTGGTGCGCTGGGCAGCTGGTCGACATATGCCACGAGATAGTCATGGGCAGCATTAGAGAAGCGCTCGGTTAGCCCCTTTCCCTTCTTGTGATAGGAGCAGGGGTACAGGATGCTGTCGTACCAGCGCTCCTCGTCACTCGATGCGTCGGGAAGGTCTGCGTCACGTTGCAGAAGGCATTCGAAAACGTTTAGGCATTCATCAGGCCATGGTTGCAACTGGGTGTCGTACAACTCCGCAATCTGCGTCTCGTAGCCGAAGGCACCCACCCAGTCCAGGTTGAACAGGGGCATATCGATGCGCGTCGGCGCGATAATCGCGGTTTCCATGCGCATCAACCCGAAGAACGCCTTCATTTTCATGAAGCACAGGTGTCCGATTCCCTCGATATCCCAGCTTTCCGTCTCGAACTTCATGCCCTTCTTCGAGAGGACCGCATCAGAGCCTATGTCCTTCTTCAAAAGCGTGTAATTCTGTTCGAGCAAGAAAAGGACGGAATCCCGAAGCCCGGTCTGCTTTTTCATGACGGCATCCTCTCGTCTGGCCTTTGCCTTCTGGCTATGATAGCAGCGAACGGCGGGATGGGAGCAGCGTTTCTTCCCGTCTGTCCGATGTCCGGCAAGACCGATGCGCTGCGTTCGAGCCCGATGGCGAATTCAGCGGTTTTGGCAATTTCGAAAAACGGGTGTCTTTGGTTTGCTATCGCCGCGTCAGGAACCGCCTTCGTGCCGTATGATAGCGGCAACAGGAATGCGGAGTTGCCGATGCACATTCCGTGCCGTAAGCAAGTGGATCAGGAGGTCCTCATGAACAAGAAGGTGTACGAGCTTATTAACGATCAGATCAACAAGGAGCTGTACTCGGGCTACCTGTACCTGTCGTTCGCTGATTATTACGAGGCGGAGGGACTGAAGGGCTTCGCCAACTGGTACCTGATTCAGGCGCAGGAAGAGCGCGACCATGCGTTGATCTTCCGCAGGTACCTGCTGGACAACGATTGCCCCGTCGTGCTCGGTGCCATCGCGCAGCCTGACATGACCTTTACCGACTACCTCGGTCCGCTTGAGGCGGCGCTCGAGCATGAGAAGTACGTGACCAGCCTGATTGACAACATCATGGCCGCTGCAGTCAAGGCCAAGGACTTCCGCACTCAGCAGTTCCTGAACTGGTTCATCGACGAGCAGTTGGAGGAGGAGGCCAACGCTTCCGAGATGGTCTCCAACATGAAGCTGTTCGGCGGCGACGCGCGCTCGCTCTACGAACTCGACCGCGAGTACCTCGGTCGCGTCTACACCCAGGCCTCGCCGCTTGCGGGAGCGTAGGCTCACGGCGAATACCATGCCCTCGAAGTTGGGCATGCGCACAGACTCGAAACGGGCACCCTTCCATTGCGGGAGGGTGCTCGCCTTTTTAGGCGGGAATTGATCGGAGGCCTGTCCTGCGACTCATTGAGTTCGAAACCCTCCACGAGGCGCGATTACGTGCATTGGCGGGCAGCGAATGTACGCAATGCGGTCTCGTGGATGATGGCTGGGCTGGAGATCGGCGCAAACATTCTTAAACTCGCGAACGGGCTTTATTCCCTTAAGCTCCATCACAGAAGTTGCAGGCTATGGTTCTAATCAAGCGGCCTCCAATGGAGCAAGCTATTATATAATATATAAGTTATATTATACGAAACGATTCCGGTGGAGGAGAGGGGGCTGCCATGATGGTCAAGGACGTAGATCCAGAGCTACGCGATTACACGCATCTTGACTGGTCAGAGTCTTCCACGAGCTCCGCCACCGGAGGCTCGTATCTCAAGGCGCGTTTCGGCGAGGGCTCGGCAGCCACGTATTACAAGCTCTCGTGTTATGACGAGGTGAACGGCGTCTATGGGCACGAATGCGTCAACGAGCTCATCGCCGCCCGCCTGATGAATGTGCTGTGCGTAAGCCATGTACCGTATCGGCTCGTGAATGCGCGTGTTCGCATCGGCGGCAGGGAGCACGAAACGTGGCTGACGGAATCCGATTCTTACCGCGCGCGGGGCGAGAGCAAAGTGTCGCTCGCGCGGTTTTACGGCTGGAATCATTTCGAGGGCGAAGGACGCATGGATTTCTGCGCCCGTTTCGGTTGGTCTCAGAACGTTCAGAAGATGATGCTCGTCGATTTCCTCATCGCGAACAGGGATCGGCACGGTGGCAACCTCGAAGTGCTAAAACAGGTTGACGGGCGGTTACGATTGGCTCCCCTGTTCGACAACGGGCTGTCGCTCTGCTTCTCAGCAGGAAACGCCGAGCAGCTCCGTTCCATCGATCCTGTGCAAGACATCGTGTCGAACAACTATCTGGGAACCCGTTCCCTTGTGCAAAACCTGGTCAGGTTCGTGCCGCCCAACTTGCCTATCGGGCGGTTGCAAGAGGTCCACAAGGATGCAATCGTGGATGGTTTGGCACCTGCTCTGGATTCTGCAATCGAAGGAGCAGGCGGCCAGGAGATGGCCGAGTTCCTCTGGCGCATGATTTGGGAGAGGTGGTGCAAGTATGAGAGCCTTCGTGATAGCGGATGCCTCCAAGCGCAAGGCTAAACCCGTAGGCGTGCTGTTTTGGGATGCGAGCTGCGAAGGGGGGCAGGGAAGGTTTTTTCTCGAGCTCTCATCGTGCTGTCGCGAGGCGAATCTGCCGCTCTCGCTTTCGTTCTGCGCCTATCGGGAGGGGAGGCGCGCCACGCCTGAGGAGAGCGAAGAGTGGGTGAAATCCCGTATCGTTCCCGAAGACCGTCACAACATCGTCGAAGTGCTCCGTGCAAACGGTCTTTCCGAATACGATGAGGTGAGCTTGCTGGCCGCAAGCAATGGAAGGTCGTCAGATGACGATTTCCTCGCCTACGAAGTGACCATGACAGACGAGCTTGCCCGCGAACTAGAAAGCGACTGCCAAGAGCAAGCTTCGCAGGGAAAAAGTGGGAAGAACGACCCTTCGCCCATGTCGAGAGCTGACAAATTGCTCGCCGTCGTCGAGCGTCGTCGCAACGGAGTCGAGGTCCGTTATGCTTGCGTCGATTTGCCAAAGGATGACACGTCCAACGCACTGCGTGCATCGGAGGCGAAGGGCAGGGTGCATTCATGCGATAAAGCAGGGCCGTGTCCGCATGGGCAGTGCAACGCCGCAAGGCGCATCGGCGCTCAAATCCGGGAGCAACGCCAGCAAGCGGGTCTTACCCAGAAGCAGCTCGCTGCCCGCGCCGGCATCACGCAGGCTGTCCTCAGCCGCGTGGAGTCGGGCTCGGGTAACCCGACGCTCGCCCTACTAGAGGAACTCGCCTTCGCGCTGGACTCGAGGTTGGACGTTTCGCTTGCAAGCGATCAAGGCTCGACAGCTTGTTCGTAACAGATGCCGAATTGTTTGGGATTTGGGGCATAGGGACGGAAGCAAGGGATCGTTCAAGGCGTATCATTGACGGACGGCCGATAGGAGGAAAAGATGGGCATGGTCTTGGGGATTGACATCGGGGGGACGAGCATCAAGGCGGGGCTGTTCACCGAGTCGGGCACGTTGGTGTCCACCAAGAAGATACCGACGGGCAAGCTCGTGAACGAAGACGCGTTCGCCGTTGTCATCGGGGGACTTGAAGAACTGCTCAGCACGAACGGCGCCTCTCCGCTCGACGTCGTGGCCGCGGGGCTTGACGTTCCCGGCCCAGTTGACGACAACGGGCAGGTTGCGATGATGCCGAATGCCGAGCTGGACGCGGAGGGGCTGAAGGCCGCCATGGCCGGGGCGTTTCCCAATATGACGCTCGCGTTCGCCAACGACGTGAACGCAGCTGCCGTCGGCGAGATGTGGAAGGGAGCGGCGAAGGGCGTGCCGAGCTTCGCGCTCGTCGCCTTGGGCACGGGCGTCGGTGCGGGCGTGGTCGTCTCCGGAAAGCTCGTCTCGGGCGCGTTCGGCGCTGGCGGGGAGTTCGGCCACATCACCGTGAACCGCGGAGAAACCTCCGCCTGCGGATGCGGGCGGCATGGTTGCCTGGAGCAGTACGCATCGGCTTCGGGCGTTGTGCGTTCCTATCGCAGGGAGTGCTCGGAGAGGGGCATCGAAGCGGTGCACCTGCAGGGACCGACTGACACCCTGTCGGTCTTCGAGGCCTATCGCTCCGGTGACGAGGCTGCCAAAGCTGCGATATCGCTCATGTGCGACAGCCTCGGATTTGCCTTGGCCCAGGTGTCGACCATAATCGATCCGTCGCTCTATCTCATCGGCGGCGGAATGGGCGAGGGGTTCGACCTGTTCGCACAAGAGCTGCGCGCCGCCTTTAAGGCGCATTGCCTGCCGACCTGCGCAGACGCCCGCATACTGCCTGCGGCGCTCGGCAACGAGGCGGCGATGTATGGCGACGCCTATTTGGCGATGAAGTCGGCTGGCGCGTTCGAGTCGTGAGCGTTACGGGATGGCTATGCCAGGTGAAGCGGAGAAAAGAGGCGGCATTTCGCGGCGTGAGCTGTGTGCGGGAGCGTGCGGCGGAGCGGTAGTGCTCGCACTCTGCGGGCTCAAGGCGCTTCCCGCCCAGGCGCTCGTGCGTCCTCCCGGTGGTCAAGACGCAGATCGGCTGATGGAGCGATGCATCCGCTGCGGGCGATGCGTCCTGTCATGTCCATGGCACGTCTTGCGTGCCGAGACTCTGGGCGAGGGAATCCTTGGCGCCGGCATGCCCGTCGCCGACTTCTACCAGAACTGGTGCGACATGTGCGCCTCGGCGGGCGGCATGCCGCGCTGCATAGAGGCTTGCCCGACTGGCGCATTAAAAGCTCCCGCGGACGGGGAGCGTATTGTAATCGGCATAGCCGAGATCGTTCCCGAATGGTGCCTTCCCTGGGCGACGGGCGAGAGGTGCAAGCGCTGCTACAGGGTGTGCCCGAGCCAGTACCGCGCCATCAGCCGCGACAAGCAGGGAAGGCCATCGGTCGACCCCGAGAAATGCGTGGGATGCGGTGCCTGCCAGAAAGCCTGTCTCAGACCTGATCAAGGCTCCCTCGCTCCAGAGCCACAACTCCGCGCCATCATGGTCAAGCCCGTTTAGACTGATCCCTTTGATCATTCACCCCAGGGGTAAACGGTCGATCAACCACCCCAGGGGAAAGTAATCGGGCGAATAATTGGGGATGTCCATTCCACCTACATGAAGCCGGTCTTCTCGAGTTGGCCTTCGAACCAATTGTCAAGCTTGCGGAAGGGCTTGCGGGCCGCGATTCCGATGAGCAGCACCGTACCGACCATCGTCAGGAAGAACGCCACGTTGCCTCCCACCGAAGGCCAGTAGATGCCGGCCACGCATTCCTTCAGAAGGTTCATGCCGTGGAAGAAGGGGAGGAACGGCACGATGTTGGATAGCATTGGATCGAGCATCTCGACTGGGAAGGTGCCGCCTGAGGCTGCGACTTGCATGATCAGCAGGATGACGCACAGCGCTTTGCCCACATCGCCGAACAGTTCGGATAACGTGTAAACGAACAGGCAGAACACCTGTCCGATGAGGACGCCGAACACGACGAACAGGATCGGGTGGACGCACTGGATATGCAGCAGGCACAGGTCGCCCAACAGTACGAGCAGGCTCTGCAGCAACGAGATGAAGGCGAATATGCCATAGCGCCCTACGTACTCGTGGAACGCGCGCACCTTAGCATAGCGGCGGCGCAATCGTTCCATGCGTTCCTCGGTGACGTGGACTTCCAGCGTCGATACCAATACGAGTGCGCCGACCCACAGGCACAGCACCGTGTAGAACGGAGCCATTGCCGATCCGAAGTTCGCAACCGAGTACAGGGGCTCTCGCTTCTCTTCGAGCGGTGCTGCCATACGCTCCGACATCGTAGATGGGTCGGATCCCAAGATAGCGGACTCGATCTGCTTCATGTCGCCTGATGAGAGCGCGTCAGAAAGCCGTTTCTTCGCCTTGGAAACGTTATCTGCCGTCGTATCCAACTTCGTGGCTGTCTCCGTGAGCTCGCCTGAAAGCGTGTTCAGTTGCGACGTCAGGTTGCCTGCATTTTCGGAAAGCCCGGCCACGGATCCCTCAAGGCCGTTCATGATTGCGTGGATTGCATCCGAAGTGGAGCGCACCGTCGCTTCGACGTCGTTCGCGGCCGATTCGATGCTATTGTGGTAGAACGACCGCGTCTCGTCGAGAGATTGATCGGCTTGGACGACGAGGCCCCTTAGATCCCCGCGCGTATCTTCGATCCTGTCCGCCAAGCCATCGGAACGGTTGGCTGCCGAAGACGCGGTGTCGGCCAGGTTGGTCATCGATTCGGCGAAAGCCGCCAGGCGTGCGGCCTCTGCGAGGGCTTCCTCCCTTTTCTCCGGATCGGTTTCCTCATTCGCCGCCTCTTGGGCTATCTGTGCGATTTCCCGCATATAGCCAGCTGCGTCTTCGAGGACGTCCGCAGCGATATGAATTACACCCGGGACGTTAGCTGTATTGCTCTCGAGGTCGGCGAGAGAAGCGTCTATGTCTTCGGAGATGCTGTCTAGTGTTCCGGAGCTTCCCGAGAGCGCCTGATCGACGATGGTGGCAGATGTGGCGAAGGCCTCCGAGGCGTCTGTCACGCCGTTCTCCGCATTGCCGAGGGCATTCTTTGCCGTATCGCTCGATGCCCTGATGCCCTCGAGCGCCACGCTTGCCGTAGACACGACATTCGCCGTTGTCACCGACAGGCTCGACAGCGTACGCATTGCGCTCGCCCCGTCTCCGATGTTTCGTATGGCGTCGTCAAGGTGCTTGCCCATCTTCGCGGCGTACCCGCTCAGGTTGGGGTTTGTCACGTAGTCTGCCAGGTCTACCGCAAGGTTCAGTCCGACTTCGTCGACGCGCTGCGTGAAGGTGCTTCGGATACCCTCCTGGATCGAGTTTGCGCCCTTTTGGGTGATGATGGGCGCGATGGGGTTTTCCTTCTCGTTGGTGTAGTAGATGACGTTGGGATAGTCTGCGTTATCAGTCAGGTACGTCATCATGTTACGGCTGAAATCCTTCGGGATGACGATGGCGGCGTAATAGCTTTCGTCGTACACTCCCTCGACGGCCTTGTCTTCGTCGACGAAAACCCAGTCAAACCCCGATTCGCCGCGAAGCTGGGAAACGATCGTGTCTCCGATGTTCATCCTCATCGGAATGAGCTCGCCTTTGGACCCCTCGTCCTCGTTCGCCACCGCAACTTTCAGGTTGCCCGTGTTGCTGTACGGATCCCAGCTGCCGGCGATGTTGAACCACGCGTACAGCGAAGGCGTGATCACGAGCAGCATGATGACGACCACGCCGATCACGCTCTGGAACCCGAGCCTCATATCGGTGAAGAAGATATCGCGCGCTGCTCCCGAATGCAGCTTGACGCCATCTCCGTCACTTTCCGTGTTCGCTTTCCCCTCGGCATCGACTTCGTCGGATTCGGCCTTGGGGGCATTAGGTGTTTTGGGGATGAGCGTCATGATCTCGGCCGATAGAGGTGGCGTCATACCAAGCAAATCGTTTGACACCTGGTTTCGGACCTTGATCATCTCGTCTTCGATGGCGAGGCGCGCATCATCGGCTTTGTCGGCAAACGTCGTATACGACAGCTCGGGGTCTTCGTCTGCGGCGCCCATGATCTCGAGGCCTAGAAGGCGCGTCTCCTCTTCGATGGTGCGATTCGCGTATTCCAGGAAAATCAAGCCCAGCTGCAAGATTAAAAGTGCAACGAGGGTGAACCCAAAGACGCCGAGTTTGACGTCGGTGCTCACGTCCAAGAAGATATTCAGGGGCAACATGAAAATGACGAGCGCGAAAGGTATAGCCATCAAAGCGACGCTGCCGATTCTCCGCATTGCCAATGTTGCGGAACGTGATGACGAGCGCATAGAGCAGGTTCATGAAGACGAACGAGCAGACGGCGCCTGCGGCTAAGAATGCCACAGGATGTGCGCAGTCGATGCCAAGCAGAATATCGACGCCGCAGATGACCTGGGATTGCAGAAGCGCAAGTAGCAGAAGGAGAGCCAGGCGCCCGAAGTAACGCTGGGTGGTCGTGGCCTCCTCGAAGCCCGTCCTGTCAACTTCGAGTTTGATCACGGATAGGAGGATGAAACACCCAATCCACAATGCGAGGCAGGTGTAGAACGGCGCTACCGCCGTGCCGTAATTCGAGACGGGGTAAATCTTTTCGGTGACCATCTCGACCGGGGAGGAGATGAACGTTCCCATGTTGTCGGGCTCGATGTCAAGAAGGCGCGTAATCTCGTCAACTCGAAGGGCGTTACCAAGTGCACCGAGGTCGGCGACGGTCGATTTGAGGTCTGCATCTACGTTGGACAGAAGCTGTTTCGACTGCCCGATTGCGTTGTCGGCCTCGACGAGCGCCGAGTCAGTGTTATTCAGCACGCCCTGCAGCTCGACGATCTGCGGTTCGAATTGCGCAATGGCGCTTGACATGCCCGAGAGCGCTTTGCCAAGCTCAAAGGCGCCATTGGAAAGCAGTGGAAGTGCGTTTTGCGAGAAGCTTTGGCTTGCGGAATCCGTCGCATCGACGAGCTCTTGCACGCTGCCGTTCATGTTCTGTACGGTCTGGTTGGCATTCTCGACCGATTCGCTCAGCTTTGTCGAGGCATCTTCCAGATCGGTGAGCGCGTTTCAGAGCAGCTCGTCGACGGCTGCGATGTTGCCGTGCAGCTCTATCGTTACCTTGAGCTCTTCGGCGATTTCGTTCAGGCTGGCGGCCGCTTTCGCCACGTCCGCGGTTGCATTGCCTACGGATGAGCTCACGCGTAGCGAGAGGTTGGCCAGCGTGAGGTTTGCCTGCGCGAGCGTTTGGGAAAACTCCGAATCGAACTCGGATACTTGTGCACGCAGGATGTCGAGGTCTCTGCTGCTATCGTCAAGCGCGTATTGGATAGCGGGAAGCTGATCTGCGGTCTCGCCGAGCGAAGCGTTGATAGCAGCCACCGATTCGCGCCAGCCGCCGATGGAAGACGAAGCGCTGTCGAGCATTGCGATTGCCGTCTGCAGGTCCGAACGTGCATCGTCGATCTCGCCCGTCGCCTTGTCCCGGACCTTGTCGGTTTCAGCCCCGACCTCTTCGACCCCCTTCTGCACCTCCGTGAGCAGCGTCTTGTTGACAGTGGATGAAAACTCCTGGTTTACCTGCACGACCAGGGATTTCGTTATGCGGGAGCAATCATCTATTTACAGGGCAAGCGATTGCTCTGGGATTAGCAATCGGGCGAGTGGTCAACGGTGAACAGGTATAATTACATGCCATGGGGTTCACGATTAGGGGTGCGGTGGACTACGTAATAAGAGATATGCGCGAGGAAGAGCACTGCCTGCTGGAGGAGTTTCTCTTCCGGGCGATTTGGGTACCGGAGGACTTCGAAGGAGAAGTGCCGCGCTCAGTCGTGCGCGACGACCCCAAATGCCTTGCAGCATTCGAGGGATTTGGCCAGCTACCCGATGACCGCGCACTGGTTGCTGAGGTCGATGGGCGCGTCGTCGGCGCCTGCTGGGTGCGCACAACCGACGAGTACGGGCACATTGACGATGAGACGCCCTCGTTCTCGATCTCGCTTCTCAAGCCATATCGGGGGTGTGGTATTGGAACGGCCCTCATGCGTCGCATGATCATCTTGCTGGAAGATGCCGGCTACGCACGCGTCTCCCTATCGGTGCAGAAGGAGAATCCGGCGTTTCACCTGTACGAGCGTCTCGGCTTTCGCGTCGTCGGTGAAGGGGCCGACGAAAGCGAATGGCTCATGGTGCTCGAGTTGCGATAAGACTAAAGCCCTAAGACATGCCGCCTTTTACGAAACGGGAATAAACTCAGGCAAATCGCGCAGCATGCAGACGCGCGGCTCGTTGTGCTCGAAATCCCAGCTGTGTGCGGAATCGCCGCGGCACCAGCGTTTTTGCGAGCAATCGGCGCAGGTCGGGTTGAGGTCTGCGAGGGCGTTATCGTTCCGGTAGATCTCGAAGCCATCGCGCCACACTTCGGCAATGTCATGGGTGCGGAAGTTTCCGAAGATCGTCTCGGGCCTGCGTTCGATGTCCAAGCAGCTTGCGATATCGCCCGTGTGCGTGATCGACATGATGTGTATTCCCGCGCTGCAAAGCCAGAACCAATCGCGCAGCTCCCCCTCGTATCCGAGTCCCAGGTAGTGGCAGCATCCGTAGCTGACCGGCCATTCCCCTTCGCGCTTCTGGCGGATGAACGAGAAGAGCCGTGAATAGTCTTGCGGCTGGAAGAGGATCTCGGGATGCTGCAGGGCGCTGCCGATGGGTTCGACGTTGGCGAGTCGCCAGCTGTCGATGGGAAGGTCCACCATGACGTCGAAGAGCTCGTCGAGCTCGTCGATGGTCTGGTGGTTCATGACCGAGGTGACCTGCAGCACCTTGAGGCCGTTGGTTGCAGCCAGATTGCATACGCCCTCGATGGCGGCGTCGTAGGAGCCGGGGCGTTGGCGTACGGCATCGTGCGTGGCCGGCATGCCGTCGATGCTCGCCGAAACGGTTCGAAGCCCGCTTTCGATCAGACGTTTTGCCGCATCTGGCGTGATGAGCGTCGCGTTGGTGGTCATACCCCAGGAAAAGCCAAGGTCGCGGATGATCGTGCCCAGCTCGAAGATATCTTCGCGCAGCATGGGCTCGCCGCCGGTTATTGCGATGAAGACTCCTGTTCCAAAGGCTTCGCGCACCCGTTCGAGCAGGGTTCGGTACTCGTCCAGCGAGACCTCCTCGGTGAGGGCGTGCTCGTCACAGCGGCTACCGCAATGAATGCACGACAGGTTGCAACGCGGCGTGACCTCTAAGAAGAGCTGCTGGAGCTTTGGAGTGCGGGCATTTCGGTCGAAGCGCCGACGCTGGCGCTCGAGACCTTCGAGCTTGAGCGCATTAGTTCTCTGCATCAGGTTTCTCGCTGTCGGGAGCCGGGCCGTAGAGCGCGTTGATGAGCTCCTCGTCGGGGTCTTCCTCAGACATGGAATCCGAGGAAGCAGAAGAATCGGACTCGTCGACAGGTGGTCCGTAAACGTCCTCGATGGGCTCGTCGGCTTCCGAGCTCGAAGAGGACATCTCGCTTGGAGGTGGGCCGTAAACCGTCTCGACAGCCGATTCGTTGGTGCAGGCCACCAGTCCGAATCCAGCTCCGAGCGATGCCAGCACGGCGGCCGTCGCGGCACCGTAGACAAGCGTCTTCTTCATTGTGGCGCCCCCTCATGTTCACGCAGGCTCGGCTCTTGATCGTCTTAGGCAATTCTACCAGTTTTTGATTACTGGCCCAAAGGTAAGTGACCATTGAATATGTCCACGTGCGGACTCATCCACAACCCGCGATTCTGGACATTGGTCCATATCGCGTGCTCAAAAAACGGTCTCGTGGAGGGTTTTCCGGGAGTCGTTGATATCCCGCCCATGCCCTGCAGCGCTTTGAGCAGGCGTTTCCCTTTGGGGTCTTCGCGGGCGCGGGCCTGAATCCATCCACGAGCCGCGATTCCGGACAAAGGCTGGCGACGGATGTCCAAAAACCGCCCTCGTGGAGGGTTTTGCGATCACAGTGCAGGTTGCGTGGCATGTGTATCCTGGAAGCCCATTCGCCATAGGGCTCTGTCAGGTTACGCGAAGCGCTTGTTGGGGATGCCGGTTTCGCAAGGCACGAGATGCTGGCATTTTCCGCAGCCGTAACGGGGCTTGAAGCGGATCTTGGTCTCCTCCATGTAGACCCAGCAAGTCTGGTAGTCCTTGCCATGCTCAAGTGACAGCGCATTCACGGGGCAGCGCTTCGTGCAGCCGCCGCAACGGGTGCAGTAGGCGTAAGGGTCATCGCCGTAGGGCCGCGTTGTGGGTTCGATTTCGGCCGTCGTGATGATGCTGCCGAACCTGCCGGCTTTGCCCACCCGCGTGATTAGGTGCGCGGATAGCCCAAAGGTGCCCAATCCTGCCACAAACGCCGCATGTCGCTCCGACCAGCTGCTCACGAAGAGAGGCCGGCCGACGGCGTCTTCCGGCTCTCGTTTGATAATGGCCAGCGATGGCTCGAGCGCGGGTATGCAGGTCTGAAAGCCCTCGTCGTGCAACCAGCTCTCGACGATGCGGTCGGTGGCATGGATGAACTCGTGGCCTTCGACGCGCCCATGCAGCCATTCGTCTGACGGCACGCCGAGGTTGTCCCAGTTGCTCTTGCGGACTGGCTCCGAGAACGGGTAAAAGATCGAGATGACGCTCTTGGCGCCAGGCAGCCATTCTTCTGGCAGCTTGAACGTGTCGCCCAAGATCAATTCGTCCGCCTTGATGCGCGCGAAAAGCGGGTCGTCGGCGCTTGCGCAGCCGACGATGGGTGCGTCGAACAGGGGAGTGCCCGCAATCTCGTCACGCAACGCCCAGCTGGCCTGAATGGCGTTGTCAGGACTGGTCAGCACATATTCGGAAAGCTTTGCCTGCAGTGTCTCGACGTTCATAATTCCCCCGTTTTGCTCGTATTTTTCGTGGGCAATGATAGCAGAGGGCAGGGATGAATAACCTGACATGAGCAAAGACCTTCCGTCGTCTTTAACGGAAGAACGGACCTTCATCAGGTTTTCGAGGTCGTGTTAGCGTAATCAAATGGAAACAGAGTAGTCATCCCCTCTGAACAGGGATTTTCAAGAAAACGTGAAAAGAAGGTACCGATGAGGTGGGGCAGATGTGAGTTTGCTCTACCGATAGCGTGCCCATCGCGTGACCGGAATGTATCCGAACGATGGACTTCGGGCCGCTCTCACGCGGGAGCGTATAGGGTTAATGGCGCCGAAAGGTGAAAGAAGGTGATAAAAATGATTAAGAAATATACCCGAGACACCCGAAAAATCCTGAAGGCATGGAACTGGAAGGCTTCGAAGGTCCAGGCGCGCGATGCTCAAGGCGCCCGAGAATCATCGAGGGTCTACGCGCGCGATGTCCTAGGTGCCAGGATGTCCCCGAAGGCCCAGGCACGCAGTGATCGCGATGCCGGGAAAACCCCGAAGGCCCAGACCGCAGACACGCGCTATTCCTACTTCGACTGCCTGTGCGACAAGGCGCCCGCGCCGGCCGAAGTGAATGGTTCCACGCTCTACCAGCTGCTCATGGTCGGCTGCATGGTGCTGTTCGTGTTCACCGCAAACGGTGTTGGCGGGCACGGCGTAAGCTTCCTCGCGCAATCGCATTGACTTTATCCCTTGATGCTCTGCATCGCTATGCTGGTTTCGACTTATGTCGGCAAGCCGGTCATAAACTTCCTTACGCCGAGGCTGATCGAGAAGCGTTTGAGCGGCCCTGCTAGCGGCATCGCAAAGACGGTGTTGAGCACCTGCATCACGTCTCCGATCACGAGCGCCATCACGTCGGCGCTGTTCTCGGATCCCGATGACTTCGCGAGCGTCTATGTATCCTCGCTTGCCATCACGATGTCGATGGCGATGTTCGTGAGCTTTTTCATCGTGGGTCCGCTCGTGAAGCTGGCATTCCATAACCGCATCTCGCCTGCAGGTGGCCTGCGAGCCCTGCAGTTGATGGAGCAGCTTGCGCCTTCCATCTCCCGTTTCCTCGGAATGTAGCACCTCAGGGCGGGGCGTGCTCTTACGATGCGCACCCCGCCAAACGCTTTCCGAGTTGCGCTATAGGGCCAGCTAGGCTATATTGCTCCAGTGACAACTGTTGTCGCGGCAACTATCGGAAAGTGGTCAACATGTTTATGTCTGACGTATCCATCATCGTCCGGAAAATGCGAGTGATTGCGGAAGCGAGCCTTGACAAATACGACATCGGTTTCCCCGAGCAGCTCGTCATCATGTACCTGAGCGCGTATGGCGAGAGCAACCAGACCGCAATCGCCGAAACCTTGGAGATCGACAAGGGATCGATTGCCAAGACGGTCAGCAAGCTCGAAGCAAAAGGTCTTGTCAACCGCATGGAAAACCCGCAGAACCGACGCGAGAAGAGCGTCGTGCTCACGCCTGCGGCAGACGGGATCTTGAGCGATATGCACGCCGCCCACAAGAAGCTTGACGAAACGTTGTTCGCCGGCCTTACGGACGAACAAGTCGAGACGACGTGCCAGTCGCTTTCGGTCATCGCCGACAACCTCGTGAAGGCCGTGGGGGATGGCCGCTCATGAAGCCGCATCACATGCGCCACGGCAAGCGCATAGACCAGGACGCAGACGTCGCACAAATCGGTGACGGGGGCGAAAGCAGCGCCAACGATCTAGACGATAGCTCCGCCGAAAACAGCGGAAAGGGCCATGGTCACGGCCGCGGAACAGTGATGCGGGGCTCCGGTGCCATCGACGCCGCGTCCAGCACGCGTGGCCAGAGCAAAGGCTATGTGATCGTCGCCATCATCTACCTGCTTGGCCTGTGCATGGGCGCTCTCGACATGGGTATCGTCAACCCCGCGCGTACCGTCATCCAGAACACACTCGGCGTCGACGACACGCTGGGCGTGTGGATCCTCACCATCTATACGCTGGCCTATGCGGCCTCGATTCCCATTATGGGCAAGCTGGCCGACCGCCATGGGCGCAAGTACATTTACCTCACATGCATCTTGCTGTTCGGCGGCGGATCGGCGCTCTGTGGCGTGGCGCACGGCGTCGGCAGCTTCGAGCTTCTCATTTGTGCGCGCGCCATCCAGGCGCTTGGCGGGGGAGGCATCATGCCCGTCGCCACGGCCGAGTTCGGCACGGCGTTTCCCGAGGAGAAGCGCGGGATGGCGCTCGGCCTGGTCGGCATGGTCTACGGCCTTGCGAGCATTTTCGGCTCGTCGGCCGGCAGCTTGATCTTGGACATCTTCGGGCAGACGCAATGGCAGTTCATCTTCTACGTGAACATTCCCATCTGCATCGTCATATTCGCGCTCGGCATCATCAAGCTGCCCAACCGCAAGATCGACGAAGTGCCGCCTATCGACATCCTGGGCTCCTTCGTCCTCACGGCCATGACGCTTTCGCTCATGTACGGGCTGAAGAACATCGACTTCTTCGACCTTTCCAACTCCATCACGTCAACCGACGTCTACCCGTTCCTCATTGCGTTCGTCTTGCTGCTGCCAGTTTTCATCCTCGTGGAAAAGCGCGCGAAAGACCCGGTCATCAACCTGTCATACTTCTCCAATCCCAACATCCTCATCGCGCTGGTCTGCTCGATCATCTCGGGAATCATCATGATGGGGACGATCTTCTTCCCGCAGTTCGCCGAGAACTCGCTGTTCCTCAAATCGGGTGCGGGCGGCTACTTCATCATGATCCTGGGCCTCGGCAGCGGATTCGGTGCCATGCTTTCCGGCAAGCTCATCGACAAGTTCGGCGTGAAGCCGGTGCTCGGAATCGGCTTCGTCGGGTCGCTTGCGGGGGCGCTGTTCATGGCGCTCGTCGCCTGCAACAACCCGAACCTGTTCAACGTCTGCGCCATGCTCGCCCTCACGGGCCTGGGCCTGGGCTTTACGATGGGAACGCCGCTCAACTACATGATGCTGCAGAACACCACTGACGAGGAATCGAACTCCGCACTCGCGACACTTTCGCTCGTGCGCTCCATCGGCACCGCGGTGGCGCCGGCGATCATGGTCGCGTTCGTGGCACATGCGGGACTTTCCATGCAGGACAACATCATGGCCGTGCTGCCTGACGAGGTCAGCGTCTCGCCGCTGCCGTACGCAGCCGAGCTCGACGCCAAGCTCGATGAAATGCGCCAGGACGAGGATACGGAGGAGATGCTCGCAGGCATCGACATCCCCAAGCTGGCGTCGTATTCGACCATTGATGTGAGGATGGATGGCGACAACCCCGATTTCGACGTCGAGGTGAGCGATGAGATGTTGCAGAAGATGCAGGACTCGGACGTCACCACCATCGTCGCGACGTGCAAGGATATGACGGCCGAGATGTTCGAGCAGGTGAAACCGCAGCTCATCGACAAGGCGACGAGCGGCATCGACAAGGGCATCGACGCCATGCAAAACGGCTTGGACGACATGGACAAAGGGCTTGACGAGTTGGCCGGCGCTATGAGCGAGATGAACGGCAATCGCGATGGAATGCCCTCTGTGCCCGATGGGATGCAAACCGGTTACAGCGAGATGATGGGCGCACGTGACGAGATGAACGATGCGCGCAAGGAACTGCAAGAGGCCCGCGATGAGCTCGCCGACACCATCTCCAAGCTAAAGGACGTGAAGGCCGCGATACCGGGCGTATTCGACGAGGCCGAAGAGCGCTACCTCGAAAAGATCGACGAGGTCGGCCCAGATATCCAGGAAGCGTACCGCTCGACCCTAAACGGCGGCTTCAAGGGTTTGGCCCTGTTCGTCGCCGCTTGCGCCGCAGTGGGGCTTCTCGTGCTTATTCCCTATCGGGAGAAGAGAGAAGCCTGATAAGTGCCCATTCCTGCGTGAGGCTTCTCTGTTGCAAGCGGGAATCCTCCACTACCCTCGATTTCTGATAACGAAGGGTGAGCACAATAGCGGGAGGGCTGCGATTTGCAGCCCTCCCGTTTCAGCTAGCTGTAAATGTCTTCGAGATTCCCGCGCATGAGGGCCTGACCCTGGAGCGCTTCTTGCATGGCCTTGCTCGCAGCCACATGGGATTTGGACGATATCCCAGCAGGCTCCGCCAAAACCCTCCACGAGGCCGCATTTCGTTCATCGGGCGCCTGGCCCTACGCTAAACCAGCGTTGACGCGCTTCGAGCGAGCCGCAAAACCCTCCACGAGGCCGTTTTTTGCGCATCCGCTGACCTGTCGGCGCACGGAATCGCGCCTCGTGGAGTGTTTTGGACCGGCAGCCGAGGAGGTTCTCGAAGGAAACGCCTGTTCACAGCTTCGCTCGGCTCGGGACGAACTTCGATAGACCCTGAAGAATCCTCCACGAGACCGCATTTCGTCCACCCGTCGCCCATCAATGCACGGAATCGCGTCTCATGGACGATTTCCAGCTCGCATACGGGCAATCTGCCAAGAAAATGAGTTGCAGGACTGTCCCCCGACTCATTTTGTTGCGGGAGTACCTGGTTGCCCTTGGAATGAGCGACTACATCATCACTAGCCGTAGACGAACGCGATTATCTCTTCCTCTGGTATGGTCGCGCTGACATCAAGGTGCCCGGCAACCCATACGTACGGCACCACATGGAAAATGTCGTCCCAGTCCATCTCGGTACTGTCAAGTATAGCCTCGATATGCTCGCGGCCAGCTGAATCCTTATGCCAGTAGTACCCCAGACTTTCCCGCCAGCATGCGTACACGGTGCCTCTATCGGCAGTTTCGATTGGGGAAAGCGCCTTCTTGATGCTGGAGTATCGTTCCAAATCCCGCTCTTCGACAAACCAGTATCCTGCGCCATAGGGCGCTGTGGGGAAGAAGCTCCGCCAATAGTCGGACTTCTCGATCGCCTTTCTGTCCATGAAGAGCAGTTCGTCGATTTCCTGCTCTTTCAGCTTCCTGAACCCGAAGACGAACATTTCGATTCCCATAGCAACCCTCCTCACTTCAAGGAGCTCATAGGCATGCATGCGTTGCCATCACTGCTTTTCCCTATGTTAAACCATGGCCGGCATGAGGGCGGTGCGAGATTTAAGGTGGGATGAGCTTCTCGTACGGCTGCTTATCACAGCGGGTGCTTGTTGTGAGAATTTGGCAAAAGGCCTGCCCCTACGCCAGGCTGCCAATCGGTGGAGGCCGGCAAGAACGCTTAGCTAATCCGAGGCAAGCATCACGTAAACGCCCCACAAACGGGAACGCCCCCGAAGGAGCGCTCCCAGATGAACCTTTTTTAGTGAAAATCCTCTAGAAGGTCGTGATCATGTCGGAGTACTTGACAGCGGCGCTCGGGTCGTCAACATAGGCGTACTCGTACTCGACGCTCACCCGTTGCCGCAAGCCACAAGAACGAACGCCATCGCGCCTATGAACGCTGCCGCCAGAATCGCCTTGTCAATCTTCTTCATTGTTCCCTTCCTCATGATGATGCGGGCTTGTGCCCAAAGCAAATCGTATCATGACTACGGTCGACATCAATGAGGCAAAGGGGCCGCCCCTTTGTCTCATTTGGGTTACGTTAATGCGAACAACATGAGGATTTTGGTTCAGGGGAGCGGACCCCTGTAGAATAGGTCTCATGAAACGCGCAATTATACTCATCTTAATCGCTGCACTTGCCTTTGCATGCTGGTCTGTGGGCCGTTCCCAGACAGACGGGTTCGTGTCGACAGTCAACGAAAAGCTCTCGCCCGCGATCGAAAGGGTCAAGGACTCCTCTGTGGTCGAAAAGGCCAAGGAGCTGCTGCACTCATTCGAAAACAAGCAAGATGAAGAAGGCACGTCCGAAGAAGCTGACAAGTGGTCATGGCCTTCACTGGGCAGCATCGGCTTTACGAAGGGCGTACTCAACTCAACCGATGACGTCGTCCTCGTGCCGATGGACGATTATGCCATGGGCTACGTGTTCGAATACAACGGAGAGCAGTTCACCGCGTATTTCGACGGCTCTTCCTGGAGGGTGTACGACTCGTACAGGGTTTCCAGCCACGGCGACATCGTCATAATCTGCCAGGCGCTCATCAACGAGCATCCCGTCTACGGAAGCGACTGGGAGTCGCTGCGCACTGCCGATGACATGGCCTACGAGTGGGAACAGCACAACCTCGCATACAACTTGCTGCCCGAGGACAACCATTGGCGCAATGACGCAAAGGATGTGGACCTAAACCCAGAAGATCAGGGCAAGTCGTTCCCGGAGATATACGAGAGCCGAACGGGACAGAAGCTCGATCTAAGGAACTACCTGCCTTAATAGCGGCGATTCTCAGACCGATTTGATAAGCATAACAGGAATGTGGAGCGGCCAACCTGGTGCCGTTTCCATTCAATTGCAAAGCGCTGCCTTTGCGAGAGCCATTGCAATCGGTGCCCCATTCGTAAGATGCGACGGAAGCTCGCAAAGATAAAAACTCGTCGTTCGCACGTATAATTCGAGGAAGTGCAAGCGCGGTCCGATTAGGCGGCAGCGATTCGCAACGCTCTGCAGAAGCAGCGTAAGCTGCAAAACGCAAGAAGCAGTATTTCGGCGCTGAGCCTTATCTGAGACATAGCGCTTCTCCGAGCAGGATGTACGTAAAAGAAAGGAAGCACGATCATGCAACGTAGCGGCTCGCAAAAAGTCTTGTTGGTACTGTCCATTCTCAAAATCATAGTCGCGGTTTTGGCCATTCTTTTCGGCGCCTTTACCTTCTACACCATGGGCTCGGCGAGCATGGCCGACCTGTCGTCGGTTGCCGCAGAGTCGGGAGCCGATGCTGAGAGCGTCTTGGCTGTAGGCTTGCTCGTTGGGGGTTTCATGTTCGTAGGAGGCCTTGTCGATATCATCTTGGGCATCCTGGGCATACGCGCCGCTAACGACAACCAGAAGATCATGCCTGTCTGGTGGCTTGCGCTCATCGCCCTTGTCTTGGGGATCATCGGCATCTTCATGAGCTTGGCTCAGGGCACTATGACCTCCAGCTCGCTTGCCTCCGATCTCGGAAGCGTCGTTTTCTCATTGCTCATGTTCTGGATTGCCAACAACATCAAGCTCCAGGCCGGCAAGTAGAAGGCTGGGCATATCCGCAGCGATATACGCAGCACGCGGAGGCGGGAACAAACTCGGATCGCCGAAGCGTAACGCAAGGTCGAATCAGCATCCCAAAGTCCTTGATGAGAGAATGCTCTCGATCAAGGGCCTACGGGGTGCTGTTTTTTTGGGAATGAGTCGGAGGAGCGCCTTGCGACCCATTCGATTGATTTAAGTCGTGCTATTCGGTGTACGAGGCAATCTGCTCGCCGGAAGCTGCATACGAGACCATCAGGTCGTGGATCTCGTTGATCGCATTCGCGCCGCCTTCGGGCAGTTCATCGTTGAACGTATAGCGCAGATGCTCAGGCCAGCCGTCAGTTGAGTCGGCCGGGTCGTACGTGAGGCTGATCGAAGGCGTCGACGCATCGAGCGCAATGAACTCGCTCGGCGGAAGCTCGCCCCAGTCCTTCATGCCTGCGCGGTCGACGATGGCCTCGATCCGGTCGAGCAGATCGTCGGCGACACGGTATTCACCCACCTCGGTGGGGTCGCTGTGCACCTTGCTCTCGCTTATCTTCACGACCATGGTGCCGTCATCGGCGCGGTACGCTTCGACTGAGTACAAGTTGCCCAGGCTGTTTCCCGAATCACTGTAATACGCCGACTTCAGAGCACCGTACACGTCATCTTCCTTTCCCGAACTTGCGGTAGCTGACGGAGAAGGGGACGCCGACGAAAGGCCGCCCGATGATGCTGAGTCTGGTGAAACGCTGCTTGAGGAAGATGATTCGGTAATAGGATCGACCTGTCCGTCCGCGCTCTTTCCGAGCATGTTGAGGAAGGCTATCGCGCCGAGCAGAATTACTGCTACGCAGGCGATGGCGATACCTGTTTTTGCCCTTCGGGACAAACCCTTATAAGCCATATGCGTCTCCGTCATCATGATTGCGCCTACCATCTTACAACAAGATGAAGACGCGGCCTTTCAACCATCCTGAGTACCCCCTCTGTCCTAGGCGTCTCCTCTGTTTTGAGTACCTCCATTTGCCATTCCGAGTG
>JAFRJC010000140.1 GCA_017432445.1 Eggerthellaceae bacterium | reverse complement strand
TTACTGGGGCAAAGCGCCGCAGCGCACTGCTGTTCTTAGTTTCCCAAGCGCCTGTTCCACTCGGGTTATGACTAGTTCTGCAATCTCTCGCTTTGTGTTCCAAGCAGAACGATTGTGCGATGTCACCATGCTAGAATTGAGCGCGTATGTCCATGCGCCCATCTGCGCATGGAAGGAAGGAGACCAGCGATATGAAGTCAAGTCCTGATTAGAGGTTTTTACCGATTTTGGTTTTACTGGATTTTGCACTTTGAAAGCCGAATATCGAATGCTTGCAGGAGCAATGCGCGGCTACCTCTCCGGGTCGTACGGAACCTGGTCGCGCATCACGGCGTAGACGACATGGCACAGCTTCCTGGCGACGGCGGTAACCGCCACGCGGTGGCACTTCCCCTCGGCGCGCTTCTTCTCGTAGAACCCGCGCAGCTTGGGGTCGAACCTCCTAGCGCAATCCGCGGCGAGCCATATCGCCCTCCTCAGGTAGGGCGACCCGGCCTTGGTGATGGGCTCGCCCTCCGCCTCGAACTTGCCGGATTGGCTCACCCCCGAGTTCAAGCCCGCGTACTTGACGATGGAGGCGGCGCTCTTGAACCTGCGCACGTCCCCGATCTCGGCGACGATCTGCGCGCCGAGCGTGACCGAGATGCCCGGGATCGTCAGGATGAGCGGTTCGATCCGCATGAGCAGCGACTCTATCTGGGCGTCCGCTCTGGCGGCCTTCGCCTCGAGGAGCCCTATAAGGTCGACGTACTCGCGGATCTCGAACGCCGCGGCGTCCTCGCCGAGGCGGATTCCGACCGAAGACTTCGCCGCGGCCTTGAGCTCGGCGGCCTTCTCGGCCCCGAGCCTGCCGCGCGAGGCGTCGGACATGAGCTTCGCCAAAGTCGACGCCCTCGTCTTGGAGACCTCAGAGGGGACGCAGGCCCTGGCCAGCACGGCCATGGAAGCGGCGCCGAACATGTCGGAGAAGAGCCCCGCGTACTCCGGGAAGTAGGAGTCCATCAGGCAGGTCGCCTTCGTCTTGGCCTCGGCTATCGAGTCGCGGATCGACTGGCGGTAGCGCGTCAGCGTCTTCAGGGACTGCAGCTCGTCGGTCGCCAGCCGCGTCGGGTCGTACTCGCCGATGCGCAGCGTCTCGGCTATGAGCCAGGCGTCTATCCGGTCGTTCTTCACGCCGGAGAGGTTCTTGATCTTGCGCACGGCCCTCACGTGCACGGGGTTGACCACCACGACCGAGTAGCCGCGGGCGGTGAGGTAGGTGAAGCAGGCCATCCAGTAGTGGCCGGTCGCCTCCATGGCGACGGCGACGTCGGCGGGATCCTCCGCGACGCCCTCGAGCCAGGCGACGCACCTCTCGAAGCCCGCCTCGCTGTTCTTGAAGGGCATGGCCTTGGCCACCTGGTTGCCGGACTCGTCGACGGCGTCGACGACGTGGTCCATCTTCGCGATGTCCACACCCGCGTAGATCATGGGATCGCTCCTTCCTCGCATCGGCGGGCCCTGCTGCCCGAACCGCCCGGGACCGCAACCTCCTAGAAGAGATGCGAAGTGGGACGAAGCCCCTTCATCCAGCTAATCCGCGGCCTTGCCCGAACGGGGCAGGATGCCAGTCTCCTTCACGAGGTGCAAAGGCCCTCACCGCATATGACGGCATCCCTGCCCGCCAGAATCTGCATTGCATCTGCAAGCATCTGGACGAGGCCAACCTCGCCATCGCAGAGGCGGTTCAGGCCCCTGCGAGCGATCTGCTGGACGCGACACGCACGCTGCACAGCCTGTTCGAGGCAACGAAGCTAATCATCGATGGGTCTGACGAGAGCTACGTGT
>JAFRJC010000018.1 GCA_017432445.1 Eggerthellaceae bacterium | reverse complement strand
TATCCACATATACAAAGCCGACGACATCGATCGGCATGTCAATAAACTGCGGGACGATATCAGCCAATTCCGGTAGGAAGGCAGCCTGTATGGCATAACGAAATCGTACGCACAAAAAGGGCGCCGGCAAACAACATGTTTGCCGGCGCCCTTACGTTACTAACAGCAGTTTGCGCTACTTGACCTGAGCCCGCAGCTTCTGCGCTTCCTTTTCCAGAGCATCAGCCATGAGCAGCTCCGGCGCGATGCCTTTTTCGTGCGAGTCGAGCATATCCTGAATGGAAATTGACTCGAGGAAGCTATCGAGACTCCCCATGATAGTGCCGTGAATCTCGCGAACCAGAGCTGCCGAAGCAGCTTCCTTGCGCGACTTCTTCATGTTTTGCCGCTCGTGCTTGAGATCGGCATCAAAAGCATTCAGGACCTGGGCAATGGTAATCTTGGAAGGATCTTTTGCTAGAACATAACCACCGTTTTTACCAGGCCGTGCCTTGATGAGACCCGCATTGCGCAGGCGCAGGGCCAACTGAATCAGGTAGTCGCGAGGAACTGACATTTCCTCGGAAATCTCGCGGGAAGAACAAGTGCCCCCCTTCACCGCCAAGTAAACGATAGCGCGGGCACCATAATCGACCGACGCCTTCAGTTTCATGCTTCCCTCCTACATAATCCAAACCCTGTAAAACCGAGACGACTCATAGTCCTCAGACTTTAGCTATCTATAAATCATCATTATGACCATTCATATTGCCCAATTATATGACAATTTTGGCAATATGGAACGGAGTTTTATTTATATCTACCAATTTATGCGCAAATTAATCACTATTAAAATGCGCATCGATCGATTGGGTCACGCTTGCGTATTGAGCAATCCACCTGGATGAATGCGCAAACAATAATAGAACCGGATTGGTTGCCAGAAGATGTTGCTTACTCTATAATAGGTCAGCTGTTCAAAAGCAGGCATGATAGAGGCGCGGCCTTCATCAGTACCCCTCGCGCAAGATGCACAGGAGCGTTTTGCGGCTTCGGAAAGGGCAGAGGGTGAAAGGGGATGCCGCCGAAGAGCGCCGTGGATTTCCGTCGCGTCGCATCTGGGGCTCAGGAGAATATCCTGCGCACTGCCGCTCGCAAAGTGGAGAGCTATCATGGCCTAATGCAGAGGCGCTATTCGTCCGAGCATCACAGGCCATGAGAAATCATGGCCTGTTCGATTGTAAGGAGGAAGAACGCAAATGGAATTTGTAGGAACCTTCTGGGCGCTCATCCCGCCGATTGTGGCAATCGTGCTGGCGCTCATCACGAAGGAGACGTTCAGCTCGCTGTTCGTCGGTATTGTGGTTGGCGCCATCCTGCTAGCACTGCAGTCGGGCGACCTAATCAACATCATCAACTACATCATCTTGGGTCAATTCGGGGAAGGCGACGACGCCGTCGGGGTAGGCTTCATCACGGCCATATCGGATCCGTGGAACGCCGGCATCTTCGTGTTCCTCGTCATGCTCGGTATCATCGTGGCTCTCGTTAACGCCGCAGGCGGTTCCGTCGCATTCGGCCGCTGGGCAGCCGCTCACATCAAATCGCGCGTGGGCGCCCAGCTGGCAACGTTCTTCCTGGGCGTACTCATCTTCATCGACGACTACTTCAACTGCCTGACTGTCGGTGCTGTCATGCGTCCCGTCACCGATGCCGAGAAGATCTCGCGTGCCAAGCTGTCGTATATCATCGACGCGACGGCAGCTCCCATCTGCATGATCGCGCCTATTTCGTCGTGGGCCGCCGCCGTGTCCTCGACAGCTGACGGCCTCGATGGCATTTCCGGCATCCAGCTGTTCATCCAAGCCATCCCGTTCAACTTCTACTCGCTGCTCACCATCGTGTTCGTCGTGGCCATTTGCATCATGGGCTTCGATTACGGCCCCATGGCCAAAGCTGAGTTCGAAGCCTACAAGAACGGCGTTTCGGGCTCGCTTGGCAACGAGGAAATCGTCCAGAAGGACAACGCGTCGCTGATCGACCTGCTCGTCCCCATCATCACGCTCATCGTGTGCTGCGTCATCGGCATGCTTTACGTCGGCGGCTTCTGGGATCCCGAGTCCGGCGTCGCAGGTGACCTTTCGGGCGCCTTCGGCAACACCGACGCTTCCGTGGGCCTGCCTTGGGGTTCGCTCATCGCTATGGTCATCACCTTCGTCTATCTGCTTTGCCGTCGCGTGGTTTCCTTCAAGGAGGCCACTGACAGCTTCGTGTCGGGCTTCAAGGCCATGGTGCCCGCCATGCTGATCCTCACCTTCGCATTGACGCTCAAGCTCGCGACCTCCGCTCTTGGAGCAGACGTCTTCGTGCACGACGCTCTCCAGGGTTCGGCTGAAGGCCTGTACATGATGCTGCCCGCAATCATCTTCCTGGTTGCACTTGGATTGGCCTTCGCGACTGGCACCAGCTGGGGCACCTTCGGCATTCTCATCCCCATCGTCGTGGCTGTCTTCGATCCGACCTCTCAGGCTACGCTGCTCACGATCGGCATCTCCGCTTGCCTGGCAGGTGCTGTGTGCGGCGACCACATCTCGCCTATCTCAGATACGACAGTCATGGCTTCGGCAGGCGCGAATGTGAACCACATCGAGCACGTCTCGACGCAGATCCCCTACGCTCTCACCGTTGCGGCGATTTCGTTTGTATGCTTCGTCATCGCCGGCTTCGTTCAGAACGCCATCATCTGCCTGATCATCGGCATCGTGCTCGTCATCGGAGCGCTCTTGGTTCTGAGCAAGACCGTCGGCAAGAAGGTCAACGCCTAGCGAGACGCGCAAGCCAGATAAACCATTTAGGGGCCCTTCGGGGCCCCTTTCGTTTGTAGGGGGCGGAGGTCTGAGGTTTTCTCGGCCATCAGCTGAGTCCTTCCTTGAGCCCTCCATCTCTTCCATGGACATTCCGTGACGGTCGGAAAATACGCCGTTGACACCCCCATATTGAAATGCTTAAATAGACAAGCTGTTTTAAGCGCGCCCTTACCTCAGCTGGATAGAGGACCTGACTACGAATCAGGGCGTCGTAGGT
>JAFRJC010000139.1 GCA_017432445.1 Eggerthellaceae bacterium | reverse complement strand
GTCGCCCAAGACAAGCGCGCACGAGTCGCCGTCGATGAACTCCTCGCCGATGAGGAAGGCCTGCGCAAGGCCGTCGGGCGAAGGCTGCACGGCATAGTGCAGCTCCAGTCCGAACTGCGAGCCGTCCTGCAGCAAGTTGCGGAAGTTGGGAAGGTCCTGGGGAGTGCTGATGATCAGGATGTCGCGGATGCCCGCCAGCATGAGCGTGGAGAGCGGGTAGTAGATCATGGGCTTGTCGTAGACCGGCAACAGCTGCTTTGACGTGACCGTGGTTATGGGATACAGGCGCGTGCCCGAACCGCCTGCCAAAACGATACCCTTCATAAGCGCCTTTCGCCTCGCGTTTTCCGATGGCGCTATTGTACTAGATGCGCACTTACCCACAGTTCACGCATAAGCTCCCCTACAGAAACTAAAAACGCAAGACACTAAGACCAGCGACCCCTGGGACAATCGATCACCCCAGGGGTCGCTTGATTTACGTTCTCGTGATGGGAGAGGAGACGCAGTCCTACTGCTTCTCGACGATGTTGCCCGGATCCTTGAAGATGCTGTTGGCAGGAACGAAGCCGCGAACGCGCGAGAGCGGGTAGACGTTCGAATTCGGGCCGACGACGGTGCCGGGATTGAGGACGCTGTTGCACCCGACCTCCACATGGTCGCCGAGCATGGCGCCAAACTTCTTGATGCCGGTTTCAATGGCCTCGCCCGTGGCGAAATCCTTAACCGTCACAAGCGATTTGTCGCTCTTCAGGTTGGAGGTGATGGCGCCAGCGCCCGTATGCGAGCAATAGCCAAGGATGGAATCGCCTACGTAGTTGTAATGCGGAACTTGCACCTTGTCGAAAAGGATGACGTTCTTGAGCTCGGAGGAGTTGCCCACGACCGCGCCCTTGCCGACGATTGCCGGGCAGCGCAGGAAGGCACAGTGGCGCACCTCCGCACCCTTGTCGATGATGAGCGGCGAGCCGATGAAGGCACTTTCGTAGATGTGCGCGTCCTTGGCGATCCAGACGCCTTCAGCGGGATTGTCGAACTCATCGGCCGGCAGCGTGGGACCGAGCTCCAAGATGAACTCCTTGATGTGCGCCAACGCCTCCCACGGATACTCGAAACGCTCGAGCAGCGGCGCGGCGATGGTGTGGGAAAGATCGTACAGATCAGCAATGGTGGCCTTCATATGTTCTCCTAGCCTAAGGCGATAGTGCAAAACAACAAGTAGTATCTTAGCGGTTTTCGCAACGTGCCATGTCACGAACGCTTTTGAAACCAGCTCTTAACTATACAAACATACGAAAGACAGCTGCCCATAGGGCTTCCCGCACGCACGCCCCCCATGGCTCTCACGAGCTGCGAGGAGTGCAACTATGAAAGAAAGACGTTTATACGCGAAAAGCGCCAGGTTGGGGATTTGGGATATGCATGATACCATGCGCACAAGGGCTCGCTTCTCGATTTTTGAGAGCAGTTGGATTGGAAGAATATGCCGGGAATCGTCACCCATCATATGTTCGGCGTCGATGTCTATGGGAGCTGTTCGCAGCTCATCGGCGAGACGCAAGATGTCCTTGACGCGTTCCTGCTCGGAAACCTCGGTCCAGATCCCTTCTTCTACCTGGCGGCTACTCCCTTGACGCGCAAGTACAGGCGAATCGGGCAGGTCATGCACAGGCAACGCACGCAGCAACTGCTCTTCGCCATACACGAGCGCTTCATCGCCGGCGAACCGGGATGCGATAACCCAGCGTGCAAAGCTTATGCGATGGGATTCCTGTGCCACTACCTGTTGGATTCGACCGTGCATCCGCTCGTGTACGCACAGCAACACGCCATCTGCAGAACTGGTCTCGAAGGGCTTACCGGCGAGTGGCCGCACCGCGTCGTCCATGCGACGATCGAAACCTCGCTTGACGAATACGTGCTCACAACCCGGCTGGGCGCCACTGCGGCAACGCTTCCACCCCACAAGACGATGCTGCGCTGCTCGACTCCAGTGCTCGTAAGCCTTTCACATGCATTTTCGCCTGCTTTGAAGGATACGTACGACCTGCGTGTTCCCTTGACGGCATACACCTCAGCCGTGAGCCTGAACAGACTGGCTCAACAGGCACTCGACTCCAAGAGCGCCGGCCTTCGCCAACGTTTCGACTACCTGGCCGGACTCGGCATGGCGTCATCGTATGTGCTAGCGCTTTCGCATCGCGGGAGCCTGAACCCACGTACGCCCTTCACGAACGACGACCACGTGCCCTGGGAAGTCCCGTTCGCGGAAAGCACCGTCATCAACCTCAGCTTCAACGAGCTCTTCTCCCAGGCGCTTCAACGTGCAAAAGAGGTTTTGCCCCTATACGCGCAAGCCGGCTTCGACCTTGATGCGTGCACAGCCTTTACCGCCAACGTGAACTTTCTCGGCCGTCCTGTGGAGCATTAGCCGAAAATGAGTCGCAGGACAGTCCTGCAACTCATTATTATGCGGGAAAACCCTCCACGAGGTCGCATTCCGTGCATTCGCCGAGCACTGATGTCCAGAATCGCGGCACGTGGATGATTATAAGACCGCAGCCGATAAGGCCCTTGAAGGAAACGCCTGATCACAGTGTCGCCAAGCTTGGCCTGGACTCCGACGAACGCAGGAAAACCCTCCACGAGGCCGCATTCCGTGCATTCGCTGCCGGCCGGTGCACGGAATCGCGCCTCATGGAGGGTTTCGGATCCGCCGCCGACGTCGACGCCGACGATTAGCCCGCCCTCCCCCATGGTTATGAGGCGGTCATTGATGATGCATATTTCTCGGAGTATCATGATGGGGCTGATTTCCACCCAGGTACGCGTCCTGCCGTCGAAGATTGGGTTGCCTATGTCGAACAAGGAGCAGCTGGCCTTGCGGGTCATCGAACTGGCCAAGACCGCAGTGCTCGCAGACAACCATTTCCTGGGATGGGCAATCGGCCGTCTGCACGTCGCCCCAGCTCAGCTCGAAGCCTCATTCGGCACCGACGGCTACGTCCTCGCATTTGACCCAGATCGTCTGCTTTCGCGGTTCAAGCGCACGGGGCTGCCTCCCAAGCGAAACTTGTTGCATAGCGTGGCCCACTGCCTGTTCCTCCACCCCTACGTCAGCGCTTCGGTCAACCGCCCGCTGTGGGACCTCGCGTGCGACATCGCCGCCGAACGCGTGGTTGCCGACCTCCTGGGCCCCTTCCCCGGGGAAAAGGGGGCGCGCATGTCCGTCGCGTTTGCACGCATCGAAAACGACCTCGGCACGCGCATCAGCGCAGAGGGCGTGTACCGGCGGCTACGCGAGGGGCTCTGGGCCGACCAGGCAGGAGAATGGTCGGCTCTCATGAAGTCCGATACCCACGAGCTGTGGTACAAGCCGGCCTCGTCTTCCGACGCCGAGCAGGGCGAAGGCGTCGGCGAGGGAACCGACCCAGCTGGCGGCATCGGCAGCGTCGAGGGCGATTCGCAAAGCTTCTGGTCCCACGAATCGGAAAGCGAGGACCGAGACGATTCGCTGGAACAGCCCCAGCAAACTAACGCTGGCGCGAATCCGCCGAAGGGACAAGAGGCGAACGAGGAAGGCACTTCCCCCTCAAGCGCAAACGGCGCCGACGAGCCCAGCGACCAGTCCGGACAATCCCAGCAGCTCGCACAAGGCAATGCAGGCGCAGGTGAGCTTCCGACGGCCACCGATGCAGCCGGCAACGCCCTCGGTAGCATCAAGCAAGCTGCGAAGCATGGCGAAGGGCCGGGAAACGACGTCACCTCCATACAGGCACCGTCTTCGCACCTCAATCTCAGGCAAATCGGGCGGTCCTCCGTGCGCCAGCAAAAAGACGAATGGCGCCATGTCGCGACGAGCCTGGCCGTGAACCTCCAGACGCTTTCGGCCAAACGTGGGGAGTCGCTCGCGGGTTTCGTCGACGATCTTACCGACGCCGCGCGGACGCGGGTGGACTATGCGAGGTTCCTGCGCCAGTTTGCCATTCCAGGCGAGGTCATGCGTCTGTCCGAAGACGAGTTCGACAACGTGTTCTACACCTACGGCCTCGAGCTTTACGGAAACATCCCCCTCATCGAGCCTCTGGAATACCGCGAGGAAAAGCGCGTGCGCGAGTTCGTGATCGTCATCGACACGTCCGCATCCGTGAAAGGCGATATCGTGCGCCGTTTCGTGGCCACCACCTTCGACCTGCTCAAGCAAACCGAGGCGTTCTTCCAGCAAATCCACGTGCGCATACTGCAATGCGACGCGCAGGTGCGCACTGACGACTGCGTGACAAGCCCCTCAGAGCTCGAGCAATGGGGCCGTAGCATGCGCGTCGTCGGCGGCGGGGGAACGGATTTCCGCCCTGCGTTCGACTACGTCGACGAGCTCGTAGCGCAAAAGGCCTTCCACGACTTGGGCGGTCTTTTATACTTCACCGACGGCCACGGTACCTACCCACAGCGTATGCCGAGCTACCGATGCGCGTTCGTGTTCTGGCGCGACGCACCCCCGGATGCAGACGTGCCGCCATGGGCTGTGCAAATCGCGCTCGACGAGGAACTGCAGGCAATTGGCGCACACGCCAAGCAGCGATGAGAAGGAAAACGCACCTTTGGCTCATTTTTCAGGACATCGCCCCGTTTCAGCGGTTATCCTGAAAAAGAGTCAGAGATACGCTCTCCAACCCCATCCAAGTACCAAACCGGAAGGAGCGCATGGGCGCATGAACATACAGCAAGCGAAAGAGCAGATCAGTGGCGCGGTACGCGCATATCTCTCGAAAGACGAGCGCGGGCTGCCGCGCGTACCAAAGCGCATGCAACGCCCTCTCATCATGTTCGGGCCTCCGGGCGTGGGCAAGACGGCCATCGTCTCGCAGGTCGCCCGCGAGATGGACATCAACTTCGTCTCATATTCCATCACGCACCACACGCGCCAAAGCGCGCTCGGCCTGCCCTTCATCTCGCAGGAGGAGTTCGACGGGCGCGAGTACAGCGTATCGGACTACACGATGTCCGAGATCATCGCGGCCGTGCACCGCGCGCGCAAGGAAAGCGGCGTCGACGAGGGCATCCTGTTCCTCGACGAGGTCAACTGCGTAAGCGAGACGCTCGCGCCCGCCATGCTGCAGTTCCTGCAGTTCAAGACGTTCGGCATGCACAAGCTCCCCGACGGATGGGTCATCGTGTGCGCGGGCAATCCTCCCGAGTACAACCGGTCGGCACGCGAGTTCGACCCCGCCATGCTCGACCGCATGAGGCGCATCGACGTCGAGCCCGACGTGACGGTCTGGCAGGAATACGCCACCGCGAACGGCGTCCACCCAGCCGTAACCACCTATCTCGAGGCCAAACCCGGCGCGTTCTACCGCGTGCGTGCAGGAGCCTCGGGACCGGTGCTGGTCACCGCACGAGGATGGGAGGACCTTTCCCGCGTCATCCAGGCCTTCGAGGCCGAAGGACTCGAGCCTGACGCCGCACTCGTGCGCCAGTACCTGCAAGACGACCAGGTGGCCAACGAGGTCTTCGCCTACTACGAGCTGTTCCGCAAGTACCAAGACGACTACCAGGTCACTCGCATCCTCGATGGCACCGCGGCAAGCGATATCGCTTCGCGGGCGGCGGAGGCGCAGTTTGACGAGCGCGTGGCGCTCGTTGGGCTTTTGCTCGATGCCGTGCTCGAACGCGTCCATGCGGCAATGGAATGCAACGAAGCCCTGCGCCTCGTGCGAAACGACCTGATAACGCTCAAGGGCGATTTGGCAGGTAGCCGAGCGCTGGATGCCATGCGCTACCACATGGGAAGGGTGCGCCACGCAAGCGACGTCGGCTCGAACAGCGCAAGCGGCGTAGCCGACCGCGACGCCGTCAGGGCCGAGCGCCTACGCGCTCTCGGGCAGATCCAGTCGTCGGTCATGGCCGCAGTCGCAGCCGAACTGGACTGCTTCGACACGGCCAAGTCCACGTTCAACGGACTCGTCAACGCCCACGACGCGCAGGTGAACGCCGCCATGTCCTCGATTGACAACGCGTTTTCGTTCCTCGACGAAACATACGGCGAAACCTCCCAGGAATCGCTTATTTTGGTCACGAAACTCTCTGCCGACCGCGTCCTCGTGGCGGCGGTGGCCAACTTCGGCAGCGAGCAGTACCTGAAGCACAACAAGAACCTGATGCTCTCCGAGCGCAACACCGACTTGCTGCGCCAGATAGAGCAGCTCGAGGAAGACGAAACGCACTAGTAGAAAGCTGCATGGTTATTCACATATACGTTCAGGCGGTGGGAGTGTGAGCGATTCTGCAGGGGCGAGCGCCCGGAAAACGAGCCAGTGGCTCGTTTTCAGCGAGGCCGGGCAAGCTTCAGCTTGCCCCCGTACATACTTCAATGTTTATTTCCCGACTGCGCGAAGCGCAGTCGGGAATAAACATCATCGAAGGTTAGCCAAAGCCAAGCGAACACTCCTATCGTCCGGACCCCTAAAGAACTAATATCATTATCCAAGAACCTTTTTCCAACACAACTCATGTCGCCGAGGGAAGCGGCGAAACGAAGGAGCAGGACATGAGCGAGAACGCAAACGAAAACGAGGTCTATTTCGAGGGCTTTCACCTCGAAACGCACCAGGGCGGATGGCTCATCAGGTCCTACGATGGCGACGCAAGCGAACTTGCCATCCCCGCGGAAGTGCAGGGCACGCCTGTCGTCATGATTGCCGCCAAGGCGTTCGAGGATAACCACAACCTCGTTTCCGTGGTCATTCCCGACTCGGTGACCTTCATCGGCAACTACGCGTTCTGGAACTGCACGGCGCTCGAACGCGCTGTCGTGGGAAGGGGCGTCAACACCTTGAACCTCGGCACGTTCACGGGTTGCACGTCGCTGACCCAGGTGGACCTTCCCGACACGCTGACTTCGATTGGCGACGGGGTATTCCAGAACTGCACCGCACTTTCTGCTATCACGATTCCCGAAGGAATCGAGACGCTCGGCGACAAATGCTTCAACAACTGCACGTCGCTGACTTCCGTCGTCGTGCCTTCCTCGGTCACCACGCTCATGCGCAACTGCTTCAGGGGCTGCACTTCCCTTTCCACCATCGTCTTGCCGGGCAACGTGGAATACATCGGGCCCCGCGCCTTCCAGGAATGCCCCATGCTCGACCAGGTTACCTTCGCTGAAGGCCCCATCGACACGACCATGAACGCGATGCGCAACCATTCGCTGATGTGCTTTGCGATCAACGAGTCCATCGAGCGCAAGATGCTGTCGTTCGGCGACGCGAAGAAGCTGCTCCTCTCCAAGTCCGACCGCGAGCGCCTCCTGGCAGCCTGCACGCTGGCCGCCTACCCCGAACGCTCGCGCGAAATCGCCTCGAAGCAACTCATGACCCGCGCGCTCGCCGCAGCCGGCCGCACCGAGGAGCTGCGCAGGCTCGAGGACCGGCCAGGGTTCTTCATCAAGCTCTCGCTGCTCAAGTGCATCGACGCCGCCAACGAGGCCGGCCGTACCGAAACGGCCGCCTACCTGCTCGACCTCGCTGCACGCCAGGAAGGCCCCGCCCCCGAGAATCGCACAAGCGGCCTGGAGCTGTAGAAAGGCAGACATCGGATGCAAATTGGAATCACAATCCCACTGCGCGAGTTCCTCAAGTGGAAGCCCTTCCCTCCCAACTGCGAGGAGCCGCTCATCTTCTGCTGGGACGCGCACCGCATAAAGGTCGACGGTCGCGTGATGCTCGTCGTGTGCAATGCGGCCAACCGCTTCGCGGGCGTCACAGCCATGCGCGGCAACGACTGGAAGCGCCTGGGTGAGACGTGCGTCGAGCTCGTAAGGACGTCGATGACCGAATGCGGATTCTCCCCATCTGCCGTGGAGGAGTACCTCATCCGTGCGGGCGCCGTCGAATTCGGGCGTACGCACGGCCGCAAGGCGGTCGGATGCATGAACCGCATGATCGACACGCTGCTCTGGTCCCAATGCGACCATGACGAGCAGTTCCAGGCGTACCTGACGCATATCGTCAACGAGCAAGACCTCGGCAGCTGCGCGGCGCATGAAGGGCAAGGCTACGCCACCGAACGCATGGCGCAGGACCTGAGCGCAATGGGAATCGATCCATACGGCATGCCGCCCGACGCCCTTGATGACGAATTCTCCGACACCGATATCGACCAGGATGTCACGCCAGAGGACAACGCGCTCGAAGACATCGCCCGGGAAGTCGACGCAATCATCGCGGCAATGGACGCAGAAGCCGCCAACGCATCCCCCGAGGCGCAGGAGGCGGCCCAGAACCTCGCCAAGCAGATTGCCTCCATCGCCCGCGCCATGCGCATCGAGCGCGGCCACGATCCGGCCTGCCCTCCCGTCGAAGGGGTCGCGTGCACGGTGTGCGGCACGAACCCCCGCGTGTTCCTCGGCGCCATACCGTACTGCCTTAACTGCTACAACGAGCTCACCGAGCGCCTCATGGGCGCACCGCACGTCACCAACGACGCCTCGGTCCTTGCTGTTTTCGGCAAGGACGGCGACATGTTGCAGTTCGGCGTCGAGCGCATGCTCACGCCGCCGTTCGCACGCTGGGCCGCTCACGAAGTCGTCGAGGACGACGACCCGCGACACGATACCGGATACGTCGGCATCGAGGTGTGCATCGACGCCAACGTCGCCGAAGACCAGGAGGAAACGCTCGCGAAGCTGTGGGAGAAGGCCCAGGAGGCGGTATCACGACCGTCGACCTACGTCCACGAGCATTCCGGCCGCATCTCCAACGGCGCGCATGTGGGCGACAAGGTTCATTTCGCCGCCAACTCCGGATGGGGCCGCATCATCGAGGACGAGCACGGGCACTACTCCATCATCATCGATGGCCAGCGCTACGATGCCGAGCAGTTCCTCGGCCTGTTCACAGGCTATACCGGCTTCAACCTGTACTGGCAGATCCACGACCGTGGCGACGACCTTCCCGAACCATGGGAAATCACCGAGAGCTACAAGCGCCGCGGCCTCATGTAGCATCTTTCGTGCAGGTCTGATCACTTGCCCTCGAGTGATCAGGCAAAAAGTTGTTACGAAGCCCTAAAGGGGATATCGAATTTGCGGGCGAAATCTTCCGCATACGAGCCGGCTGGCACACTGAGCTCGAGATTGGGACACGCGAGGAACGATTCCGCGCATATGTCCTCGACGCTCGCGGGAAGGGTAACACGTCGCAGATTCGCGCAGCCTCGAAACGCCCATTCCCCGATGCTGGTCACGCTCTCGGGCACGACCATCTCTTCAAGGCTCTCGCATCCCGAGAAGACCGACTTGCGCAACCGGTCGATGCCCATCGGGATCTCGATGTCAGAAAGATTTCGGCAGTTCTTGAACGCGCCAACGCCGATCTCGCGCAACGACGAGGGCAGTACCACCCTCTTGAGGCACGTGCTCCCCTCGAAGCAGCCGACGTCGATACCGACAACTCCCTCAGGAACAACGACTTCCTCCAACGCGCAAGCAGTGCCTTGCCGACGCAGATAGCCGCCTTCGAGGCTCAGCCCCGCCATATCGAACTCGCCATGGTTGTTCAGACCCGCATCGCTTGCGCCCATGAGAGCACTCCTCCCCAATCGGTGCTGCAACCCGCAACTGCTTTATACCAGATAACCAGACGCAAATCAGGATGAGACAGGCGGTTTCGCGTATAAGAACCGTCATCAGAAATACGCTCATACCCGATTAGCGTATTTCAGCCTTGCCGCTGGCAGGATTTGCCTCGCCCTCAACGGGCAGGAAAGATGACGAAGCTTATAATAAAACTGGCGTCGGGTCAGATTAGGCGCTGGTTTCTAAAGGCATCTGCACGTTCTCTGCCTCTTTGCAAGGAAAGGAGCAAAAAGTGGGAAATTACTTCGAAGAGGGACTAGATCCGCAGCTCAGCAGCGTGTTAACCAATCCGCCCGCATACCTTGCGGCATGGACTGACGAAAGCGTGGCGAGGAACGCTCCGAGGAGCGAAACCTTCCCGCCCGCACCGCCGACCCCTCCAGATCCCGATGTGGACTTCTACGACAAGATGATCCCCGGTCCCGAGGGCGCGCCCGAAGTGCGCATCAGGATCTACGAGCCCAAGGTCAAGGGCGAGATCCTGCCCGGCGTGCTCTACCTGCACTACGGCGGGTATTCCATCGGTTCGCCCGAGCACGAAGATCTGAACTGCATCCGCTACGTCAAGGAAGTCAAGTGCGTCGTCGTATCGGTTGACTACCGCATGGCGCCGGAGAATCCTGCCCCTGCCGCTTACGAGGACTGCTATGCCGCCCTGTGCTGGTTCGCCGCCAACGCGAAGGACATGGGTGTGGATCCCGACCGCATCGCGGTCACCGGCTTCAGCGCCGGCGGCGGTCTGACCTGCTCGCTCGTCCTGCTCGCGCGTGACAGGAAGGGTCCGAAGATCTGCTTCCAGATGCCCTTGGCCGCAACAATCGACGATCGCCTGGCAACGGATTCCACGGTCAACTTCACCGACAAGCGCGGCCTGAACTACGAGTCGTGCAAGAACATCTGGAACATGTACGTCGGCGAAGGACATGAGAACAGGGACGACGTCGACAAGTACGCCGCTCCTGCGCGCGAGACCGACTACTCCAACCTGCCGCCCTGCTACACGTTCGTCGGCGGACTGGATCCGCACCGCGACGAGATGATCAACTGGGTGAGCAACCTGGCGAAGGCCGGCGTGCCTGCAAGCTTCTCCCTATTCGCAGGCGGCCTGCACGGCTTCGACCTGGAGAACCCGGACGCCTTCATCAGCAAGCTGGCAACGGAGACTTCCACCGCCTACCTGCGCCGCGCCCTGCATGGCGACGAATAGCAGGCTTTTTCGGGGGTGACAACTCCCTCCGATGAAGCTCCGCCATGACGGGGACCACCCCTACGGCAAAACACCGCCCCGCAGACGCCTGCGGGGCGGTTTCTTTTCCATGTCGGCCACCGGGCGTAATCGATAACCGCTCCCGCCTGCACCCCACACGCCCAAAAAAGCTAAGCCAGGGCGCCGACGCAGAAAGCTTATCTGTTGAAAGCGGTTACGGCGGAGAGCACGCCCTCCCTGCCAAGGCTGCCAAAGCCGTCATCGCGGCAATCCGACGCAAGCCTGACCTCGTCAGCTCGTTGATACGTCCGCTCGAAAACGTTTCCGTTAATCACATAAGGCCGCGCCTTCTTGTACGCCTCGCCCTTGCCAATGAAGGTCTCCGGGCAGAAGGTTCTAACAAGCCCGCTGGCGTCTATCGTCTCCCAGCGGGGAACGCCCTGCGGGATATCCCTGCCAGAACAATCGACAAGCCCGCATACGATCCAATCTCCACCACCGTGATCGAGTTCCTGGCCCCAGACGTTCTTTTCTCGGTTGACCCAATACTCCGTATAGGAACCCTGTATGCAGCGTTCGTTCCACCCGCAATCCGTCTGGGCAGCGAGGATGAACTGGGTTTCGGGGTATTCCTTTTCAACACCGTCAAAGGATTTCGGCTTTTCGTCTCCGGGCTTCCTGTACCTGATCTTCCTGCAGCCATCGAAGTCGTACACCCAAGATGTATACGACCTCAACGCATCTTGGGCGTTTTCGAACGCGCCGCTCTCCTGCCAGCCTTTCGGTACGGGAAGATGCGCCAGGTCATCGAACCTGATGTTCCTTCCGTCATCGGCCCCTTCGTCATCGAGCACATAGCGTTCATTGAGCTTTTCCGGGTAGTAGTCACCGGCTAACTGCCCCAGGGTCTTCCCGTCGGGCAGCTTCTCTATCCGCCAAATCTCCCCCATCGTGCCGCATATGAAAACACCTGGTGACTCCTGTGTCCCATCCTCCAAGACGTTATGGAACATGAAGCCTGGTTCGTCAGTCGCGAACGCGAAGAACCCCGTCGTGCCCGGCTTCTTCTCGTATACGCCGCCCTTGTCCTGCAAAACGCTGTCGACTACGAATAGCCCCGGATCGGAATCCGGCACGATCGAAATCGCATACCGTTCCTCCCCGTATCCGATCGAATCGCCCATAACGAGTTCTAGGCCTGTTATCGCCCTTATGTCGTTGAGCCTGGCGTCTTCCCTCCCGACGCGTTTCGAAATCTCCCCAAGCTGGTCGAAGGGGGCGATAAACGGGTTCCTCATCAAGAGATGGCTGTCATGGCGGCCGTCGTTCATACCTCTGAACAGGTAATGCAGCGACGCCTTCGGGCTCATGCCCGTCCATCCTTCGGTCATGTACAGGGCGACCCATCTATCGTGTTCCGCCCGCGTCATCCGCGCCAGCTGATGGTCAGACGCGAAGAAATCGGCTTGCCATTCAGCGTCGCCGCTCGACATCGCATCCGCAAAGGGCGCAAACAGACGGCCGATCGCATCTTCGAGCAAGCCCTGGCCGCTCCGCTCGCAATGCCCGTTCTTCTTGCCCATTTCCATATCCAGCCCCAAAGCCCAGAGCTTGGTCCGAATTGCGAGCGCATTCGCCTCGCTCGACAGGCGGTTCATCTGCCAACTCGTATAATCGAGATAGCTTCTGACCTGCTTTTGCACAGCCGATTCCCCATCCCTGCTTTCTTCGAAAGCGCTGTGCACAGCAAAAGCGAGGGATTCCAGAGGCGAGTCGACGATGTAGCCTTCCGTGAATATGCGCTCGAAGCTGCCAAACGGCTGAAGCGACATCGGCAATTTCGACCCGTTCATCTTCCTGATGACGGCATGCCTTGAATAGTCGAATATGTTCACGAAGACCGATGGTTCGAGCAGGCCTCCAGCATCCTCCCCGTCCCCGCAGAAAACCTGTCTCATCGATATGGCCGCGTCTGTGTTCAGGTTGTCATCGCCCAGCGAAACGATGCAGTAAGGCGACACCTTGCCAAGCCCCTTCTTGACGCTTTCCTTGCTTATCGACACGATCTGCCTGTGAATCTCCTGGAGTGTCTCGTTGAAATCCCGTTTGCCTACAGTCGCTTGGTAGTACATGAGCGTCTGCCGACGGCCACCTTCCCCATCGGATCGGATGCCCGGAGACGAGAAGCAGTCGGAATTGCGCAGATCAGGACACCAGTAATCGACCTTGTCCTCGAATTCTTCTCTGGTCATTTGGTCGATTACGAAAAGGCTGAGCTCGACATCGACAATCTGGCCTAGCCAGCACAAAGCCCTGAATGCCTCGAACCCGTATTCGCCCGCACCCAACACCACGACAACCAAGTCCGCCTTCTTGTAATGAAGCTCGTCCTGCTCTTCCAGCAGGTAATGGGGAGGAAGGTTCTTGTGGAGGGGATGGTTCCACAGCAGGTCGAATACAGCTTCCCTTCCCTCGTCCACGATGCGCACATCGATGCCGCTGATGCCCTTCATCGAGTCCAAGGCAGGCTCATCGCTTCGCCCGCTGCATGCACAGTAAACGTGGTACCGGGGAATTCCCTGATCCGTAAACCGAAGGCGTCTGGCCCCAACGTGGCCCGCCAGGATGTTTTCGTCTATATCCGCCAATTGGCTTTCGCTGAACGGATCGCGCTCGGCGCTACGGCAAAGCAGGGAGGTCCACCCTGCCAGATTCCTTAGGAAGTTGAGCGTGAGACCCAGATCAGACCCCTGATCATCTCCAAAGAAGAAGACGTGGAGGGATTTGAAGGGCCTCCCCTTCAGCGATGCGAACACCTCGGCTAGGAGGGTTTCCGCACTGGCATCGATAAACCTGATGTTCTTGCAGCTCAGATCCCTGATTTCCCCTGACCGCCTTTCCGCGTCTTCCCTGTTCACGCCGGCGAAGATCACCAGGGGAGCCTTATAGGCGCTTTCTTTGGCGGTTTTCCTTTTAACGTCCCTTACAAAGCTGAGAGACCTGTCGTTGACCCCCTCGAAAACATACACCCTTCCCCAATCAGCTTGCTTTTTCGCCAACGACTTGGCACGCATCAGAGACACCCTGCCCCTGAACATGCTGATTGCAGTCGCAGCGATGGCTATGGGAGCGATTACGTAGAGGCAGGTGATGTAGAAGAGGTAGACACATGCGAATCCCGAATACGATCCGCCGATGCTAAGCAGAAGGTTGTAGAACGTATCGAGGCGCCCCTCGAGCAGCAGTATGTTCAGGCAATCGTACATGCCGAACGGCACGCCGAGCAGCACTGCGCTCAACACGTTGTCGGTGTTTTGCAAAGCTTCGTGGATGCCGAGCGGCAATGAGCCGATGAGGCATGCCACCACAAGGAGACAGATAACCGTAAGCATGTTGCTCTCGGCATCGGCGCTCGAGTAGCGCGACCTCGCGATAACCTTTCGGGCCAGGATGCAAACCGTGGAGATGAACAGGGCGGCAGAGATTATGAAGCAGACGATGTAGACCCAGATGAACCCAGCTGGCACGCCAATTCCCTGGGACATCGCATCCGACAAAGGCATGTTGCTCCTTCCAAGAACACCCTGGTCCAAGATGCAGCCATCAAGCCGCACTGGCCTAAAAACTCATCACTTGGATTTTACTTCGAAATCGCCGCCTCGTGGCAATCGGTTACCCACTAAGCGGCGAATCCTGTAAGTGGTGATTCTTTCCGCCAAACCATGGTACCCTTTCACTGAACTAGACTCCGCATCGTGCAAGGAGGCGGCATGGACTACGACGTGATAATCATCGGCGCAGGCCCCGGAGGGATCTACGCAGCCTACGAGCTCGCGAAAAACCGCCCGGAGCTGAAGATTGCCGTGTTCGAATCGGGAAAGCGCCTCGACGAGCGCGGCTGCCCCATCGACGGCGTGAAGGTGAAGTCTTGCATCAACTGCAAGAACTGCTCGATTATGAGCGGCTTCGGCGGCGCAGGGGCATTCTCGGATGGCAAATACAACATCACGAACGACTTCGGCGGCACCCTCCACGAATATGTCGGCAAAGAACAGGCGCTGGAGCTGATGCGCTATGTAGATGGTATCAACCTCGCGCATGGCGGCGAGGGCACGAAGCTGTATTCCACCGCCGACACCGCCCTGAAGAAGACCTGCATGCAGAACAAGCTCAAGCTGCTGGACGCACAGGTGCGACATTTGGGCACAGACATCAACCACGTCGTGCTGGAGCGGCTCTTCGACGAGCTGAACGACGCCGTGGACTTCTTCTTCCTCACACCCGTGGAGCGCGTCTGCCCCATCGAAGGCGGCTATCGCGTCGAGGCGCTAAACGCCTCGTTCACCTGTACGCGCTGCATTGTATCGGTCGGGCGCAGCGGCAGCGCCTGGATGGAGCGCACGTGCCGCCGTCTGGGCATACCCACGCAATCGAATCGCGTGGATATCGGCGTGCGCGTGGAGCTTCCCGCTGCGCTGTTCGCGCACCTGACCGACGAGCTTTACGAGAGCAAGATCGTCTATCGCACCGAAAAGTTCGAGGACCCCGTGCGCACGTTCTGCATGAACCCGCACGGCATCGTAGTTAACGAAAACACCAACGGCATCATCACCGTCAACGGACACAGCTACGAGGATCCAGCGCGGAAGACCGACAACACGAACTTTGCGCTGCTCGTGGCGAAGCATTTCACCGAGCCGTTCAGCGACAGCAACGGATACGGTGAGAGCATCGCGCGCCTATCCAATATGCTCGGCGGCGGCGTCATCGTGCAGCGCTTCGGCGACCTGATGCGAGGACGGCGCAGCACGGCCGACCGCATCCGAGACGGCTTCGTCACGCCCACGCTCAAAGCCGAACCGGGAGACCTGAGCCTCGTACTGCCCAAGCGCATCCTCGACGGCATCATCGAAATGATCTTCGCCCTCGACAAAATCGCTCCCGGCACCGCCAACGACGACACGTTGCTCTACGGCGTGGAGGTGAAGTTCTACAACATGCAGGTGGAGCTGGTCGACAACCTGGAGACGCGCCACCCCGGTCTCTATGTAATCGGTGACGGAAGCGGCGTGACCCATTCGCTCTCGCACGCATCCGCAAGCGGTGTCTTCGTCGCGCGCGACATACTTGCAAGGCTGGCCTAGCTAACAAGCTCGGC
Organism: Eggerthellaceae bacterium; assembly: GCA_017432445.1. Lineage (GTDB taxonomy): Bacteria > Actinomycetota > Coriobacteriia > Coriobacteriales > Eggerthellaceae > UBA9715. Next base: position 12,042 of record JAFRJC010000139.1, on the reverse strand, counting down.
TAGGTTGGGTTCCGCATCTGTCTTTGGAAAGGCGGAACCTGCGGATAGCTTTCCCCTACATCAGGCACGCCCTCCCCTCAGGATCCGCGTCGGGATTAGTTTCCAGGCAAACAGAAGAGGGACCGGAACCCGGCCCCTCTAATGTTTGCCCGCGTTATAAAGCGTCGATACTAGCTCATGCGGCGGCGCGCGACGAGCACGGCACCCATGGATGCCAGCGCCACGAGCACGATACCTGCGATGATGCCGACGCCGATGTTGTCATTCGTTGCCGGAGAGGTCGAGCCGCCCGACGAACCGCCGGACGAGTCCTTGACCGTGAACGTGGTCTCGGCATCGCCATCCTGGAACTTGACAACGAGCTTGTGGTTACCGGCCGCAAGCGTCTTGAGGTAGTCCTGCTTCAGCGTGAGCTTCAAGCCATTGCCCTTGTCGGTGGCCTTTTCAACGTCGAAGTACTTCGACTCCACGGCCTTGCCGTCGACGGTAATGCTCTGGAACAGCGAGTAGGTCGTGTCGTCATCGTAGTTCCGCTCGAGGGTGAACGGAAGGTTGGACGTGGAGCCCTTGGTCCAGCTGCTGTTCGAGCCGTTCGTGAACTTATAAGCGACCAGCATCGGGATTTCTTGGGTCTGCTTATGCTTGGAGTTGTTCTGGCAGACGCGCTCCTTGAGGCCCGTAGCCGTCGTGGTGGCTTCCTTGACTACCTTCCACTTGCCCCACTTATGGCCGGTCTTGGGAATCGAAATATCCGATTTATTGATGGTCTTCTTACCAGCCGAATCGGCAAAGTAGTTGCCGCAACGAGAGCAGCGCCAATACTCGGTGTGGCCCGCCTTCGTGCAGGTGGCCGCCTTGGCCGCCGTGTGCTTCATGCTGTGGCCGAGGGCAGCGATGATGGTTTGGCTAGCGCTGATCTGCTTCGTCAGATTCGCGTCGGAGAAGTACATGCCGCAGTCTTTGCAGTGCCAGTACTCGATGTTGCCCTTCTCGGTACAGGTTGCATTAGTCTTCGTGAAATGGTCCACGTTTTTGTGGCCCGTCGCCGGAATGACGACATCGGCGATTTCCGTGGTGGCATTCTCGTCGCTGAAGTACTTGCGGCACTGAGAGCATTGCCAGTACTCGACGTTGCCCGGTGCGGTGCAGGTGGCAGCCTTGGCCGCCGTATGCGACAGCGGGAATGCATGCTGGCCGGTAGCCGGGATGTCGACGGTAGTGATGTCGGTGATTTCCGTGGTGGCACCCGCGTCGCTGAAGTACTTCAAGCACGTCGTGCATTGCCAGTACTCGTAGTGGCCCGGCTCGCCGCAAGTGGGATCCTTGTACGGTGTATGATCAAGCGACGGATGCGTGCACGGATCCTCGGCCAGGTTCAGGCTGGAATCATCCTGGACGTTGAGCGGCGGATCGATGGGATCATCGGCTGCGACTGCTGGATCGTCAACTACGACAGGATCGTTGGCTACGACTTCAGGAGCTTTCGCCATGATTGCCACACCGGCAACGGCTTTGCCGGATCCGTCCACTATGGTGCCGCCCTTGACCTTGGCGCCTTCGGGCGCGACGATCTCGAGTCCGTCGGCAATAGTGAGGTCGGCGACGTCGATGGCCTTCCCGTTTGCACTGTTGAGAGTCAGGCTACGATCGCCCTTGATCGTGAGCTTAAACTCGTCGGAGACTATCGAATCGAGTGCGATGTCTGTACTCAGGTCGAGGACTGTGTCGTCCTCGAGTACCCAAACACCGGCGGGAACAGCATATGCATCGACTGCTACCTTGGCAAATGCCTGCTGTGCAAAGATGGGGCAAAGCGCCAGTGCGAAAAGCAGCAACAACGCACACGTTCCCCGACGCATTACCTTGTTCATTTCAATCCTCCTTGTGTAATGCCCTAACAGACGCATTGTATACCTTGTTTTCCCATTTAGCCACAACATATGGCAATATTTTTGCCCGACTACACTAATACCCCTAAGCTCTTGTGCGCCTTTGCTCGATTATCGAAGCAATAATCCCATCGTTCCCGTATCTGACGAGATAATGCGCGTGTATTATATCGTTGAGCACGCAATCGCGTTGGAGCAGTAGCCAAAGAGGTATGCGCCGGCCAGCCATCCGGGCAAGGCGTAAGGAAACGGCAGGTTGGTGCGTGGATGTCGCTCTGTAGGCGATAGTGCGCCCGAGCCCAGGTGAGAAAGGACGCGGACGTGAAAGCAGCATCGAGCGCAGCGAGGTTTATTTCGATAGCCGCCATCACGGCGGCGATCCTGGTCCTAGCGCTTGCCGCATGCGGTAACAGTTCTGTCTCTGCTTCCAGCTCTTCCGGTGAAAGCGGTGCATCGTCTTCGAACAGCGCCTCGGCTTCCAGCGACGCTTCGGGCGGCTCTGCAGTATCCATCAAACCCGGCGTCATGACCATGGCTGAATACATGAGCAAGCGTTTTGCGAGTTTCGACACGTTTGACCAGGGCATTCGCAGCGGCGAGGAGATTCCGCCGAGTTTGCGCCTGTACGTGGCCGGCGAACTCGACGGCTATGTGCATGACAAGGATGTCATCGCCCAGTGCTGGACGACTCTGTGCGATATCCGCATCGACACGAGGAACCCCAAAACCAAGAAGAACAACGACGAGTACATAAGCTTCTCGTTCGACTCGTATACGGAGGTCATACCGTTTCCCTTCAACAGCTCCGAATATGCCGATTTCTCGGATGGGGACCTCTTTACCGTGAAGGACCCCGAAAAGGTGGACACGCTTGTGAAGTCCCTTTCCAAGCTCGTGAAGGAGGAGTGGAACCAGAACGGGACCTGGATCCCCGAAGAGAACGGGACGTATCTGTGGGATGCGGACGGAGACGGCAATCCCGAACACCTTTCAATTCGCTTCATCGACAACGGCGATGAAGCGCCGAGCGTCCTCGAGCTAACGCTTCACAGTTACATCACCGACGTTCACGCGACCGGCTATATCAACTTCGGGTACAGCGTGGATTCCATAGTGGGCAACGATGACATCAGGGGCCCGTACATCCTGGTCAAGTACAGCAAGGGCGACAACTACTATCACGGCATCGCCGCGCAATGCAAGGTTCGCCTGATGGACGGAGAGCTTGTAGTCGAGGAGCTCTAACGACGACGTCGAAATGAAACGGCGTATCTGAGCGGTGCTTAAGGCTAATCTGCGCTCTTCGGCAGGCGTCGTACGGCACGCCAACCGTGGAACGCCTTCATTGTCAGAAAAGCGAGGAGGGCGCCACCGGCAAGGAGCAAGCCGCCGGATATGATCAGCACCATTTCCGAAGTGAAGTCGTCGAAGAAATACAACGCGAGCAGGAAGATGCCGAACCCGAGCATCATAACCGTGATGATGCCATAGGCAATCCATTGTTGGAACAGCTGTTTTTCCGACAGGCGAGCTCCCGCAATCGTTAGGGCGGTCTTTCTCGAGTACGTCTTGCATGTGTCTACGCCAGTCGGATCCGGGCCTATCTCCTCCAGCGCGCTCACGTAATCTTTGTACTCGCTCCAAGACATACCAGCAGACAATCCCAAACCGATTGCAAAACCCGCAAGCTGGAGTATGGCCCAGCCCTTCCCGACAAACGGGCAGATGACGCCCATGATGATGGCGGCCAACGCAGCAAGGGCATACACGATGGCCAGCCCATGATACAGGCCTCTGGCATCCTCGATCTGCTGGTAAAGCACCTCGTCACGTGTCATTTCAGAATTCTGCCTATCCACCATGAGGTCCTTTCCCAACTTCGAACTGCTTTTCGGCATCGCACCAAAGGGATGGATTCTAAATCAGCAAAAAGTGACTTCATTATACAAGCTAGCTTTATGCGAGGCCGCCTCCAGGAGGAGACGAGAACCATGACTCCAGCTCTACGTCGGCATCGGGCATCGTGAACGTAAAGTAGAAATCACCCCAGTTCTTAGCCTCCACGCCGTTGGCCGCCACGTGCATGGACCCGTCAGTGGCGGTCGCGACATCGACGAGCACAAGGTCGCCCGGCACGGCCTTTATCGGATACGAGGTAATGAACTCATCGCCCTCGGCGACGGAGATATCGCGATAGCCCTTGGCTTCGACCTTCTTCAGGTGCTCGGCCTGGATCTGGTCGACGAGTCTCCACAACTCGTCGCCGCCCTCAACGAGGTAGTTGCCGTCCTTGCTGTTCAGCAGCTCGCCGCCCTCGAACGAATAGGAAATATGCAGTGCGTTGATCAGCTCGAACGATATGCGATAGCCAGCATCAAGGATGCCCATGTCACTCTTCCCGACAACCGTCACTTTCGAGAGCAGGTTGTAGATCTGCACGATTTGGTCGGGATCGAAGACGTCGACCGACACGATGTCCCCCTCCTCGTCACTCCAGACATTGCAGACCACGGGAATCTCATCATGCTCCATGCTGTATCTCAAGATGCGCGAGAGGTCGCTCTCATCAAAGAGCAAGACGGAGTTCTCGGGTATGTCGGTTTCCACCGGGGTGGTCGCAACGCTTCCGTTAACGAAGGCAGGACCGGAGTAGTCCGTGGTTACAGTCGATTCTGCACTTGGCGAATTGGCGCTTTTGCCTGCGCTTTCGGAGCTGTCTGCGGACGCGCTCGAAGACTTGGTATCTACGGAGCTGCTTGAAGAAGCGACGTCTGCAGAGGCGGCGCTTTCAGAAGAACTGCCATCTCCCCCACCCGATGAGGAGCTCGTAGCCGAGCATCCACAGGCAGCAAGGGCAAAAGCGACGAACGCAGCAACGCAGATAGCAGCAATCAGGCCTCTTGTCAGCTTCGACATAATGCGCCTCCCTCATATGTCTTTATGAACGGTTTCATTTTCGGGTATCGCGGACATTCGCGCAACGCAGGCTTCATACTATAAGCCACTACTTTGGCATCCGAACGGATGAAACGCCCGGCCATGATCAAGGTGAAATAACTAACTCGGCGACTGAGGCTATAGTTTTTGGCACAAGGCTTCGCGTTCGACCCGTAATCCACAAGGTATCTCGGTCTCCTTGCGGACGCCTCGTGCTTCCGGGCCTAGAACGCGCCGACCGCCGATGACGCAAGCGGGGCCAACCGGTACGCAGCCAGCAAGACGCAGGCTACGAGACCGACCACGAGCATTATGGAGTTGACCGTGCCTTTGGCACGGCACAAGCCCAGGCTCGCCTCTATGCGTGCTGGCCAAAAAAGCCTTATAGATTGGTGATTCGTGATGTCGAGCACGAGATGCGATGCATAACCTATAGCGAAATACGGTAGCAGCGGCTGACAGATAAGGTAGATTGCGCCGCAAAACGCCGCCATTGCGACAAGCGAGTGGGTAAACGTCCGATGGTCGGTATGGCCGCCAACAAACGTGAGAGCGGTAAACAGCGCAACGCCCATAATGGTCCGCATCCCGAGATTGCCGACAATGAAATCGCAGACGCCGGCGCTGTAGTAGTAATCGAGCGCGAGGGCAACGACCGCGATGCCCACCACAAGCAGCCGGCCTATCAAGGCGTCCTTATGCGCCCGGCTCGGTGTGATGTCGCAATCGGCGATGATGCCGCCGATGCTGCCGCCGACAACAGCCGCAACAAAAGAGCCGACCGAGCCGGTGTGCGCTATGGCAAGCGCGGACGCCACGCCGACTGCTATGTGCGTCTTGCTCATCATGTTTAATCGCCTGGAACCTCCGGAGCGGCGATCGGATCAGCTATCGATCGCGTTTCAGGACTTCGGGCAGCACGAACACGCATGCCGCCGCAACGATGCACAAGATGCCGCCGATGCCGTAGAACACCGGCCAGTTCTCGCCTACGATGGGCATGAGGATGTAGGAAGGGATGACCACGGCGCCGAACAGCTGCAGAGTTGCCCCGACGCCGCCTGCCGTGCCCGCGTACACAGGCCCGATTTCGGGCAGGAGCACGACCGCGGATACGAGCACCGTCATCAGGCCGCTGAGGGCAAAGCCTGTCAGGAAAAAGCATACCAGCATGAACGGGCCATCCGGCAACTGCCAGGCGAACGCCGTGCCCGCCGCCGAGATAATGGCGAGCGCAATGGCAACCGGCTTGAACCTGCCCACACGCGCGAGTATCAGCGGAGCGAGGATGGAGCCCGCGAGGTTTCCGAACGTGACCACCGAGGACAGCGCGCCTGCGGCAGTCGGTTCGAAACCACGCGTGGCCTGAAGAACCTGCGGCAGGAACGTGACGATGCACATGGTCGCAGCCATGTCCATACCCAGCGCAATGCCGATCAGCCACACGTTGCGGCTTTTCAGCACCACCTTGAGACATTCGGACAGCGACGGTTGCGCCAAGGGGGCGCCTTCGGCTTCGGCTTCAGGCGAGGCTTGCATGCCGCGGGGACCATCCTTGAAGAACAGCCACCAAGCCACAAGCGCGATGATTCCGACGACGGCCGTAAATGTGAAGATGGCTTTGAGGGACGGGAACAGCGCGCTCGTGCCCAAGCCGATGGCCATGGAAAACGTGGCGCCCGCCAGGCCGATACCCACCGCAAGGCCCACCTTTTCGGGCGGGAACCACGATCCCATGATCTTGGCAAGGTTCGCGTTGAGGAACGTCGCGACGACGCCTGCAAGCGCCATGCAGACGAACAGCGTGGCGAAGTTGGGGGCGAAAATGCGGGCGACGAGTGCTGCCACGGAAATGATGGCAGCGATGCCCACAACGCGCTTCACGCCGAACCGGTCGCTGAGCAGGCCGGCGACCAAGCTCAGCAAAATGCCGGCGATCATAGTCGAGGAGAACAAGATGGAAAACTGGGTGGCATCGAGGTCGTACGCCGGCATGATCAGGTGCGCGATCGGCGAGAGCTGATACTGGGAGTAATTCGGCACGAACAGCATCAGCGTCGTGCACGCCAGCGCTACTATCGCCCCTTTGCTTGCGCGCTTCCCATCCATGCTCGCTCCCATCTCGCTATCTCTGCCGGCAATGCAAATCGCCACGTCAATGCCAACTGCAACTTTGCCAATCTCATGAAGCCGCGATGGCCGCGCTTCCCGTTAGAACCAAATTCGGATTATCTGTTTGAAGTCTGCTTATCGTAGCATGTGGAACCAATCGCGAGAGATGGCAGATGCAACCATATGGCTAACCCCTTTTGGACACTTTTGCCAACTCAGGCACTCGTTTTGCCCACCATTCCGGCTACATCGTCCATCCCCACCTCAAAGGTTTTCGGTTGAGGGTAACGCTTCAAACCCTGGACTATCGGCAAGATAGGCGTTTACCCCTATTCGCACGTCATTCTCAGTCGTCGAGAACTCGCGCCAGCACATCTGCAACGCTTGACGTCGTCTCTGCCGCATGTGCCTTGGCCGCCTCGCTCGCCCATTCCATCGCAATAGGATGACCCACCAGATCGAACATCTCCACGTCGTTGTTCGAATCGCCGAGCGCAATGCAGTCCTTTGGATCTATTCCGAGTCGTTCGCAGACTGCCCTGACACCCAAAGCCTTGCTCACCCCCGAAGGCGTCAAGTCGACCCAATCAGCTCCTGAGACAACGACGTTGCAGCATGCACCAAACTTGTGCATCCAAAACTCCCCATCAGGATCGTGAGCCACATGGTAGGCGGACACCTTCAAGAACGGCTCGGGTATCTCAGCCACACTCTGGACCTCGGTTACATTGAACAGTAGGTTGTTTTTAAGGTGCGCGACAAATGCAGGGTCTTTGGGCTTGACATAGCACATCTCGACGCCACCCACGTACAAGTCGCATTCCGGCCGAACGAGCATCGTTTCCGCGATTTCCTCGCCGAGAGCACGGTCGAGCGCAACGCGATGCACAAGCTCGCCACCTACAAATACAACGGCTCCGTTTTCCGCAACGTAGGATACTTCCCCACCGAACTCAGCGAACACGGTCCAAAGGCTCACTACCTGACGTCCGCTTGCCGTGACGAAGGCGATACCCGAATCCAAAACGCGCCTGACAAGCGCCGCCACCTCTTGGGACAGCGCCGTCTGCCCCTCCATGAGCAGGGTGCCATCGATATCGCATGCGATTAGCTTGGGCTTCAAGACACACCTTCCATCAACTCTCGCGTAAACCTAAAGAGCAATCGATTGCTTGGGGACGATTGCTCTGAGATTGCAGTTTTCATGATACGACTGTCCAGTCGTTCGAAGATATCATGCACATACGGTCCATAGATGCCACCTGGACAGTCCCCATCCATCACTAACATCGTCCCATTCGTGGTAGGATTGCCGTGCAAGCCTGCATGAGGAGAAACCAGGCCATGAAGCTAAAACGTTTGAGAATCACCAACTGCAGCAGAATATCGGACATCGATATCGAGATGCGTGACAACGTGGTGCTCATTGGGCCCAATGGGTCTGGGAAGACCACCGTACTCCTCTGCCTTGACATGCTCTTGGGAATGGACGACCAGCATGTGCGCGAGCTGGTTTCGGAATGCTTCGTCAGAGACGAGACGAAGCCGCTGATTGTTGAAGCCGAGCTCGGAATACTCGGCAATGACGAGCTCACCTCATTCGCAGCCGAGGCCGACACTGCGACCGAGGATAGCCTTGTAATCCGACTCGAAGCAACCGTAAACGGCAGCGATGTCAACATCGTCCGAAGCTCTCCAGCATGCGCTATGCGGAAAAGCTCCTCCATGGCACAGGAGATTCCCTTCGGCTGGGCGCTCCTGCAAACCGACGCGAGCATGCAAGGCGAAAGCCAAAACCATGGATTTATCCCCCACGCAAGCCCTTCAACAGCGCTTTCCCCCTTCGCTGCAGCAATATACGACCTGCTTGCCACGGGCGCGAGCATCGTTGCGATCGACGAACCGGAAGCCCACCTTCATCCCTCGAGCCAGAGAAGCCTGGCGAAGATGCTGAAAGCGAGCAGTGGGCAGAAGATTCTCGTAACCCACTCCCCCACCATCGCCGGCTCGTTCGAGCCGGACGAGATCATCGTCATCCGCGCCGACGGCACCGCCTCCCAATCGAGGAGAAACTTCCTCAGCGGAGATGCGGGCATGCTTGCCCGCTGGTGGATCGGGCGGCAGCTCGAGCCGCTGACCGCCGAGGCCGTCATCGCCGTGGAAGGCCCATCTGACCGAATCATCGTCGACGCAGTCGCAAGCGCCCTCGGTTTCGACCTTGACGGACACGACATCGTCATCATGGAGACGAACGGGTGCGGCGACATGAAAGTGGTCGAGTCCATCTTCGGGCCGGGCGGGTTCGGCATTCCGCTGTTCGAGCTCATCGACGAGGACGCGATGGGCGATGCCGCAAAGCGCCTTGGCATAGACTCAGCAGACCTTGAGACGCGCTCCGTCTTCGTTTCCTCGAGAGATCTTGAAGACGAATACGTGCGCGCCATCGGCGCAGAGCGACTGTGGATCCGAATGAAGGCTGCTCAAACGTTTTCGAAGACCGTGCTCTCGCTCTGCAAGGTCGGACCCGACGGCATCCCAACCGAATCCGACCTCGCCGAATTCATCAGGTCGAAGAGCAACCGGAAGATACCCTCCGCCCTTTTGGCGGCTGAGCTCATAGACGAGACGAACGCGCACGGCGTCAGCAGCGTCGCAAAACTGTTGAGAATCGCCTGGCAATAGCAGTAAATCCTCCATGTTGACCATCGGCGAGACGGACACGGCAAACATATATAATTTAGTCGCACTTCGCAGATGAGGAGTTCAAACCCGCTAGAGCGAGGAGGGTGGCTGTGAAGGTATTGATGGTGAACGGCAGCGACCACGAACGCGGATGTACATTCGCGGCGCTCAGCGAGATCGGCCGCGCGCTCGAGGAATGCGGAGTCGACTACGAGATCTTCCACATAGGAAACGCGCCGCTGAGGGATTGCATCAACTGCCGCAAGTGTTTCGATACCGGAAACGGCCTGTGCGCCTTCGACGACGACTGCGTGAACGCATTCAAGCTCAAATGCCGTGAAGCGGACGGCTTCGTGTTCGCCTCGCCAGTGTATTTCGGACACCCCTCCGGCAGGCTTATCTCGTTTCTCGACCGCGCGTTCTTCAGCGACATCGGATATAACTGGTACAGCAGCTTCAAGCACAAGCCAGCTGCAGCAGTCGTCTCGGCGAGGCGCTCCGGCAACACGGCGAGCTGGGATGTTCTCAACAAGCACATGGGCGTGTGCCAGATGCCCATCGTCGCCTCGACGGGGTGGAACATGGTCCACGGGCATACGCCCGAAGGCGTTTCCCGAGACGAGGAGGGGCTGCAGACGATGCGCAACCTCGGGCGCAACATGGCTTGGCTCCTGAAATGCATCGATGCCGGCCGCGCTGCCGGAATCGAGCCCCCTCGCGAGGAGATGTCCGCGATGACGAACTTCACTGACTAGCGTTCGGCCCGGATGAGGTAGCCGCTAGCTTTAATGCGGAATCCCTGCAGATCGACCTTAGCCAGATGCAGCCAAAAAGTTATCGGCGCACAGCCGCCTCGAGGTAATCGCGCATGTGCGCCTTCATCTCCTCCAACTTTCTGGCCGTCTCGGGGTTGTCGGTGGGAAACGAGAGTAGCTGGAACACGAAGCCCTGGCGCAGGACTTCTTCCGTCGAGAAGGGATAGATGAGTTCGTAGCAAAGGCAGCTGTGGCTGACGATGAGGTCCGCCTCGGTCCTGCGCAGCTCGCGAGGAACGCAACGGTGCTGGTAGAAAACCTCTTCAACTTCGGGCGATATCGCGGCGGCACGCGCCGCCTCAGGCGTGCAGTTGTAGATCTCCGTCGCCGGGCTGTCGACGTTCACGCGCAGTATGTCTATCTTGTCGGCATCGCGCACGATGTTGCAGAACATCTCCTCGCGGGTCGACAAGTCCGGCCTGATCGTCAGCTTGTTGTGCATCCTGATCGCGACTTCGACCACCGGATCGCACCCGTCTGCAAACTGGTCTATCAATCCGTCCTTGAACAGCAAATCCGCACCGAACTCGGCATGGTCGACCAACCCTGCATCGAAAAAGGAGCTGTATCGCCGGACCTGTTCGAAGCGCCCGATGTCATGCATCATCCCGATGAACCACGCCAGATCGCAATCATCGTCGCCTAGCGCAATCGAACGCGAAATCATCTCGCAAAGCGAGGCGACCTTGAATGTGTGGACAATCTTGAGGCGGATCTTCTCGTCGGAAGAGTCGTAGCCTGAGGTGTAGTCGTTAAACGACTGGATTACCCTTGTTCTGTCCACCATCATCGGTCCATCAACCGCCCGCCATCAGCTCTGCATACGCGCACGCATCAACTCTTCGTCGAAGGCAAATCTTCGACCACCATATTTTTCGATCACCATATTCTACAGTCTCATGCCATTGAAACGCCCAACCAGGACGTGCTTTTCGTTTGTACCGATTTTCCGTGCAAAACCCTTCGCCTGCACGAGATTTGCAGTCTTACGGTGTGGCGAGCAAGTTTAGGACGAAAATCACGCGCGATACCCGCTAGTTAACGTGCTGCGGGCCATTTAGGGCGGAAATCCCGCTGTCCGGCAAGCGGTTTTACGCCCTAAACCCCTCGTTTCCGCCGGGCGCGCAAGCCCACGCGGCGGCGGGCACGTTTAGGACGGAAATCCCGTTGCCTGACAAGCGTTTTCCCGTGCTGAACCCTCCGAATCCGCCAAGCCAGCAAGTTCATGGTGCAATGCGGATGCTTAGGGCGGAAATCTAGCTGTTAGGCAGGCGCTTTTCTGCCCTAAACGCCCCCGTTGGGCCAGGAGCTCCTTCTAAACTCCCGCATCCTTCCACGAAACCCGGGAGCCGGCAGATTCGGTCCGTGTAGCACGCATTTCGGCGCGGCGCAGTGCGCGAATCAACCAGGATGGGGCATGCGCTGCCGGTTCTCCGCGCTGAACCCCTCGTCTGTGCCAGGCCCGCGTCCTCACAGTGCAGCGGGCGCGTTCAGGGCGGAAATCCCGTTGCCGGACAGGAGGTTTTCCGTACTTAACCCCTCGTTTCCGCCGGGCGCACAAGCCCACGCGGCGGCGGGCGCGTTTAGGGCGGAAAACAAGGTGCCGG
>JAFRJC010000138.1 GCA_017432445.1 Eggerthellaceae bacterium | reverse complement strand
GTCTTCTTCAAGAAGGTGCGCTCCAAAATTAAATTCTGTCAGATGATCGGCCGCGGCAAGAGGCTGTGCCCTGGGCTCGACGTGGTGGACCCACTTGACGATTCGCATCCGAACGGGGCGTATGCAGACAAGGAGCGGTTCTTCATCTTCGACTGGTGCCGTAACTTCGAATTTTTCGGCCAGGGAGGAGACGCGAAAGAAGGCCGTGTGGGGGCATCTCTTTCTGAGGCCGTTTTCGGACGCCAGGTACAACTCGTGCACGATTTCCAAATTGCCGAGTATGCGGGTGACGAGTGGCAGAGCTGGCGCAGCGAACTGGTTTCCACCGTTCATTACCAAGTGGTCTCGCTCGACGAGGAGCTTGTGAGCGTGCGACTGCACCGCGCCGCCGTGCAGAAATTCAAGCAGGAGGAAGCGTACGTTTTCATCAACGATACTGACTTGGGAACGCTTCAAGTTGAGATTGCCCCGCTTGTCCGAAACGACGAAGAAGACATCGACGCCCTACGGTTCGACGTGCTGATGTACGGGTTCATGTGCGCACTCTGCGGAGGAATGAAGGCTGACACTTACCAGAGGAGACTCGTAGCCATCGCTGTCGGCTTGCAGCAGATGATTACCATTCCACAGGTTAAGGATAAGCTGCCAATACTGCAGCGCGTGACCGAAGAGGGCTTCTTCGAAGGCATTTCGGCGTTAGATCTGGAAGCAATTCGCAAAGAACTGCGTGGTATTGTCAAGTTCTTCGTCGGTGCTCATCGCCCAATTATTTACACGAGTTTGTCGGATCCGGTCACGGAAGTGAAATACGGTGTGACAGTGTTACCTGACGAGGATTTCGCCGATTACAAGCTGAAAGTCGACCACTACCTGTCTGATTATGAGGGAAATCCCGTCATCGAGAGAATTCACCGCAACGAGCCGCTCACGGAAGGCGATTTCGAGGAGCTCGAGCGCATTTTCACGAAAGAGCTGGGGTCGGCCGACGATTATTCGCGCACCTATGGCGACACTCCGTTCGGCCTGGTAGTCCGCCAAGCGGTGAAGCTCGATCATGGGGCGGTCATGCAGGCGTTTGCGGAGTTCATCAACGACGAAGGACTTAACGACAAGCAGATATCGTTCGTACACCGCGTTATTGATCACATTGAGAAATGCGGCTATATGGAACCCGAGGCCCTGGCTCAAGCCCCCTTCGACCGTCCGCAATCGTTTGCCCGTCTGTTCGATCGTAAGCATCAGATGCTGCTAGTTAAAATCATCAGGGAAATTAAGGAGAACGCCCTGAACCCCGCGGCGTAACCGTGTGCCATTCTCTCTTCCCGATTTCGAATCCAGATTGAAAGGAGAATCGGGAATGAAAGAGAAGGTGGCGGAAATCGAGCGCCTGATGGCGCCGATGCTTGATTGCATGCAGGCCAGGCATCTTCATGCAGTTTTGTTGGCTTGCCTGTGCGAAGCGCAAAGCTTTACAGATGAGGAAGGCGAGTGCGGAGATGATTTCGTCGAAGCCTTCCTGTCGGCAAAAAGGTTGGAAGGTTGCTCAGAGCGATCGATTGGGTATTATGCGAGCACGCTTAGAGGGTTTACTGAAACGGTTGGCAAACGCATCGGCTCAGTGAACACCGACGATATTCGGGATTACCTCGCAAATTACCAGCGCCAGAGTGGCGCAAGCAACGTTACGGTCGACAATATCAGGAGAATCATTTCGAGCTTCTTCTCGTGGCTCGAGGTTGAGGATTATATCTACAAGAGCCCTGCCAAACGGATTAAGAAGATTAGGGCGACTCGGCCTGTGAAACCGGTGTACTCCGATGAAATGCTCGAGGTGCTACGGGATAGCTGCTGTGAGATTCGGGATTTGGCCATGATTGATTTGCTGGCCTCAGCTGGTATTCGCGTAGGTGAGCTTGTAAAGCTCAACAGGGCAGATATTGATCTCGGATCGCGCGAGTGCATCGTGCATGGGAAAGGCAGCAAGGAACGCAAAGCGTATTTCGATGCTCGGGCCAAAGTCCACTTACAGGCATATCTAGAATCGCGTCACGACGGTAATCCTGCGCTGTTCGTGTCGCTTAACAAACCGCACGCGCGATTGGAAATAAGCGGTGTGGAGACCCGTTTACGCAAGCTTGGGAAGGAGCTCGACTTACCAAGGGTTTACCCACACAAATTCAGAAGAACACTTGCCACCAAGGCGATAGACAAAGGCATGCCTATCGAGCAAGTCCAGGTTTTGCTTGGTCACAGCAAGATTGATACGACGCTCTGCTACGCAATGGTCGATCAAGAAAACGTAAAGCAATCGCATCGGAAATACATTGGCTGAATCCAAATCCCGGTTT
>JAFRJC010000137.1 GCA_017432445.1 Eggerthellaceae bacterium | reverse complement strand
GGGAGAATACCTACTACGAGGCGCTTCGCCCAGATAGCCCGAATTTCCCCGAGTACCTATGGATCGGGGCCGACTCGAACGGCAGGGAAATCGAGATGGTGGGAGTTCCCACCGTGGACAGATGGCTCATCTACCATGCGAACACGCCGCTTTCCAAGCGGACACGCAACGAAGTCGAGGACGCAAGGAGACGATGACTATGGCCGAATACAAACTTGCAAACGGATACGTCCTGACCGACGAGGAGATCGAAGAGAGGGCGAAAGAATGGGAGGATGGCACCTGGAAGGGCCAGCTCGTCGAGCTGCGCGCCGGCAGGCCCAGACTCTCGAACGAACCCAACGCGAACCTCTCCTTCAAGTGCCCCCGGTCCGGAGCCGAGATGATCGAGAAGGCTGCCGAAATTTCGGGCGTGAAGAAATCCACCTTCATGCGCGAGGCCGCGTTGGAGAAAGCCGCCCGCGTTCTTGCCACCGCCGGGTAAGTACATCTCAGCTCCTCGCACAACGATGACGGAGATACTATGGACAAATTCCTAGCAGCCAGCGAATATATCGACTTCGACGCCGATAATGTCCAAGCGCTAGCCTCCGAGTTGCTTTCGGACGGCATGAGCGATATCGAAAAAGCCAGGGTTGCCTTCGAATTCGTGCGCGACGAGATACCCCATTCCTTCGACTGCGGCGCTACGGTGATTACAGCAAGGGCCTCCGACGTCCTTAAGCACAGGACGGGCATCTGCCACGCCAAGGCGAACCTCCTCGCAGCGCTGTTGCGCTCGCAGGGTATACCGGCAGGCTTCTGCTTCCAACGGATCACACTCGCCGACGACGATTCCATGGGATACTGCGTTCACGCGTTCAACGCTGTTCACATTAACGGCAAATGGATAAAGCTCGATGCGAGGGGGAATAAACCGGGCGTTCATACCCTCTTTTCCACGGAAGAGCCCTCCCTCGCATTCGAGTGCCGTCCCGAATACGAGGAGCATTTCTGGAAAGGAATCTATGCGGAGCCCCACTTGGCGACCATGAGGACGCTCGAAGAATCGCGACACCTGCAGGACGTCATCGAAAAATTGCCCGACGAAATAGACGCGACGCCCGATATCAATGGATAACGGAATGGCATTTGGAGGAATTGCCAGCGAGTGAAAGCGTTGCTGTCGGAGCAGAACCAGAAACGATTCTTGACTGATTCTTGACCGGCACCTCCAGTCAAGAAAAAAGCCAGAAGCACGAAGCTCTGACCTGGGTATTTGGTAGCTCCGACCGGATTCGCTCGCGTCAAGGCTACGCGGAATTAGCTCCGCGAATTCCGCTCGACCGCTTCGCGGCAGCCTTGACCCTCGCCGCAGCCGGCGGTGCGCTTCCAGCGTACCGCCGTAGTCGAACCTCCGGTTCTCATCCGATCGAATAGCGGAAATCAAAAATCCCCCTGGCGGGGATTTGGATTTCCTGGTAGCTCCGACCGGATTCGAACCGGCGACCTCCGCCTTGAGAGGGCTATACTTCCGCCCTTGGTTATATGAGGTCAATTATGGATTTTAGCACACAAATCCCCAGGTCGCAATTTGTTTTCTCTTATTCCAATTTGGTCTGGATTGGCGTTTTAGCCAACCATTTAGCCAACGGTTTTCTTAGCCAACGTGGGCTATATAATGCGCAAAACGAAGACCATTTGGCGCAGGAAGACAACGGTGGCCAAGAGCAAGAAAGCAAAGACCTACTTCGAAGATGGCATCTCGCTGCGGGCAATCGAGCCGGGCCGGCTCTACTCGGCGCGCATCCGCATGGAGCCAGACGCCCATCTGGGCGGCCCCCACGAGAATTGGTACTGGTCGAAATCGAGGCAGATTGAAGCTTCGAGCAAGGCGAGGGCCCTCGTCGAGGCAGAGCGCTACCGCAAGGAACTCATCGAAGGCGACGGCGGCGTGAACCTCACCGTCGCCGAGTTCGCCCGCCAATGGCAGGACGATCGCAGAGTGCAGGCGGAGGCGACGTTCAGGTCGACGGGCATCGCCAAACCCTCCTTCCGCACCATCGAGCGCGACGAGAGCGAAATCAAGCGCATTGAGATCCTATTCCCCAATGTCACCGTGCGCAACCTCACCCCGAGCCACATCGAGAAGGTCGTCACGAAGATGCGCGAGGACGGCGTGTCGGAGCATACCATCTTCAAGATGTTCAAGAAGCTCAAGCAGATCCTGAAACGCCCCGCGATTACAGGGTGCATCGATTACAACCCATGCGCGCTCGTCACGACCGTCCACGAGCCGCCTGTGAACCCCGCGACCAAGGCTCACCGCCGCATCGAGGAGGACGTGGCGGCCCAGTTCATCGTTTGGCTGTTCGAGCAGGAGCTCAACGGCCGCGTCGTGGCGCTGTGGCTCGGGATGACCGAGCATATCCGCCTGGGAGAGGCGCTGGCCCTGCGCGCCTGCGACCTCGACTTCGAGAAGGATGCAATATACATCCGAGGCACGCTCGACAAGCGCGGCAAGATAGTCCCCGCCAAGGCTGGCTCCGAGCGGGCGCTCGCCATGGGCTCGTTCTTAAAGGGCCTGCTCCTTGCATGGATCGATGTCCAGAAAGCCGAGTTCCCGCACTTGGTGAAGGAGTGGCACCGGGGCAGGATCCCCTGCGGCAGGGAATGGGACGAGACGGCACCCGTATGCAGCTCGCACTACGGCACCCACTTGAACGCCGACAACTTCAGCAGGTGGATGCGCGCGCTCATGATCGAGCGGGGGCTGGGCGAGTACACCACCCACGAGAAATGGCTCGACAGCCGCGGCATCATGCGCGTGAAGCACGGCGGATACGTCGGACCGTCGTACAAGTCGCTTCGCAGCTTCGGCGCCACGTACCTCGTCGGCGCGAACGTCGACGTCAAGACGGCGCAGGCGCATTTCGGCCACCGCCGGTCCTCCACGACACTCGAGCTGTACGCCGAGAGGGTGCCCTCACACGAACGCGAGGTGGCGAAGACGATGGACTCGTTCGTGAAAGCCGCACTCGGCGATAAGGCACCGCAGGAGCAGTCGCTGGAGGTATTTCGGGAAACGATTGCCACTGTGCAGGCGAGCGAATGGCCGAAGTGGGTTACCGAACTTGTCGACGCCGCAGCCGCGAAGCGGCAGCTAGATTGCTCGACGAAAGAATCCGAAACCCGTCTCTCGATTTAGTGTTGCCAAAACTATTATTTATTCGTTATACTTTTGCCATGACAAAGTTCGACGACATAATCTACGAGATCGCAGCGGACAACTTCGGCCTCATCACGTCCTCCCAGGCACGTGCGGCTGGCGTGACCAACAACGAGCTGGTTCAGTACGCCAGGCGCGGTCGAATCGAGCGGGTCGGCCAGGGGGTCTATCGGTTAACGAGGCGCATCCCCGAGCCCAACGACCCCTATGCGCTCGCGGTTGCGCTCGTCGGGCCGGACGCCTTCCTCTACGGAGAAGCAGTGCTCGGCATGCTGGAGCTCTGCCCCACAAACCCCGCCTACCTGCACGTCGCCACGCCCCACAGGGTCAGGAAGAGCCTCCCCGGCTACATCAGGCTCGTGCACACCCCCGGAGAGACGGCGGGCGCCGTCTACGACGGGGTTCCCAGCCAGAGCGTGGCCGATGCAATCCGCGCAGCCCGCGCCAGCGTGATGCGCGGCAGGCTCGAGGAGGCCGTCGAGAGGGCGAGGCAGGAGGGGTACCTCCTGGCAGACGACGCGAGGGAAATCGCAAGGGAGCTCGAGGTGCGCACATGAATCCCCCGAACAGCAAAGTCAACCTCGACAAGACGCTGCTCCGAATCGCCGAAGGCGACCGCGACGCATACCTGAGGGTGCGCGCCATCGTGGCCAATGCTGTCATCGGTCAGCTGCTGCCCAGCGGGGCTGTGAAGGGCGGTTCTGCCATCAAGTTGCGGCTAGGCGATAGCTCGACGCGCTTCACGACCGACCTGGACGTCGCCCGAGCCGAGACGGTCGAGCGCTTCGCCGAGTCGCTCGGAGCAGCCTTGGCTGGCGGCTGGAACGGATTCACCGGGAGACTGGTGACGCGCAGGCAGGCGACGCCCAAGGACGTTCCCGCCCAGTACGTGATGCAGCCCTTCGACGTGAAGCTCTCCTACAACGGAAAGCCGTGGCTCACCGTGCAGCTCGAGGTCGGCCACAACGAGATAGGCGATGCGGACGATCCCGACCTGGAAATTGCGCCCGACATCGTCGCCCTATTCGACAGGCTCGGATTCCCAAGGCCCAATCCCGTACCGCTCATGCCGCTCCACCACCAGGCCGCCCAGAAGATCCACGCCCTGAGCGAGCCAGGCAGCCAACGTGCGCACGACCTCGTCGACCTGCAGATCATCGACGCCACCGGGAAACTGGACTACGCGCTGACGCTCGCAACCTGCAAGAGGCTCTTCGCTTATCGGAACAAGCAGCCGTGGCCAAGCCCCGTGATAGCGAAAGATGGCTGGCATGCCATCTACGAGGAGCAGGGAAAGGGTCTCCCCGTACTCGAGTCGCTCGACGACGCCGTCGCCTGGGCGAACGACCTCATCGAAAGAATCGCCAACAGCGAACCTCACAAGTGACGGCTGTGACGGAAGTGACGCTTCTTCCAGGATACGCCCGCGCCCGTCACCGACTGGCGGCGCCTTGCTTCAGCGCGGACTTCCCTCTCGCCGTCTTCGCGAAGTCCTTCTCTATCCACCTGTCGAGCCTCTTGCAGAGCTTTGCCCGCTCCGGGTCCTTGAACGAGAGCGCCTTGCCGAACGCCTCCCTGTAAATCTCCGCGTAGTCCTTGCACGCGTAGAAAGCCTCGCGTGCGCGCGCGTTCTGCGCGCTCAGCTTGGCGTTGTTCGCCTGCGCGCGGCACCTCTCGCTGCAGAACCGCTTGCCCGAGCTCGTCTCCTCGTTGATCGATATGACGTTCTCGCACTTCGGGTTGGCGCACACGCGGAAGGCGCTGCGGGTGTAGGCCTGCGCGAGCTCGTGCCACATGTACGACAGGTAGGACGTGCAGACGATGCCGTAGGCGCCCTCCTCCCACGCGCCCACGGCGGACATGGGGTTGCGGAAGTCGAGCGAGACCCCGCCCGTGTGCTTGCCCGCGACGATCTTCAGCAGAGATGCGACCTCGGCCTCGACCTCGGCCCGCCCCCTCACGACCGAAAGCGGCAGGATCGCGTCCGGCCAGGGCGCCCGCCCGAACACCTCGGCGGGGTAGACGGTCACGAACTGCGCGATCATGCCGGCGTCGTAGAGCGGCGCGCCTGGAACCGGGCTCGTGCACCCGTCGATCCAGTAGCTGCGCAGGATGCTCCCGTCCTCGGCGGTGTAGCCATCAACCGAGCTCGGCTTCAGGCAGGTCCGGTACAGCTCGCCCGGTGCGATTCCCGGGTCGAAGACGTAGGCCCAGTAGCCGACCTCATCGTCGGCGTACGCCTCCACCCTGAAGCACGCGTCGATTTCGGACGCATCGACCTCCCCGCCGCGCGAGAAGACCTCGGCCTTCAACGCGCGCTCCATCACCAGCTGGGCGGATACCCAGTCCGACACCGGCTCGCGGATCTCGGGAGCGTCGTCGGAGAGCCCCGCGAACCCGAACAGCGGCCCGTGCTCGACGGCGAACGCCAGGAGGCCCTCGACGAGCGCGTTTCCGGACGCCCCTTCACCCCCGCTCTTCAGGGCCGCATCGGCGCGGACGCGGGCGAAGTCGAGGAACGCCTCCCTCTTCACCTCCGGGGCCTTCGGCATCGCGCCCAACCCGTCGGAGGCGGGGCCCGGGGTGAACAGGAACGTGTCGCCGCCCTCGACGCGGACGTCGGCGCCGACGACGCGGCCGGTCCTGTTGTCGAGCTTCATGACGCCGTCGAAGCAGAATTCCATACGTTTTCCTATGGCTAGAACCGTATAGGTCATTTCGGCATTATAGGAGGTGCCAAACCGGTTCGGCGCGAAACGGGCGAAAGCGCATCGCATGGCCACATGCCGCATCAGCCCAAACGAAAAACGAACGCAGGAGCCGGCGGGGAGTCTTGGGCGCCCCGCCGGGAAGGAGGAACACATGCAGACAACCGCATACCCGAGGCCCTACCTGGGATGGAGGGACTTCGCCGAGCTCTTCGACTGCGGGCGCAGCAAGGCGCTGCTGCTCATGCACGAGGTCGGGGTAGTGCACATCGGCCACGCCGTCTTCGTGCGCGCGAGCGACCTGGACGCCTACCTCGAGGAGCACGGCAGCATCGACATCACCTGGCCCAAGGCCACTACGCAAAGGAAAGGAGCAAGCCATGCGAGGTAGGGACTCAACGTACTTCAGGGACGCGGCCGACGACGCGCGCATGCTGCGCGCGCACGGCCTCGACGCATGGCCTGACGCCGAGGAGCTCGCGCGGTACGTGTTCGACCTGGAGGACGGCATGGAGGCGCTCGCGCAGGAGCTCGGCGTGGAGATGGCCAAGGACGTCCGGGGCCGATGGCAGACGTGCCAGGCGAAGGGGGGACGCGATGACCGTGCCAGGCCTTGAGACGTTCTCGCTGCGCGAGATCCTGCAGGAGCCGCCCGAGGAAGCCGACTGGATCGTAGAGGATTTCATCACGACGGGCCTCCACCTGCTCGTCGGGCCGCCGAAGGCCGGCAAGTCGTGGCTTGCGCTCGACATGGCGATATCGGTCGCGCAAGGCGAGAGCTTCCTCGGCTTCGCCACCGCGAAGTCCGACGTGCTCTACCTCGCGCTCGAGGACACGCGCAACCGGCTGAAGACGCGCTCGTGGAAGCTCGTCGACGAGACGAGCGGAGAGCTCGACTTCGCCACGGCGGCGGCGAAGGTGGCAAGCGGCCTCATCCCGCAGATCGAGGACTACCTGGCCGCGCACGCGGCCGTGAAGCTCGTCATCGTCGACACGTTCCAGATGGTGCGCGAGCCCAGCCGCGACAGCGCCTACGCCGCCGACTACGCCGACCTGACGGCGCTCAAGAAGCTCGCGGACGCCAACGGCATCGCGATCGTGGCCGTGCACCACACGCGCAAGATGGGGGATGCCGACGTGTTCAACACCGTGAGCGGGACGACCGGCATCACTGGATGCGCCGACAGCACCATGGTGCTGTCGGACGTCAACCGCTCGGACGGCAACGCGACGCTCTCGCTCGCGGGGCGCGACCGGGAGTTTCTGGAGCTGAAGGTTCGCTTCCGCGACTGCCGCTGGCACCTGGTCGAGGTGACGAGCCGCGAGGAGCTCGAGGAGCGCGACGTCCCCGACGACGTGCTGCGCACGGTCGACTTCATGGCCTCGCATCCAGGGCAGTGGCAGGGAACCGCGACCCAGCTCCTCTGCGCGGTGGGCGCCGGCGACGTGAGCGTGGCCGCGTTCGGCAAGCACCTCGCCCAGCACGCCGATTTCATGTCATCACGCAACGTATGCTACCGGCGCCAGCACGCGCGGGAGGGCACCATCCTCACGCTATGGCGGATGGAGCCGGACGGCCAGGAACCCTGAGGAGGGAACGATGTCGGAGAAACCGAACACAGCGGACAAGCATGACAAGAGGATCACGGTCAGGTTCACGGAAGACCAGTACCGATGCATCGAAAAGGAAGCCGATGGCTGCAAGCTTGCCGTCGCGGTCTACGCCAGGCGCCTGATTCTCGGCAGGCAGCTCAAATACGTGAACCCCATCGTGCTCGACGCGCGCGGCATCGAGCCCGCGGTCGCCGCGCTCGGGCGCGTCGGCAACAACCTGAACCAGATAGCGAGGTGGCTCAACCGCCACACGGCGATGGACGACGCGCTCCGCGCCGAGGCGAGCGCGGCTTTCGTGGAGGTGACGGAGTGCGCGCACGTGCTCACCGAGCTCGCGACCGAGGGAGTGGACATGGGGGTGGACGCTTGGCGGTCCTTAAGCACATCCCGGTGAAGAACGGCGACTACCAGGCCGCCATCGACTACCTGATGTACCAGCACGACGAGCTGGGCGGCAAGGCGATCCTGGACGATTCCGGCAGGCCAATTCCCCGCGAGGACTTCCTCATGGACGGCATAAACTGCGAGCCGCTCTCGTACCCGCTCGCCGCCAGAGCCGTGAACGACCTTCACCGCAAGAACCGTCTCCCCGGAGACGTGAAGGCCCACCACTACATCCTCAGCTTCGACCCGCGAGATGCCGAGGTGGGCCTCACGGTGGAGGAGGCCCACGCGATGGCCGCGCGGTTCGCGCGCGAGTGGTTCGGCGGGCACGTGGGCGTCGTATGCACCCATCCCGGAGGGCGCAACGGAACCGGCAACGTGCACGCCCACATCGTCTTCTGCAGCGTCCGCAGCCTCGACGAGCCGGTGCGGGACTGGATGACGCATCAGAGCGAGTGGCGGGCCGGCGGCAAGCACCACGCCACGAACAAGTGCCACGCCGAGCTCAAGCGCGCCGTCATGGACATGTGCCGGGCGCGCAACCTGCACCAGGTGGACCTGCTGTCGCCCGCCAGAGAGCGCGTCACCGACCGGGAGTACTGGGCGAAGAGACGGCTCGAAATCGGGGAGCGCGCCGAAGGCAAGGAGCCGGGCACCGGGGCCGGCCCCGAATCCCGCGCCGATTCGGAGAAGACGGAATCCCGGGGAGGCGGCGCGAGACGTTCACACTACCAGACCCAGAAGCAGCAGGTCCGCATCGCCGTCCGCGACGCCCGATCACGCGCCGACGGCTTCGACTCCTTCGTCGAGATTCTAAGATCCGAGCACGGGATCGGCTGCAGCATGTCCCGCGGCCGCATCGCGTACAGGCATCCCGAACGCGACAGGAACATCACCGGCCGGGCGTTGGGCGTAGACTACGAATGGCCCGTCATCGACGCGTGCATCAGATACCGGCTCGCTCACGGAAGGATGCCTTCGGGGCAGTCGCTCGTCTCCGAAATCAACGAGGCCATCCGCTCGAGGGGGGCTGCGTACGAAAACAAGGTGAGGGCGTCGAACCTCCGAAAGCTCTCCGAGTCGGTCGCCTTCGTGCAGGAGGCGGGCTTCGAGACGCGCGACGAGCTCGACGCGGCGAAGTCACTCTCGTCGAGGGCGCTGTCAGAGGCCAAGGCCTCGCTCGACGCCAAGGAGGCCGAGATACGCCGCATCGGCCGTGCGATTCGCGCGTCGGGAAAGTACCTATCGAACCGCGAAGCCTGGCGCGCCTACCGAGCATCGAGCAACCGCAGGGCGTTCTACCTCGCCCACCGGAGGGAGCTCGAGGAATGCAACGAGGCGCGCAAGGCCCTCGCCGAGATCTTCCCCGACGGCAGGCCGCCGACGATCAGGGAGATGCGCGAGGAGAAAGCGCGCCTCGAACGCGAGCGCGACGCGCTCTACGAGAATTGGTGCGACGAGCGCAAGCGCAACTGGGACATCTCGATCGCGAAGAGCAACATCGACTACATCCTCGACAACCATGAACGACGCGGGCGGGAATCGCGCGCGAAGGGCAGAGACCGCGGCCCCGAGCTGTAGGCTGCGGTCGTGCCTCCCGGCGCGGGCGACCGCGGGCCCCGAAACCCCCAAACGGTTGCGGGGCCTTCGCCATCCCGAACGCGCCTGGCGCCGCCGGCCATGAAAGCCTTGCAATCGGCGACGGAACCCACGCGTTCGCATTACATCCCCCTTCCGCGAGCCTCGCGGAAGTCAGCAGCCAGAGGCTGCGGTTGCGTCGCCAGACACCGGCAGCCCACGCTGCCAGCCCGGCGGGTTCGGGGAGCCTCTCCGACAAGGGTCAGAACCGCATAGAGCGGCTCTGGTGCAACTTGCTCGCGATGAAGCTGTAGACGGTAACTTGTTTTGCCGGCGGTAAGGATGCGCCAACATGGCAATCTTATAAGGCAGAGCCCTCTTGGATTACCGTGTTGATGGAGGCAGCGACATTGCTGGTGAGCCTTCCCATCGCTTTTGCTGGATTTTGGTTTAAGGCCGTCTCCGCCCTGGCTGCAATCTCGAATCTATCAGCAAGCTTGCCAACTGTACGGTTCCTTTTAACATTTATGCCGAGCTCGTCCCTGGCGAGCTTTTCCACGAACCTGCGTCTTCCAACGTAGGAATTCAGCAAGATTTCCTGTTCGTTCGGAAGTACAATTCGATTGATTGCGCCGTCCAGATGCAACAATAGGAACAGTTCGAAGCTCGGGTTGGTGACCGCAACCTGGGCGATGTCCCTAAAGCTCTCGAGATCGCTTTCGTACAGAGCGGCATCTCCCTTGTAGGCATCGATGTCGAAGAACGCCACGATGCGGTCCGTTGCCTCGTCGAATCCGAAATCGCCGTCCTCATCGGCGCGGATTCTGCGCGCCTGTTCGAGCAGGCTCCTGGGTGCCGACTGGTTTCTGTCGTCGCCCGTACGCTTCACGGGCTTGAGCTCGATAAGCTCCGGGAGGTCCATCTTGGCTAGCCGCTCAGCCAGGCTTTCCAGGTACCAGTACTCGGTGTTTGCCCCCTCGCCCACGAGGAAACACTTCGACTTGGGTGACACCTCAGGTCTTGTCGCCCTGGCTGACCACGTGTCCAGCGGCAGCAGTGGGGACATGCTAGTCCTCCTCAATACCAAGCGCCGCGCGTGCTCGGGAGAGATTTATGACCGGTACTCCGCCGTAGCGCCCCTCGAGGTACCTCTTGCTAAGGCGTGCGTCTGAGCGCGCGTCGCCAGACGCGAACTGGTCGAGCGGGTATAGCCGCGTAAGGCCTTCATCGCCACGCTCGACGAACCAGATTTCGTCGCGTCTGAAGTACTTGTAGGACATGATGTCGTTCTCGTGCGTTGTGAAGACAAGCTGGCAGTCGTCGTCCGCGTGGACCTCGTTGAAAAGCTCTACCAGGTGCTGCGTGAGCATGGGATGGAAGTTCCTGTTGAGTTCGTCCACCACGAAAACGCGATCCTTGCTCTTCGTGAACAGAAGGTCCATGAAGTCGAAGAGGCGCCTCGTCCCGTCCGACTCATCGTGGAAGTCGAAGTCGAAAAACGAGCCCTCGTGGGTCGTCCGGAGTATGGCCGCCTCGGGTTCGTTCATACCCGTCCGCTCAACGCCGAGAAAGACATCGTCGTTGCGCACAGTGAGTACGGTGCGGTCGTCGTCGCCCTTCGGAACGTTTCCCCTGAGCACTTCCTTGATAGCTAGGACGAGGGCTTCCGGAACGTACTTGTCGAGCTCGCCGATGGGAACCCGTTCTTTCTTTAGGCCGTCGACCCCCGTGTCGAAGGACGAAAGCACCTCAGCCACGGCGTCCAGCCCCTTGTCGTCGGCGTAGAACTCGGTCGTCTGGGTCCGCTGGCCCGCGTCTATGACGTCAAGGCAGGACGAGAACCAAGACGTTGCCTCCGGGAACACGGACAGGGACGATCCGGGTCTCAGGCCTTTCCCGTCTGCCATGTATGCTAGGAATAGCCTCGATTTCGCTGCGGGTTCATCCAGGAAGTCCTCCCTGTACACGTTGAGTCTGAATCGGTCCATGTCCTCGCATTTGTCCAGCAGCCACTTGCCGAAAGAGACGCCCTCAGCTCTGCCACGCTTGAACACCGGCTTCGCCGATGATCCCAGCAAGTAGAGCCACTCTGACCTGATTTCCAATCTCGACAGGATACAGCTGAATCCGTAGTCGAACACGTCTTCGCCGACCTTGAACTGGATGTCGAACGTCGACTCCTCTTCTGCCAATCCCTTCCCGCAGCGGCAGAACTCCCTCGCACCGACTTGCGGCAGGATGCCTTCAAGGACTGTTACCTTCATGAACGAGAGAGCGCGCACGAGCGTAGTCTTACCAGCCGCGTTTCCGCCGTAGACCACGGCGTTTCTGAGCACCTTAACCCTCTTCGAGGAGGCGCAAACGTGGGTTTTGAGCGTCCTAACCTTCGCGGACGAGACCATTTCCAGTGTGAGGGGCTCCAATCCCACGGACTTGAAGTTTTTGAACGAAAACCTTATCAACATCGCCTTCCTCCGGTTCCGGCAGACCCCGCACCGTTTGGGTGTATCTGACTATATCGCGATAAATGTTACCATTTGACGAGAAAACCGTCAAATGTTAACATTCGATAAAAGACGAAAATATCGTCAAATATAAATCTCTTGATTGGAGGAACAATGAGCAAGCGCGTCTACATAAGTGCGGACTATTCGCCGAGCGATGGCGATCGAGACGTAGTCGACGTTCTCCATTCGTGGGGGAAAGACGACAAGCACAAGGTGGACTATGTCGATACTGCTGAGGTCATCTCTGGTAGCGTTGTGAACGACCCCGACTGCCGTCCGTGTGACCTCAAGAAGGAATTCAACCGGCAAATCAACGCCTCCTCGGCAGTTATATTCATCATCGGAGACAAGACCGCCTCCCGTGTCGCCGGCAGCACCTGCAGAAGGAATAGCACAGGAGCGTACTGCAATTGCACCCCGTACAAGCAGAACGCCAACGGCAAATCCATCTGCAAATGGCCTTTGACTTCGGACCCTGATCCTGATGGTGACCTCGGAAACATCAACACATTCTCATACATCGAGCATGAGTTCAGGCAAGCTCAACGGAGAGGCAAGAAAATCATCGTCGTCTACAATTCGCTCAACCGCCAAATCGGATGGCTGCCGTCCTACATGAAAGGATGCGGGGATTGCGCCGAGCCGTTCTGGGTGAGGGATGCCTTGGGTAACCGCGTCGGCAATTACGCCTTCGTCAAGAGAGTCCTTGGATATGAGTAAACTGGGAAGGATTTTGCCCAGTAGGGCAAACGCAATCGCTTATGCGGCAATGGCCCTTGTCATGGCCGTTGTCCCCGAGAGCAGCTTCAGCTCTTTCAGGGTCAATGCCGCATGGCCGGTTTGGGCAAATGTTGTCTTGTGGCGTGTAGTGATCTGCGTGTCAATCTTCGCCCTGTTCAACATCGCGTACTCCTGCTACAGAAAGCATAGGAGTAAGGTCTCCATCGTGGGTGACAACTACTCCATCCAGGTCGAGTACGGCGATATCTTCGAGGTCGCTGAAGGCAAAGTGGTCGTGAATTTCGACGAGTGCTTCACTGATAGAATCGGGGACGCCCCCTCCGACGTCAAGCCGGATTCGATTTGCGGTCAATACTTGCTCAGGCATCCGGAGGTCGATGTGCAAGATCTGATCGGGAAAGCCGGGGTGAAACCGGAGAAGAAGCCGCGGCACGACGGGAGATTGAGATACAAACCCGGCACGATTGTTCCCAACGGGCGATATCTCCTGATGGCCTTCGCCAAGCTCGATAGCAACGGCCTGGGTTGCCTCACCTACGACGAATACGTCGCATGCCTTGATGCCCTCTGGGCGCAACTGGACATGCACCACGGGACCGAAGACGTGTATGTTCCAGTACTGGGGTCAAGGATCACGCGGTTCGACAAGGATCTCACCCAACAGGAGCTTCTTGACATCATGGTCGGCTCTTATAGGCTGAGTTCCAAGAAGATGAAGAAGCCAAACAAGCTCCATATCGTTTGTAAAAGAAGAGACGGTTTCGTGTTAAATAACGTGTTTGGGATTTGTTGATGAATATGTTGATTGATTATGACCCGACGATCCGAACAGCACTGATACCGCGCCTCGCGATAGGATGACGCACTCCATAAAAGGAGAGCTGCCGTGCGCTTCAAGAAAGCCCTTACTTTTCTTGCACAAATTCAACTTGCTATTCCTTGGACAATCGGTCAGTTGGAACGAAAAGAGCACGCCTCGTGGCGCGCCCTCTGTTGTAATTGACTATTTTTTGCACAATAGATCGCTCAGTAAAGCAAAGTCAAATACGTCACATTTGCAATTGTATAGACCGGCTAGCGGTAATGTCTGTCGTATAATCGCTTCATTAGGGATGTGCAACGGCGCTGACAGGTCGAAAAGCCCTCTCGTCAAACCATACCAATGCTAGTCCAATTTGTCGCAAAGATTGGAGACGAATCATGGGGATTGCGCAACAGAGCTGTAGCAAACTATATTCTGCGCTATTGAAAGCTGGGTTTGAGTGCACATATGACGAGAAGCTTGCAAGAATGACTCCCGGGCTGAGCACCTTGGAAGTCAAGCTCGGGATCCCAAATGCACAGCGCACGATGGCGGGTGGTGATACGCTCATCCAGTTTAGCGACCAATACGGGGCAAAGATTTCCTCTCGGCTGCTCAGCGTTTCAAAGGATAAGATCGTTCAATACAATCTAGCTTGCAACGCACTCAACGCGGCGCAGCAGTATGTGAAGTATCACATTGCGCCCGAAGACTCGATCCTCTATGCGGAACGCGATTTCTTTTATTCAGACGATTCGTTCTGCCAGCGCGTAATATCGTATCTGCCAACATTCAGGAAAGATGTATCGGGCGCTTCCCCACTCCTGATGACAGCATCAAGGATGTAATGGACTACTCAGGCAATAGCTGTTGACTCTGCCCGATTGTCTAAACCGCCCAACTCACATCAATGCTTGAAATGTTTGATTGTTCGATAAATTCCAATCGACGCGGATGACAGCATTCGTGAGTTTTGACATTCGTTGGCAAAGGGCCGATTAGCTTTTTAACATCGTCTCCCCAGAGAATCCATTCAGCATCAGGCTTTCGCGTGACAATGTAATCCACAAGCCTACGGCGAAATTCTTTCCAAAGAATATGATGCTTGCCAGGTTCCCCCGGAGGAACAGTCAGGGTTGCATTGAGGAAAAGGATTCCCTGCCGTTCCAAGTTAACGAAAAGCTCGCCAGGTGGTGCCACATGGAATTCGCCAGTCGAGATTAGCTCGCGAATCCGAGGCAACGAGGCCTTTTTGCCCGTCTGCGCGTAGTACAAGGCCTTTAGTATGTTCTGCAAAGAGCGTTGCCTGATTGGGTGGTCCCATCCTTCGCCGATAAGCTCGTAAGCCTCGAAACTTCTCCCCGTTGCCTGAGGCCGCCTATGCTCTTTATCTAGGGAATGGTATGGATCTTGCCCTACCAAAACATACCGTACTTGAGATAAATCAACAGATGAGAAACGCAGCACATCGTCGACAAGCGGGAAAAAATCCTGACCTGCTATTTGTGCCTCGATATCGCTGATGGCGGCTTTCACATCTGGGTCTTCAAAGAAGGCGGCCCAGGTCTTATGGTATTCGACTTCAAATAACATGCCAGCCAAATGATTGTTCAAGCAGGATGTTTCACAAAAGGATTGGCAGGTAAGCGTCCGGGTCATGCTCGTAAACAACCTCAGGCGCTACCAAAACCACTTCTTCTTTTTCTTGGGTTCTTCGCCATGGCGAACGAGGGCGATTTCTTGATTGAGGAAGAATTCCTTGGGGTAATTGCCAAATTCTGCAGTAACTGCCGTCGACGTTCTAGAGTATTCGAGGGTTCCATCAGCTTTCCGGTTTATTATGCTTTGAGCAGGAAATCGCTTTCCCTGAACAATTGCTTCATCGTAATCTAACCTATCAACTGCTTGATCGAAGTACAGCAGTTGTGTCCCTCCGACGATTTCAACTCTGATGACTTTTGGCATTTGCTGCCTCCTAGTGTACTACCACACCCAAGTAAGGTAATTATACTGCATCGTCAAGGATCTCGTTGAAGGCAATCTCCTCGTTCAGATGCATGAGCTCGGTACATCTGGGACAAAGACCGCTCTGTCAATTGAGCCGCAAGCCCACAACGCCGCATTCCCAAAGGATTGCCTCGCGAACCGTGTCGACACCCATATGTCCGAGCTCGCGCAGGATTGAATTTTGCTTCGTTGTCCAGGGCCGTCGCATCGCTCACCGGCCCTTTAAGGACGAGCAAGTTTGAAAGGACAAGCGCGAATCGTGGCCTGGGCGGGCATGCAGGGCGGGGAAACTGCGTCCCCCGCTGCCTGCCCGACTACTGGGACGGTTAACCCTTCACCGTTATTAATAAAGTGGCGAAGGGGTGTTGTCATGCAACCCTTCAAAGTGGCGCCTAAAGGGTTGAAGGGTTCACGAATCATCGCCACCGGACCTACTGACGACTATCGCCTTGCCGACTCCGGGCATCCCCTTGCGGTCGAACTTGCTTGACTTGTCAACCCAGCGGCGCACCGTCGCCGTGCTCCACCCAAGATCTTCCTCGATCACCTTGCGGAGCGCTAAATCCCTGTCGTCGTCGTTATATTTCCACTTGCCCCAGTCGGGTTTCGGACCCCTCCAATGAACGCGATAGTAAGCCGCGTAACATCCTGTTGATCTAGGGTCGGGCGTGTCGTAGTAGACCGTCAGCCCGATGAGCGCCCCGTTGCGCACGTTCTTCTCGCACCTACCGCCAGACCCCAGCGAACCGAGCTCGATCTCGAGCTCGAAGGAGGGCTGGCGATGAAACGGGGCGCTGCCGGAAAGTCGAGTTGAGGGTATCTGCAGAGGGCGATAACTCCCGTCACAAGTGTCACATCCTTCACACGATGGCCAAGCCCCATAATTCACGCAAGTCTTACACCCCATTCGAAGCAAAGCTCCAACCGTTCGCCGACACCATGAATCCTTAGCCAACGTTTAGCCAACGAAGGCCGAAATGGTGCCGTTTGCAAGAGAAAAGGCCAGGGCTTTGAGCCGCTGACCTGGGGTTTCTGGTAGCTCCGACCGGATTCGAACCGGCGACCTCCGCCTTGAGAGGACACCCTGAATGTAAAACGCTCCGTAAACTAATTGAAGCACGGCGTTCACCGTCATCGACAACGAAATTAGGATGGGCTCCAGCGCAACTGCTTCATCACATGAAATGAAAGTATTCGGCAACGGGGCCCTTCGCGTCGTGGGGAGGTCCGACCATGAAAATCTAAAGGGCCCCGAACGCCTCCTTGCAGATGACGGCGAGGTCGTCGCAGCCGATGAGCAGAACGATGAAGACGAGCTGGATGTCCGCGTTCTCCCCGAAGGAGGCCGACAGGTCGCCCTCGCATTCCGCCGCCCGGCCTGCCTCGGTGACCGACGCGTGCGCGTACGCCTCGTCCTCGCGTGCGAAGCCCTTGATGTGACCGACGATGCCCCCCGCGTCCTCCGCGATCCTTGCGACGGCTTCCATCTTCTCGACAATCTTCCCAAAAGGAATGCGCTCGCCCGCGTCTGGGCACAACGTCATGGAGACGGTAGCCGCCTGGTCGTGCGCGCCCGCCACCAGGAAGGCCTCGCCGCCCGGGATGGCGAACGACTCCCGGTGCCCGTAATGCCCGTGGTGCTCGTGCCCGCTCATGGAGCCCCCTCTTCCATACCGTCGATGATTAGCTGTCCCGCTGCTTTGCGTTATCCCTCGAGGATGCGGTCGAGGTCGTCGGCGCTCACGGGGCCGGCTGCGCTCATGTATACGATGGGCGCATGGGCGTTCATCTCGCGCACGGTGCTCTCCACCTCCGTGAGCTGTTCCTCGTCGGCCCGGTCGCACTTGTTGACGCAGACGACGTCGGCGGGCTCGACCTGCCCCTCGAGCAGGATGCGGAGCGCGAGCAGTATCTTGTGCCAGCGTGAGGCGTCCACGATGGTCGCGATGCGCACGGGGCACCCGCCGTACTTCTCGATGCTGTCGCGCATGGTCTGCGGCGTGGCGACACCGGTCGCCTCGAGGACGACCAGGTCCGGTTCCAGCTCCTCGGAAAGCTTCTGGATGGCCGGCACGAGCTGGCCAACGAGCGTGCAGCACACGCACCCCGACAGCATCTCGGTCACCGAGTACCCCGCTTCGGAGATGACGCTCGAGTCCACCGACGCCGATCCGATCTCGTTCTCGATGATGGCGATGCGGTAACCGGGCCCCCGCTTCGCCCGCAGGTGCTCCGCGAGCTTTACGAGGACCGTTGTCTTGCCCGACCCGAGGAACCCGCTCAGTATGAGCACGTCCGGCTTTCCCATCGTAAACCTCCTGCAGGTTGCTCAGTTATGAAACAATGGGGAACATCCCCATTGTTTCATAACCGCTTCCCCAGATGCACAGTTTTCGTTATACGTAGTTGTACCTCAGCTTGTCGGTGAACGAGGCGATCCGCATCATGCCTTTCACGAAGGCCATGGGGTCAGGGTCGTTCGAGAGCAGGAACGCCATGCTGATAAAGCTGCCGCCCGGGGCGTACTCGTCCATCATGCGCTTGACTTCGGCCTCTATCTCCTCGTCGCTCACGCCCTCGCGGCCGGGAGCCCCGTTGGTGTCGTATCCGCCGCAGACGGTGATGCGGTTGCCGTACTCCTTCTGGATCCACTTGATGTCGTTGATAGGCTGCGCCGCCTCCCACACCACGGCGCCCTCGTCGATGTAGTCGGGAATCAGGTCCTGGCAGTATCCGCAGCAGTGCTGCCCGGGCAGGATCCCCGCCGCTTTGATCGCGTCGTCCATCTTCTTGTGCATGGGCTTGATCATCTCGCGGTACAGCTCGGGCGGCATGAACGGCCCGCGCTCGGTGCACACGTCGTCGTAGTGCGTGATTACGTCGGGCTTGAAGTACTTGGCTATCTGCCCGATGAGATCGCACTTGTAGTCCGCTATGGCCTCCATCATCTCCATGCATGCCTCGGGCTCCTCGTACATGGCGATGAGCGCCTCCTCGAAGCCGAGCAGGTGGCTGAAGCGCAGGAAGATGGAGTTCCACGTCCCGTAGACGACGACCTTACGGTCGCGGTCCTGGCCGGCGAACTGCATCTGCGCCATGCCCTCCCAATCGTACTTGGCAAGGTCGGGAATTTTGAGGTACTTCTTCCACTCTGTCACGTCGGGGACGGGGGTGCATCCGGGCGCCGGCGTGGCCTGGCCGTTCGCGGAGGCGGTGCAAACCCACTCCAGCCCGAAGTCGTCGACGCCTCCTCCCAGGGGCCCGTTCTCGAACGTCTCGAACGCGCCGCCGACCATGATGGCGTCCATCGCGAGGTCGGGAACGAAGTCCGGCTTCTCGTGGTTGAGTACGGCGAGGTAGTTCTCTTTCGGTGACAGCATGGCGCCTCCTTGACGACGGGTGTCTGCGATTGCTCTTTATATTTTGGATATCCAACGAACTGATGTGACTATATATTCATGATGAACTGGTGTTAATCCGCATATAATAGGAATTGCAGCAGTTTTATCCTACAATTTGTAGTATTGGATTGACCAGTCGATACTCAACTGGTCAAGGTCGCTCGGGAGGGTTAAATGGCGCTCACGGTGGGAATCGTCTCCTTCTTCCTTTCCTCTGACTACGAAGTCGAATCGAGCGCGGCTACAGACGAGGATTTCGTGATTGAGGGCTACCGCCTGGTCGAGGGCGATGGAGCGCTTCGGCCAGCGCTCTGCCTGGCAGACGTCCCCCCTGGGCCGGGAAGCCCCGATGGCGGCCTTTGCCTCGTCAACCTAGGGCCCGGTCCAGGCGTCTCCTCGGAGGGGCGGCCGAGCCTTTGGGCCTGCGAGTTGTCGCCGCGCATGCGGCGTAGGAGCACTTCTGCCCGGTCGGCCGACCTGGCCGACCGTGTCGCCAACGCCGTGCAGAGGCATTACCGGCTGGAGGTCGCGATAGCCAGGCTGTGCCGAGGGGGCACCGATTTCAACGAGATGCTGCGCCTGCTGGAGCTTGAGACCGGACTGGTCTCCCTCCTCGTCGACAAGAACCTCCGCTACATCGCGCGGTCCCCCTCCTTCTCGGGGCTGAATGCCTGGTTCAGCGAATCCGACGTGAGCATGGACACGGATCTGGTAAACGAGCTCGTCGCAGACGAGAATTTCGTAGACGCCATAAACCAGCGCAGGGCCTTTTATTACCACTACGCAAAGGAGGCGAGCTATTCTGCCTGCTTCAACATCGTGGTGGACGGTTCGTATGAGGCGCGCCTGCTCGTGCAGTCGCGCGACAGCCAGAGGCGGCCGGGGCTGCTCGCCTTAGCCGAGCTCGTCGGCCAGGCGATTGCGGACACGTTCGCGCTGTACTCCGACGCGGAGGCCGAGGCTTCGGCAAAATCGGACCTGCAGGAATGCGTTGCCAGCCTGATAAAAGGCCAGCCTGCAGCCAGCGACGCTCGCAGGCGCCTTGCGACGGCCGGGTGGCGCCCGGAACACTCCTACCGCGTGCACGTCTTCTCATTCATGGAAGCTGAGAGCGAGTCGGTGACGAGGCGCTACTACACCGATCGCATCGCCCGCCTGTTCGAGAGGTGCTGCGTCCTGCTCGAGGGCGACCAGATTTGCTGTGTCCGCAATCTCAGTCTCGAGACCACCAGAGTTGACCAAGCCCAGCAACGGATGGTGCTGTTCCTGCGCGAGAACCTCTGCCTGGCAGGAACGAGCGGGGACTTCCACGACCTGAACGAGCTCCATGAACGCTACGGGGAGGCTACCAGTGCCTTGCGCCTGGGCGCCGCGAGCGGCAGCATGGAATGGCATTTCCGCTTCGGGGATTTCGCCCTGGACTACATAATCGACAGTGCAACCCAGAAGGTAAGCCGCTCGGAACTGATTCACCCCGCATGGAGGGCGCTCTCCGACTACGACTCGCAGCACGGCACCGAGCTGCTGACCACGGCGCGCTGCTTCATGGAGCAACGCTATAACGTGAGCCATGCCGCGAGTGAGCTTTGCATACACCGCTCGAGCATGCTCGCCCGCCTGGAACGCATCCGGGATATCTCTGGCTTCGCCTGGGAGAGCTGGGACGACCGCGTGCACCTCGCCATCTCATTCATGCTCGCGGAAGCCTGATAATAAGTTCGGCACTTAAATCGCTTGTGATCCATTTGCCAAAACCTTCGAACCGTTCGCCGATACCCAAATCCTTAGCCAACGTTTAGCCAACGAAGGCCGAAATAGTGCCGTTTGCAAGAGAAAAGGCCAGGGCTTTGAGCCGCTGACCTGGGGTTTCTGGTAGCTCCGACCGGATTCGAACCGGCGACCTCCGCCTTGAGAGGGCGGCGTCCTAAACCGCTAGACGACGGAGCCACGTTATGTTAGGCGCTGTGTCGAGATGGCTGGGGTGGGAGGAGTCGAACCCCCACATACGGCACCAGAAACCGCTGTCCTACCATTAGACGACACCCCATCGACTTCTCGATGTCGCACATCGAGCGGACCCGATGCACAAGCGCGAGAATGTATATTACGCATGTTCAGACGCTAAGTCAAGGGCGAACTTATGGGGATTCCTTGCGTATTCAGCACATTACGCAGGGTCAGCGGAATTCACGCTGAGAATGCATGCCTGCAAGCGCTTGATTCGTTCTCTATCGATAGCTGAAGCTTGTTCGGGATTCTCTCGAATCGCTTCATCTAGCTCCAAACACTCGCGTATGAAGCTCTCCTGCTCTTCGTCGATCATTAGCAGTTCGCGCGCAGCCGCCAGCCCAACTTCGGTGTCGTTCGATTTCGCAAGACGCCGCAGATGGAGAATCGCCAATGCGACCGTTCCATGAAACCGCTGCTCGATGGTAACTTCAGCCATAGCCTTCTCCCCATAACCGGAAAGGGACCGTCCCTCTTCGGCTATTTGCTATCCAAGCTCGACAAACGAGAACTCTCCATCCCGGAAGAGCCCCACGCTATGAATCCCGTCCTTCGGCAAGCCGGCGCTACCTGGATTGAACAGGCGAATCCACTCCCCCGCCTCGTTGCGTCTCACGTGGAAATGGCCATACACGAATGCAGTGCCCTTTGCCAGAGGCGGAAGATGCTCAGGATTCCAGAGATGTCCATGGGTGCAGTACAGCTGATGCTCGCCGTCGAGGATCCATGCGTAATCAGCCATGCAGGGAAAATCGAGCATCATCTGGTCGACTTCGGCCTCGCAGTTGCCACGCACCGACACCACCTTCTCGGCTATGCCGTTCAGCATTGCCGCAACTTCCTTGGGCGCATACTCGTCGGGAAGAGGATTGCGCGGCCCATGGTAAAGCAAGTCTCCAAGAAGCACGACTTTGTCGGGCATCTCCTGCTCCACGACGCGCATGACCTCGCGGCACCATTTAGCCGAACCGTGTATATCAGATGCGATTACAAGCTTCATGACGATTATCCCTTCCAGACACCTTCCCTCGGGATGAAGGCATTCACTCAATTGGGTAAAAGACGTAGAGCGTGCCCTCTTCCACGGAAACAAATGCGGGTTGGCCCGTAAGCTCGTTAGACAAACCCCAGGTGGTGCGGTTTGTCAGCTCAAATACATCGAGCGGATACTCCATGCCTTGCTCGACAACGCCAAACGCCTTGTCACGCGCCGAGAACACCGACACCGTCCCCCTGTCGATGCACGGCAGCTCGAAACGACCCGGCCCCACGAGAATTCGAACTGCGCAATCGAGCGCGATGAAGGTGATCTCCATCCCCCGTTCCGCAAAGCCTGCCGCCATCTGCAAGCTTCCCATCGTGTGGTCGAGGCGCCCGCCAAGGGCGCCATACACGAACACTCGGTCAAACGCCTGGCCTTCGGCATGGTCGAAGGCTATCTCCAAGTCAGACTTGTCTTTATGGGAAGAATGCTGAATCACCTCGACGGTTTCGGGCACGTAGCCGAGCGAATCGAAGTCCCCGAGCGCGAGGTCCGGCGTCCTGTCGATAGCTTCCAGATGCGCGAAACCGCCATCGACGGCAATGACGAACTCGAAAGAGCCCGCCGCATCGAGCGCCTGAAAATGCTGTCCGTTGAAGTCACACGTCGCGACGAGCGCGCATGTCGCCATGGTAGTTCCGCCCTTTGCCATTCAGTTGGGCGCATCTTTGATGCACCTTGACGATTTGCTACAATAGCACACTTGAGTGGGCCAGGCGGCCGCGTGCCAAGGCATGAGGAAAGTCCGGGCTCCATAGGGCAAGGTGCCAGCTAACAGCTGGGCGGGGCGACCCGACGGAAAGTGCCACAGAAAAGAAAACTCCCCCGTCCTCGTGACGGGAGAAAAGCTGAAACGGTGCGGTAAGAGCGCACCAGCACGTCGGCAACGGCGTGGCTTGGCAAACCCCATCTGGAGCAAACGCAAATAGGGATGCCATGCGGTGGCCCGCCGCGCATCCGGGTTGCGCGCTTGAGACGTGCGGCGACGCACGTTCGAGATAAATGGCCGTCCTTCGACAGAACCCGGCTTACCGGCCCACTCACCCATGAGACAGTGAGGCAAAGGGGCAACCCCTTTTTCTCGCAAAAATAGGGGCCGCAACAGTATTGCGACCCCTAAACTTTTCACCAGCAGGTATAGAGCAAACGCTGCGCTATCTCCTGTTCTCGACGTAGGCAATCTGGTCTTCGTACCAGCTGAGGTGAGTCTTCTGGTTATCGATGCCAGCCCTGTCGGCTGCCGTGTACTCACCCTTGTCGGGCGAAGCCTCGTACTTGGCTATGCGCTCCTCGAGGATTTCGCGCAAGGCTGCCGCCTTGACCTTAACCTCCTCGACGTTGATGTCGTCGGGATCGCAGCCGTACCGACCGAGAACAGCCAGATGGTTATGGAGCACCTGGGTGCAACCATAATGGATCAGGAAAGTTTTCTTCTCGTTGCCTTCGGGATCGAGGTGCAGCGTCAGCACACCGCCCTTGTTATTGAGTGCAACTAGGCTCTGATGCCCGTTCAGGACACCGAAACGACCGTCGCGACCGGGGACGTCGGCATAATAGACCGTGCCCGAGAACAGCTCGCAGGTCGGGGTTGCAACTACGCAACGAAAACCTTCGGCCATCTTTATTCACCCTGCATTTCGTTGTAGGCAGCGTACACCTCTTCGATGGAACCCTTCATGCGGAAGCACTGCTCGGGAATCTCGTCGCACTCGCCGTCGAGAATGGCGGCAAAGGAGCGAATGGTGTCTTCGAGCTTGACGTACTTGCCAGGCAGGCCGGTGAACTGCTCGGCGACGTGGAAGCACTGGCCGAAGAACTGCTGCGCCTTACGTGCACGGTTAACGGTGAGCTTCTGGTCTTCGGAAAGCTCGTCCATACCCAGAATGGCGATGATGTCCTGAAGGTCCTTGTAGTTCTGCAGGAGCTCCTGGATGCCAACGGCTACGCGATAATGCTCATCTCCGACGATTTGCGGGTCGAGGGCTCGCGAGGAAGATTCGAGCGGGTCGACAGCGGGATAAATGCCAAGCTCCGCAATCGAACGGGAGAGAACGGTACGAGCATCAAGATGCGTAAACGTGGTAGCCGGAGCAGGGTCGGTCAGGTCGTCGGCGGGCACGTAAACTGCCTGCACGGACGTGATCGAACCGGTTGCAGTCGAGGTAATGCGCTCCTGCATGTCGCCCATCTCGGTTGCCAGCGTGGGCTGGTAGCCTACTGCAGACGGCATACGGCCGAGAAGTGCGGATACCTCGGAGCCAGCCTGGGTGAAACGGAAGACGTTGTCGATGAACAGAAGAACGTCCTGGCCCTGATCGCGGAAGTACTCCGCCTCGGTCAGGCCAGCCAGGCCGACGCGCAGACGCGCTCCGGGAGGCTCGTTCATCTGACCGTAGACCAGGCAGGTCTTCTCGATAACGCCGGACTCGCTCATCTCGAGGAACAAGTCCGTACCCTCACGGGTGCGCTCGCCTACGCCCGTGAACACCGACGTGCCGCCGTGCTCCTGGGCGAGGTTGTTGATGAGTTCCTGGATGATAACCGTCTTGCCGACGCCGGCGCCGCCGAACAGGCCCGTCTTGCCGCCGCGAACGAACGGCTCGATCAGGTCGATGGCCTTGATGCCGGTCTCGAAGATCTCGGTCGTGGTGGTGAGCTCTTCGTACTCGGGAGCGGGACGGTGGATGGGCATGTAGCCTTCCAGCTCATCCGGAAGCGGTTTCTCGTCAACGGGCTCGCCGATGACGTTCCAAATGCGGCCCAGCGTCTTGGGGCCGACCGGCATCATGATGGGATGGCCGGTGTCCTGAACATCCAAGCCGCGGATCAGGCCGTCGGTGGAGCTCATGGAAACGGAGCGGACGAGGTTGCCGGGCAGGTGCGTCTCTACCTCCAGAACGAGGTGGATTTCGCCGGCTTGCGTTTCCGTGTCAACCGTGAGGGCGTTGTAAATCGCCGGAATCTGATCCGCCGGGAATTCAAC
Organism: Eggerthellaceae bacterium; assembly: GCA_017432445.1. Taxonomy (GTDB): domain Bacteria; phylum Actinomycetota; class Coriobacteriia; order Coriobacteriales; family Eggerthellaceae; genus UBA9715. The sequence goes on along the minus strand of JAFRJC010000137.1, from coordinate 242,565 downwards.
GTCCACAACAGGTCCGACGATACGCACGATGCGACCGACTGCACCCTTGCTGGCCTCGAGCTCCTCTCTTGAAAATAGTGTTTGTGCCATTTATTCCTCCAAAGCCGCCGCGCCGCCGACGATTTCCGAAATCTCGGTCGTAATGGCGCCCTGGCGTTCGCGGTTGTAAATTCTGGTAAGCGTCGCAATCATCTCGGTTGCGTTGTCCGTCGCCGACTTCATGGCCGTTCGACGCGCACCCTGCTCGGCAGCAGCGGAGTCGACCAGCGCGAAGTAGACGTCACCGCGCAAGTAGGCCTCCTCCAGGTACTGCAAGCAGCTATCGGCATCGGGTTCAAACTCGATGTCGCCTTCGTGCTTGTCGTCGATGTGCTCGCGGAAGTCGAAGTAGATGTCTTCCGTCTTGTACTTGAGCTGCATCTGGTCGACGAAGCTCGACGAGGGGATGGGCAACGTGGTCTTGGTCACGAGGCGCTGTTCGCCGGCGTTCACCATGTGGTTGAAGACGATGATGACCTCATCAATCTCGCCAGCGATATAGCCATTGCGGATGTACTCGGATATCTCGGAAGCCTCGCCATACGTCGGATCGGCGGAGCGGTCGCGTACTTCGATCACGGGGTGAATCTTGCGATACTCGAAGTACCCGCACGCCTTCTTGCCGCAGGCGATGATGCTGACCTTGATACCCTGAGCTTCTTTCTCCTTCATGAGCTTCTCGGCAGCACGCAAGGTGTTGCTGTTGAAGCCGCCGGCCAAGCCACGATCGGACGACACGACGATGATGACGCTGTGCTTGACTTCGTCATGCGATTTCAGCAGAGGGTCTTCCTGCAGGTGGGCATACGCGGCCGTGGAGATGAGCATGTCGGACAATGCCGACGTCCACGGCAGCGAGCTCTCCATGCGGTTCGACGCACGGCGAATCTTCGCCGCCGCGACCATTTCCATGGTGCGCGTGATCTGCTTCGTCGAAGTGACGGAGTTGATGCGTCTTTCTAGGTCGTGTAGGTTAGGCATGGTTCCCTACCTTACGCCGACGTTGCGAATTGCGCCTTGAAGGTCTCAATTGCCTTTGCGAGCGCATCCGTGGTCTCGTCAGTAAACTTCTTCTCTGTTGCAAGGCTGTCCAGAATATCGGTGCCCTGAGCACGCAGGTACTCCAGAAGCTCGGTGCGGAAGCGGACGGTGTCCTCGACGGGGATGTCGTCCAGGTAGCCCTTGGAGCCGGCGAAGACCGAGATTGCCTCCTCGTAGAAGGGCATCGGGACATAGCGTCCCTGCTTGAGCAGCTCGGTCATGTGGGCGCCGCGGTTCAGCTGGTCCTGCGTGGCCTTGTCGAGGTCGGAACCGAACTGCGTGAACGCCTGCAGCTCGCGGTATGCGGCCAGGTCCAGACGCAGGGTACCGGCAACGGACTTGACGGCCTTGGTCTGGGCGGAACCGCCGACGCGGGACACGGACAGGCCGACGTTGATGGCCGGACGCTGACCCTGGAAGAACAGGTCGGTGGACAGGAAGATCTGACCGTCGGTAATGGAGATGACGTTCGTCGGAATGTACGCCGAAACGTCGCCGGCCTGGGTCTCGATGATCGGCAGAGCCGTCATGGAGCCGCCGCCGTAGTTGTCGTTCATCTTCACGGCACGCTCGAGCAGGCGAGAATGCAGGTAGAAGATGTCGCCCGGGTAGGCTTCGCGTCCGGGCGGGCGGCGCAGCGTCAGCGACATCTGACGGTAGGCGACAGCCTGCTTGGACAGGTCATCGTAGATGATGAGCACGTGGCGGCCCGGGTTGTCGGGGCCAGCGGGCTGCCCGTCTTCGCCGGTGTAGACGAAGTACTCGCCCATCGCAGCACCCGCCATGGGGGCGATGTACTGCAGGGGTGCCGAGTCGGACGCCGTCGCGGACACGATGATGGTGTACTCCATCGCGCCATGGCGCTCGAGGGTCTCGGCAACGCCGGCAACCGTGGAGGCTTTCTGACCGATCGCAACGTAGATGCAGATCATGTCTTCGCCCTTTTGGTTGATGATGGCGTCGATGGCGATTGCGGACTTGCCGGTCTGGCGGTCGCCGATGATGAGCTCGCGCTGGCCACGTCCGATGGGCACCATGGAGTCGATAGCCAGGATGCCGGTCTGCATGGGCTGGAAAACCGGACGACGGCTGATGACGCCGGGAGCCTTGAATTCGACGGGACGCATGCCTTCTGCCTCGATGGGGCCCTTGCCGTCGATCGGCATACCCAGTGGGTTGACAACGCGGCCGAGCATGCCCTTGCCGGACGGAACGTCCATAATACGACCGGTGGTGTGAACCTGGTCGTTTTCCTTGATTGCGGTGACATCGCCGAGAAGAACCGCGCCGATTTCATCTTCCTCGAGGTTCTGTACCAGACCGTGAACGGTCTTGCCGCCCTCGCCGATGAACTCCAGCAGCTCGCCAGCCATAGCACTCTTGAGGCCGTCTACTCGGGCAATACCGTCGCCAACCTGGATAACGGTTCCGACCTCACGTGAGTCAACGCCCATTTCGAGATTTGCCAACTGCTTGCGCAGGGCCTCGTCGATGGACTGTGCGGTGATTTCAGTCACTAGCATTCACCTCCCTTTTCGTTACTTCTTGAGCGCTTCGCGGGTCTTCTCGACCTGCGTCAGAAGGCTGGCGTCGATACGCTCGTCCTTCGTGCTCATGATTATGCCGCCCAGGATGGACTTGTCCACGCGCTCGTTAAGCACGATGTCCTTGCCCAGCTCGGTGGCAGCCTTCTTTTTGATCAGATCGCGCAGATGATCGTCGAGCTCAACCGCCGTGGTCACATCCACGATCATGAGATTGAGCTTGCTCGCCATGTTATCGACGAGGCCCTCGACCACACGCGGCAGGTAATCGAGCTCGCCGCGCTCGGCCATGAGCGCGATGACGCTTACCAGAGCGGGGTTGGCGCCTTCGAAAACATTGCGGGCAAGCGTCGCCTTTTGTTCGGGGGTATAGCCCGGATCTTTCAGCGCGCCATCCAGGTCTGCGTTCCCGCGCATTGCCTTGACGATCTCCTCGGCTTGGACAACGACTTGGAGAACACCTTCCTGACCGCCGTCGTTACGCGCGGCCTCGAAGAGAAGCTGCGTGTACGTGGCGATTTGTTCTTTGACAACAAGGCGATTAGTTGGCATGGAAACTGCCCGCCTCGTTTATGTAGCGCTCGATGATCGCGCGGTGCTCGGCATCGCTCAGGTCGGTGGAGATCAGGCGCGATGCAACATCTACGGAGATGTCTGCAATCGAACCCTGAAGGTCGCTGATAGCAGCCTTCTTCTCTGCCTCGATGGCAATGCGGGCTTTCTCGATCATCGCAGTCGCTTCGTCCTGCGCCTGCTTCGTGATATCAGCGCGCACAGCTTCGCCGGTTTCCTTGGCGTCGGCAATCACCTTGGCGGCTTGCGCCTTGGCGTCGGCCAGCTGCTTCTGGTACTCCGCCAGCGTGCGCTCAGCTTCAATCTTAGCCTCCTCGGACTTCTTCAAAGCCTCGTTGATCGTGTTCTCGCGCTTGACCAGCATGCCATCAAAGATGGGCCAGCCAAATTTCGCGAGGATGATCCACAAGATGATGAAGGCGACGAGCATCGGTATGAATTCGTTCATCTTTGGAAGGATGGCCTCGATTCCGCCACCTTCGTCAGCGAATGCATACGCAGGAACAGCCATTGCGAGAGCAGTAGCAGCCGCAAAAACGGCGCTCAACTTCGCTGCCTTATTCGTGCATTTCAACTCGCTTGCCTCCTATTCTTGTACCTCGGAATCTCTTGATTAAACGCACCGAAGAGATTTACCCGATGAAGAACAGGACCAAGCCAAGCAGCGCCAACGCCTCGGACATTGCGGCGCCGATGAAGAAGTAGCCCATGAGCTGACCCTTCATTTCAGGCTGGCGAGCAGCAGCGACGCACAGGCCGTACGTGGCGATGCCGATGCCGATGCCGGGGCCGATTGCCGCCAGGCCGTAGCCGATTACCTTAAGGGCGGCAAGCGTAATAGTAAGTTCTCCCACAACTTCCTCCTTTGTCCTTCCCCTTGTACCGTCGAAGGGGGATTGCCAAATATGCTCAGCTGATCCTCTTCAGCTGTAACACCGAACCGTATCGCATGCGCTGCGACGAGCGGCTGCTTGCCTGCAGCGAGGTCGTGCTTCAAATCGCACCTAGTGCGCGTGGATGGCCATGTTGATGTACGAAGCCGAAAGGATTGCGAACACGAACGCCTGGATGAAAGCGACCAGGCACTCCATCGCGTACATGATCACCAGCAGCAGGAACCATGCGATGGAAGGCAGACCAGCGATGAGGTTCATAGTCCCCGAGAACAGGGCTGCCTGGATGAAGCACGTGGTGGCGATGCCGAACACCGCGAGCACCATGTGACCGGCGAGCATGTTGCCATAAAGTCGGACTGCCAGGGTGAGCACGCGGATGACCATCGAGAAGAACTCGAGGAACCAGATGATGGGCCTCATCGGACCGGGAACTCCGCTCGGACACAGTGACTTCAGGTAGCCCAGCAGGCCAGAGGTCTTCAGACCGTAGTAGTTGAAGTACACGAACGAGACCACCGACAGCGCCCATGTGCAGGAAATGGAGCCGGTCGAGGTCTTGAAGCCGGGCACCAAACCCAAGATGTTGCAGATGAGGATGAAGAAGAACAGCGTCGCCAGGAAGGGCAGGTGCGGCTTGTAGCCATGCCCGATGACGTCCTCGGCCACGTTGCGCTTCACGAACTGGTACCCGAACTCGACCATGTTGATGAACTTGTTCTCGGGCACGAGCGTCAGCTTCTTAGCGGAGACGAGCACCACGATGAACGTCACGATGAGCGCGATGAACAGCCAGACGATGTATTGGGTTACATCCCACGGTCCGATGCTGAACACCGTGTGCGGTTCGAAATGCTCGGAAAGCCCTTGCGCCTCGCTTACGAACTCTGCTAACGGATCCACTGTTTTCCTCCTTGCTTTCGAAAAAGCTACTTCTGCCCGCGCTTGAGAATCGAGTTCCTGCGCAGAACGTATACTATCGTAGCGCCGAGAAACACGATGCCCTCAGCCACGACGAATGCCACCAAACCGTCGCGAGCGACCATTGCGCACGCCACGACACTGACGATTAGGATTGCCAGCGAAATGGCCACGCCCCCGAGCGCATACAGCCCGAACGAGAGCGTACCAGTCGACGGATGGCTGCGAGCCATATTTGCAGATCCCACCAATGGGAGGAAACCCAGAAAGCCTGCAAGGGCACCGACTAAAATGTGCATGCCCGTCCAGACCTCCTTGCTAACATGCTCGTACCCCTATCGTATACGCATGTGGAATTGTACCAGACTAAAGGTGTCATTGGCATAGGTCGAAGTGCCAACAAACGGTAGTCGGTTTTCGGTGTGTTAAAAAACCCGACGCGATATGCATTTATTATTGAGATTAATTAGACATTGAAATTTTTTAGCGTCTATAGCTATCCGTGCATCTATTAGCCGCATTCGATTACTCGATAGGGTATACCCGCTTCATCGAGCATGCCCAACGACAACTCGTCGGGATATGGATTGGCATAGATTATCTCTTCGATTCCGGCGTTGATACACATCTTTGCGCAGGTGATGCAAGGCTGCGTTGTGATGTAGATCTTCGAGCCGCGGATATCGGTGCCGTACCGTGCCGCCTGGATGATGGCGTTCTGCTCGGCATGCAGTCCACGACAAATTTCCTGGCGCTGACCAGACGGCACGCCCATCTTCTCGCGCAGGCAGCCCACTTCAGAGCAATGCTTCATACCGCGAGGAACGCCGTTGTAGCCCGTGGCCAGTATGCGGTTCTCTTTGACGATAACTGCGCCCACGGCGCGACGCGTGCACGTAGTCCGGGTAGAAACCTGCTTCGCCAACGTGGCGAAGTATTCGTCCCAAGATGGCCTGTTGTCTTGCATTGGAGCTCCTCTCAACCTGCGGCGGACGTCCCCGACTGCGCTACGCGCATTCGGGGAAAAGTTCTGAAAGTATGTACGGGGGCGAAATTAAATTTCGCCCGTCCTCGCTGAAAACGAGCCACTGGCTCGTTTTCCGGGCGCTCGGACCATCCCAAGATGGCCTGTTGTCTTGCATTGGAGCTCCTCTCGCTGCTCATGCGAACTTCACGTTCGTTTGTCCCATGCTTGGCCAGGCGAAGGGGTGGAGCGAGGTAAGCTCGAGGAGCCGAGAAATCCACTTTTCCGCCTGGTCTTGGCAGAAAAGTTAGTTCGAGGCGACGAAGCGTCGAGCGAACCCTTTCGCCTGGCTAAGCAGCATCATTGTTATTCGAGTGCCATGATCTTCTCGACGCGACCGGCATGGCGCCCTCCGCCGAAATCTGTTTCCAGAAAAGCCTTGACGATGGCGCGGTTGACTTCGTCGGTGACGAAGCGGCCCGAGACCGTCACGACATTCGCGTCATTGTGTTCACGCGACAGCTGTGCGAATTCGGGCGTGGTGACGTTAGCGGCGCGGATGCCGTCCACCTTGTTGGCCGCGATGGCCATGCCGATGCCAGTCCCGCACACGAGCACGCCGCGCTCAGCTTCGCCCGAAGCCACATCGGTTGCCACGAGTGCTGCGAAATCGGGGTAGTCAACCCTGTCGTCATTGACGGGCCCGCGATCCAGGACCTCGTGGCCCTGATCGCGCAGGTATTCGACGAGCAGTTGCTTCTCCTCGAATCCCGCATGGTCGGCGGCGATGCTAACTTTCATGCTCAACATCCTTTCACTTGCCAGCATCTTCATAGTATACGATTAGACCTATCCTCACAGCGTCTCGCACCCAAACATTCCAACCGTGCTAGACTGCCAAGAAAGTGAAACTCACCGCATCTGAACGAGCAACAGGCAGATAGGAGACCGCCATGCAAGACCAGGTGTTGACCGTTCCCTTCTCGTACCAATCGAAAGACCTCAAATCGCGCGTACAGGCCACGCTATGGACGAACGGCTCTTTCGGAAGCCCCGACGAACCAGGCATCCTGAAACCGAAAGGCGTCATCCAAATCGTACACGGCATGGCCGAATACATCGAGCGCTACGACGACCTTGCGCGCTACTTCGTCAATCGTGGATTCGCCGTCTGCGGCGAGAACCACATCGGGCACGGAACCACGGCTTCATCGCCCCAGGAGTACGGGCACATGCCCGCCTACGGTGGAAAGGACATCCTCCTTGCAGACGTGCACACGCTGCGCTTGATGGTAGCCGACTGCTTCCCCGACGTACCCTATATCATGTACGGGCACTCCATGGGAAGCTTCATCACCCGCTGCTACATCGCGCGCCATGGCGACGGGCTGGCAGCCTGCGTGTTGACGGGCACGGGAAACGTTCCTCCTGAACTCTCGAAAGCCGGAGCAACCCTCGCGCGCGTGATAGCCGCCGTACGCGGCGAGACGCACCACAGCAAGCTCATCGACAACATGGGCGCCGGCGCCTACGGAAAGCAGATCGAAGGCGCGCGCACCAACCTGGACTGGCTTTCGACCGACCCGGCCGTCGTGGACGCCTACATCGCCGACCCGCAATGCGGTTTCATGTTCACGGTGGGAGGCTATTCAGCTTTGCTGGACCTGACGGCCGAATGCGTAACTCCCGAATGCGCCGCGGAAGTGCCCAAGGAGCTGCCTATCCTCCTGACCTCGGGCGACGGCGATCCTGTCGGCGACATGGGCAAGGGAGTACAGGCAGCAGCGCAGCTGTTGCGCGACGCCGGCGTGAAGACCGTCGACGTGAAGCTCTACGAGGGCATGCGCCATGAGATTCACAACGAAATCGGCCGCGAGGGCGTATACGACGACATAGCATCGTGGGTCGAAAACGCTATCGAAATGTAGACATATATGGAATAGAGCCGAGCCTTTCTCCATATATAAGAAAGGAGCACCCTATGGGCAAGTACATCATCGCGCTCGACGAGGGAACGACATCTGCTCGCAGCGTCCTCATTGATTCTAAGGGTGCTATCGTCGGGCAAGTGCAGCACGAGTTCGCCCAGCACTACCCCAAACCAGGTTGGGTCGAGCACAACCCGCTCGATATCCTCTCGGCACAGCTCTCCACCATGACGGAGCTCATCGTCTCGCATCACCTGGACGTCAAAGACGTCGACTCCATCGGTATTACGAACCAGCGCGAAACCACCATCGTGTGGAACCGCGAAACAGGCGATCCGATATTCAATGCCATCGTATGGCAATGCCGCCGAACCGCCCCCATCGTGGATGCGCTCTGCTCCGATCCCGAAGTTCGTCAGACCATCACGGCCAAGACGGGCCTCATTCCAGACGCGTACTTCTCGGCCAGCAAGATCAAATGGATCCTCGACAACGTCGAAGGGGCACGTGCGCTCGCAGACCAGGGAAAGCTTGCTTTCGGCACTGTTGACACCTGGCTTATCTGGGCGCTCACGGACGGCGCAGTGCACGCGACCGACCCCACGAACGCCAGCCGCACGATGTTGTTCGACATCCACACGATGACCTGGGATCCCTGGCTGTGCGAACTCTTCGACGTGCCCATGAACATGCTTCCCGAGGTTCGCCCCTCTTCTGGCGATTTTGGCATCACGGCACGCGATGGCATTCCCATCCGCGGCGTGGCAGGTGACCAGCAAAGCGCCCTGTTCGGCCAATGCTGTTTCGAAGCAGGCCAGGCGAAGAACACTTACGGCACCGGCTGCTTCCTGCTGATGAACACGGGGAGCGAAGCGCCCACGTCGAGAAACGGCCTCGTGACGACCGTTGCCGCCAGCGCTCCCGGCGCAGGTGTCGCGTATGCGCTTGAAGGCAGCGTCTTCATGGGCGGCGCGCTGATCCAATGGGTCCGCGACGGCTTGGGGCTTTTGCAGAACGCCGCCGACTCCGAAGCCATCGCACGCTCGGTGCCCAGCACCGACGGAGTGTACATCGTGCCTGCGTTCACCGGCCTCGGCGCCCCCTACTGGGACTCGGACGCGCGCGGCGCCATCTATGGCCTAACGCGCGGAACGACGAGCGCGCACATCATCCGCGCCGCGCTCGAGGCGCTCGCCTACCAGGTGTACGACCTAGCCAGCGCCATGGAAGCCGACGCCGGCATGCCCATCAAGGTTCTCAACGTCGACGGAGGCGCCTCGGCGAACGAATTCCTGATGCAGTTCCAATGCGACATCCTGGGCACGCCGCTCCGCCGCCCCGAAAACGTCGAGACCACCGCTTTGGGTGCCGCCTACCTCGCCGGCCTGTGCACGGGTTTCTGGAAATCGCTCGAGGACCTGCGCGCCCTTCGCGCCAGCGACACCACCTACCTACCCGACAAGAACGACGAGCGTCTCGCCGCCCGCCTTGCCGGTTGGAAGGAAGCCGTGCGCCGCACGAAAAGCTACTAGAGGAGTCCGTCTTCCTCGATGACTTCTACCGCACCTTGCCGCAAGACTTCGATGGTTCCTTGCGAGCAATTGACCACGGTGGAGGCAATGCCGCTTGCAGGGCAGGCATCGTCGATCGCCACAGGCACAGCTTGTAGGAGCTCGGCATCGACTTCGTCAAATGACGTGGGGTCGAGCCCTCCCGACAAGTTCGCGGACGACGTCGCGAGCGGGCCTCCTACGGCTTCGATGAGCGAAAGGGCAACGGGGCTGTCAGGCATCCGGAGCCCAATGGTCCGCTCTTGGGATTGGAAAGCGACGGGTACCGCTTCGGAGGCTTTCACGATGACGGTCAGCGCCCCGGGCCAATGAGTGCGCACGAGCTTCCGCGCGCTCTCCGGCACGTTAACGCCGAACTCGTCGAGCGCTTCGGGACCGCCGACAAGCCAGGCAACGGGCTTTCCCGCATCCCGACGTTTCACATCGTAAAGCGCTTGGGGGCTATTCGCATGACGCACCGACACGCCGATGCCGTACACGGTATCGGTAGGAAAAACGACGGGAAGCCCCTTTTTCAGGCAAGCTACCGCTTTGGCATAACTCCCGTCTTGCACGCGCTTCTCCTTCTTTCCCTCTCCCCTCGACAAGCACACCTCGTCATCGAAGGGGACTGTCCCCTTTGGTGATGTCTTCGGCCAGCTTCTGCGCCACCCGCAGGCCATCGACTGCCGCGCTCATGATCCCACCCGCATAACCCGGACCTTCTCCTGCAGGATAGATACCGCAGGATGTCTGGTTCGCCTCAGTTGGCTTGCCATGCCCACGCGCGATATCACGAGGCCGCACGCGTTTGCCCGGCTTTTTCCGCCATGCCTGCATCGTCTCGTCGTCGCGCAGGATGCGAACAGGACTTGAGCTGCGCGTCTCGACGCCCGTCATGACCGCCTCAGGATCTGCGAAACCGCGGAGCTTGCGGTCCAGGATAGGCAGTGCCTCGGCCAGCGAGTCGGTGACGAATTCGGGGAATATCTCGCGGAGGTCGCACCACACCACGCCGCGCGCATAACTTGGGCGTACCGTCTTGGACTGACTGCCCGCCGTATCGGCAAGGAAATCCCCCACCGTCTGCGCCGGCGCCTGCCAAGGAGAACCGCCCAGCTCGTGGGCTTCGCCGAATGCGGCCTGCTCGATGCGCCGTTGGAACACCGTCCCCGCAAGCGGGTCGTTGCCCTTGAAATCGTCGGGCACAACGCCAACGAGGAGGGCTGCGTTGGAATTGGGCGCATCGCGGGCAAAACGGCTCATGCCGTTCACGACCACACCGTATTCCTCGCTGGCAGCCGCCACCACTTCCCCGCCGGGGCACATGCAGAACGTGTACACGCTACGCCCGCTCGGCAGGTGGGCGACCATCTTGTAATCGGCAGCGCCCAAGGCAGGATGCCCCGCCGCATCGCCATACTGCGCCCGATCAATATCGGCCTGGAGATGCTCGATGCGCACCCCCACCGAGAACGCTTTCGGTTCCATGACCAAGCCGGCACGTTGAAGCATGCGGAAGGTGTCGCGCGCCGAGTGTCCACACGCGAGGACAAGCGAAGCGCAAGGGATGCGAACAATCTGAGGCTGCAATTGCTCGCCTGGGAGACTTTCGGCAAACGATGGGTCGGCAGTGCGCACGGTTATCTCGCACAGCTTGCCCGATTCGTCAAAGGCAACGTCCTCGAGCTTCGCGTGGAACGCCACCTGGCCCCCCGCCTGCTGGATTTGCTCGCGCATGTGGCGCACGACGTTTACCAGGTTGTCGGTGCCGATGTGGGGCTTGGCCTGCCATAGGATCTCGGACGGCGCGCCGGCGTCGACGAACCACTGCAGCACATGGCGTGCCAGCGGGCTTTTCGTCCCGGTCGTCAGCTTGCCGTCAGAAAACGTGCCCGCTCCCCCTTCGCCGAACTGAACGTTCGTCGCTAAATCGAGATCCGCGCCGGCATTGAACGCCTCCACGGCATGCGTGCGCTCCTCCACGTCGCCGCCGCGCTCGAGCACGAGCGGGCGCAGGCCGGCGCGGGCCAGGTAGAGCGCAGCAAACAAACCCGCTGGGCCAGTACCTACGACCACGGGGCGCAGCGCATCTTTGGCGAAGGTAAGACGCGGTACTTCGAGCGGTTCGTATGGCTCATGGCCCTTCACTTCCACGCGCTTCGAGACGCGATGCCCTCCGGAAAGGATCGCCTTTTCGGAATCGGAATCGAGTTCGACCGCAAAGGTGGCGACAAAACCGACATCGCCTTTCTTGCGTGCATCCACGCTGCGTTTAAGCAGTTGCAGATTCTTCACGTCAGACGTTTTGACGCCGAGCACGTTGGCCACAGCTGACCGAACGATACCTTCGCTGTCGGGAAGGCCCGCGTCAAGCGGCAACCGCACGTTAGAGACCTCTATCATCGACTATCTCCCTCGCCAGTGGCAATATGGCGTGTTTCGCCTTTGGAGTGCAGGTTGGCATGTTCGGCGGCGGCATGGCCCGCGAGCAAGCCGCTCGCCCAGGCCCAATGCAGGTTGTAACCTCCGCAGGGACCGTCCACGTCAAGCGCTTCCCCCGTTGCGAACAAGCCTGGAACTGCAGTTGCCTGTAGAGTTGCGGGATCGAATTGCTCGACTGAGAAGCCGCCGCGCTGGACCTGGCAGATATCTGCGTCTCCTATGCCCGCAACTTCCAAGTTCAAGCGCGTCAGCAGCTCGGCAAGCTTCTTGGCGCGAGCCTTGTCGCACACGTCCTCTTCCTTCATGCCCGCTCGCTTCAGCAACGCTTCGGAAACGCGCGGCAAAACGAGACCGCGCAACATATCAGCGCACGTCAGGCGCTCTCCAAATCGTGTGACGAGCTCGGCGCGACGCGCGAGTAGATAGTTTTCTGCGCGATCGAGTTCGTCGGCTTTCAGCAAATCGATGCGCAAAACGTCGCCCACCTCGGCAATGCGGGACAGGTCAAACACGCATATGCCAGACACGCCGTACTTGCGGAACATCAACTCGCCCGATTCCGAAGCGAGGCATTCCTGCACACCCGGTTTTCCTCTTAACAGCATGACGTCGCAGCGTACGCGTATGTTATCGAGTTCGCGGACGAAGGGGATGTCGGCGTCGACGACTCGCAACGGCCCCAGAACCGGACGTTGGACAGTCCTGCGCAATCCCTCGACGTCAAGCGATTTCAATGCCCTGCCACCGCAGGAAACCACCACTACATCAGCGCGCTCGAAAACGCCGTCCTCCATGCGCAAGGTAAACCGCTTGCCCTCGCCACGCGGGGGTTCAACGGCCTTGACCGCTTTACCGCATTGCATGTGCACGTCGAGCCGAGCCGCTGCCGCGCGGAGCACGTCCACAACCACGCTCGCCTTGTTGGCCAGCGGATATCGTCTTCCGTCGGACTCCTCGCGCCACTCAAGCCCGCAGCTTTCCAGAAAACCCATCACCTGATGGGCAGGCTCGTCACATTCCGGGTCTTCAAGGCAATCATAGGCTTTGCGAACGAACTCCGCATTGCGGTACTTTTCAACTGCCAACTGGGAGTTCGAGAAGTTGCAGCGCCCGTTTCCCGTCGCAAGAATCGGCCGCCCGACGCGTTCGTCGCCCTCGTATATGACGACTTCTGCCCGAATGCCCAGATCGCGGACACGCTCTGCCGCCGCGATTGCCGCGACGAGCCCCGATGCGCCTCCACCGACGATTGCCACTGTTTTCATCTGTTTTTCCATGGCTCCATTATACGTATAAGGAAAGGTGTTTTAATGAGCTGGATGAACGGAGGACCTTCGGTGGTTTTGGTACTGGCAATTGCGGGCATCGCCTGCCTGGCGTACGGAATCTCGATCATGATGCTGTGGTCGGGTACCAGCTTCTTCGCCGTTTGGCTGGCGCTGGGCGTCTTGCTGCTCGGCAATGCGTGGGCCTTCCATGCCGGCTGGTGGGAAATGGCTCCTCTTGTGCTACGGCGTGCAGCAGCCGGCATCGCTTGTGCCGCACTGGCAATATGTGTGATAACGCAAGGACTGGCCATCAGCTGCTTCGGATCACAAGGCCCTGACGACCTGGATTATGTCGTCGTACTCGGCGCTCAAGTCCGCAATGACGGCCCGAGCGTCGTCCTCCAATACCGGCTCGACACAGCTGCGAACTACTTACAAGCTAACCCGCAGACGAAATGCATCGTATCGGGTGGAAAAGTGTTCAACGACCCAGAACCCGAAGCGCAAGTCATGGCTCGTTATCTCATCGAGCGGGGAATTGATTCCGCCCGCATAACGATCGAGGACAAATCGACCAACACGGTGGAAAACATCCAGAACAGCATGGCCTTCATCGACCCCGACACAGACCAGGTTGGCATCGTGACCAACAACTTTCACGTGTTTCGCGGCACGGCAATCGCCCGCAAGCAGGGAATCGCCCATGCGTATGGCATCGCTGCACCCTCAAATTGGTGGTATCTGCCCAACAACTTGCTCTATGAGACCTTTGGCATCTCGAAGGACTTCCTCAAGGGAAATCTCTAATTAGAGAGTGAAATCCCTTTCGCCATTGAAGACGGCCAACGCGTCGGCCACGCTGTAGTCAGCCAACGTGATGGAGCTGATGGCCTTGGTCAGGCGCACAGCCTCATCCAACGAGCGCTGGTGGATGTTGCGGCCAGTGGCATTGCCCACGGCACCACCCACATGAATCTGGTCGTAAAGCTGTGTGAGGAAGGTCTCGGCTTCGACGGTGGATCCGCCAGCGCACACCAAGCCGGTACGACCGGAAGCTTTCGTGGCAACAGCAAGAGCTTCTGCCGGAGTGCGGGTATCTTCGCCGATGGGCTTGGGTGGGTTGACTTTCACGAAATCGGCTCCCAAGCACAAGGCTACGCCCGCAGCGCCAGCGATGAGATCGGGGTCTTTCTCGGCTGTGACGGCCTTGCCACGCGGATAAATCCATAACACGACGAGCAGGCCCTCGGCGTGGGCTTCGGCAATGAGCTCGCCGGCTTCGGCCATCATAGTTGCCTCGTACTCACTGCCCAGATAGATGGTGTAACCCACGCCAACGATGTTTACGCCAGAATCGCGCACGGACAAAACCGCATCGAAACCGTGCAGCAAAGGAGAATACGGGTCTTCTTGCGAGGTCCTGATCAAGTTGGTTTTGGAATTCATCTTCACCAGGTAGTTGATCTCGGGATAATCGGCAGCATAATGCGCAATGAGGCCACGCTGACCCGCCATCACGCCACACACTCCCTGATCGGCGATCTTGAACAGGTGCTCGGGCTCGCAGTCGGCCAAATCGATTTCATCGCCGCCATCGTAGAAGTCCTTGTTCAGATGCTCGATTTTCTGATCGCAGGCGAACAGCATCAGGTGACCGCTGCCGCGCGTCGCTTTCATAAAGTTGTCGATGTACGTCTCACGCAACTCCGGCGAAACGTCGGCGGGCACCTTCACCTGATCACGGGTAATGGTAGGCATTGTTCCTCCTCGTTAAACGTTTACGTTCTACCCATTGTAACTAATGGACGAATATGACGCGCGCCAGATTCGTTTATGCCCTCATCTCGATGGCTCGATAATCCTGAGCTCTTACAGTATTTAGAACCAGTCGCGCTTGCCGTTGACATAAGTCGCATCGAATTCGTCTTGCGATTTCGAGAGGTAAATGACGCCTTCGATGAGGCCGATGACCTGCATGACGGCCGCCGCCAAACCCAAGGTGAACAAGCTGCCCAACACCGTTACGGCCAGCATGACGAATCCCGACTGATTGCAGCCGAGGTAAAACTTGTGCACGCCGAATACGCCGAGGAATATGGCCAGCAACCCCGCGACCACGTGGCTTTTGCTCTTCTGGGAATGCAGTAAGTAGTCTTGAGCCACCGGTTACCTCTTCCCGCCGAGTGCGTCCATAATCCTGTCACGGAACAAGACGCCGATGACGGCCGCGACGGCTACGATGGACACGATCACGATAGGGCCGACAATCTGGCCATTTGCCAAACCGGAAGCGGTATAGGTGGAGGCCAAAACGCCGGGTATGCGGCCCACGGTCGTAAGCCCGATGAACTTCTTGTACTCCATATCGGTCAGGGGCACGATATAGGTGAACACGTCTTTGGGAAGCCCTGGGATGAGGAACAGGATG
This sequence comes from Eggerthellaceae bacterium, assembly GCA_017432445.1. Classification (GTDB taxonomy): domain Bacteria; phylum Actinomycetota; class Coriobacteriia; order Coriobacteriales; family Eggerthellaceae; genus UBA9715. The sequence goes on along the minus strand of JAFRJC010000137.1, from coordinate 226,971 downwards.
AACACTATGACGTCGAGCTTGCCCGTCTCCTCGAAACGACGGAACTTCTCCAGGTACTCGGTGGGCACCATACCCTGGACGAACGGCGCGCCCAGCTTATGAACGAGCTGGAAGATGATGCTGCTGGAAATGACGCAGCCCAAGAGTATGACCGCCGAACCAAGTAGTGGCCCATACATCAGGCCCGCTGCCAGCTGCACGACCTCGCCGGGAATAAACGCGACGACCACTTGCAGAAACTGCATGCCCAGCAGGATCAGCACGCCCAAAGGACCCGCGTCGCGCATGCGCTCGACTAAGCGCCTTACCCCGCCTTCGGAAAACACGTCGGCGACATAAGGCCACACCGCGATGACGATGACGACCATAATCACTAGAAAAGCGATCAAGCCAATGAACTTGAACAGGGTGGCGCGATCCATCTCGCGGCCGCGCACCGTGGTCCGCTCGTGCGACTTCTCAACCAACCGTTGGCGGAGGGATTCCTCGCTTTTCGAGTCTTTTTTGTCGCTGCTGGCCATGCGTGCTATTCCTCGCCCCTCGAGGCCTTGTCGAACTCCTCTTTGAACGCTGCAAACATACCGCTGGCCTTGCCTAGCTGCTTGCCCACGGCGAATGTGCCGGCATCTACCGCATCGCCCGTTGCTTTGGCTACTTTCTGCACAGTTGGCTTAGCGCGCTTCGCTTGCCCGGAAGCTGCCGCCTTGGCCTTTTCGGCGCCCTTCTTCGCTTTGTCGGCAACGATGGCCGTAGCCTTGCCGGCGGCAGCTGCTGCGCCGCCTTCGATGGAGAGGTCAAGGACGTCATCCGATACCAGTATTGCCCCGATCTCTGTAGCTTCATCGGAGTTTTCGCCGCCATACTGCCCCATCGGAGCCAACGCCATGCCCACGCCGCGTTTAAAGCCCTTCACCAGGCGCGCCGGCACGACCCGTTTGCCAACGATTGCATCGTTTGCCGCGCCGCTCTCGATGGTAAAGCTGTCCACGGCGCCCGTCTCGCGATCGAACGTGATGACGTCGACGTATCCCAACAGCTCCCCAGATTGTGTAAGCACCGGCATTCCAGCCCATATGACGCAATCGTCCCAATTCACGCCAAGCGCCTTTATGGCTCCTCGGTCGGTTGCGTTTGCATCGTCGTGAACGACCAGCTGACCCTCTTCGACATGGAATCCATCGAGAGTCACAAACAGGTCTTTACGGTGGAACATGAGCGCCGCATCTGGGCGCTTGACCATGAGGCCGATGACGCGTTTCTCGGAGGGATGGAAGACGACATGGCGGACCTTGCCGATCTTCTTGGCCTTGGCTTGCGTAACGGCACGCATTCCCATGAGCGATTTCGTAGTTATGAGCTGACCTGACATGAACAATCCTCAAATAAGAGCGTGCGCCCAAGCGATGCTCTTGGGCGCACGTCATTGCCGGGTGTCTTACGCCCGTTTAACAGCGGGCTTGTTAACGCCGTATCGGCAGATTGACCCGCCTATTCGGCTGCAACCTCGACGGACTTGCTTTCCTCGGCGTTCTCGGCCACCTGGGCGGCGATGCGCTTGCGGGCTGCTTCGATCTTCTCACGCAGCTCGTCATCGGGCTGGGCGGGAGCGGGAGCCTGAACGTTGGAGGCGAACTCCTGACCCTTGCTTTGAACGGCCTTGAAAGCGTCCTGAGCAGAGCCCGGGATGCCGTCGGCGAAGTCCTTGGCCTCGCCTACCACGGCGTTAGCCTTCTCGGTGACGAGCGCGCGCGTTTCCTCGCCGGTCTTAGGTGCGAACAGCAGAGCAGCTGCAATGCCTATGGCTGCGCCCGTGAAAAAGCTACTAATCTTGCCCATGCGATCCTCCTTGCAATGGATGTTCGAATTGCGATAAAGCAGATTATACGCGCCCCCGACGGTATGCAAACCCATCGGGGGCGAAGATACATCCAATTTGTTACGTAACCGTCGGTTTATAACGCATCCGCATCGCATGCAGAGCCGTCTGATGGCCAATTTCCACTTGACTATATCGTTCTGAAGCCTGGCAGGATGTGGCAGGAGGTACCCGACATGCCTGTCTCATCAATGGCTGCGCTTGCGCCCAGCCTTAAGCGTACTGCGACACCAATTCGTCGAGCACCTCGGCAAGCGTGAGGCCAGCTGCCTGTACGGCGGCGGGGAACAGCGAGTGGTCGGTCATGCCGGGCGATACGTCCACCTCGAAGCAACGGGCGGCTCCGCCATCCCAAATCATGTCGATGCGGCCCAAGTCGACGACGCTGTATGCACGGTAGACCTCCAGCGCAGCGCGCTCGATTTCGGCGCGGATTGCTTGAGCTTCCTCCTCGTTGCTCCACAGCGATCCCAAGCGCACCGGGCAATAGAAGTCGACGAGCTCATGGTTCAAGCGCGCCTCTGCATCGAAGAAACCACGGCGCGGCACGATCTCCACGGGAGGCAGCGCTCGAGCATCCCATCCAGTGCCGATGATCGACACGGCAAGCTCGACTCCTTCGACCCATTGCTCGATGTTCACCGCATCATCGTAAGAAAGCGCGTCGAGAATCGCCTCGCCCAGGTCGTCCTGGCAATCAACGCGATGAACGCCCAATGCCGACCCGCCATGTGCAGGCTTCACGCACACGGGGTAACCTCCGGGGATGCGCTTTTCGATGAGGTCGAGGGCAGTTGCCGCGCCCATTTGCTTGAACGCATCGGCGGCGATGTAAACACCCGGAGGCCATGAGGCCACGCCGTCGACTTCACCGGAAATCTGACGGTATTTGTTAATCGAGGAATGCAGCGCGTCCTTGTTCCAAGAGCGATGGCATACGCTTGCGGGCGAACCGACAAAGGGTATCTCCAAAAACTCGAGCAGGCTCTGAATCGTTCCGTCCTCGCCGTGCTTGCCGTGCAGCGCGTTGTACACGACATCCGGCCGCTCGCTGCGCAGGGTGGGCACCAATTGGGCATTCGTGTCCAAAGGCACGGTGCGATGTCCCGCCTCTTCCAGCGCTGCACAGATATTCCTGCCGCTTATCAGCGAAAACTCACGTTCAAACGATTTGCCGCCCATCAGTACTGCGACTTTAGCCATTACCTACTCCATTCCTCGGAAGAGTCGTCGAATGGGGCTGTCCCCCTTCGGTGTTCTTTATTATTCAGCCACCCCGGCGTTCGGCAGGGCGCCGGCGGCGATGAAGGCGCGATACAGCTCAAGCCTGTCTTCAATCACCTCGGCCAGACGGCGAATCGCTTCGTTGATGTTCTCGGGCGACTCGTAGCAGAACGCGATGCGCATGCAATTGTGGCCTTGCTTGCCATCAGGGTAAAAACCATCACCTGGCGTGTAGATGACACCATGGTCCAGCGCCTCGGCAAGCATTGACCCCGTGTCTACATAAGGAGGCAACGTGACCCATACGAAGAAGCCACCCTCGGGATGGGTCCATGTGACCTCGGGAGGGAAATACTCCTCGAGCGCGGCCAGCATAGCCCGCCTACGCCTGTCGTAAGTCTTCACGAACTTCTGCAACGTATGCTGCCAGGGCGTTTCGGTGAAATAGGCCGCCGCCATCTTCTGGTCGAATACCGAACCGCTGAGGTCAGTACCCTGTTTGGCCAGGTTGATCTTGCCGATGACGCCCGGAGTGGCCATGATCCAGCCGACGCGCAGGCCAGCGGCGAACATCTTCGAAATGGTGCCCAGATAGATAACGCTCTCGTCGAGCGCCCGCAGGGGTAGGCAATGGCCCCCCTCATAGCGCAGACGTCCATACGGATCATCTTCGACCACGATGAAGCCGTACTCGTGCGAAAGCTCGATCAAACGCTTGCGGCGGTCCGGGGACATGGTGACGCCACCCGGGTTTTGGAAGTTCGGGATAGTGTAGAGGAACTTCAAACGCGGGTTGTCCTTGCCGATTCGCTCGAGCTCCTCTTCGAGCAAATCCATGCGCATGCCTTGGTCATCGAACGGAATGGTCCTGATATCGGGCTCGTAGGCAGAAAACGCTTGCAGCGCACCCAGGTATGTGGGGCCTTCCGTCAGGCAGATATCGCCAGGATCCAGAAACGTCTTGCCGATGAGATCGAGCGCTTCTTGCGCTCCCGTGGTTATGATGACGTTTTCTGGCTTATGGCGAATGCCTATGTCGCGCACGATATCGCAGAACGCCTTCGCAGTTTCGGGCAGCCCGTTCGTGCTGCCGTACTGCAGTGTGACCGCCTGATCGTCCAGGGCTGCCTTGGCTGCTTTGCGTACTGCGCTTTTGGGCAAAAGCGACACGTCGGGCATGCCGCCTGCGAGAGAGATGATATCGGGACGGTTGGCAGCCGCAAAGAGCAGACGGACCGCCGAAGGGCGCATCTTGGTTATGCGCCTCGCCACCTTATCGGGGGCTGTTTCAAATTTAATGTGTGCATCCATAATGTGCCTCAGGTTAGCACAGCTCTGTTAAGAAAGCGTGTTGCTACGTTAAATGTACTCAGTCCTCAAAGATGGGCGTCGACGGGGATACCAACAAGCCGTTAATGATTTGTGCCGCTTCCTTGAGGGCGCGCAGAGCTTCGAGGTCGTCGCAGAAACTAAGCTGCACGCATGCTTTGCCCGAAGCTTCATCCAACCACTCGCTCGTGCCCACGAACACAGCCTGCGGGTTATCGACAGCTCGAGTCTGCAATTCCACCGCAAGATGCTCCAGCAGATGCGCAATCGAAGTGTGCTCGATCACGCAATCGAACGTGCGCCCCTCGGCGTTCACGCATGCGTGGCGTGAAAGCGACGGATAAGCTTCGAGTGCGCGCTGGGCAATCTGGGGATTCGTGTACCTGAATCGCGCATCGGGCACTTCTATCTCGCACGTGAGGCGACCGCGCCTCACGACGATGGAGGAAATGGCAATCGGAGGACTTTCCATTGGCCTAAGCCTGGTCTTCCTCATCATCCGAGTCAGACTGATCGCCCTCGTCTGCGCCTTCGTCGTAGGCGTACTCCGATGACTCGTCGTACTCCTCGCCGCCGTCATAGTAGCCATATTCGGCAGCTTCCGCCGCTTCCGCTTCGGCCGCAGCCTTGGCTTCGCGCTCGGCCTTGACCCTTGCCGCCTCTTCAGCAGCCTCCTTGGCCTTGAGCGCTTCCGGATCGGCTTGGCGGTTGAACAAGCTGACATCCTTCCCAAGCCCCGACGTACCTTCCGATGATTGGTCAGCATTTTGTGCGGACGAAACCGCCTGGTCGGTCGCTTGCTGGCTTTCCCCAGAACTGCTCGCCTCGACAGAAGAGCCAGAATCAACTGCAGCCGCAGATTCGCTTTGAGATGCCGCTGCAGGCCGTTGGGAACCGACGGTTGCCATAGCATCGAACGATACGAATAGGTCATCGAACAAGTTGCCCACGCCGCTATACTGCCCATCGATGATCAGCAGACGCTGTCTGTCATCGCTAAAGCGGTAACGACCTTCACCCTCCCAGCTGCCGAACCAGAAACGGATGGTCTTCTCCTGCGGGTCGATCTCGTAGTTATAGGCCACATCGTCGGCAAGCTGCATGGTCTGCCCGTCAATGACGATGGACGTGGCGGTGCCTTCGACATACCATTGACCTTGGATATCAGATGCATCGTCGTACCTGCCCCACCGATCCCATGCAAGGTAACTGGCTAAAGCCACTGCCGAGATCACCAAAATGGCCACAATCGCGATCGCTATGCGCTTTGCACGGGTTTTCGGATCGGCTTTAGGGCGCGTTCGCTTTGCGGATGCGCTTTCTCCGTCGGCTTCGCCGTCTTCTTGGGAATACGCTAAACCGTCGTCTCCATCTTCGACGCCTTCGCCATCGCTGATCGTATCGGAAGGAGAAGCGGTGCTGGCATCTGGCTTCGCAGGCTCAACAGCATCGGCAGTCACCTTGGCTGCGTCTTCAGATCCGGAACCTGATCGAGAATCGGCTGCGGTTCCGAAGCGATCGACGGACTCCGTCGTCTCTTTGGTTTCAGCCCCTTGCACGGCATCAAGCTCGACCTCGGCCTCGACGGAATCGGAGCGGACGTCGGGATTTTCGTCGCGCGCTTGCAAAGGCTTACCTGCACGGCGCTTGTGAACCGCGTTTGCCTTGTACACGCGCGCTTGAGACGCGCTGTTTTGCCTATCGTCTTTTGCCATGTGCAGTAGTTGCGTCAAGGAGCGGCATGCCGCTGGCGCTGGCAAGCCCTCCGGTAATCGCCTTACTGTTCAGCTCGAATGACCTCGACGCCACCCATGTAGGGCACGAGCACGTCGGGCACCTTGATGGAGCCGTCGGCCTGCTGGTAGTTCTCGATGATGGCGGCCATGGTACGTCCCACCGCAAGGCCCGAGCCATTCAGGGTGTGCACATAGCGCGTGCCCTTGAAGTTCGCCGGATCCCTATAGCGCATGCCCATGCGACGCGCCTGGAAATCGGTACAGTTCGAGCAGCTCGAAATCTCCTTGTAATCGTTGTAGCAAGGCAGCCAGACCTCGAGGTCATAGGTCTTGGTGGCCGAGAAGCCCAAATCGCCCGTGCACAAGGTGATGACTCGGTACGGCAGACCCAACAGTTGCAGTATGTTCTCGGCGTCGGCAACCATGGCCTCGAGCTCATCGAAGGATTTTTCGGGCTCGCAAATCTTCACCATCTCGACCTTGTCGAACTGGTGCACGCGGATAAGCCCGCGCGTGTCACGCCCGGCGCTGCCCGCTTCCTCGCGGAAGCAAGGGGTGAAGGCGCAGTAATGCTTGGGCAGCTCCTCGACATCGAGCGTCTCGTCGGCATGCAGATTGGTCAGCTGCACCTCGGCTGTCGGGATGAGGTAGAGGTTGTCGCCTTCGCGGGTGGACTGGCCTTCCATATCGGTTGCGAAGGTCTTGAACATGTCGTTCTCGAATTTCGGCAGCTGACCAGTGCCCGTCATCGTGCGCGCATTGGCCATTACCGGCAACCACCACTCCTTGTAGCCGCGACTCGTGTGCGTATCGGCCATGAAGTTGATGATGGAGCGCTCGAGGCGAGCACCTAGACCACCGAGGACGATGAAGCGGCTCGCCGCCAGCTTCACGCCGCGCTCGAAGTCAATAATACCGAGCTCAGGACCCAAATCCCAATGCGCTTTGGGCTCGAAATCGAACTGCGTCGGCGTGCCCCAACGGCGCACCTCGGGATTGTCGTTTTCGTCATCGCCGACGGGAGTGGTGTCGGAAGGCATGTTGGGCGTGTGCAAAAGCAAGTCGCGCAACTTGGCGTCGATACCGTCGCGCTCGGCGGTCGCGCCAGCAAGCTCGTCCTTGATTTCGGCTACGCGAGCCTTCGCGGCGTCGGCCTCGTCGCGCTTGCCCTCCTTCATCAACTGGCCGATCTGCTTGGAAAGCGCATTACGCTCAGCCTGGAGCGACTCTTCTTTCATGATGGAAGCCCGGCGAACCTCGTCCAGCTCGGCAAATGCGTCAGCGTCCCATGCGGCATGGCGGTTCTTCATGGCCTGGGCGACAGCCTCTTGGTTTTCACGTACAAATTTGATATCGAGCATCGGTTATTGCACTCCCTTTCATTTTTGGATGGGAATCAGTATAGGTGAAAAACACGTGATAGTATGGTCGCTACAAGAAACCAACGGGCAGGACGGCTTCCATGCAATCTGCCCTTAACGTTAAACACGGACAACGAGACGGAGCGCTGCGATGGACTTCGGCGAGATATATCATTTCCTGTTCGAAACCTATGTGGGCATCGGCGTCCTCGTGGGCATATCGCTTGTTCTCTGCGTAATCATCGCTGCCGTGCTCGAGCTACGCACCCGAAAGACCTTCGTCGACCGCGGTCCACGCAACGACGATGACGACGAATGGTCCTTTTTCGACGACGAGGAGGACGAAAAGGCCGAATAACCTAGCCTCATCCTCTACCCTTCAGGTGCTACCAGGTGGGACGGGTATCCAAGATACCCGTCCCACCTTAACAATTCGAGCAAAATAGCCGACTATAGAATGAAGCAAGCGGTGATTATTGAGAAAATCGATAATTATAAACACCAATATTAGATACAGCCACGTTCTTCGGCAAAAGCTATACTATGCAAGAACACCGATTACCTACAGAAAGGCGCGAACATGCCAGTTGTCCAATCCCCGCATACTCCCACGCTCTACAAGCGTGATCTGGAATACATCCCCCGCATCGCCGCAGTTCATGATCTCTGCGGCTACGGTAAGTGCTCGCTTGGAATTGCCATCCCCGTACTCTCCGCCGCCGGAGCGGACGTCTGCCCTGTCCCCACGGGCCTTTTCAGCTCGCATACGGCTTTTCCGGGATGGTATATGCACGACACAACCGCTATTCTGCAAGATTACCTTGCTGCTTGGAAAGGAATCGGCGTAGAAATAGATGCCGTGTATTCGGGCTTCTTGGGAGCACCCGAACAGGTCGACATCATCCGAGATATCTATGCCACCTATCCCAAAGCACTCAGAGTCGTCGACCCCGTCATGGCCGATCATGGCAAAGTCTACCCCACCTACACTCCCGAGCTCTGCCAGGCCATGGCCGAGCTTGCAGGTGATGCCGACATCCTGACTCCCAACCTTACCGAAGCCGCCATCATCCTCGATCGTGAGTGGAAGGGCACCGATATCACCAATGACGAGGCCAAGGAGCTCATCGACGCCCTCATCGCAAAAGGGGCGAAGAACGTGGTACTCAAGGGTATCCAACGCGATGGCGAGACCCAGATTCGCAATTTCGTCGGAGGCGTCGATTGCGACGTGTTCGAGGTCCACAACGAGTTCATCCCCTACATGCTGCACGGCACAGGCGACCTGTACTGCTCGTGCCTGCTTGCGGGCGTCATGGCAGGCAAATCGCTCTTCGAGGCTGCATGGTTCGCTGGCAACCTGACACGCGACGCAATCGAGGTATCCACCAAACAACCGCATTTCCAAGAGCGCGGCGTAAGCTTCGAGCTCTTGCTCGGAAAAGTTGCAGCGCTGCTCAAAGCTTAAGGAAACGTGCCTTCACCAGGCATCTATCTTTGAATAAAAGAGCGCATCTCCATGCCAGTTAGACCAACGGCTTAGAGTTCCACGGCCAGAAGAGCCACGCAAGCAATGATGGCCGAGACGAGGAGCTGGGGGGAAGGCGGGCAGAACACGAGCGTCCCGACGAGGACGGCGACGAGAGCGCATGCGACGGCAATTACATCAAGTGCTTTGGAGCCCCTCAGGCGAAGAAGGGAGAGCGAAGCCGTAGCGACCATCCAACCCAGGGCGATTGCCCAGGTATCCGGGCGGGATAGAACGCGCAAGATGATTCCCGAGACATCAGGGCGCACGAAATCCCAGTGAGCAAGCGCACCCCAGTCAAGGATTGAAGCCGACCCGAGCCCGCTCAAGATGACAGCGAATACGAATGCGACAAACGTCGTGGCGCATGCGCGCAGGGGCGGCAAGCTCGCACCCGAGAAGAAAGGCACCATGGTCGAGGCGCCTATGGACCCCAGCATCGGCAAGAGCAACACGACGTTTGCGCTTGCGGACCCTTCATGGCCGATGGTGTACCACCAGGCCACGGTCACGATGAGCACAAAAGCACCCACGATGGGATGGCCGCACATCACAAATGCGACTCCCACCATACAAAGCGATACCAACGCACCGATATGGGAGCGTATAGCGCCCAAAACTGCCGCCACAATCGTGAAAAACCCGATGACGTACATGGCCCCGGAACCGAAAGCCGATGTTATCGGCTGCATGTTGCTCGTCGCCAAAGCTGCTAAAAAACCGCTTCCCAATGCGCCGAGCGCATGGCTCGCCAGCTGAACCGTACGGCTTGAAGCGCGTTCTGCAATCGGCACGTGCGTGCGCGCCTCGCGCGCATCGGAACGAGACCTCCCCTCATCGAGGTAACCATCAAGATTGCCCGTCGCCGCAGTATCGTCTTGGTCGACGACAAGGTCCAAGAATCTCTCGGTGAAGCTGCGCTGGGACGTGCGATCCTGATGGAAGGAGTCTGCCGACGAAAGCGTCGCTTGCGAAGCGCTGCCAAGCCCCAGCTTTTCACCAATGGTCGCCATAAGGCCCTGGGCAACACCGCCAGACGCAGAGGATCTCCCAGTCTTCCTTCCGCGAGCAGTGTACGCATCTGCCTCAGAGGCTTCGATATCGGGAACGACAGGCATATGCTCGTCGTCAGACCACTCGCCCAATCCTAAAGCGTCTTCCACAACTAGCTCGAGTTGCGCAGTACCCTTTTCGGGGTCGCCGAGGAATTTCTCCGCTTCCTCGGCAAAGTCCAACACGCTCGCATACCGTTCATCGCGATCGGGGTCGAGCGCATAGAAGACAACGTCGTCAATCTGCTCGTCGATGTCTTTCCAGCAGAGCGAGGGCAAAACGAGCTCCGCCTCCTCGATGGCCTGCAAGGCAGCGTCGAGCCCTTTTACGCGAAACGGATTAGATCCCGTCAACATTTCGTAGGTAACCGAGGCGAGCGACCATTCGTCGCTGCGCGCATCGAGCTTCTCGCGCCTGATCTGCTCGGGAGGCATATAGCCGATGGTGCCTCCGCCCGTCTTTCCCGCACCGCTCGCATCGGCAAGTGTGGCGAGGCCGAAATCGGTTACCTTGACCTGTCCCTGGGTGTTGATGAGGATGTTGTCCGGTTTTATATCCAGATGCAGCACACCGGCCCCATGCGCGGTCACGAGCGCTGCCGCCACCGAATCGAATACGGCGGCCACCATGTCAAGGGTTAGGTAGTTGGAGTAGTCGGAAAGCAGCGAGGTCAACGTGATGCCCTCGACGTATTCCATGATCAGAAACGCTTCTCTACCGCGTATCTCGAAGTCGTATACGGTCACGATGCGTGGATCGGAGAGCATAGCGGCCGTACGTGCCTCATCCAAACCCGGCACGTGTGACAGCGACGTCACCTGATCTTGCGCGCCTGCATCCTCGTAATCATCGTCAACGGGATCGAAGGGATAGGCTAGCTCGGGGATTTCCGGGAAAGACTCGTCTGTGTAGCCTTCCCATGGCAGCGCGTCGCGCACCGCCTCCGCATCCGCTCCCGCAGAGACCGCCTGGGCTCCCGGCAGAGATGCACGTGCTGCATCAAGCGCGGTCAAGCGGATGGTCTTGACGGCAACTTTTCGCTGGATGCGCGGATCCCATGCTACCTGCACGGTGCCGAACCCGCCTTCACCGGCGGTACCAATCGGCTCGTATCGGTCAAGTATTAGGTCGTCCCGTGCCACGTGCGCCTTCCCTGCTGCGTTTCAGATTGATGTTTCGAAAGCGTGTTTTCTGTGTTTACGCACATCATAGCGTATTACAGCAGCTTTGCCAGCTCTCGGCGTTCTTGAGATGGGAACAAACCCAGCCTAACGCCGCAGGTTTTGGTTCGGCAAGGGCGATTGTACTGGAGGAGGGTGAGGGCGATTCCGCAGACACATACCTCAAATGCTCAAATGCTAGTCGAGGACAAGCCCGAACCCCTCCTCCAGTCCAATCGCCCTGGCTAAGTCATAACCCACAACGACCTTGCTACGGTATAAAACCAAAAAACCGGGGCGCTGTTTGCGCCCCGGCTAATTTCCATCAGATGGCTTTTCGCAACGTATCGCTGCACTTATTCCATCTTGAAGGTGTACGTACCGATCTTTTCTTCTGATTCGTCGTCGTACACCACGATCGTGCCTTCGACGTTCTTCAGCTTCTCAACCCCTCCACCGAGGTCATCTTTGCTGAAGTACATGAAAGATTCAACCGTATCTCCTGCATCGAGCACATCGCCCAGACCGACTTCGATCTCGTGACCATCAACCTTGAACGTATCTTCGGCACCCAGGAAGAAGGCCTTTTTCGTCTTGTTCGTGATGGAAAGGCGATAACCCGGATCTGACGTGAAATCAGTACCTTTGCCAGTGACTTCGATCTTTACGGTGGAGTCGTCGGCAATCGTTACCGGCTTGATATCCTCAATGACCTCGTCAACTACCTCGACCTCTTCGCCGAGCGAGGAAAGCTCCCCTTCGGTCAGCTCATCGAGACCGTCACCTGAGATCTCCTGGTCTTTGTAGAAATCGTCCTCATTGGACTTGATAAACACGAAATGCGAGCCGCTCTCGGAGCCATAGATGAGTTTATCGCCCTCCACGTAGATGTTGACCGGCTTGCTGTCGGCCACATCCGAGAAGGTGATCGACGCATTCGAGCCGTCTGTAGTCCAAGCGCCCTCAAGATACGTATCGGCAATAAGTATCTCCGCGAAGTCCTCGTCCTCGAGGTTCAGCATGCCGGTAAAGCCCAGCGACCCGTCTTCCAAAACCCAGAAACCTTTGAGGCTCTCGGCATCAGCCTTGTGCGCACCGCCGCCTGAGCAGCCGACCAGAACACATGCAAATGCGCAGCACACCGCTACAATCGCCAGGAAAATGCGTTTCATTAAAACCTCCGTTCGCCCCGAGCCTACGCTCAAAGACTTCATCGTTAACGCGATTAGGGGAGAGTATACCCCCCGTCCTCCCGCTAAATCGCTATGTAAACGCGAACATCCTCCGATTCACACGGTAATTCAATTGGATGCTCACAGAGGAAGCATAAACCTTAAAAGCTTGCGGTTTGACGGGAATGCTTCTGAAAAGGCCGTTTTCGTTCGCCTTCGAGCAACGAGCACGGGTGCGCACCCCAACTCACCTTGGCATCCTTGCGGCACTGCAGGATTATCTGCTAGACAACTTTGATCTTTACCGTAATTGTTCGCATGCGAGGCTTGTAGGAGGCGTTTCCGGCAGCACGCACCGTCACCTTGATCCTATACGTACCGCGGGGAGTGCCTTTCTTTACGGTTATCTTGCCCGTTTTCTCGTTGATTGAAAGCTTTGAAGACGAGCCGCTTGACACTTTCTTGTAAGTGACCTTGCCCTTGGCCGCCTTGGTAAACGTAATGGCGCCTGAAACCCGCTTCGATTTACCCCTGAGACCGCTGTAAGCAACCTCCTTCGTTACAGCTTTCAATGCCATGGGGTTGGGACCCCGAACGACTCTGACCTTCTTGGAAATCTTGATATGGGGCGCACCGGTCAGCCGAGCACTGATGGTGGCCACGCCAATCTTCTTGCCCGTCACCCTGCCAGTTGTGGAACCCACCGTAGCGATGTCGGTGTTAGACGATGTCCATGTGCACATTGCTACGGGGTTGCAGTCCAGGACCAAGGTCGCTTTCTTCCCTGCTGCAACTTGCGTTTTCCCCGTTATGCTCGGCGAATACACGACTATTGTGCGGCTGACCTTCGTTCCCGTAGCAGTGTTCAAGGCGCTGATGACAGCTTCCCCGGCTATTTTGCCCGTCACTTTTCCGTCTGCGGAAACCGTAGCGATGTTCCTATCGCCCGAAGACCATTTCCACGAGCCAGATTGTGCTGTGGACAGCTGGATCGACGAGCCAACCACCATCGCCTCTCTGCCCTTTATATAGCAGGATTTCGATCCTGCAACAGCCTTCGACGCATTGACCAAGCCATATCCGGTATGGGCATCGAAGCCGACGCCTCCGCCATCCGCAGCACGGATGTCGTCAGCCGTCGAGCACAAGACGCTTTTAACCTCGCCCGGAGAAAGCGAAGGGTTGGATGTCCACACTAAAGCGGCAATCCCCGAGACGACCGACGCCGCCATCGAAGTGCCTGAAAGCGACCAATACCCCTTGCCATATGAGCTCTTGGAAGACCGATCAACAGGATAGGTGCTTACGATTCCGATGCCGGGCGCCGATATCTCCTTGGTCTTCTCGGACCCCTTGTTGTAATTCGAAGTGTAGTCCTGCTCGCCGCGCAACGAGTTAGCAGTCTCCTGCCCGACGCTGATAACCCCTAGCCCCACTTCGGAGTAATCGCAGGGGAAGCAATAGTACGGGGCGCTGCTGCCCTCGTTGCCCGCTGCAAACACCGAGAGGATGCCATATTCGCTATAAGCTTGGTCTATTGCGCGCATCAGGGCCGGATCGTACCCTCTCTTTCCGCCCATGCTCACATTGATGATGCGGACATTCACGCCCGCACTGCGGCGCTTCATGATGAACTGGTACGCTTTGACGAGATAAGCGGTGCTCGTGGTGCTAGCATTGACCACCTTCACGGGCATGAGTCTCGCGCCATACGAGATGCCTGCTATGCCTATGCCATTGTTTGGGGTGGCTGCAATGATTCCGCAAACGTGGGTGCCGTGGCCATCGGTGTCGTTGACCGCCGAAAAGCCCGTTGTACCAGTAAGCGCGTTGTAGCAGTTCGCAGGAGAAACGGCCTGAGCCAGCTCTTGATGAGACGTTGCGCAACCGGAATCGACGACTGCCACGGTCACGGCGCCAGATGTCTCGACCTTATCCCACGCTTCGTAAGCACCGACGGATTCGAGCCACCAGCGATTGTCGTACGCTGCAAGCGCCACAGCATCGTTGATGGCTGTTTGAGTAAGCAAATCCGCTCCGCCCGCAATCAGAGAATCCTGGCCAGTCGCAGCAAGCGCTTGAACGGAAGACCCGTTGGCTTCCTCGTCGCCAAGGAGATGGTACACGTAATTTGGCTGGGTTTCGGCGATGGCATCGCACTCATCTAGCTCATCCAACGCCCAATCCAAGTCACATCCCGGCTTCAAGTGCAACCTAACCCAACCCAAAGCCACATCTTGTTCCGAGACTCCTTCGGTCGCCACGAAATCAAGCTGGGCAAGCGATTCGTTAAGCTCTTCCACCGAGCAGTCATCGGCGAGCAAGACCATGGCCTCGTCTTCGAGCCGCTCCGAATCCGCACCGTTTTCCGCGGAATCGGCCACCTGCTCTCCGACGTCCGTTACGACGGCATCATCAGAACGGGGGAGCTCTTGGTCTCCATCTACTTGCTCCGATGTCTCAATAATCGTCTGAACAGGCTTTCCCTGTTCCTCGGTGAGCTCGGATCCCGACTGGAGCACAACGACGCCCAAAACGAGACACATCGCAGCGACGAGAGCTGCGAGCACCTTGTCTATTGACGCCCTTAGCCGCACCTGGGCTCCTTTCCAATCTGTTGTCCACAGAAACACAGTCGAAACATGATACCCCAACGGGAGGTGGCTATATTTCACCACATAAACGCCTGATTATCGAATTTCGTCACAAAGGCCCGACGGTATTTCCGTATTCTTTCCAAGCAGGCTATTGGCGTCGTTATATACTGAGGTAAATGGCTAGGCTTGAATCGGAAGAGGAATTATGGGCGGTTTTTTTGGCGCCGCATCGAAACGCGATGTGGTCTATGACGTGTTCTTTGGGGTCGACTACCACTCGCACCTGGGGACTCGTCGTGCGGGCCTTATCTTTTACGACGGCAATGGGGCGTTCCAGCGCGAAATCCACTCTATTGAGAACACACCGTTCCGCACGCGCTTTGAGGATGACCTGCCCGGTTTCCATGGCAATTGCGGAATAGGCTGCATTTCGGACACCGACCCGCAGCCCCTGCTCATGCGCTCGCATCTGGGCGTGTTCGCCATCACGACAGTCGGCTGCATCAACAATGCCGACGAGCTGGTCGAGCGTTATCTTAGCGACGGCAAGCATCAGTTTACCGCCATGTCTTCGGGCGGGGTTAACACGACTGAGCTCGTGGCAGCGCTCATCAACCGCCAAAAGGATTTCGTTTCGGGCATCCAATTCGCCCAAGAGGAAATCGATGGTTCCTTGACTTTGCTCGTCATGGACGCCACAGGCTCCATCTATGCCGCACGCGACAAGATGGGCCGTCTTCCAGTGCTTATCGGCCGCGACGCCGAAGGCTACTGCGTTTCGTTCGAATCGTTTGCCTACCATAAGCTGGGTTACGAGGACACCTACGAGCTCGGCCCCGGAGAAATCGTGCGCTTGACCGCCGAAGGGTTCGAGACACTGGCGCCCGCAGGCGACAACATGAAGATCTGCGCTTTCCTGTGGGTATACTACGGATACCCCAACTCCAACTACGAGGGCGAAAACGTCGAGGTCATGCGTTATCGGAACGGCGCCATCATGGCCAGGGACGAACGTCTGCGCGGCGAGCTTCCCGAAGTTGACTATGTAGCCGGCGTACCCGATTCGGGCACACCCCACGCAATCGGTTATGCGCACGAGTCTGGCATGCCTTTCGGCCGGCCTTTCATCAAGTACACGCCCACCTGGCCGCGCTCGTTCATGCCCGCCAACCAGGAGATGCGCAATCGCGTGGCAACGATGAAGCAAGTTCCCGTGCCGGAGCTCATCCAAGGCAAGAAGCTGCTTTTCGTCGACGATTCGATCGTGCGCGGCACGCAGCTCCAGAACACTGTCGAATTCTTGTACGAATCAGGTGCCACCGAAGTTCATATGCGTAGCGCCTGCCCGCCCATCATGTTCGGCTGCAAATACCTCACGTTCTCGCGCAACAGGTCCGTCATGGATCTGCTCGCACGACGCGTGGTGCACAAACTTGAGGGTGACGAGGGCGCGATGCACCTCGATGAATACAGCAACCCGTCGACCGAACGCGGCAAGTGCCTTGTCAAGACCATTTGCGAGGATATGGGTTTCGACAGCTTGAGCTACCAGACGCTCGACGGCATGCTGGAAGCCATCGGTATCGACCGCGAAAAGATTTGTACTTACTGCTGGAACGGCAAGGAATAGTCCACCGTTCTTATCGGCTCGAAATATGCTCGCAGCCGTCGCCGTAAAGCGAATAGCGTTCGCTCGCAGTGATTTCAGCGCCATCCCAAGGATCAAGCGCGACGAAGTTGTCAAGCGAGAGGCTGTCGGGGTTTTCGGCATTCTTGTAGCCGATGAGGCAGATCCAATGCTCACCTGAACCATAACCAGCCACGTGAATGACCGTCGGCTTGCCGTCCGAAATCTGGTCATATGCCTCGCGCAGCAGTTCTTCGCTGGAACCCAAGCTACGGCCAACCGAGGAGCCTGTGCCCCAATCGTTCCATGTGCAACAGCTGCAGGTGTAATACGAATGGTCATGGATGGTGCCATCGATCACAGCGTCACCATAGGCGCAGGAAAACGACGGGCAGCAAATGGTGTGGCCGGTCTGTTCCTGGGTGCCGATCTGCTTGATTGCCGAGCGCTCGTATCCGAGCACCTTGTCGGTCTCCTGAACCGTGAGGAGCTTGACCGCCTTCTTTTGCTTATTACCCTGCTTGGCTTGCTTTTCGGCCTTCTCCTGCTTCTCGGCCTCGATCTCCTCGAGCTCTTCCTTCAGGCTTGCCTGAACTTCTTCGCGTTGCTCCTTTTCGGCTTGGAGCTGTTTCTCATCCTCGAGTCGCTTCTCTTCATCGGCCGCTGAATCGTCAGTTTCTGCCGATTCGTCCTCGGAAGAACCTTCCTCAGAGCTAGCAGAGGAATCCTTGGAAACGTCTTCGCCTGAATCGGCTGAAACCGGATTGGTTTCGATACCGCCGGCATGAACCGATGCATCTGCGGCGAAAGCGCTTATCGGGGAAAGCGCCAAACACAGCGCAACGGTAATCCAGAGCATGGCTCTTTTTGTACTATGCATAAAATCCTTTCGCCGATTGGGTGGGATGCCGGCCGTTTTGGTCCGGCATCCCGTGATCCGAGTTTGCCGTGCGTTTGGGTTGCGCGCTCAGGCAGCGCAACCGCCCAATCGGTGATTCCAAGGATACGGGCCGAATATCACATACCCTCGAATGGGGACACTTTGCACAAATACGCTCGACGAGCTGTACAACGAATCGCCATAGGATTCGCAAATCACCAGCTCAAGGCGTCTTCACATACTTGATATCTAATTCATAAGGTCTTCAATACCCACAAGGCAGCCATAATTCGTGACCAGGCTTTTTGTGCCGAAGTCCCCTCTTTTTCAAATTAGTCTAATTTTTTTTAATCTAATTTCTTTATTTTTCGATTTATTAGAGTATAGTATTTTGATAAATGGACTACTTAAACGGACAACGGGGTCTGGTGAACCTGTTCACCTCGGACTCGTTTCGGCTGTTGTGCTTGCTCTCGGAGTTGCAAGCCGACACGCTGGGCGGGAAGCGGGTGCGCGAAAGCCAGGAGGAGATTGCGGAGCTTTTCCATGTCAGCAAGGGAAAGCTCAATCCCCTGATGCAATCGCTCGTCGCATCGGGGTGCATTCAAAAGTACCGGGCGCGCAGCGGATACACCGTCACACCGCTCGGTGCAGAAGTGGTACGGCATATTGGAATGCTCGAGGGCTTGGCAGATTCACAGGCCGAAGAGCACGACGAGATGTAGGAAACGTACGGACATGGCGATGTCGAACAAGCGCATTTTCGCCGGGAAGCCCAGGCTGCAGCCCGAACCGTTCTGTCCCTTCATCTCAAACGAAAGCGGGTATTCGAGCCTGCGCAAGAAATTTGACACACTCACGAGGCCGAGCCAGCCGCGACAAGCTCGGCCAAGATTACGCGGCGGACAATCGCATATCTAACGGGGAACCCGCCGCTTCATCCCCACCCAGAGCCTCCGAGCTTGTCCCATTTGCCCGAACGCAGGCAAATCGCACCACGCAGATGGGATAAGCTCGGGGGCTCTGTTTTGCATCATGCCAGCTCCGCGCCGACGTTTCCTTTTACAGTCCCATCATCAGATCGACGAACTCCGCAAACGTATTGCAGCTGTAATCCGGCTCTTCTGCCAGGAGTTCCTCACGCGAGAACATGCCCCACAGGGCGGCGACGGTCATGCAGCCAGCCGCGTTGCCCGCATGGATGTCGAACGGGCTGTCCCCCACATAAGCGCAATCCCCAGCAGGAACGCCCAGCAGGTTTGCGCCCACTAGGATGGGATCGGGATCGGGTTTTGCCTTTGGACATTCATCGGGGCCTACAAGGCAGTCGAGATAAGGCCAGGCACCGGTAATCTGAAGCCCGCGTGTCGCGAGAGGAGCACGCTTCGAAGTGACTACGCCCATGGCGAAACCCGCTTCTGACAGCGTGCGCAATCCTTCCACCACGCCGGGGAAAGCCGTTATGGCAGCATCATGGTGCGCATGGTTGTGCTCGCGGTACACGCGCAGCATCTCATCGCGCTGCGAGATGTCGGTTGCGAAATCCATCATCTGATCGGCAAGGGGGATGCCAACCTTTGCCATGAGCCGCGAGTCGGGCAAATTGAGCCCGAACACATCGTTGACGGTGTGGCGCATGCTCGAGAGTATGAGGTCGTGCGTGTCGACCAAGGTGCCGTCGTTGTCAAACAGAATGGCCCGTATTGCCATATGAAACTCCCCTACTCAACACAGGCGTTTCCTGCATACGGGGCCCAAGCGGTCGCGCAAACCCTCACGAGTTGTGAGGAGCTCTGGTGCGGCGGGAGCGAGGACTGTCTGAGCCGCCGAAGGCGGCGAGTTCCGCAGCTGCCGCACCAGGAGCGACGAGCGGTTAACTCGTGCGGGTCTGCGCGACCGCTTGGGCTCGCATGCAGGAAACAAATCAGCGTCTTCGTATAAATCGACATGATAGCACAGCCGTCATTGACAGCGAACGGGTGTTTGTTTACTATTGATTTATCTGAGCGAACGGACGTACGCATGGACTTGATGACGAAACTGGATATCCTGGCCGATGCCGCAAAGTACGACGTGGCTTGCACGTCATCGGGCTCTTCGCGCTCCGCACAGAAGGGGAAGCTCGGCTCCGCATGCTCAGGCGGCATTTGCCACAGCTTCACGCCCGACGGACGCTGCATAAGCCTGCTCAAAGTCCTCTACACCAACGTCTGCATTTACGATTGCGCCTATTGCGCCAGCCGCCGAAGCAACGACGTGCCGCGCGCAGCCTTCACGCCCCGCGAGCTGGCCGACCTCACCATCGAGTTCTATCGGCGAAACTACATCGAAGGCCTGTTCTTGAGCTCGGGAGTGATCAAGTCCCCCGATTACACGACCGAGCTCATGGTGCGCACGCTTAGCATATTGCGACACGAGTACGGTTTTCGGGGCTACATCCACGCTAAAGCCGTTCCAGGCACGGCGCCCCAGCTCATCGATGAACTGGGACACCTGGCTGACCGCCTCAGCGTCAATTTGGAACTCCCCTCGCAGAAAAGCCTCGCTTTGCTCGCCCCGCAGAAGTCACAGGCGAACATCTTGGCGCCCATGCGCCAGATACGCGATTCCATCGCCGAAGACGCCGAAACCCGCGCGCTGGCACGCCGCAAACCCACGTTTTACCAGCGGCAAGTGCGCGTGGCGCGCAAACAGGAGGCTTTCTCGCCAGCCGGGCAATCCACGCAGATGATCGTCGGCGCAACCCCCGAAAGCGACTACCAAATACTCACCCTCTCAGCAGCTCTGTATCAGTCATACCAGCTTAAACGCGTATTCTTCAGCGCTTACCTGCCCGTCAACCAAGACCCGCGACTCCCCTCCGGCGATGCCGTCCAACTTAACCGCGAGCATCGGCTCTACCAAGCCGATTGGCTCATGAGGTTTTACCAATACCGTGCCGACGAGCTCATCGACGAAACCCACCCCTTCCTCGAAACCGACGTGGACCCGAAAGCCAATTGGGCACTCAACCATCTGGACTTGTTCCCCGTCGAAGTCAACGAAGCCCCTCTGGAAGTCCTTCTCAGAGTTCCGGGAATAGGCCCGGTCGGCGCGCGCAACATCATCAAGGCGCGCCGCACCACCACCTTGCGCGAGTCCGAGCTGCGTAAGCTCGGCATCGCGTACAAACGGGCACGCTACTTTCTCACCTGCAACGGGGTATACGGCGGGGCGGGCGTTTCTTTCACGCGCGAAGCATTGCGCCCGTTGCTCGCAGCACCCATCGAAGGAGGGCGCCATGGCCGCAGAGCCGATCGCGTCCTTCCAGGCCAGCTCTCGCTCTTCAGCGATTTGCAACAGATTCCCGAAAGGCCGTCGGCATGAACGCGGCCAAAGCAGGCGAAGCTGTTCGGCTCGACACCGCACACGCTTCTGGACTCAGCACAGGCTGCTCGCAAGCCAACTCCTCCGCCTATTCGGATTTGCGCGGAGAACCGCTGCAACAGGTGGCCTACCTTTACGACGGCTCGCTAGAAGGCCTGCTCTGCTGCGTGTTCGAAGCCTACTCCCGTCATGAGGACCCCGAAGACATCGTTCCCGAAGCGGCTTATCAACCCCGCTTCGAGCAATCCTCGTTTTTCGTCTCTGCCGACTACGAACGCGCCCTGCGTGTTCGCAGGGGCGTGGAGCGCGAAGCCGGCAAAAAGGCATTCAGTGCGATTGCGTACGCTGCAGCAAATGACAACCCGAAAACTGGCATCGCCGTGTACCGTTTCATTCGCTACGTCATGGACGGCCCAAAGCGAAACAAACGCCGTAGCGCGCTCAACGATCTGTCAAACCCCGTCGTGGCCGACCTCGTCGCGCTCGAAAAACATGTTGTAAAAGAGTCTGAGAGGATGCGCCAGTTCGTTCGGTTCTCACAGCTCGAAAACGGCGTTTGGTTTGCACGCTGCAACCCCAATGCAAACGTCGTTCCGCTGGTCATGAATCATTTCGCATCCCGCTTCAACATTCAGCCGTTCATCATCTTCGATGAGGTGCACCACATATCCGGCGTATACGACGGCAATACATGGTACCTCGTGGCCGATGACGTGGTTAACGTGCCCGCACGCAGCGCCGAAGACGCCTTCGTCGAGGCGCTCTGGCAGCAGTTCTACGATTCGCTTTCCATCTCGTCCCGTTACAATCCCGAACTTCGCCGTCATTTCATGCCCGTCCGGCTTTGGAAGAATATTCCCGAACTACATCCCGTTTCGAAGAGCGCGCTTCAGAAAAACGCCTGATGCAACGAGGCGAAAAGCGCAGGCTCAACTCGTCAATCCGCTTCTCTTATGGCATGAGCTTGTTCACGCGACGGTCGTAAGTCAGAATGCCGTTCGTTTCTTCTTCGATATCGCTGACTTGCGTGTAAATGTATCCGGCCAGCCCCTTGGGCTCGAGCGCATCCATCTGTGCGAGCAACGAGCGCACAGCTGACCTCCATTCGCCGAGATCGTCGTAGAGTTCGTAGCCATACGCCTCTTCAAGCGCGCTATGGCCTTCCACCCTATGCGTATATCCTCCGAATTCCGAGACGAAGAACGCCCGATGCCCGCGCCAGTCGCGCCAGACCTTCATGTCGCGGAAGTAATTGTGCACGCTGTTGAAATCACCGCAACCCTGGTCATACCAACCGCTGGTGGCATCGATTGGGCGCGTCGGATCCTGGGCGCGCGCCATGGCGCAGGCATCTTTTGCGTTAAATTGGCCCCAGCCTTCGTTGAACAGCGACCAGCAGATGATGCAGGGATGGTTGCCAAGGATGCGCATGACCTCACGGCATGTCGAGCGCCATTCTTCCCGATAGCGCTCGTCACCCGAACCGAGATTGTCGCGGTGGGCATCTGTGTCGTCGCGGTAATGATTCCAACTGATCTTGAACAGAGTGGGCTTGTAACTCCAATGCCACGTCTTGATTTCCGGGTCGCCGCCGCAGACCATATCCTGCAAGACGAGCATGCCCAACCTATCGCAGTGGTAATACCAACGAGAGGACTCGACCTTGATATGCTTGCGCATCAGGTTGAAACCAGCGGCGCGCATAGCCTCGATATCGAACACGAGCGCCTCGTCGGAAGGCGCCGTCATAAGGCCATCTGACCAATAAGCCTGGTCGAGCACGCCCTTTATGAATAACGGCTCTCCGTTCAAGAACAGGCGCTTCACGCCATGCTCATCATCGCGCACCTCCACGCTACGGAAACCGCAATAGCTGTTCACGACGTCTTCGCCGTACACCAGACGTATCGAATACAGATACGGATCGTCTGGAGACCAGGGGCGCACGTCGGGAATGTGCACGGCTATCGCACAGGTTGTCTCGCGTGGCGACTCGCACGCCGACGCCACAAGCCGCCCTTCCCCATCCAACACCTCCAGGCGAAGCGCAAGCTCTGGTTCTCCCAATTGCACGTGCGCACCTACCGAGAGGATACCTGTTGCTGCATCGGGCTCGATCACGATCGAGCTCAGATGAGCCGCGGGAACCACCTCGTACCATACGCTTTGCCAGATGCCGCTTTGGGCCGTATACCAGATGTCGCCACGATCGAAACGCTGCTTGCCGCGCAAACGCCCGCCCATCTCGCTCGAATCCGCAACGCAGACGGATAGCTCGTTGCCCCCTTCGCCAAGCAAGTCGGTGATGTCAAGCGAAAACGGCGTATAACCGCCCGCATGCACCCCTGCATGTTGCCTGTTCACATACACGGAACAGGCGTAGTCGACGGCCTGGAAATGGAGGATGACCCGCTCTCCCCCGCCCAGATTAGGCGCCTCGAAACTACGGCGATACCACAAAAGCTCAGTTGGCTGCAGCTGCCTGCTTACGCCGGAAAGCAACGCCTCGGGCGAGAAGGGAACGATGATCTCCTGTTCGAAAGCGTCATCTTCGGGTTGACGTGCTTGTTCCACCACCGATGCCAGATCTTCATCGGGACGATGCGCGCTTTCGACGAAAGCGCATTTCCAGGGCCCGTTGAGCATCTGGAAGGATTCACGGGCAAACATTGGCTCGGGATGCTCCTGGAGCACTTGTTGCACATCCAGCGCTTCACCCCAAGGCGTGAGCAACTGCTCCAAGGTCGCCTCGACGTGTTCTTTGGGCTTGGCGCCCAGAACCTTCTTCAGATGTAGCATGGTTCTCCTCGGCTATACGATGGGCAAATCTTTTTTATGCTCTTTACCCGATGGCAGTACGCCAGAATACGGTTGAGCATGGTGGAACAACCGCGCGCATAATGCCGTCTTCGCAATGCAAATCGCTTCCTTGGGCCTGCGCGCTCGCAAACGACACGGACATATCCCCGGAAATGCCGCGCACTATCCGGCAATCATCACCAGACAGCCCGAATTCAGGAGCGCCCGCATCGAAAGCGACAGTGCGTGGTTCATCCGAACGGTTCGCAGCCGCAACGACCACGACACCTTCGTCTCCATTCACGCGACCAAGGCAGATGACTTCGGAATCAGGTGCCGCGCAGGCAAACGAACCATTGCGCAAAGCCGAATCTCCCCTGCGCAATATGCCAATCTCTTGGTAAAACGCCGTGAGATCGACGCCGCGATCTGAGCGCTTTCCGATCTTCCCATCGCCCCAGGGCATCGTCGCGCGATCGAAGGGATCGCCACCGCCCTGCAAGCCGCATTCGTCTCCGTAGTACACGCACGGCATACCGGGCAGCGCATACAGCAATGCAACGATCATTCGCTGGAGCTGAGCAGCTCGAATATCTTGCTCGGCGCTTATCGAGGACATGAGGGCAAACTGCTCATCGCGAGGCACATGACGCAACGCTTTGCCGAGCGCCAGCGCACTGCGCAACCGCTCTACGTCATGCGACGAGAGCAGGTTCATGAGGCAAGAATAGAACTGCGGAGGATAATTCGACTGCTGAAGCCTGAAGAAGGAAACCGACTGATATGCGTCAAGCACTCCCAGCGCAAACCCGAGAAGCGTCGAGCGAAGCGGATAGTTCATAACCGAATCCAGCGCACGACCGAAGGCGTATGTGCGCGGGAAGCCATAGCTCTCCTTTGTCGTAGCGTCTTCCCAAACCTCGCCGATAATGATGGCCTCGGGATTGGCTCCTTTAACGCACGACCGTATCCGCTCGAGCACGTCATCGGGAATCTCATCGGCTACGTCAAGACGGTATCCCCTAACTCCAGCCGCAAGCCAACGCTCGAGCACGCCGCCCGCACCCAAGATGTAGTTCTGCCATGCTGGATCGTGCTCGTTGACTTCGGGAAGTGTCGGGTCACCCCACCAGCAGCGATAGGGAACATCTCCGCTGACCCGATCGAAATCGTACCAATCGAAGTAGGGCGACTGGGCGCCTTGCGCAGCACCCGGCCCATCATAGTTGCCCTGTGCATTGAAGTATCGGCTGTCGTTGCCGGTATGCGAGAGCACGGCATCCAAAATCACCGAAATGCCGTGCTTTTTGGCGCTCTCCGCCAAACGCGCGAGATCCTCTCCAGTGCCGAGGAGAGCATCGATGCGCTCATAGTCTGCCGTGTCGTAGCGATGGTTTGAACGGGCTTCGAACACGGGATTCAGATAAAGGATCTCTACCCCCAACGAGGCTAGGTAGTCGAGGTTGCAGCGGATGCCCTCCAGCGTTCCCCCGTAGAAGTCGACAGGATCGTAAAAGGCCAGCCTCGGATCGGGTGAGGTCTCGTCGAGGGGCTGCCATGCAACTGGTTCGTTCCAATCCTCGTGCAAGCGAACGACGCGACCCATATCCCGATGATAAGCGAGCCCCTCCTTGCGCACGCCCTTTGGACCGCGCGCAAATCGATCGGGGAAGATCTGGTACATGATGGCGCCGGAGACCCATTTTGGAGTCGAGAAGGCCGGTTCGTACACGGTCACTTGAAAGCCTGGGAGCAACTCGGCTAAACCGAACTCGCCGGTTGGACGTTGCGCCAAGCGCTGCTCGTCGAACATCCAATCTCGATCGTCCCAGTTGCTATCAGCCTCATTGAGGACGAGCTCGCCAGCTGTGGCGCGCCCGTCGGCTCGTGGCACGTAATAGGCAACGGCTCCGTCTTCCAGATGAAGGCGGAACACGTAGAACATGACGCGGGGGACGTTGCCGGTCGCCAAATAACCTTCGAACCCATCCTCGTATGCCGTCAACGGAGAACCAGTCCATACGAGTCCGCCCTGCTCTTGCGCATGTTCGCCCACAAGAACTGACACCGACGACACTGCCGAACGGACGCTCTCGTTGATATGGAGCCTCAAGCGCACAACCGTCCCAAAGGGAACCGCCCCAGAAGGCGTGCGGTCACCCGAGCGGCATGGGTCATGGCTTATCGCCCATTTCACTCTATCGAAATCGCCCATGAAACCCCCTAAACATTCAGAGTCATGTTAGCAAACAAACGCCGATGCCGCTATGCGGCGAGACTCAGCTGGATAACGAAGAAACCTCGACTACACATCAGTTTCCGAGGAATTCGCATCGTTACGCCCTCGGTAGCGACGCAGGATGATGAAGGCGGAAAGCGCCGTGATGACGGCGGCTGCCATGTAGGACACGACGTAGGTATCGACAAGATCTTTCACAATTCCCGGCAACGTGTTAGCTATGAAACCACCCAGCGCGTAAGCCACCTGGAAATTCTTTATCTCGCGTACTCGGTTGGAAGCATCGGACATGTCCAGCGACCACACCGAGACGCCGACAGTACCCAACGAAAGGCCCGAGCCGATCAGCACAGCTGCGCATACCATGAGTGGGGCATTTCCCAACCCGACAAAACAGCATAGGACAAAGCCCACGAACGCACATGAGAACATTATCGCCGAACCGGCAGGAGTTCCCAAATGATCGAACAGCTCCCCGGTGATGAACTTCGCCGCCGTCAGCGCCGCTCCGGCGATCGACACGAGAAGGGCTGCGAATGCGATATCGAAGCCAGAAGAAGTGGCAAGCACCGACATGTACGTCATACCACAGCAGCTAAACGTGCCCACGCCGACAATGGCAGCGAGAACCGCTATTCGTTCGCCTTCGGACGGCGGTTGCGCATTCGATGCGATACGGCGCTTAGATCCTTTCGCCCGCTTCGATGACGTTGGGCGTTCGTAGGGCTTAAGCCCCAAATCCGATGGCCTGTTCTTTATCAGGAAGAACACGAGCAGCCCCAAAGCAAGGGCAATGATGCCTTCGACCCAGAAAGCCCCGGAAAGCGAGGTGGCCTGGATGATGTTGACGACGATCGGCGGCATGATGATCGACGCCAGACCGCTGCCCATCGAAACGAACCCCAACATCGTGCCAATACCGCTCGAGAACCAGCGATTCACCAAATACGTCACCGAAACCATGCCGCCCAGGCCGTATCCAAGTCCCAGCAGCATCGCGCCGCCCAAAAACGTGGGCAGGCTCGATGCGATGCTGTACACGAAAAAGCCCGCCATGGTGAAGAGGCTTGCCACCAGCACGCCGAGGCGCACGTCGAGCAAGCGGTAGTAGCGGTCGAGAAACACCATGGCGATCAGCGACGTGAGCGTACGCGTCGACAAGATAAGCGAACCTCCCGTATCTCCAATACCCGGCAGCGCAACGATGAAGGGTTGATGCACCGATAAAGCGGTGGAGGCGAGGCCGACGTTTGCGAAAATCGACAGGAAGCAGCAGCCGACGATGACTTTTTCATAATGACGGACAAACATGGTCTCCATGGTAGAACTCTTCTGATAATCGGACTACGCGGACCCAAGGTTTTGACTCATTCTGTACAATACGGGAGAAAGCGCAACGCGCTTTCGCAACCCGACGAAGAAAGAGGTGCACCATGAAGTACGTCTGCCCCTGCGGTTACGTTTACGATCCCGAGGAAGGTGACCCGGATTCCGGCATCGCCCCCGGAACCGCCTTCGAGGACATCCCCGATGATTGGGTATGCCCCTGGTGTGGCCTGAGCAAGGCCGATTTCACGCCGGAAGAATAAGGCCGCGAACCTGCAATCAGGATTGAACGCCAAAGGAGCCTCGAATGAGGCTCCTTTTTATCTGGGAAATAGAATGCTCGCAGAATGCGGCGACTATCCCCGTGACGATCGCCGCGCTTGCCGCCTTAGTCCTGGACGCCGTCCTGCGTGCGAATGAGCTTGCGCTTAATCTTGCCGCCGATGGTCTTGGGCAATTCATCGGTGTATTCGACGATACGCGGGTACTTGTACGGCGCCGTCTCTTTCTTCACCCAAGTTTGCAGCTCCTTCGTAAGCTCATCGGAGGGCTCATAGCCAGCTGCGAGCACGACGGTGGCCTTCACCACGAGACCGCGGATGGGGTCGGGCGCCGCCGTGACAGCGCATTCGATGACGGCGTCGTGCTTCACGAGCGCACTTTCGACCTCGAAGGGGCTGATGCGGTAACCCGAGCATTTGATGACATCGTCGTTGCGGCCGACGAAGCTGATGTAGCCGGCGCCGTCGCGCCATGCCATGTCGTGCAGGTTGTAGTACTCGCCGCCGACGGTCTCGGCGGTTTCGTCGGGCATGCCGTAATAGCCGACGAACAGTCCGGGCGGGTACGCGTCCTTCAAGCGTGTGATGCACACGGCGCCCTCTTCGCCATCGGGCACCTCGTCACCTTCCTCGTTGAGCAGCTTGATGTTGAGAAGCGGCGATGGCTTACCCAGGGAACCGGGATGCGGCTCGACCCACGGGAAGGTGGCAATGAGCACCGGCCCTTCCGTCTGGCCAAAACCCTCGCGGATCTTCTTGCCGGTGAGCTTCTCCCACTTGATGCTGACTTCGGCGTTCAGCGGTTCGCCCGCTGTCGCGAAGTTCTTGATACTTGAGAGGTCGTAAGCCGCCACGTCTTCCTGCAGCATGAAGCGATACATCGTCGGCGGCGCGCAGAACGTCGTGAGCTTGTAGTCCTGCATGTGCTGCAGGAGCTTCGTGGGCACGAACTTGTCCATGTCGTAGGCGAAGATGGTGGCGCCTGCGACCCATTGGCCGTAGATTTTGCCCCAGCCGAACTTGGCCCAACCGCTGTCGGTCACGGACATGTGCAGGCAGTTCTCGCGCACCTGCTGCCAGTACTTAGCCGTCAGGATGTGTCCCAGCGGGTGGGCAAAATTGTGCATGACGGGCTTGGGGTGGCCGGTTGTGCCGCTGGTGAAGTAAATGAGCATTATGTCCTTGCTGGTCACAGCTTCTGGCGACCCCGCCGCCGGACGCTCCCACGTATCGGGCTCGCCTGCGATGAGCTCGTCGAAGTTCAGCCAGCCTTCGCGGTGGCCCGCTGCGCACACGAGGTTCTGGATGGAAGGCGAAGTAGGCAGCGCGCCTTCGACCTGCGTGCATACGTAGTCATCGGTTACGCATACCATCATCTTTACGCCGCATTTGTTCGCACGGTACTCGATATCGTGCGTCGTCAGCTGCAGCGATGCTGGAATCACGATGGCTCCCAGCTTGCACAGCGCGCTTGCGATCACCCAGTATTCCCAACGGCGGCGCATGATGCACATGACGACGTCGCCCTTGCCGATGCCGAGCTTCTTGAACGCGTTGGCCGTCTTGTTCGACAGCAAACTGATGTCCGTGAACGTCAGCAGGCGCTCTTCACCCGCATCGTTGCACCACATGAGCGCATTCTTCTCGGGCTCGACGCGCGCCCACTCGTCCACGACGTCGTAACCGAAGTTGAAATCTTCGGGCACGTTTATCTGGAAGTTCTCAAAGAAATCCTCGTACGAGTCGAAATCGACCCGTGGACAGTATTTTTTAAGTATGTAGTCCATTTTCTAAAACCTCATTCAGCTTGCAGCTTGATCCTACTCGGCAATGACGGTCACAAACCGCGCGGGTACCGAGCTGCCACAACGCTGACCATGCATCAAGCGCGGATTGAAGTAGATGCTATCGCCCGCGTTGAGCGCAAACTCCTCGTCTTCGATTGTGACGATGACCGTGCCCTCGAGCACCAGGTTGAACTCCTGGCCTCCATGGTTCACGAGCTTCGCGGGCTCGTCTGACGGGTCGAGCACGACCTCAAGCGGCTGCATGATCTTGTCGCGCATGCGCCAGGCCAGATCGTCGTAATGGTAACCTGGATAACGGTCGACTTCCTTGCCCTCGCCTGCGCGCACGACCTGGTATGTATCGAGCTTGGCAGCCGTGCCGGTCAAGATCTCGGTGAACTCCACGCCGAATTTACGGGCCATATGGTACACGGCCGAAATCGGAACACCTGCGCCAGTGGCCTCCCACCGCTTGTAACGCTCGACGTCGACCTCGAGGTCTTCTGCCATTTCCTCGACCGTGACGTCACACGCTTCGCGCAGGCCCTTCATGCGCTCGCCGATTTGCTTCAGTTCCTCAACCTCTTGCACCATGAGACGCTCCTTCTCTAAAACGTAATTGTCCTATTGTAGTGCGAAACACCCGCTATGGCATACGTAAATAGGTCGGAGAACGTATCTTCGACTCATTTTAGAAACAGCTGTTTTAGACGCAAATCCCGTATAGCGAAGATGGGCCGGAGGTTTGTTTTCCGGCCCACTGATATCCGTCTATCTGAACAGCCTATCAGTGCCCGCCGCCGGCCATCATCTTGGCTGCATGAGGAAGAGCGGCCACGATGCCGTCCCAGTTCTCGCGGGCAGCCTTTTCGCTTCCGGGCAGGTTGATGACAATATGGCGGCCGCGCTGCATGCACAGGGCACGCGAGAGCATGGCGTAGGGCGTGATGGCCAGGCTATGCGCACGCATAGCCTCTGCGATACCTGGGACATTGCGTTCGCAGACGTCCTGTGTGGCCTCCGGTGTCACATCGCGCAACGAAAGGCCGCTCCCACCGCAGGTCAGAACGATATCGGCATCGATGTTATCGCAAGCCTCTACGATAGCTGCGGCTATGTCGGCTCGCTCGTCCTTCACGATGACGCGGCTGGCGCACTCCCAACCGTTTTCGGCTATGAGCGCCTCGAGTGCCGCTCCCGCGGTGTCCTGCTCGATAGAACGCGTATCCGAACACGTCACGATTGCAAACTTCAGTTCAGCCATGGCTCCTCGCATTCGCCTTGTCATTACAGAGACTATTTCTGAAATGATTTTACAACACGACCTCTTCGGGGATATCGAGCAGCACGCAATCAAGCACCGTTCCGGCGGGATACTGGCCAGGTCCTTCGGGGAGTACGATAAAGCAGTTCGAGCGCTGGATGGGCCCGAACAGACCCGAGCTCTGGTTCTTGGCAGGCGTGACGACATAGCTGCCATCCGCTTCTTTCGTCAGCGTTCCGCGATCGAAGATGCGACGCGGGTCCTTCTTCTTGGTGTCGGAGGCCAGCTTTGCGCTGATGTGCGGACGCTCGAAATGCGAGTACCCCTGCATCTTCCTCAACGCTGGGCGGATAATCATCTCAAAGCCCAAATAGGCAGCCGCCGGGTTTCCCGGCAGGCCGAACACAGGCGTGCCATTGACGATGCCGAAGGTCTGCGCCTTGCCTGGGCGCATGTTCACAGTGGTCATGAGCAGCTCGCCCGCATCGTCGACGACCTTCTTGATGAAGTCGTAATCGCCATTTGCAGCACCGCCGCTCGTGATGACGAAATCGTAATCACTCGTGGCAGCCATAACTGCAGCCTTGAGCGTATCGAAGTCATCGGCGGAGATGGGAAGCACGGTTGGCAACGCGCCGGCATCAATGGCGCAAGCGGCTAACGCATAGCTGTTGGAATTGCGGATCTGCCCTTTTCCAGGCACCTTCGTCGGGTCAACGAGCTCCGAACCCGTCGCGATGATTGCCACTTTCGGACGACGATAGGTTTTGCAGCGCGTGACACCGCAGCTGGTCAGGAAACCGACGCCCGCGGAATGGATGACCTCGCCCGCATGCACGATGACCTCGCCGGCCTTCGCCTCTTCCCCGGCAGAGCGAATGTTGTCACCCGCGCTGGCCGGTTTCGAGAAAGCCACGCGGCTACCCTTGCGACCGTCACCCGCAACGACGCTTACAATCTCGTATTTCACAATGGAGTCAGCAGCATCGGGAAGTGGCGCGCCAGTCATGATGCGCACGCACTCCGTGTCACCGATTTCTCCCTCGTAGAAGCTTCCCGCAGGAATCTCCTCAATCACGTCGAGCTCAACCGACGCGTCGGGAGCAGCGTTCGCAAGTTGAGCGGCTCTCACGGCAAACCCGTCCATAGCCGAATGGGCAAACGGCGCAATGTCGATATCGCTTTTCAGATTCTCGGCTGCCACTCGGCCAATGACTTCGAGAACGCCAACCTCCTCTGCATCAAGCAGCTCAACATGCGAGAGCACCAGCGCACGCGCGTCCTCCAACGAAATCATCTCAGGCACAACCGTCATAACTCCCCCTAGGATATATTTGAATGAATATTATCTTTATTGGGATATCATACCTCATTTGGAATAAATGTCGAGAAGTTCGGCTGCCAAGGCTGGGCATGACGAAACAGAAACCATCCGATGCATCGCCGTAGCGTAAGAATGCGGTCCGGGGCGAGTCCCCTGACCGCATTCCGACGAGAATTCGCGCATTCTCATAAATCAGGACTGCGCTATCCCTGATGATGCTGTTTGGAGTTGCCGTTACCTCTTAATGCGCTCCTTTTCCCATTCCGCTATCTTTCCAGTAGGAGCCAGCAATTCGTACTCGTAACGGTATCCCTTGTAGCTGAACTTCACCTTATATCTTCCTTCGTGATTGCTGTATTTGTACGTGCAGCTGCCTTTTTTAACGACGCATAATTTCTTCTTCGAATGCTTCGCGACCTGCTTCAAAACGGCCGTCTTTCCAACTTTTGCCTTCGAGCAACAACGCTTGTAAGCGTACTTGACTTCCTTTTCGAGAATTTTGCCGCCGTTTTTCGCCACATCGTACTCGTACTTGGTACCGCCGCACTTTTTCGTGAATCCAACTTCGAAATACTGCTTTTTGCTTTTGACTTGGAGATTCGAAACCTTCTTCTTGGTAAGCCCCGCGTTTTTCAGCGCGATTTCACAAGCTTTTGCCCCATTGATCCCCTGAGCAACAGAGCCACCTGCAAGAGTGTCCGCAAATGCAGTACCCGTAAAGACGAAAGCCAGAGCAATTGCAGCTATAAGCGCGACGATCCTTTTCATGACATCCCACTTCCTCTCATACCCCAACTACGTATTCGCTGGTATGGCTGCTAGTGGGAAGCGATTCGCGACCTTCGCCTCGCCATTTGAACCACGGACATTATCCTTCCTTACATCTACCGTTTCGGGTTCAAGGAATGGGACAACTGCACACAAACCGCACAAGCCAGGCTTGGAGCTCGAAATACGAGAAGAGCGCACCGACGCGAACTCTCGTATGCGTCGGTGCGCTCTGAATGACTAGATGACGTGCATCAAGACCGCACTGCGTGCTGTGGTTGCGCCGGCCGAAGGCCGCTCAACGCTTTAGCGCTTAATGTTGTAGAAGGCGGAGATGCCGGCGTAGACAGCCTGGGTCTCGAGCTCTTCCTCGATGCGGATCAGCTGGTTGTACTTGGCCACGCGGTCGGAACGGCACGGGGCACCGGTCTTGATCTGGCCGGTGTTGCAAGCCACGGACAGGTCGGCAATCGTGACGTCCTCGGTCTCGCCGGAGCGGTGCGACATGACACATGTGTAGCCGTGGGTCTTGGCCAGCTCGATGGCCTCGAGGGTCTCGGTCAGCGAACCGATTTGGTTGACCTTGATGAGGATCGCATTTGCGCAGCCGAGCTCGATGCCCTTGGCCAAACGGGCGCTCTTGGTGACGACCAGGTCAGCGCCGACGAGCTGCACCTTGCCGCCGATGCGGTCGGTGAGCTTCTTCCAGCCATCCCAGTCTTCCTCGGCCATGCCGTCCTCGATGGAGATGATCGGGAACTCCTCGACGAGAGCTGCCCAGTAGTCGACCATCTCGTCGCTCGAGAGCTCGCGGCCTTCGCCTGCCAGCACGTACTTGCCGGTTTCGGCGTTGTAGAACTCGGTGGAAGCCGGATCCATGGCGAACATGATGTCCTCGCCGGGCTTGTAGCCAGCAGCCTCGCAGGCCTTGACGATGTACTCGAGCGGCTCCTTGTTCGTCTTGAAGTTGGGAGCGAAACCGCCCTCGTCGCCCACGCCGCCGCCGAGACCGGCGTCATGCAGGACCTTCTTCAGGGTGTGGTAAATCTCAGCGCACCAGCGCAGTGCCTCGGCGAAGGTGGGAGCGCCGACCGGCATGATCATGAACTCCTGGAAGTCCACGTTGTTGTCGGCATGCACGCCACCGTTGAGGATGTTCATCATCGGCGTGGGGAGCACATGTGCGTTCGGGCCGCCCACGTACTTGTACAGCGGAAGGCCAGCTTCCTCTGCAGAAGCCTTGGCGCAAGCCAGCGACACGCCCAGGATGGCGTTGGCGCCGAAGACGCCCTTGTTGTCAGAACCGTCGAGCGCGATCATGGCGTCGTCGATGGCGCGCTGGTCGTCGGCTTCGAAGCCCACCAGCTCGTCGGCGATCTCGCTGTTGACGTGATCGACTGCGTTCAGGACGCCCTTGCCCAGATAGCGGTCCTTGTCACCGTCGCGCAGCTCCACAGCCTCGAAAGCGCCAGTCGAAGCGCCAGAAGGAACCATCGCCCTTCCCACGGCACCGCTTTCCAGGGTAACTTCCACCTCGACGGTGGGGTTTCCGCGGGAATCGAGAACCTCGCGGCCGTACACATCGATGATCATGCTCATGTGGCGCCTCCTTCGCGCAACGGAAACTGTGACTTAACGATAATAACACTCATCAGCGTCTCACGGGCGCCGTATCGGGCATCGGTAGTTGTTCGAAGGGAATGGATGGTTATAACTAGATTAATCACTCGCGTGGCAGGCGGGTGCGGCGGTCAGCTGCGCCGTAGCAGCGGGCATCCATGGAAAGCGCGAGGGCGTCGGCGTGACGGAACAGGCCAACGAACAGGGACGCAAAAGCGCTTCCCACAATGCCAAGCCTCCGGCCAAGCGAGCCCGCGGACTCGGCCCCACGTGCTTTCTGCGCAGCTCGGATGGATAGGAACTCCCGCTCGACGAGCGGGATGAACCGCACCGACAGCGCAAGCATGAGCGCAATGTCGTCGACTGGCGCCTTCAGCGCCCTTAGGGGCGATATGAGGTCCGCAAAAGCATCGAGCAATTCATTTGACCTGGTCGTCAAGCATACGATGAAGCTTGCAGCAACCAACACCACCATGCGCACAGCGAAGAACAGCCCACGGAGCACGCCGTCCACATCAGGCTGCGCCAACACGTTGAACAACAGCGAGAAGGCGGCGAGGGCATATACCGGGACAAGCATTTTGTTCATAATGCCGAACGGAATACGCGCCAAAACGATGAGCAAAACGACCGCGGTGGCAATAGCCGCCAATCCTCCGCCCGTTCGAACGAAGAACACGCCTATCGAGCATGCCAGCAACAGCAATAGCTTCGCCCGTGCATCGCAGCGATGCACGGGCGTGTTCTCGTCGATATACGCAAAACCAAATGCGGCCATAACCTATTTCGATGATGCGAAACCCCAAGGGTTCCTGCATCACTAATGGTTGAGGTGCCAAACCTGAGCGTCGTAATCTTCTATAGCTCGATCCGAGCTGAAGAAACCAGCCTTGGCGGTATTCACAATCGCGCTGGCAAGCCAGCGGTCGCGATCCTTGTAGGCATCGATAACGTCGAAGAAGCGCTCGTCGTAAGATGCGAAATCATACAAGACGAAGTACTGGTCGCCCATGCCGCCATCCGGTGACAGCGCATAGTACAGATCCTCGAAACGCCTTCCGTCCGATGTGGGAAGGCTGCCATCAACCAAATGACGCAACACGCGTGCGAGACGCGGGTTGGCCTCCACCGTAGCGCGTGGACTGTAGCTTCTTTCGGCGTTGACGCGAGCAATCTCGTCAACCGTGGCGCCGAAGATGAAGATGTTCTCGGGACCAACCTGCTCGGCGATCTCGACGTTCGCACCGTCCATAGTGCCAAGCGTCAGGGCGCCGATCAGCATGAACTTCATGCAGCCCGTACCCGAAGCCTCCATACCTGCCATCGAGATCTGCTCTGAGATGTCGGCCGCAGCGACCAGATGCTGAGCAGCCGTGACATCGTAGTTCTCCAGGAACACGACCGGAATGCGGTCTCGTGTGCGCTCGTCAGAGGCGATGAGGGACGAAATGGAGTTGATGAGCTGGATGATGTCCTTCGCACGCCGATAGCCCGGAGCTGCCTTTGCGGCGAACACGAACGTGATAGGCGGCAAGTCCTCCAATTCGCCATCGATGATGCGGTCGTACAGGGAGAGGATGTGCAACGCCTTCATGAGCTGGCGTTTGTACTCGTGCAGGCGCTTGGCTTGCGCATCTATGATGGTGTTAGGATTAAGGTCGACACCGCGGCTCGCCTTCATCCAAGCGGCGAACGACTCCTTGTTGCGCGCCTTCACCTCGCCGAACGCCTTGCGGAATGCCGCATCTTGCGCATAGGGCTCCAGCTCGGCAATCTTGCGCCAATCGGACATGAAACCTTCGCCGATCGTATCATCCACAAGCTTGCGCAAGCCCGGATTGGCCACGCCCAGCCAACGGCGCTGCGTCACGCCGTTCGTGATGCCGAGGAAGCGATCGGGATAGGCGGTGTAGAAGTCGCGGAACAGGGACGTGCGCAGAATCTGCCCGTGTAGTTGGGATACGCCGTTTACGCGATTGCTCGCGAGCGCGCAGAGGTTGGCCATGCGAACCTGTCCACCATGGATGATGGCCATGCGGTTGACGCGATCGGTATCACCCGGGTACTGCTGCCAGATGCGATCGCGGAAACGTGCGTCGATGGTCTCGATGATGCGGAAGCTGCGCGGTAGCAGACGTTGCATGAGCGAAACGGGCCATTTTTCCAGAGCCTCGGGCATGATGGTGTGGTTGGTGTAGTTGAAGGTGCGCTGGACGATGTCGACAGCTTCTTCCCAGTCAAATCCCTCTTCGTCGATGAGGATGCGAATGAGCTCGGGGATCGCCAGAGCCGGATGCGTATCGTTAATCTGAATCGCCACCTTGTCAGGCAACGTGTGCAAGTCGCCGTAGTGGCGCTTGTGCGCATCGACGATCGACTGCATCGTGGCCGAAACCAGGAAGTAGAACTGGCGCAACCGCAGTTCCTGGCCGCGTTCGTGGCTGTCTTCGGGGTAGAGCACCTTGCTGATGGACTCCGCCAACTCGCGGTCGGCTGTAGCCTGGGCGTAGTCGCCTCGGTTGAAGCGATCGAGGTCAAAGCGTTGGGGAGCGCGGGCGCGCCAAAGGCGCAACGTAGCGGGAAGCTTGCTCCCATAACCCACAATTGGCATATCGTACGCCTCGGCCATCACCGACTGCGCTCCAACGTAGTTGACGGTCAGCTTGCCATCTTCGCTCCACTGCTCATCAATGTAGCCACCGTACTTTACCTCGAACACGCGGTCAGCACGTTCGGCCTCCCATACGTCGCCGGCGAGCGACCACGTGTCGGGAACCTCGACCTGCTTGCCGTCCTGAATCTCTTGACGGAAGAAGCCGTACTCGTAACGGATGCCGTATCCCATGGCCGGCAACTCCAGGGTGGAGAGGCTATCCAGGAAACATGCGGCCAGACGGCCCAAGCCGCCATTGCCCAAGCCCGCATCGGCTTCCTGCTCCTCCACGGCGCCTAGGTCGTAGCCCATCTCGGCAAGCGCAGCGGCATAGACTTCGTATAGCCCCAGATTCACGAGGTTGTTCGAGAACGCACGGCCGATGAGGTACTCAGCACAAAGGTAAATGAGGCATTTGTTGCCCGACGTCGACGAACGAGCCCGCTCGTCAGCCCAGACATCCATCACCTCGTCGCGAACGCACAGGGCGGCCGCCTGAAACACCTGCGACATGACGGCCTCATCCGGCGTGACGGCGAATTCTCGCCGAATGCGCTTTTCAATATGCTCCCGCGCCTTCGCGACGCGCCGTTCCTGTTCGATATCGGACTGCTTCTTGCTAACCATAGTTCACCTAAATCTTTCTTCGAATAATAGAGAGCCGCAGCGGGCGACAAGCGACCGCTGCGGCTTATTTGCTACAGTACGCTGCGGTACAGCTCGGCATAGGAGCGGGCGCAGCGATCGAAACCGTAATCGGTCGCCATAGCCTGGGAAATCAGCTGCTTGCGCGCATCGGGATTGCGCCAGGTGGCCATCGCATAGCGTATGCACTGCAGCATCTCGTATGCGTCGTAGTTGGCGAACGAGAAACCGTTGCCCTCGCCCGTGTACTGGTTGTACGGGATAACCGTATCCTTCAGGCCGCCGGTCTCACGAACGATCGGAAGAGTGCCGTAGCGCAAGGCGATCATCTGGGAGATGCCGCAGGGCTCGAACAGCGACGGCATCAGGAACAAGTCGCTTCCCGCGTAAATGCGGTGCGAGAGCTCCCCGTTGTAGCCGATGTAGGAGCACAACCTGCCCTTATAGCGATACTCGGCGTCACGGAAGAAAGCCTCGAGCTCCGGATCGCCCGTGCCCAAGACGATCACGCGAATGTCTTCGCGCATGATCTCGTCGAGCGTCCACCTCACCAGGTCGAGGCCCTTCTGCGAAGTCAGACGGCCCACCATGGACATCACCGGCGTCTCGTCGCCCGCCGGCGCCAAGCCGAGCTCCTCGAGCAAATCTTGGCGCACGCGCGCCTTGCGCCAGAGGCTCTTCACTGAATAGCTCATAGGCAGGTTGTGGTCGGCGGACGGGTTCCACACATCGGTGTCGATGCCGTTCAGGATGCCCCAAAGGTCACCGCCACGCGTGCGCAGCACGCCGTCCAAGCGCTCGCCCTGTTCGGGAGTGCAAATCTCACGCGCATAGGTGGGAGAGACCGTGTTGACCTTGTCCGCGAAGACAATGCCAGCCTTCAGCATGTTGTCGCAGCCGTAATGTTCGATGAACTGCGGCGTGGCCAGCGAATCGTCGATGCGCAGCAGATCGCGATCGAACTCGTGGCTGAACTGTCCCTGGAAATGCAGGTTGTGAATCGTCTGGATCGTCCGCAGGCCGGCTTGCATTCCGCCTTGGTACTGCGTCTTGGCCAGAAGCGGCATCATGGCCGTATGCCAATCGTTGCAGTGCAGGATGCGCACGTCAAAATCGAGCAGGGGGATGCTGTCCATGACCGCGCGGGTGAAGAACGCGTACTGTTCGCCCTCGAACTCGCCGCCGCAGTAAACCGGCCCGCCGAAATAGAACTCGTTGTCGATGAAGTAGTAGATGGTCCCATCGAGCTCGAGCCTCTCGAGGCCCACATACTGCGAACGCCAACCCAAGCTGGCCTGGAAATCGCACATGTGCTCGGCCTGTGCGGCGTAGCGCTCCTTGATCTGGCGGTGGAACGGCATGATGATGCGCGCATCCACGCCAAGCTTCTTGAGATACTTCGGCAGAGCGCCCACGACGTCTGCCAAGCCGCCGATCTTCACGAGCGGAGCGCATTCGGCAGCCGCAATGAGCACGCCGGGCACATCGGCGAACTCGGGAGCGACGGCAACATCCTGCGCTCCGGGAGCGGCGTCCTTCTCAGCAGCTTCAGATGATGCGGGCTCGGGTTCAGGCGATGCGGGTGCTGGCTCGTCTTTCGGCTCCTCTACAGGAGCGGCATCCTCAACAACTGCCTCGGGAGATGCTTCGACCTCTTCAGGCGCCTTCTCCTCCGCCTTTTCATCAGCCGCAACGACCTCGGCAGCGGGCTTGGGCGATGCCTGTACCTGCTCAGCTTCGAGTTTCTCTTCTGCCTTCTCGACGGGTGCGACGTCCTCGACAACGGGCTCGGGTGCCACTTCGGGCTCCGGCGTCTTCTTTGCCCTGGTCTTGGACGCTGCTTTCTTAGCGGTGGCCTTAGTCGCAGTTTTCTTTGCGGCAGTCTTGGGAGCAGCCTTCTTTGCGGTGGCCTTGGGCGATTCCTCCACCTTCTCAGCTTCCGTTTTCTCCTCCGCCTTCTCGACGGGCACAGCAACCTCGGCAGCAGGCTCGGGGGCCACCTCGGGCTCGGCTACCTTCTTTGCAGCAGTCTTGGGGGCAGTCTTCTTCGCAGCAGGCTCGGGCGAAACAGGAGCCTCCTCGGTTACTGCTTTCGCTTCGGTCTTTGCATCGAGCACGGTCTCGGACGCCTGAGTTTCGGCGGCCTGGGCCGTTTTCGTTGTCTTCGCAGTGCTGGTTGTCTTCTTTGCTACCACTCGTTTTTCCTTTCTAATAACGGATAATCACCGGCTCGAGGCCGGTGATTATCCTGCATCATCGGTATGAGGGGCCGATTAGCGTCATTCGACGACCGAGCCCTTCCGTACTACAGCAACTTGGGTAGGTGTACCTACCAGGCGCGCTCCCGCGCATACCTCGACGTCCTTGTCGATAATGGCATTGCGGAGATACGCCCCAGCTGCGATGTGCGAGTCTTCCATGATAATGCAGTTTTCGACATCTGCGCCAGCTTCTATATCTACTCCACGGAAGATAACGCTTCCCGCCACGCGGCCGCTTACCGTGCAGCCGTTGCCGAAGATGCTGTTCTCCACCTGACAGCCGATGTTGTAACGCACAGGCGGCGCATCCATGATGCGCGTGTAAACAGATCCGTTTTCTTCGAACAACTCGCTTCTAATCTGGGGGTCGATGCAATCGCGCGTCGTGTCAAAGTACGATTTGACCGTCGTGAGGCGTGCCGAATAACCGGTATGCTCGTATCCAGCGACCTTGTACCGTTTCTCCAGAGCAGCCCCGATGATATCGGATACGAAATTGTACTTGCCCTCTGCGCCGGTGTCTTCCACCAAACGTAGCAGCAAATCCTTGTCCATGACGCAGGCGCCCAAGTTGTAGCAACCGCCCCGAGGTCCCACGGGCTCGAAATCAGCGCCAAGGACCCATCCCTCGTCGTTGATGTGCAAGTTGGCCAGATGCGTCGGGTCGCCCTGCTCCAGACGGAGCTCACGCGAATACAGGAGCGTGATGTCGGCGCCCGCTTGCTTGTGGTACTCGAGCATTTTCTCGTAGTTTTGGCGGTAGACCATATCGGAAGCAAGCACCAAGCAGTACTTGGCTTTCTGCCTATTTATGTAATAGCGTTTGGCGAACAGCGCGTCACCGAAGCCGCGGTACAAGCCAGTTGCCAAGCCCTGATCGTACGGCGTCAGGAGAGCCACACCGCCACTCTTGTTGTTCAAATCCCATGCATCCCCCGAGCCGATATGCTCGACAAGTGATTGGAAGTTGCGCTGCATGATGACCCCGACGTTGCGTATCCCGCTGTGCGAGATGTTGGAGAGCAACACGTCGATGGTGCGGAAACGGCCTGCCAACGGCAAGGCGGACACGCAACGATGCGCGATCAGGTCGCCCAAGAGCAGGTTGCCGTGGCGCGCGTAAACAATTGCAAAGGTATCGTTCATTATCGTGCCTTTCGTCCTCGTCCTACTCTACCGCTGCGTTCGGCTCAACCGACTGCCCAGGAGCAACGCTTGCACCCGAGCAGATGCGGCAGTCGGAGCCCAGGACGACGAGTTCGCCGCCCGCCTGACCGACATGCGCACCTGCCTCCACGCATGCATCCTCGGCTATCACGGCGCGCTCGACCACAGCTCCCGCGCCGATACTCGCACCGGCCATGATGATGCTGTCGACAATCGTGGCATCGGAAGCCACCTGTACGCCCTGGAACAGCACGCTATGGCGAACCGTCCCCTCGACGTCGCAGCCTTCGGCGATCATGCAGTTCTCCAACGTCGCACCCGAGCCGATACGCGCTGCAGGCAGGTTGGGATTGCGAGAGAAGATCTTCCAGCCGTCCGACATGTCCAATCCCGAATCCTCTTCGAGCAGGTCCATGTTCGCTTCCCACAGGCTGTCAATCGTGCCGACATCGCGCCAGTACCCTTCGAAGCTGTAGGCGAACAGGCGCTCGTCGCCGTTGAGCATGGCCGGGATGACATCCTTGCCGAAATCGTGGCTGCTCCCCTCGTCAGCTGCATCATCGATCAGGTACTGCCTAGCCTTCTGCCAGCTGAACACGTAAATGCCCATCGATGCGAGATTGCTGGGCGGGTTTGCAGGCTTCTCGACGAAGTCGGTCACGCGGCACTGCTCGTCGGTAGCCAGAATGCCGAAGCGGTGGGCTTCCTCCATGGGCACCGGCATGACCGCGATGGTGGCGTCAGCCTCGTTGGTTTGGTGGAACCTGATCATCTCGCTGTAATCCATCTTGTAGATGTGGTCGCCCGACAGCACCACCACGTACTCAGGGTCGAAGCCATCGATGAAGCGGATGTTCTGGTAGATGGCGTCTGCCGTGCCCAGGTACCAATGGCCCTCGTCGCCCACATGCGTATAGGGCGACAGCACGTATGCACCGCCGTTGTTCGTGCTCAGATCCCAAGGAGCGCCGTTGCTGATGTAGCTGTTCAGCGCAAAAGGCTCGTACTGCGTCAGCACGCCTACGACATCGATACCCGAGTTTGTGCAATTCGAAAGCGGGAAGTCGATGATGCGGTACTTACCGCCATAGGGCACCGCCGGCTTGGCGCGCCATCGTGTGAGCACGCCTAGGCGGCTTCCCTGGCCACCTGCCAGAATCATGGCCACGCTTGTTTTCCGTTCGCTCATGCGCCCTCCTCACTCGTGCCGCGCCTTTCGGATGCGCGGGCCGTCTTGTCTTTCGGCAGGCCCGTTCAGCCTGCATGGATACCTATTTCTTGCCTTTTGCCTTCGACTTGGTCGACTTTGACTTGCCGGATTTGCCGCTCGCACGGCCTTTCCCTGTCTGAGATTTGCCTTTCTTTTCGTCGGGCTCTGCTTTGGGAATCGGCGCCATCCTATACTCGTAATACACAGCAGCAAGCGGCGGGAGCACGAGCTTGGCGCTACACGGCTGTCCTTCGAATGGTTTGACGATAACGTCAATCGTGTCGGGGGACTCGGTAGCTGTGCCGTTGAACCGTGCGTCGTCGCTGTTCAGCTTTTGGATGAGCGTTCCTCCCGTAGGCAAGCCAACTGTGAAGCCATCTATCACCTTGGGAGTGAAGTTGAAGCACGCGAGCACGGCGGGAGAGCCGTATTCTCCTTCGGCCCCGTCGTTCGCATACCGTATGAACGCAATAGCGCTTTCGTCACGGTTGTCGACATTGGCCCAGCCAAAACCTGCCCAGCCATCATCGACCTTCCAGAGCGCCGGATAGGAACGATAGAACGCGTTGAGCTCGGCGCAATAAGCGCGCATGCTGTCGTGGATGGGGTAATCCAGGAGGAACCAATCGAGCTGTTTCTGGAAATCCCACTCGATGACCTGGCCGAACTCCGATCCCATGAACGTGAGCTTCTTCCCGGGACGGGCGAATTGGAAGCCCATGAGGGTACGCAGATTGGCAAATTTCTGCTCATAGTTTCCAGACATCTTGTCGACCATGGACTTCTTGCCATGTACAACCTCGTCGTGGCTGAATGCCAAGATGTAGTTTTCTGAGAACGCGTACATCATGCC
The DNA here is from genome assembly GCA_017432445.1 of Eggerthellaceae bacterium. Classification (GTDB taxonomy): domain Bacteria; phylum Actinomycetota; class Coriobacteriia; order Coriobacteriales; family Eggerthellaceae; genus UBA9715. The sequence continues at coordinate 183,865 of JAFRJC010000137.1, read as the reverse complement.
AAACGTCAGCTTGTCGTGGCTGCCGCGCCTCCACAGCGGATCGAGCGCGCAGTAGTCCAGCATGTCGTGCATGAAGCCCATATCCCATTTGAAGGTGAAACCCAGACCCCCGTTGTAAGGAGGACAGGTGACCAGCGGGAACGCAGTCGACTCCTCTGCAATGGTGATGGCGCCGGGATTCACCGAGAGCACGGCCTCGTTAAGCGTGCGCAGAAACTCGACGGCTTCCAGGTTTATGTTGCCGCCATCCTTGTTGGGTACCCACTCTGAACGAGCATAGTCCAGATAGAGCATCGACGTGACGGCGTCGACGCGTATGCCGTCGGCGTGGTACTTGTCGAAGAAGAACATCGCAGAGGATACGAGGAAGCTCACGACCTGGGGTTTGGAATAGTCAAAGACGAGCGTGCCCCATTCGGCGTGCTCGCCCAAACGCGGGTCGGCATATTCGTACTGCGGCGTGCCATCGAAACGGGCCAAGGCGAACGCGTCTTTGGGGAAGTGCGCAGGCACCCAGTCCAAGATGACGCCGATTCCCGCCCGATGCAGTACATCGACCAAGTACATGAAGTCTTGCGGCGTGCCGTAGCGAGATGTGGGAGAGAAATAGCCCGTTGCCTGATAACCCCAAGATGCCGGGAAGGGATACTCGGTTACCGGCATGAGCTCCACGTGCGTGTAACCCATCTCGGTGCAGTATTCGACGAGTTGGTCGGCAACGGTGCGGTAGTTCGGATATACCTCGTTCTCGCCGACGCGCCACGAGCCTATATGAAGCTCGTAAATCGACATCGGCTCATGCAGGACGTCGGCATTCGCTCGCTTCTCGAGCCAATCCGCATCGCCCCATTCGAAGCCATCGATATCCCAAACCTTCGAAGCGGTTGCGAGGCCGTTTTCGGAATGGAATGCAAACGGATCCGCTTTCAGCTGTGCCTCTCCGTACGCTCCGACAACGCAGTACTTGTACGTCGAGCCATCCTCAAGCCCCGCGATAACGCAGGCGTAGATGCCGGGACTAACCTCGGTCATGGGATTGGCGGTTTCGTCCCAGTTGTTGAAATCTCCCACGACGCTGACCGAGCGGGCATGCTCTGCCCAAACGGCGAAGCGGTACAGCGCCTGGCCGTTCTCGTCGGTCTCGGGAAGCTTATGGCACCCGAACACGAGATAGGCTCGCTGCGCCTTTCCTTGTCCGAACAGGTATAAATCGGCTTCTGGGAGATTAATAAGATGCGTCACGGCGTCCCCCCTGTCGCTTATATCCTCAAGCCATTCCCTGGCTTTTCCCTACGGGCAGTATAGCGCCAAACAAACGCCAAAAACGCCACGATTAGGCCTTGTACGATGAACGGCAAGCAAAGCTGCTGCCGTTCATTGTTGATGCCATAAAAGGGCGCTGGCTAATACCAACAGCAGTTTGCCTCCTCGCTAAGCGCGTGGCCTACCAGCCGTGATGGACAGCGCATGCACAGGACAGGTTTCGATGCACTTGCCGCACAGCATGCAGTCCCCTGCGCGCACGATAACGTCTTCGCCAGCCACCGGAGCGTCCAGGATTTCGGGATCGCACAGGCAAGCATGCTTGCACTTGTTGCAACCGATGCAGACGTCGTGGTCAATTTTCACGTTGACCAAACCTACCTTGCCCACGACTTCGTAGAAGCCGCCAAGCGGGCAGATGGCGCGGCACCATACGCGATGCCCCCAGAACAACTCGACTAAAAGAATTGCCAAAAGCGTCAATCCACCAGCAAGGCTGCCGAACACAAGCCCCTTGTTGATGAATCCGATTGGCGAGAGCGCCTCGAAGACGGGGAAGCTGAGCAGCGCCGACAGCACGAGCACGCCTAGTGCCACCCATGCTTTCACGTGGCGCGGCAACACGTGCTCTTCCACCTTGATGTTAAGTTTGGAACGCAACCAGTCCACGAGCTCGAGCAAGAGGTTGACCGGGCAAACCCACCCGCAGAAAACGCGTCCTCGGATGAGGCCATACAGGACCAGCAAGGGAAGCAGGCCCAAAAGCCATGCCGGATCGAACGCTTTGGAAGCGGCAATGGTCTGCAGGACGGCGAAGGGGTCGAGCAGGGTGATGCCGAACAGCGTGCTCGAAGAGAGCGTGCCATAGAAGGGGAAGCTTTCCGCGGGAGTTGCGATGGCGTCGTCGCCACCTACCATTCCGCCGAACAAACCCCATCCTGCTACGAGCACCGGCACCAGGAACAGCAAAAGCACGAGCACCTGCACGATGCGGCGCACGACGGTGAACGGAAACCCTTTCCCTGCCTGCGCTTTCTGGTCTTTCTTTGCTTCGTCGCTCATCGCGCATCCTCACACTGATAATGAGTCGATTGCTTCGGGTAAACGACTCATCCTATCCTATACGCCATTGGGATAAATCGTTGGATCGTCTTCGAAATTAAGGTATATCAAATCGACGCCAATGACACCGACGACGGGTACGATAGCGTTCGCAATAGCATGCGATTCGTCAACCGTCGGCGCCTCGATCGTGATGATTATCTTATATCCGTCGATACCGTGCACCTCGATGCCCTGCCTGCTGGCGAGTTCGTCTGCCACCTGCTGGGTGTAATCCAACATGGTTTCCACAACCAAACTCGAGATGACCACGAATAACCTTTCCTTCTGCTCTCGCAAACGGGGCAGGGGACGCTCCCCTGCCCCGCTACAAATCCTTCGTTCAATTTGCGGTCAGAAGAAGTCCCCCTCTGACCACATCCCCAATCTTATGCCTCGCTTTGCGCTTGAACCTTCTCGATGCGCACGCAGGTCTTCTTGAAGTCCGGCTCCTTGGACAGCGGACAGTACATCTCCTGCTGGGCCAAGTTGACGAGCACGTTCTCATCGAAGAACGGGGCGAACAGGTAGCCTTCAGGCGGCTGAGTGCGACCAGCGGTGGACACGGCGATCTCGACCTCGCCCCAACGGCTAACGACCTTCACGTGGTCGCCATCTTTGAGGCCCAGCTTCTCCATGTCGGTTGGGTGCATGTCGAGCAGCGCCTCGGGCAAAGCATTCAACAGCGCCGGGACGCGACGGGTCATGCTGCCGGTATGCCAGTGCTCCAGGAAACGTCCCGTGCAGAATATGAAGGGGTAATCGTCATCGGGCAGTTCCGCGGGCGGCTCCCACGGACGGAAGACGACAGAGGCCTTGTGATCGGGGCTCTTGTAGAAGCATGCCTGTTTCTCGAGATCCTTCTCGCCGTACTTCTCGATGCCGATCTGATCGTAGCCTTCCTTTTGGTCACCGTAGGCAAAGCGCCACTTCGTGGGATACCACACGCCGTCGATCTCGCGAACCGGCCAGGTCATGCCATGCTGGTAGATGTACTCCTCATACGGAGCCAGCTGCTTGGCTTCCATCTTCAGCTTCGCGCCGAACTTGCCATCGGCGTCGGAGTTGATGGCCGCCGCGCGCTTGTTCATGTCGGGATTGCTAAAGGTGCGGTATTCCTCCCAGATGCTCTTGCAGGTCTCGCGCTGCGACTCGTGCTTGAACTCGCCGGCATCCTTGTCGTACCACTCGCCGAACAGCAGATCGAACGCATCCTCGCCGCCGATCTTTTCGTCCTGCAGCACGCGCTTGGCAATCTCGAAGATCTGCCACATATCCCACATGGCGTCTCCCGGCGGGTCCACCGCCTTCTCGAACACGGCCGTGCGGCGCTCGCCGTTGCCGAACTGGCCTTCGCGCTCGATCCACATGGCGGCGGGCAGGACGACGTTGGCGTACTTCGTGGACATGGTGGGATAAACTTCGCTGACTACGATGAACGCATCGAAGATGCCCTTCTTGTCCTCGGCGCCACGGCCAAGGAAGCGCGTAAGGTTAGTCATCGACTGAGCCCAGTTGTTATTGGCCGACCAGAGGAAGTCGATGTTGCCATTGGAAAGCTCGCGGAAGATCTTGGTGGTGTGGAAGCCCGGGGTCTCGATCGGGTCGAGATAGCCTTCGGGCAGGTTCCATACGGCCTCGGTGTAGCGACGGTGCTGCGGGTTCTTGACGACCAGGTCGGCTGGCAGGCGGTGGCTGAACGTGCCCACCTCGCGCGCCGTGCCGCATGCCGAGGGCTGGCCGGTAAGGCTGAAGCCCGTGTCGCCCGGCTTGCAGTAGTGGCCGGAGAGCAGATGGAGGTTGTGGAGGTTGTGGTTGACCCACGTGCCGCGGTTGTGCTGGTTGACGCCCATCGTCCAGAACGACAGGATCTTGATGTCGGGGTTCGCGAACAGCTCGTAGAGCTCCTTGATGTCCTCGACGGACGCGCCGGAAATCTTGGAAGCGTATTCCCATGTGTAGGGCTCGAGCCGCTTGGCGTATTCTTCGAAGGTAATCGGCTCGACGTCGTCGACCTTCTGGCCAATTTCGGACTTGTCGTAGCCGTCCTCGTAGGCGTTGCCAAGATCCTCGGTGCCCTGCTTGAACTGCATGTGGTCGCGGACGAAGCCCTCGTTGTACTTGCCGTTCTTGATCAGGTAGTTGGCGATGCAGTTCGTGATGGCCAGATCGCCGTTGTTGCCGAAGATGATGACCTTGTCGGCCGTAGCACCCGTACGCGTGCCGAGCGTGGAGACATCGTAGTGCTTGACGTTGGCATCCTTGATCTTGCGGGTCATGACACGCGAGTACAGCATGGGATGCGCCTCGGCCATGTTGGCACCCCAGGTGATGAAGACATCAGCGTGGTCGATGTCGGCGTAGCACCCAGCCGGCTCGTCGGTTTGGAACACGTTCATGAAGCCCACGACGGCGCTGGCCATGCACAGACGCGCGTTGGGGTCGATGTTGTTGGAAAGCAGGCCGGCTTTCCAGAACTTGGACGTGATGTAGCCTTCGGTGATGGGCTGCTGGCCCGATCCCCAATAGGCCAGGCGGCTCTTGTCGGCCTTCCACGTCTCGCGCAGCTTGCTGGCAACCAGATCCAACGCCTCGGTCCATGTGGCCTCGCGGAAACCCTCGTCGGTGCCCTTCAACGTATTGTCCTCGCGGATGAGCGGCTTGGTAAGGCGGTCCTCGCCGTATAGGATCTTGCTGAGGTAGTAGCCCTTCACGCAGTTCAAACCACGGTTCGAATCGTTCTCGGGATCGCCGTAGACGCTGATCACCTTGCCGCGCAGCGATTCGACGATAACGCCGCAGCCGCAGCCGCAGAAACGGCACACAGCCAGCGTCTTGGTGATGGAATCGCCGTTAATCGGCTCGTTCTGCTTGGGCGCGCAACCCGTCATGCCGGCAACGGACCCGGCAGCGGCGGCGGTCGCCATGGCGATGGCCGTCGTCTTGACGAAGTTTCGCCTCGAAATGCTCATGCTCATAGCTCCGTTTACCTTTCCCTTGTCGTGTATCCCCTCGAAACGGACTTGCTCATGCGAGCGCATCCGCTGTCATTTCTCTCGTGCGTTATTGAGACTTTCCCAATAACTTATTGCCGTGCCCCGCTGCGCTCCGATTCGGCGAGCGTGATGATGCGTATCGGCACGTATGGTTCGTCCACGGCGCAGCGCTCAACGCAAAGGCCGCAACCCGTGCAGACGTGCGGATCTATGGTGGGGATGAACTTCGTATGGATGTCATCCTCTTCCATAGCCTGGAAATCAATCGTTATAGCCTGGTCGATCAGCGGGCAAATGCGGTAGCACACCTCGCAGCGATATCCCTGATAGGCGATGCAGACCTCTTCGTCGATGCGCGCGTACCCGGCATTCGGGTCTGTCCGCTTCTCGACGTCGCGCAACGCGCCTGTTGGACAGGCTGCCACGCAGGGGAAGTCCAGGCACAGCCTGCACGCCTGCTCGCGCGCGTCGATGCACGGCGTTCCCGCAGCAGCGCCCGCAGAAGGACCAGCTGCATGCAGCGACGCATAAGGGCACGCCTCGATGCACTTCCCGCACTTGATGCAGCGCGCCATGAAATCGGCCTCGCTCTGGATTCCCGGAGGACGCAAGAGCTTTGATTGCGCGTTGCCGGCTACCGACCATGCTCCTTCGGCTGCTAGCACAGCGGCTGCAATGCCTGCTATGACTTTTCCCGCACTCATGATGCCAACCAGACTGCTCGAATACTTAGGACTCGAGGAACTGCTCGTCGTTCCAGTTCATGTACTGGGTCTCCAGGTTCTTGGATTCCTCCCAGGTGAGCCAGCCCACGGGCACCTCGGCATCCTCGTGGCACTGCGAGCAGATCATGACGGAGGCGCGATGCGCCTTGTGGCAATCGCTGCAGGTGTACTCGTTGTGATGCCACGAATGCGGATTACGCGCGAAGTTTGCAGTCTCGTCGGTGAGTCCGGTCTTCGTGATATCGTGGCAGGCTGCGTTCAGGCAGAACTCGGTCTCTCCCGCGCCGCGGTAGAACACCAGGCGAGCGAGGTCGCGCTCACTCAGCGGGTTGTAGTAGTTGCCCTGAATCCACTCGATGCCCTCGGTGACCTGCTCTTCTATCGCCGGTTCGTGGCAGGCCATGCAGCGCTTGCCCATGGCTCCGTGCTTGCTGGCCAGCATGGCATCGGCTTTTGCCACCTCGTTGCCCCACTTGTCGGTGGCCGGTTCATACGGGTTGGCATACAACGTATCCAGGTATGCTTTGTCCATCGGCGTATGGCAGATTGACACGCAGAACTCGGGCGTTTCATGCCACTGGTAGAAGCCGAAACCAACAAGGGCGACGATGGCCACGATGGCTCCGATAATCACCGCTTTGTTGCTCTTCTTCTTGGGAGCCGGCTCCTTCTCGACAGATTGGGCGGTTTCCTCAGGGAGTTCCTGGACGACGTTCTTTTCATCGCTCATCCCATACCTCCTTTTCCCCTCTTAAAACCCAAGTCAATATGCTATCTTAAAGGCAAAGCGCTGTATGTTGCCATTACAACAGTTTCGGCGAATGGACGGTTATTCCCAACGGAATTGATAGGCTGACGAAAAATGCCTGTTCACAATGCATAAGAAAACAATGGTTTAACAACAGGGGCACGTTATGGACTACGCTGTGTTTCTTTCTACAACGCCTTTGTTCAAAGGCTCTACTCCCGAAGAGATCAACGCGATGCTGGGCTGCCTTGACGCACGCGTCAAGCATTACAAAGCAGGATCCTACATTTTCAGGATGGGTGACACTATTCAATCGATCGGCTTGGTTCTGGAGGGCCGCGTACGTATGGAGAACGTCGATGCTTGGGGCAACGTCAACGTCATCGCCACCGACGGCCCAGGCCAACTATTCGGAGAAGCGCATGCTGCCTTACCCGGAGAATCTCTGATGGTCAACGTCATCGCCGCCGAAAAGAGCACAGTGATGTTCCTCAACCTGAAGAAGGTTCTCAATACCTGCTCGCGCACCTGTCCCAACCATAGCCGCACTTCCATGAACATGACGGCCATCTTCGCGCAGCGCAACCTCGAGCTCTCACGGCGAATCTTCCACGCTGCACCGCGCACCATTCGCGGCAAAGTGCTCGCTTATCTGTCTTACGAATCGGAACGGGCTGGATTGCCCGAATTCACCATTCCCTACGATCGCCAGCAACTCGCCGATTACCTTGGCGTGGACCGCAGCGCCCTTTCCGCCGAACTCAGTCGCATGCAGAAGGCCGGCCTCATAGAGACGAGACGGAGCCATTTCATCTTGAAGAACTGCAACTGATGAAACAAGCTCCCGACAAATCAGGAATCAGCGCCTCGTAAATCCTCGGTTGGGAATAACGACAACGGAGCGGGATACCTGGATACAAATCCGCCAGCCACTTTCCCCAAAGAAAAGCAGCTGGTCTCAGGAAACGCTCTGCCAGTAGCAGTTAGTACTCGTCGCGATGGATAAGGTGGAAGAAAGCGGACTTGGCAGCGTCAACGGTCGAACGAGCTGCATTGGCAGTTGATTGCGCGACGCCGGAAGCTACAGCACTGGTCGTCTGCTTGACGGTGTCGGTTACGGTCTGCATGAATTCGCTCGTGCGCATAAGCGAAAGCGCCTCGCGATAAGACGTACGGCGAATGGCGGCCATACTGACAGGGCCGTCTGCTGCGGTCAGCCATTTCTTGGTGAGCACGCCTACGCGGAAAACCAGGAAAGCGCTCACGAGCCCCTCTGCGGTGGCGCCTATGACAATTCCCCCGGCGCGGGCGCCCGCACCGCCGCCCATGAGCTGACCGAGCAAATCGCTGAGATCGGAATCCTCGATGCCGCCGATGATGAGCGCGCTGATCATGACGCGAGAATACAAGCGCGCAAGACCCAGGTTCGTGGGCCTGTAACCGCAGGTCTCCACGATGCTGCGAACCAGGTCAAGGCAAATGGAGAGCATGGTCACCGTGCTGATGAGCGGCGAGCGAGAAACCGCCGAGATGAAGAACGCCGTGGATGCGGCGCGCTTCGTCTCGCTGTCGATACGCGGAATGAAGTGCTCCTCGAAGAAGGAGATGAGCAAATCGTCGGCTTCGTCGCCTTGCTGGAGGAAACCTTCGAGACGCGCAACCTCTTCATCGGTGAGGTCGGTGTTGGCGATCAGGTTATCTGCCAGCATGCGGCAACGCCGACGCTTGGCATGGCCATGCTCGTCGCGTAGCTGGTAGAGCGAGAATATGGGTCGTTTCGCCACTTTGACGATGGGAACGACGACGCCCACGACGACAAGCGCGACGATGAGTCCGTAGAAAATCCAACCGAGCGCCGGATGAGCGGCCGCCAGGTGGTCGCCTACGTTGAGCACCCCGCCCAGCATCGTGAGAGCCACGAGCGCTGCCGCGCAGGCGGCAATGGCTATCGTAGTCGCGTTCGAACGTCGCTTTTCCGCAATTTGCACTGCGGCGGATTGCTCGATTTCCTTGTCAGGCTCATCCAAGTCGCTTGCTTCGGACTCGTTGTGCTCGGCGAGCAGCGGCACCTCGTAGATGCCTTCGGATTCGGATGCGCTCTGGGGCATGATGACCCTCCTTGCCGTTTACTGCAGTCGTGCCTAATGGTACTCGCGATGCCCAATTCCACGCTCAGACGCAACGATTCGGTTGTCGCACCGTCACGCTTCCGTTGCGTTTTTGAGCTCGACGAGCTCCCTAGCAAAAGCCGTTGCAGACTTCAGGTCTTCGCTGCAAGCTTGCCATGTCCAGTTGCCTTCGGCAACGCCAGGCACGTTCATGCGAGCCTCGTTTCCAAGCCCCATCAAGTCTTGCAGGGCCACGATCGCTACAGGCGCCGAACATGTGGCAACGTTGCGTGCGATGTCCTGCGCTGCCTCCACAGCATCGAGCTCGGGATAGCGCACCTCGCAGTAGCCCACAAGCGTCTGATTGTCATGAGTGCCCGTATAGGCGACCCTTTCAGGTCTCGGCACATACGAGGGCAAAGGATCGTTCCCGTCGACGAACTGGACGATGTCCATGCCGGGAAAGCCGCACGCGCTCACCAGGCAGCGTACGCCAGGGGTGATCGTCCCCAGGTCTTCGGCAACTATCGGGAGGGCGCCGAAACGTTTAAAAGCCTGCTGGAACAGCTCGAACCCCGGTCCAGAATAATAGGAGCCAGCAGACGCCTTCTCTCCGGCAGGTATTTTGAAATAACGCGAAAAGCCGATGAAATGGTCGAGACGCAAGATGTCGTAGAACTGGAAAGCCCTCTCGAGCCGACGCATCCACCAGGCATAACCGCTCGACCGCAACTCATCCCAATCGTAGACGGGATTTCCCCAAATCTGGCCCTCTTCGGCAAAAGCGTCGGGCGGGCAACCGGCAACCGCCTCTGGCTTACCGTCAGACCCCAGCTTGAAGAGCTGCGGATTGGCCCATACATCGGCACTGTCACCGCTTACGTAGATGGGCATATCGCCTATGATGAGCACGCCGCGCTCGTTAGCGTACGATTTCAGGGCACGCCATTGGCGGTCGAAGGCAAACTGGGCGCGCTTGCAGACTTCGGCTGCCTTCGCGAGCTTGGCATCACCTTCGACAAGCTTGCGGTCGAACCGGCGAAAACGCTTCGGCCAATCCTGCCACACGACGCCATCGCCTTGTTTTTGCCGTATGGCCATGAAACAGGCATACGGGTCGAGCCAATCGGCCTCGCGCTCGCAGAATCGCTGATATTCTTCGGCGAGCCCCTCTTTCTCCAAACGCGCATCATCAATGACGCCTTCGGACCCGAGCAGTAGATCGTTGCCCGCAAAAGCGCTGATGCCCGCATAAGGGCTACCATGCTCGTCGGTGGGATTAACTGGGAGCACCTGCCAGTAGCGCACGCCCGCATCAGCTAGCCAATCGACGAATTCGAAGGCAGGAATGCCTAGAGCACTGGTTGCTTCCTGGGCCTCGTCGGCGGGCAAGCTGGTCAAATGCGCCAGCACGCCCAACCCCGGCTCCATGTCTTTTTGGAGACGCTGATGGTCGTGGAAGTGGAGGAGAACCCAGCCCACTTGCCACAAATGCACGTGCACGTAACGTTCGGAAACAGGGTATTCCAATTTGGGGCACAAGGCAGCACGGTCGGTATCGGCGATTTCGTCCGTCACAGCAGCCTCATCTGCATTGCCGGATATATCCAAATCTTCGGCGCTGACAATCTCAAGCCCGTATCCGCCGACAAGCTCGGTGACCTCTTCGCCAACAAGCGGGACATAGACGCTGCGCGGCTCGTTGAAGGAGGTGTTGAACACAGCGCAGAGCGTCGCCCCCTCGACGCTGCGGCACCAGAATCCGCATACGTCCTCTCCAATGGTGAAGCAGCGAAGCTCGCTCCCATCTGGAGGCAACGTTGCCTCGGGCCCTACGTCTTCGCAGGTGGTGAATGTGCAATCAGGATCACCGAGGCACCAGGGGAAGGCGTCGGTATACAGCGATGCCGGATACTGCTCGTGAAGCGTCTTGACCGTCTCCACGGCATCGAAAGCGCCTTTGCGACCGCTCAAATAAGCGCCGACGGGCTCATACCAGGCAAGCGGGTAAGCCGTGGGCTTATGGACGGTCAGCTGGAAACTCGGCGGTTCCCAATCGCGCACGCATCCCTCACCACCGGTAACCCCATCTTGGGCACCGTAGCGCACGACGCTTCCGTCTTGGAACGCGATGATGAAGTGGTACCAGACAGTGCCCTCGTTTTCAGGTGCGTAAGTCGTCTCATAGCGCACGCGCCCGTCTTCGGTTTCTGCTCTGTGCATGAGAACAAGCGTCTCCTTGCAGTCCGCCCACACGCGCAGCGTGACCGCGGCAATCTCTGGGACATCTACGAGGTCGATGGCCAGGCGAATTGAGGTGTTCGGCGCAACGGCTCCGAACGGGTTGCGATATTCGGTTGATCGGGTGTCGTGGAGCATTTTCATGTGGCGGTACCTTGCTTCTCTCTTCCTTGGATTAAGTTTAGGGTCTGGCCCATTTCAGAATCAAAACGTTGCCCTGTGTATCATTTCGCGTATCAAACGCGCTGCCTTCTCATCGACCTTGGGAATCATGTGGTCCATGAGCGCGAGCATCTTGTCCTTGTCGCCGGGCAGCTTGCCATCGAAGCGGATGATGTCGGAATCATGCGAGCAGATGATCTGTGCATCGCAGTCGAGATGCGCTATGAACGTGCGAATCTCCTGTGCCGCCTCAACCTCGGTCTCCGGCGCCCAGCGCCCTGCGGCGATATCCTCGGCAAGAGGCCAGGTCTTCGTGGGCGTAAGCGTCACGATGAGTATGGTGTTGGGGCGCGCTTCGCTAAACGCTTTGGCAGAGGCGATGGCGTTGGCCTCGCCCTTCCCAGCGCCAGCAAGACCCGCCAAGTAGAAGAAGGTGAAGTCTATTCCGGCCTCTCGCAGACGTTTTCCCTGCTCCACCAAATCGGCGGCGGTCTGGCCTTTCTGCATGAAGGCGAGCGTCTCGTCATGCCCGCTTTCCGCGCCGATTGCCAAATCGTTCACTCCACGTGCGGCCAGTTCGGCCAATTCGGCATCGGTTTTGCGCGCTATGTCGGTTATGCGACAAAAGCCACCATAGCTGTTGACGGTGGGAATACGCTTCTCGACCTCGTCGAACACGCGGATTAGCGCTTCGTTGGATAAGGCGAAGGGATTTCCACCCGTCAGGTAGATGCGACGCGTCAAAGCGGTGGCCTTGCGGGCGATCTCCTCGATGTCCTCGATGACCTCTTCCATCGGCGATGCCTCGAATGGAACGCCGGTGTAGATGTCGCAGAAGCGGCACTTACCGTGCGTGCACCCGTTTGCGATTTGCAGCATGGGACAGTTCATATCGCGCGGCGGTCGATGCTGTGGCCTCGTTATGTGCATGTCGCCTCCTTAGAATTACGAACTGCCGGAATCTGCCGCTGAAGCGATTTTGGACATGTTCTCGGCTCCGGCGCGTGTGACGCGCAGGTTCTCGTTCTCTATGAATATGCGCTTGGCCTGAGGATACACGCTGACGATTCCCCGTTCTATACGGTCGGTGGCCTCGTCAATCTCATCGCCCGTCGAACCTTCTGCAAAGGTGGCGTCGAGCGTGATCAGCAGATCGTCCGGCCCAAGGTACAGCGTCAAGATGCGCCCGCATTCAATGACCAGAGGATCGGCTTCGACTATACGCTCGATTTCGCGCAATTCGTGCGCATGCATGCCTTCGCCGATGAGCAGGCCCTTCGTCTCACGCAGCAAGATGGTGGCAACGACGCAGAGCAGGAGGCCGATGACGACCGAAGCGGCGGCATCGATGTACGGGTTGTTGAACATGTGCCCGAAGAACACTCCGCAAAAAGCCACGAGCAAACCGAGTTCTGCTGCCGAATCCTCGAGCACGACGGTGAACAGACTGGGATCTTTGGCCTCGCGAATGAACTTCATCGGGCTGGTGCTACCGCGGGCTTTGTTGAAATTGCGCAGCGCAACCGACAGCGAGAAGCCCTCGAGGACAACGGAGGCGCCGATGACAATGTAGCTCATGAGCGGATTGCCCATCGTGGTATCAGGCCCGATAGCAGCGAAATTATGAAGCCCCTCATAGATAGAGAAACCGCCGCCGAGCGCGAATATCATGACCGCTACAACCAGCGTCCAGAAGTACAGTTCGTGGCTATAGCCGAACGGATGCTCCAGGTCGGGCTCACGTGCAGCGCGCTTCATGCCGAACAGAAGCAGCAGCCCGTTGCCACTGTCGACGATGGAATGGATTCCCTCTGACACCATGGCCGAGCTTCCCGATATGGCAGCCGCTATGAACTTGATGACGCCAATGCCTATGTTGGCCAGAATGGCGGCGATGATGGCGCCGAAGCTCTCACTTGGCCCCTCGACTTCTCCCGTACGTGCAGCCTGACCATCAGGCGCATCAAGTGCTATGGGCTCCTCGTCGTACGGTTCCTTGTTGCGTTTGTCCATACGATCCTTCCCGAAAACTGTTTGGGGCCCATGCTCTCGCAATCCCGCATGCCCCCTATTCGCTGTTTCCGTAATTATATGACAGCACGCGAAGTTAGACACGGACACCAGGCGCGTCGAGCGCGCATCCGCCCAACAACTTGCGATACATAGCCCCTTCTAAATCGCCTTGATAGAAGAAGCGCCCGCAAACGATTGCGGGCGCTTCGACATTGCAGAGTATCGTTGCTCGACAGATTTACAGCGATGAGAGATCCAGGCCGCCATACAGGCTGGAAATCAGGTTGCCGAGGTCCTCCTCATTGATGTTCCACTGACCATCGGTCTTGGTCAGCTTGAAGTCGACGGTGTTCGTAACCGTGTCTTCAGCAGCATCGATGGCTTCGTACATCTTTTCGAAGATGAGCTTATAAGCAGCTTTTTCGCCACCGGATGCATACTCTGATGCCAATTTCGCGGCGAAGTCCGGATCTTTCTGGAGATCGGTCATCGAGCCGTTCAAAACTTTCTGGAAGTCGACGTTTTCGACCGTAACCTGTGCATTGGCGTTGTCGCCGTCAACGGTGATATCGCCGATGGTGTAATTGAACTTGGCGAAGAAATGCTGCAGCATCTCGATGGGATCGATGCCGTATTGTTCCGCAAGGGAATCAAGGCTGCTCATGTCATCACCCAGAAGCGCTTTGAGCGACTCTTCGGTGGGATTCTTCAACGTCCCCAGCGTCTTGTCGAGCTCGGCGCGGATCTGGTCTTCCTCGCTCGTAGCACCGCCACCTGAGCAGGCTGCCAAACCGATGCAAAGGCCCACTGACATCGCCAAGGTGACAAGAATGGTGGTAACACGCCTAAAGGTTTTGCTCATCGCTTTCTCCCTTCCCGGTTGTTTCGCCCATCTGGCGAATTACCTCATTATATCGCATGCGACTCTCGCACAGAGCGCGTAAAACCTTCGAGGATTAGCGTCGGGGTTCTCCCCGCCAAAAGCAGAAGGCCCCTGCGAAGCGGCTTTGAAATGGCCGTTCGCAAGGGGCCTTCCCTCAGATCATGCTGATGGAGAAACCGCTTTTGTTTAGAGGTGCGGATACAGCGGATGCGCGGCGCAGAGCTCTGCGACCTCTTTCTTGATACGCGGGGTGACTGCGTCGCCCTGCTCGATGATCTCCAGAATCCATTTGCCGATCTGCTCGGTCTCCTCTTCCTTCATACCGCGTGACGTGATGGCGGGAGTGCCGAAACGTACGCCGCTCGTTTCGCCGCGGGGCAGCGGGTCGAAGGGGATGGCGTTCTTGTTCGCCGTGATATTGGCGCTGTCGAGCAGCAGCTGGACCTCGAGACCCGTACGGTTCTTCGAGGCAACGTCGGCCAGCATCAGATGGTTGTCGGTGCCGCCCGTGGTCAAGCGCACGCCGCCGTCCATGAGGGTTTTCGCCAGCACCGATGCATTCGTGACGATCTGGCGCTGATACTCCTTGAACCCAGGAAGCATGGCTTCGCGCAAGCAGATGGCCTTGGCAGCGATGACGTGCATGAGCGGGCCACCCTGGGTTCCAGGGAACACGGCGTGGTCGATGCGCTTGCCCAGCTCCTCCTTGCACAGGATGATGGCACCACGCGGACCGCGCAGCGTTTTGTGAGTTGTTGACGTCACGACGTCGGCATAGGGAACGGGCGAAGGATGCACGCCAGCAGCCACCAAACCGCCGATGTGCGCGATGTCGACCATGAAGTAGGCACCCACCTCATCGGCAATCTCGCGGAACTTCGCCCAGTCGATGAAACGCGGATAGGCGCTGGCGCCTGCGACGATGATCTGGGGCTGGCATTCCTTTGCCTTCTTCAGGACGTCCTCGTAGTCGATCATCTCGGTCTCGGGGCTGACGCCGTAGGTGACCGAGTTCCAGTAACGGCCGGTGATGGAGGCGCGGGCACCGTGCGTCAGATGGCCGCCGGCATCCAGGCTCATTCCCAAGATGGTGTCACCCGGCTGCAGCAACGCCGCATACACGGCAACGTTGGCCTGCGAACCGGCATGCGGCTGAACGTTGGCGTATTCGGCCTTGTACAGCGTCTTCGCGCGACGAATGGCGATCTTCTCGATGTGGTCGACGTTCTCGCAACCGCCGTAGAAACGAGCGCCTGGATAGCCTTCGGCATATTTGTTCGTCAGATGGCTGCCCATGGCCTCCATGACAGCCTCGCTCGTAAAGTTCTCGGATGCGATGAGCTCCACGTGGTCGCGCTGGCGCTCAAGCTCGTCCTCCATGATGTAGTAAATATCGGGGTCGGACTCGCGAATGAAATCGTAGTTCATAGCTGCTCCTTGCAGTTGGCGTGCATACGTGCCCGCCCATTGTCTCACAAAACTGACCCGTTTCGTCCTCGGGGGCGAAACGGGCAGGCATTCCACTTCAATTACCGATTGCCGCACTTGGGGCCGCCAGAGGGCATGCTCCGCGGCTCTCGCGGGCTGCGAGGAGTGCGGGCGCGGCGGGAGCGAGGACTGTTTGAGGGCGCGTAGCGCCCGAGTTCCACAGCTGCCGCGCCTAAGCGACGAGCTGTTAGCTCGCGCGTGCCGCGGAGCATGCCCTCTGGCGGCTCCAAGTGCGGCAATCGCTTAACCGCCCGCTTTAAGAAGCGGCGTTTTGGGCAAGCCGGCCGACAACTTTCAGGCGGTCGCATTGCTCGCTTAGCTCGCGCAACATTGCCTGGCCGTCTGGCGAAGACACGTCTCCTTCGGCCTCGATGTAGAAATAGTAGCGCCATGCCAGGCTCTTCATAGGACGGCTGCGCAAGGCGCTCATGTTGAAGCCTCGATCGCCCATAACGTTGATGGCCTTTGCCAGGGCGCCTGCCTCGTTCTTCACGGTGAACATGAGCACGAAGCGCTCGGTGGGGCCCTCAGACGCGATGCGCGAAAGCGCCATGAAGCGCGTCGTGTTGTCAACACTCGAATTTATGTCGTGGTCGAGGACCTCCAAACCGTAGAGAGCAGCTGCCTCAGCGCTGGCGATTGCCGCGATGGAAGGATCGCCAGATTCGAGCAGTGCCTTAGCCGCCATCGCCGTGTTCGGCGCATTGCGGACCTCCCATCCCTTCTCGGCAACATAGCCAGCACATTGGGCAAGAGCCTGCGGATGGCTCGTTACCGTGCGAATTCCCGCCAAGTCAGCTCCGGGAATGCCGAGGAGGTTTTGAACAACGGGCAGAGAGAAGGTGCGATTCACATACAAGGGCCCGTT
Source organism: Eggerthellaceae bacterium (assembly GCA_017432445.1). Taxonomy (GTDB): domain Bacteria; phylum Actinomycetota; class Coriobacteriia; order Coriobacteriales; family Eggerthellaceae; genus UBA9715. The sequence continues at coordinate 167,269 of JAFRJC010000137.1, read as the reverse complement.
GAACAGCAAGTCCATGACCTGACCGACCTCGCCGGCTTCGGAGTTCTCCAGGGGGAGCACTGCGTAATCGCATTCTCCCCGCACAACAGCATCGTGAGCCTTCCCGAAATCGGGAAAGGCCACGAGCTCGGCATCGGGAAACGCCCGCGAGGCAGCCACCCAGGCGAACGCACCCTCGACACCGCTGTAGGCGACATGCGCGCCCCTCACGAGCTTGCGCTGATAGCGGCGCGATTCGGCCATCAAGGCCTCCATGAAGCGCAGGTAGTGGGGACGTATTTCCGCTTCGACCCTCGCTGCGTTGCGCTCGAGCACCTGGGACTCTCTCACCCGGTCTTGAATCGGCAAGCCGCGTTCGGCCTTGTACGCCGCAACATCGGCAACAGCTTCCATGCGCTGCGCAAAGAGCACGGCCATCTTTCGATCCACGTAGTCGATAGCAGCACGCGCCTCGTCCAGATCGCTTGTCCTCTGCTCTCCCATCATGCATCTTCCTTTCATGCGATAACCATATGAAGGCAGCCCTATGGATAACCCACCATCATCGGATGAGCTAGAAAACGTTCCTGCGACTCATCCGTCCGATTCTCGACTTGCTGTTGCTACAGCAAGTCTGCGATCTCCAATACCAATCGCTCCGACTTCTCCCAACCAAGGCAGGCGTCGGTGATGGACTTACCGTACACGCCTCCGCCCACGGGCTGGTTGCCATCTTCCAGATAGCTCTCAATCATAAAGCCCTTCACCAGGCGCTTCACCTCTTCATTGCGCTCGCAGCTCGCCAATACATCCTTCACGATGAAGGGCTGTTGGAAGGGGTCTTTGCGGGAATTACAGTGATTGGCGTCAACGATGACTGCTGGATTGATCAAGTCGGCCTCATCGTAGAGCCGCGCCGTCAGGACGAGATCCTCGTAGTGGTAGTTGGGATGCATCTCGCCGCCCTTGCCCTGGTAACCGCGCAAGATGGCATGCGCAAGGGGATTGCCGACCGAATGTCCCTCCCAGCCGCGGTAGATGAACGAATGGGCCTGTTGAGCAGCTGAGATGGCGTTCATCATGACCGTGAGGTTTCCACTCGTGGGGTTCTTCATGCCCACGGGTCCGTCGACGGCGCTCGCGGTCAGACGGTGTTGCTGGTTTTCGACGGAACGCGCGCCTATAGCTGAATAGGCGAGCACGTCATCGAGATACTTGTAGTTCTCGGGGTAGAGCATCTCGTCAGCCGCCGAAAATCCCGTCTCCGCCAACGCACGCATGTGCAGCTGGCGAATGGCGACGATGCCCTTGAACAGGTCGGGCTTCGCTTCGGGATCGGGCTGGTGCAACATACCCTTGTACCCCGCGCCGGTCGTGCGCGGCTTGTTGGTATAAATGCGGGGCACGATGAAGATCTTGTCTGATACCTTGTCGGCCAAATCACGCAAACGCATGAGGTAATCCATGACGGCGTCTTCCCGATCGGCCGAGCAGGGGCCGATGATTAAAACCATCTTGTCCGACTCGCCCGTGAAGATGCGCTTGAGCTCCACGGCGCGCTCGTCAACGATTTGCGCAAGCTGGGCACTCAGAGGATACATCTCCTTGCATTCCATCGGTATCGGCAGCTTGCGTGTGAATTCCATTCTCATGACGCTCTCCATTCCAAAAAAACAGCTGAGGGGTCTATTCCTTCTGCGAATTACTTGTCAAACCAGGCACGACGCTCGGTCGAGAGCTGCATGGCCCGGCGGATTCCCTCTTTGTCCCCATCTTCGACGAGTTGCCGGAATCGGTCGAACTCGCTTTCGAATACATCCATGCTGTGCAGGAGCGCGTCCTTGTTCAGCAGGAACAGCTCGCTCCACATGGCATCGTTGATGCGCGCAATGCGCGTAAGGTCCCGAAACGAGTCGCCTGTGTAGTTGGCCAGATGCTCATTGTCGCTACAAGCCATGAGCACGACGGCAATTGCGTGCATGAGCTGGCTTAGGAAGCCGATCATCTCGTCGTGTTCCTCGGGACTTAAAACCGAAATCCGCGCGAACCCAAGCACTTGCCCCAGGTTCTTGCACCATTCGATGGCCTCAGGAGTATTGCGCGATGTTGGAACCACGACGTAGTTCGCATCATGGAAGATCCGAGCATCGCTATACTGGACCCCGCTCGTTTCCTTGCCCGCCATGGGATGCGCCGCGATAAACTCAATATCGGGGCGCAGCATGTCCTGGACGTCATAGACGACACAGCCCTTCACGCCGGTGACGTCCGTGATAAAGATGCCAGGCTTGAACAGATCCTGATATTGGGCTATCCACTCCTTGAGTACGCGCGGATACAGCGCGAAGATCGCCGTGTCGGCGCTGCCGACCATCGCGGAGTCAACCTCTGTCGCGCCCTCATCCACAATACCGTTCTCAAGCGCATACGCGATGGCCTGGGGATCGGTGTCGATTGCCATCACATAGTAGCCGAGCCGTTTCAGGGCGCGCGCATAGCTGCCTCCGATAAGGCCCAAACCCACGATGAGCACGCGGTCGCGGTTAATCCATTCCATTGCCAGTTTCCTCCTCGCCCGAAACTCGCCTTTCGTCACACACAATCATAGGACGGCATTTTCCCGTAACAGCCAGCCTTTAGCCAGTACATACTTAGATTTCAAATGTTTCGAAGGTACGTTCGACGACATCCTGAATGTCGAACGCCTGCGAATCTGCCACGCGCTTGAAATGCGCAAGGTATTCCACGTTTCCGCTTAACCCCCGGATGGGCGAAGCACACACGCCTTGGCAGGCGAAACCCCCTTCGGCGAAGGCGGTGATCACGGACGATATCGCCTGAGCGTGCACCTGCCGGTCCAAGGGAACGCCACGGAAGCGATGCGCAACTTCTTTCCCGCATTCAAACTGGGGTTTTATCAAGCAAACGACATCGATGACGTTGGACATCCGCGCTAAATTGTCCACGAGCTTCGTGGCAGAAATGAACGACACGTCGATCGAGGCGATATCGGCGTCCTCGACGACGCCCGGGTCGAGCTCGCGGAAATCTCTCCCCTCCATCACGACCACGCGGCTGTCGCCGCGAAGCTTGGGCGCAAGCTGGTCACGACCGACGTCGACGGCAAAAGAGCCGACAGCCCCCTTCTGTAACGCACAGTCGGTGAACCCGCCGGTAGACGACCCGATGTCGAGCAGCTTGCGACCGGAGAGGTCGATATCGAACACCTCGATGGCATGCTCGAGCTTTAGCCCCGCACGCGACACGTACGCGAGCGTCTCTCCCGCAATTGCGAGATCATCATCGGCCGACACCTTTAGGCTTGCCTTCTCTGCGGCTGCCCCGTTTACTACAACGACGCCTGCATCGATGGCTTCCTGTGCTTTGGCGCGCGATGCGAAGAGCCCTCGTGCGACCAGTTCCTTGTCGAGCCGTTGCGCCATGCGAAGCCTTCCTCCAAATCTACGTCGAGCTAATCGGGAAGCACGTTAGACAAACTGGATATCACAGGATACAGCAGGATAGGTCTCACCTGCCGCAGTGAGCGTAGCGATGCCGGAATCTGCACGGTATACGACTGCGAGAGCGCGGCCTCGATACGTCGTGTAGGAACCGGCAAGGTAGTTTTCGGTAGGTGCGGGCTGCGCGCTCCCGAAACCGAGCAAGATACCGCCTTCCACGGCGACATCCACTCGTTCGTCAGCGTTCGAATCCACGACGCCGTTCGAGCCGACAATGCAAACGGGCACGTAGGCGATGGAACCTGCACGAACGCAGCTCGCCTCGGAATGCGCGTCGAGACGGAACGGTCCCGTAGCGGAGCGCAAAGAACTGCGGGAGATTTCGCGTCCTTGTCCATCGAGCGCGACCGCGGTAAGCGTTCCCGGCCAGTAAGCGAGCGAAAATTTGGCAACGCAGGAGCGCACGAGCCGCTCGCCAACCACCTCGCCGTTGAGGTCAAGGCGGATAGAGCGAGCCTGGCCGTCGTATACCTCGACCTGCGCAGTAGCTCCTTCGCAACCCGCCCATGACCAGCTGGGAATAGCATCGCTACCGCGCCAGGTGGCTCGGTAGGTCTTGCCGTTCATCCTGTTGACAGGCCTGACTTGAATCGAAGGAGCATCGGCTGTTTTCCAGACCGCACCGGCAAGCGCAGCCGGAGCGCCAGGCTGACCCAATATGTCGAGCGCGCCCGAACCGGCGAGCAGCCATGGCCACGGCTTGGTAAACCCTGCCTCCTCGGCAGTGTAAGCCCAGGCGCCAGCACCGGCTTCACCTAGATAATCCCATCCCGCCCACATGAAATCACCGATAAGAGCCGGGATTCGCTCCACCATCGCCCAGTTGCGCACAAGCTCATGGGGGAACGTCTCGGTGCCCAGCATGATGCGCTTCGGATGAACACGGGCATCGATTCGATAACGTGCCGAACCATAGTTGTAGCCAGCGATGTCAAGCGCATCGAGCGCAGGAGACACCAGCTTATCGGCGCCGGGCATGCATGAGAGCATGGTCATGCCCGTACCGGTTGCCTGCGCCGTCAGGTTGAACAGCATGCTGCCATGCGGTGCGCTCGCCTCGCGCGCAGCTTCCGCAGCGCTGCCGTCCTGGTCATACCAGCCCTGACCCGCACGCTCCATCACCATCATCGTCAGGTTGAAACCGCAGGTGACCGGCCGCGTGGAATCGAGCGCATGCAGCAAGTCGACCAGCGAACGCTCAAGCGTTACACCTTGCGGCACTATAGGATCGGCGATTTCGTTTCCGATGGAGTATGAGATGACGCTGGGATGGTTGTAATCGTGTGCTACCAGACGACTCAAATCGTAATCGCACCAGTCGAGAAACTCGGCGGCATAGTCATGGGCGCTCTTGGGCGTGTACCACACATCCCAGGTCTCGTCGATCACATACATGCCCACCTCGTCGCACGCATCCAGAAGCGCGCCCGATGCAGGATTGTGCGCCATGCGGACGGAATTGAAGCCAGCCTCCTTCATGAGTCGGATACGCCTGCGCTCGCCAGCGGGAAACGACGCGGCGCCAAGGACGCCGTTATCAGCGTGGATGCAACCGCCACGCAAGAGCGTTTCCTTTCCGTTCACGAACAGGCCGCTAGGACTCCAAGTAATCTGGCGAATTCCAAACGAAACTTCTGCCCTGTCGCAAACGCTACCCCCATCGAACAGCTCGACGTGGCAACGGTAAAGACACGGGGTTTCGGCGCTCCACAGGCGAGCATGGGGGATTTCCGCTTCAAAGCGAGCTCCCGCGCCCTGCACCACGATGCTCCCCTCAGCATCGACCACTTTCACGCGAGGCTCCCCCTGCGTGCAATCGACATCCACGCGCACCACGGCAGGGTTTACGGAAACGGTGGTTACGCGGATACCTTCGGGCAGAATCACGGGACCATCGAAGGTATCCGGTTCCCACAGCCACACCTGGCGGTGGATGCCCGCTCCTGTATACCAGCGGCAATCGGGTTGATTGGCGTTGCCGCCTGCGATTTCGATGACGTTTGCACCCTGATGCACAACTCCCGCAAGGTCCACGATAAACGGCACGAACCCATAAGGCGGCGCATCCACCCTCGCTCCGTTCACTTCTACTACTGGATTGCGGTACACGCCTTCGAATTCCAAGAACAGCGGCCCGGATGCTTGCTCAGCCGTCAACTGAAATGACTTGCGGTAGCGAAACGACGTGCCGTAGTAGTACCCGCTGGCGCTTGCGCCTGGAGCATCTGGCCCACGTTTGCCTCCGAGCATGGCATCGTGCGGCACGACGACCGCTTCGAACGACCCGCCATCACGCGCGTATTCCCATCCTGAGCAGAAGTCGCTTCTCTTCATCGCCGCCCTTTCGATAGCTGATGAGCCAAAAATCTATCTTGGGTTTATTGTCCGCGATTTGACTGCAACTCAGGCGGCTTTTCCAAAAATGAGTCGAACAAGCGCTCGCTGGCCTATTTTGCAAACGCACGGGCGGCCATGGTGCGGGTCGTCTTCATGCCGTCGAACTGAATCTCGTACGATGCGTGGTCGGCATCGACACCCATCACGGTTCCCGCACCGAACACGGGGTGTTCAACACGTGCGCCCACAGGCAGCAGCGAGGCGCCCTCCCCCTGATCGAGCAGGCGATCTTTCAGGCGCACATAAGCACACGCGTCTTTGACGAGCGAATCTTCCAGCGGCGTTTCGAACATCAGGTAATCTGGGTCGATATCGAGTATGAAACGGCTGGGATACCGTGGCATCCCGTCATGGCTCGCGCCGTCTGCGCAAGTCAGGAACAACCCCTTCTGGGCACGAGTCAGCGCGACAAACGCCAAGCGTCGCTCCTCCTCCATGGCGGCCGTCGTCTTCGTCTTGCGCGAGGGTATGACGCCCTCGTTCATGCTGCAGAAAAACACGTAGGGAAACTCCAAGCCCTTGGCAGCATGGATGGTCATGAGCTTGACCTTGTTCGCCGAGAGGCCCTTGTCCAGGTTCGTCATCTGCGAGACGTGAGCCAGGAAATTGTCCGGGGTTGCTTCCTCGCCGCAGGTGGTCTCGAACTCGTAAACGGCTTGGCGCAGCTCGGCCAAGTTGTCGAGGCGTTCTTGGCTGCCTTCGGTGCGCAGCATCTGCTCGTAACCGCTCTTGTCCAGCAGGTCGGCAAGCAGTTCCGATGCGGGGCGCGCCTCTGCCTGCACCGCATATCGCTCGATTAAATCCACGAACTGCTGCGCCTTCGTTCCTTTGAAGATGGCGTTGTCGAGATTTTGGCAGAGCGCCTGGTAAAGCGTCACGTCGTTGCCTTCGGCGAACGTGCGGAGGAATTTCATGCGGCGCTGCCCTAAGTTGCGTTTGGGGACGTTGGCGATACGCTCGAACGACAGATCATCGCGGAAGATGACCATGCGCAGGTACGAAAGCGCATCTTTGACTTCTTTTCGGTCGAAGAACTGCACGCCGCTGTAAATCGTGTAGGGAATCTGCGCTTTTACCAATGCTTCCTCGACGGGGCGAGAAGCGTAGTGCGCACGGTAGAGCACGCAGATGTCGCGAAGGGGCACGCCTTCGCCGACGAGGCGCTCGACTCGATCGGCAATCCAAGAGGCCTCGGCGGCGGAACTGGTTGCGTGATAGCACGTGGGACGCTCTCCGTTAGGTTGGCGCGAGACGAGGCTTTTCTTGATGCGCTGCTTGTTGGCGTTGATGAGCGAGTTGGCGACCATGGTGATCTGCGGCGTGGAACGGTAGTTCTCGTCCATCACGACCGTACGGGTACCGGGGAAACGCTGGTCGAACTCTAGCAGGTACTTGACGTTGGCGCCGCGCCACGTGTAGATGGTCTGGTCCGGATCACCCACGACGAATAGGTTGCCGTGATAGCCGACCAACGCCTCCATAAGCTCGTACTGCAAACCGTCGATGTCTTGGAATTCGTCGACCATGACGTATTCCAGCCTCTTCTGCCATTTCTCGCGGATGTCCTCTCGGCGGCGGAACACCTCGAGCGTGAGGATGATCAGGTCGTTGTAATCCAGTCCGAAGCACTTCCGCTGCTGGTATAGGTACCCGTAGAACAGTATGTCGTCCACGGATTCGGCCAAATCGTATTTGAGCTTCAGGGCATCGATCGACAGGTCCACGAGGTCGAAATAGTAGTTCTTATGCGTAAACGTCTTGCGGATCTCGAACATGTCGCGCGCACGGCCGAACGTGTAGTCGCGCAACGTGATGCCGCGCTCTTCGTAGATGATCTGCAACATGGCGTCGATATCCGAGTTGTCGAGCACCAAGAAGCTCTTGGGAAGCGAGATCGCCGAAGCGTCTTCCTGCAGGACCGAAACGCAAAACCCGTGGAACGTGTTGATATAGCCAGTGGACGCATCGCCCGTAAGCTGGCGGATGCGCTGGCGCATCTCGTTGGCCGCCTTGTTGGTGAACGTGACGCACAGGATGTTGCCCGGCATGATGCCCAAATCGTTTACCAAGTATGCGAAACGGCGTGAAAGCGCCCGGGTCTTTCCAGACCCCGCCCCTGCGATGACGCGCACGTAACCCTCGGTCGTCGTAACCGCCTCGGTTTGCGCGGGATTCAGACCATCAAGCGCGCTAATGTGCTCCTGAGTATTCATAGTACGTATGTTCGTACATTTGCACGTTCACGTCAAGATGAGACAGAGGGTCAAGTCCTATCACGCATGTCTCACCATCTATCCCCCAGCCGAGATGAAGCGTAAGGTGAACAGCTTTTCGAATTCAGCAAGCGCCTCGGCATCTCCGCTGACCATAAGGCGGGAGCGTTCAAGCGCGATGGCTCCAAACACGCGGCTTTCGAGGGGAGATACCTTCACAAGGCAAGTGTGGCTTCCGGAAGAAAACACCCAACCCTCATCGGATTGAACGAGAGCGAGCTCATTGTTGAGCCAATCTGCGATACGCGCATGCGAGATGCCGCAATCGAGGTCGAGATGTCCCGCATCGGAAGCGAGCATGATCGGCTACCTAAGCTCCACGTCGTCGACCGAGCCGTCCAGCAAATCCACCATCAACAGGCGGTTTCGTATCTGACCCGAACGCCCGAGAACCACCTTCACCGCTTCGGCAGCCTGGATGGCAGAAATCGAATACGCCGTGAAAGGCAAGTTGCCGAGCTTTTGGTGCTGGCTTTCGCCGAAGGGCTCGCCGTAGATGCTCACGAACGAAACATCGCCGGGATAGACCGTGCAAATCTGCCCAAACCATCCTGCAATAGCCCCATACACGACGGGAATACCCAGGTTTTGGCAAGCATGAGCCAACCAGAAGCGGGCTTCCAGATTATCCAGGCAGTCGACTACGCAATCCATGCCGGCAAGCAATTCGACTGCGTTATCTTCGGCCAAGAAGGCGACGACGGGCTCTGCCGAAACCTCGCCGTTGACAGCGCTTACGCGCTCGGCTGCGACAACAGCTTTTTCGCGTCCTATTGCGGCTTCGGTGCAGAGCAGCTGGCGGTTGAGGTTGCTCTCTTCAAACACATCACCGTCGATGACGCGCAGGTATCCCACGCCTATGCGCGCGAGCGCCTCGATAACCAGACCTCCCAAGCCCCCGCATCCGACGACGGCGACACGCGCCTGGGCCAGCTTCTCGCATTCTTCCTGGGATAACGCCGTCATATTGCGGTCGTACCGATGGGAGTATTTCATAGCTGCCTCCAAAACCGTTCTGCTGCGTCGATTGTACGACAGCAAGTTTCGGCAAATGCTTCGTATGCAACATATACGAGTAAAAAGTGTTTAATTAAGCTGAGGTATGGATTAAGCTGAATCGTGACGAAGCGGTACAGGGTCATGCCGTTTCAACTCTTCGTGTTGGGCTAGAGAGAAGGAAGGGAACGATGAAACAATCCGTTAAGTTCAAAGTGTTGGTGGGCTTCGTGTTAGCCGCCATGCTCGCGCTGTTCATGGTGGCTTGCTCGAGCGGCTCGGGGAGCGCATCGAGCACGTCTGACTCGGCATCGAGCGAATCGGTCTCGGCGTCGAGTGAATCCGCTTCTGCAGCGAGCGAGTCCGCCTCGGCGGCCTCTGACTCGGCAAGTGCGTCTGCAGCGGCAGGGGGATTCGAAGTCGTTGACGTGACCGGCAAGGTGTTCACGCTCGAGGCGCCTGTCAACAAGGTCATCGGCACGCATAACCCGACGCTGAACGCCGTTGTCGTCATCGGCGGTGGCGGACAGCATCTCGCCGGTTTCGGCAACAAGGAGAAGGCCGACGGCCTGTATTCCAAGGTTATCGAGGGTTGGGATGGCCTAACCTCCATTGGCAAGGGCAAAGAAGTCAATTTCGAGACAGTTGCGACGCTTGGCGCGGACATGGCCCTTGTTCCCGAGCGCCAGGCATCCATGGCTGAAGAGTACGCGAAGGTCGGTCTTGACACGTTCGTGGCGCTGCCCAACGAGGAAAGCTTCGACACCATCAAGGAATCGCTCACGCGCATCGGCACCCTGTTCGGCAAGAGTGATCGCGCAGCCGAGATCAACGCAGAGTTCGACAAGCTCGTCTCCGAGGCCTCTGCTGCCTGCGAGGGTGCTGCTGAGAAGCCGTCCGTGTTGTTCATGGGCGACGACCTGTATGAGGTCGCTTCCAGCTCGATGATCCAGACCTATATCATCGACGCAGTTGGTGCGACGAACGCCGTCCAGGGCGATTACAAGCCAGGCGAGTTCGCTTCTGTGGATGCCGAGACCATCGCCGGCTTCAATCCCGATGTGATCTGGATTCCGAACTACGCATCCTATTCCGTCGACGATGTTTTGAATGACCCCAAACTCGCCGAGGTCTCGGCCGTGAAGAACGGCGCTGTGTACATGTTCCCGTCGAAGCTTGAGCCGTGGGACTATCCGACGGCTTCCACCTGCCTGGGCGTTTGCTGGGCGGCGAACAGCCTGCATCCTGACCAGTATTCGAAAGAAGACCTGATGAAGGCCGCCGATGAGTTCTACACGCTCGTCTATGGCAAGACCTTCACTGCCGAGGAGCTCGGCATCTAGCTTTCGTGAAGCGCCCGCCGCTCAAGTGGCGGGCGCATCTTTTGCATAGCGCACCATGCATACGGCTCAACTAGAAGGCATCGCGAAAAGGAAGAAGAGGTACCGCACGGTATTCATCGTGCTGTGCGTGCTGTTGTGCGTTTTCGCCCTCGTTGCCCTGTCGATCGGTCATTACAGCTACGACCCGCGCGATGTGATCCGCTCGATAACCGAAACGATTTCCGGCAAAACGCCAACAGACCCCGCGATGGACATGGTCTTGTTCAACATTCGCATTCCACGTGTCCTGGCAGCGGTTTTGGTAGGTGCGGCACTTTCGCTTTCCGGCGCCGTTTACCAGGGCGTGTTCAAGAACCCGCTCGTCTCGCCCGACCTGTTGGGCGTTTCGAGCGGCGCCTGCGTCGGCGCGGCGGCAGCGGTCCTTCTCGGGCTTGGCATGGTGCAACAGCAGATGCTCGCATTCGTCTTCGGCTTGATAGCCGTCACGATATCCGTGACGATTCCCAAGCTCATCCGCAACAACACCAACTTGATGCTCGTGCTCGCCGGCATCATCACGAGCGGTTTCATGTCGTCAGTGCTCGGCATCATGAAATTCGTGGCGGACGAGGAAACCGAGCTTTCCGCTATCGTGTTTTGGCAGATGGGAAGCCTCACGACAGTTGACGGCATCGACGTCGTGGCCGTATCGCCCATCGCGATCACGTGCGCCATCGTATTGCTGGCACTGTCGTGGCGTTTGAACATCCTATCGTTCGGCGAGGTCGAGGCGAAGACGCTCGGCATGAACGTGAAGCTCGTGCGCGGGGTCGTCATCATGTGCGCGAGCTGCCTGACCGCATCGACGGTATGCATCAGCGGCACGGTCGGTTGGGTGGGGCTTGTCATTCCCCACCTGTCGCGGTTGCTCGTCGGAAGCGACCATCGCAGGCAACTCCCTGTTTCACTTTTGCTGGGCGGGACGTTCATGCTCGTCATTGACACGCTGTCGCGAACGCTCACGACGTCGGATATTCCGCTGTCAATCTTGACAGGCCTGATAGGCGCGCCGTTCTATGCTTGGTTGCTCTATCGTCAGAGGGCGGCGAATCTCCTATGAGCCTCGTAATCGACCATCTCGGGTTTTCTTACGCGCCATCAGCGCAGATCTTCACCGACATCTCCTTCGAGGTCGAGGCGGGCAGCGTGGTGTGCTTGCTCGGGCCGAACGGATGCGGGAAGACGACGTTGCTCAACTGTGTGATCGGCTTGCACAAGGCAACGTCAGGATCTGTTTCGGTCGATGGCGAGAGCATCGAGCAGCTTGCCGGCGCCCAGGTTGCCCAGCTGCTTGGCTATGTTCCGCAGGAGATCACTGCCGCCTTCGACTACACCGTGCTCGATTACGTGGTCACCGGTTGCGCTCCTCACATGAAATGGTTCAAACGGCCAGGCGAAGCCGAGTATGCCAGAGCGTGGGAATCGCTCGAACGCATGGGAATCGAGCGATTGGCCGACCAATCGTATGCCCGCATTAGCGGCGGCGAGCGCCAACAGGTGAGCATAGCCCGCGTCCTGACGCAGAAACCCGCGTTCATCTTGCTTGACGAGCCGACGTCTCATCTGGATTTCGGGAACCAGATCAGGGTACTCGATTTGGTCAAGGACCTCGCGCGCGAAGGCTTCGGCTTGCTGATGACGACGCACAATCCCGATCATGTGCTCATGCTCGACGGAAAGGTCGTTGCGATGCAGCGCGGTGGAGATTACCGGTTCGGCAACGCGCGAGACATCGTGACCGCGGAGACCCTCCATGAACTGTACGGCATCGAGATAGCCATCGAGCATTCAGGCGCTGCCAAACGCGATGTCTGCATTGCCGTTGGCGTGGGCGAATAGCAATTCAAGCTGCGCCAGCTTATGCAAATGAGCGCTAATGATCCCCCGAACCATCATTGATGATTTTTTTGCTCATATTAGCGATGGCGTTACTGTGTTAAAGTGTTGATGAGCCGGGACGCTGTGGGAATTGGGAAGCGTCCCGGCTCATCTTTCCACCGCTGCGAGGGGTCAACCCGACTTACGCGGGGCGCACAATGCGTTTACAGGCAAAACCCGAAATACGCATTTATACGTAACGGTAGGTCTGCATCATTTCATCAGCAAGCTTCTTCTTGCGGCAGGCATCGCAAACGCTCGGCACCTCGCTGTCTTCTCCGGCGGCATGGCGCACCGACTCGGTCGTGCCCATGAGCGAACCGCATTCCTCGCAGAACGCGAGGTCGAATTCGCGGTTCCAGATAGTGCGGGTCGTATCGGTCTGCGTGTATTCGATGGCATCAGTGGGGCAGACGTTCGCGCAGCTCAAACAACCAACACAGAAAGCCGACGGATTTCCGTAGGGTGTGTCGACCTTTTTGTCAGTGCCGCGAAGCACAGTCGAGATGGCACCCGTCCCCAGGCTGTTGCACGCCTGAACGCATAGGCCGCACAGAATGCACTTCTCGCCATCGACCGAAATGAGACGATCGAAGCCAGAGCGGCCCATGAACTTGTTCATCTCGGCCATTCGCTCGGAATCAGGAGCGCGGTGTGCGAGAAGCGCCATGATGACCGCACGCTCTTCCAAGATCTTCTCGGATTTGGTGTAGACGGTGCATTCCTGCTCGATTGGGTAGACGCAGGCGGTGACGACTTTGCGGCGCCCGCGTTCCTCTACCTCAACTATGCAGATACGGCAGCAGGCTCGATGGTCGTCGAATGCATCCGACCGGCACAGGACGGGAATCCAGATGCCATTGCGCGTCGCGACGTCGTAGAGATACTCGCCTTTCTGGCACGTGCACTCAACGCCGTCGATGGTGATGGTCAGCATCTCGTTCATGCGGGCCTCCTTTCGGTCAGCACCGCATTGAAGCGGCACGCCTCACGGCAGCTGCCGCAGGCGATGCACAGATGCGGATCGATGACGTGCGTTTCCTTGCGACCGCCAGAGATAGCGCCCGCCGGGCACGCCCGCGAGCACATGGTGCAGCCCGTGCACGCCTCCGGGTCGATGGCAAATTGCGTGAGCTTGGCGCACACGCCAGCCGGACATTCCTTGCGCTCGATGTGCGCTTCGTACTCGTCGCGGAAGAACTTTATCGTGGTCATGACGGGATTCGGCGCCGTGCGGCCGAGCGCGCACAGCGACGCATCCTGCATCGTGCGCCCGATACGCTCCAAAAGCTCGATGTCGCCGTGCTTGCCACGGCCCTCGCAGATGTCGGTCAGGATCGCGCGCATCTGGCGCAAGCCCTCGCGGCATGGCGTGCACTTGCCACAACTCTCCTCGCAGAGGAAGTCAACATAGTAGCGGGCAACTTCGACCATGCACGAGCGGTCGTCCATGACGATCATGCCGCCCGAACCCATCATGGCGCCATACTCGACGAGCGTGTCGAAGTCGACAGGCAGGTCGAGCAGCTCTTCGGGTATGCAGCCGCCGGACGGGCCGCCGGTCTGGATGGCCTTGAACGGACGGTCATCGATGATGCCGCCGCCGATATCGTAGATAAGCGTGCGCAAGGTGGTACCCATCGGTACTTCCACGAGACCCGTGTGCTTGACCTTGCCGACCATGGCGAACACCTTCGTGCCCTTGGAGCGCTCGGTGCCCACCTGGGCATACGCCTCGCCGCCGTCGCGCAGGATCGTTGGGATCGACGCGAGCGATTCGACGTTGTTCAAAACCGTGGGATGGTCGAACAGACCGCGTTGCACGCTGCGGATGTACTTCGCACGAGGCTCGCCCACACGGCCCTCAATCGAAGCCATGAGCGCGGTGGATTCACCGCAGACGAACGCGCCGCCGCCGCGGACGATCGAAAGGTCGAGCTTGTGGTCGGATCCCATGATGGAATCGCCCAGGATGCCGGCTTCGTACGCAGCGTCGATCGCACGCTGAATGTGATCGCGGGCAAGCGCGTACTCGTCGCGGATGTAGAGCACGCCCTCTTCAGCGCCGATGGCCAGCGCGCCGATGATCATGCCTTCGATGACGGCGTGGGGGCTGCCCTCCATCGTGGAGCCATCCATGAACGCGCCGGGGTCGCCCTCGTCGCCGTTGCAGACGATGTACTTGGGGAAGACATCATAACCTGCAGCCGTGCGCCACTTGCGCCCGGTGGGGAAGCCTGCGCCGCCCTTGCCTCGCAGGCCGCTCTTCTCGACTTCGGTGATAATCTCGTCGGGAGTCATCGTGAGCGCCTTCTTCAGGCCCTCGTAACCGCCACGGGCGATGTACTCGTTAATATCGAGCGGGTCGATGACGCCAACGTCCTTGAGCACGACCTTATGCTGGAGCGCATAGAACGGGTTGTCGTCCATGTGCTCGTAGGTCTGCCCGTCTTTTTTGAACAGCAGCTTTTGCACCGGCTCGCCTTCAAGCGAGTCGACGATTGCCGCTGCGTCGTTTGCCTTAACGCGATAGTACATAAGGTCACGCGGCATGAAGCGCACGATGGGACCTTGCTCGCATTCACCCGAGCAGCCCGTGCGCACGACGCTGACGTCGAGCTTGACGTCATCGGCAAGCCCGCGAGCGTCGAGTTCCTTCTGAATGGCATCCGCCACGCCCAGAGCGCCGTTTGCGATGCAGCCGGTGCCGCAGCAGACGAGAATCCTCTCGGTTCCGTTAATCATGGTCGGTCACCCCCTCGGCATAGCTTTCGATGATGCCGGGAATCTGCTCGACCCGCAGCTTGTTGTGGTAGTTGCCGTCGACGACCATGACGGGCGCAAGGGCGCATGAACCGAGGCAGTTCACGAGCTCGACCGAGAACGCACCGTCTTCGGTGGTCTGGCCGGGCTCGATGCCCAGGTCGCGCTTAAGCTCGGTTGCCAGGTTCATCGCACCACGTAGATGGCAGGCGGTGCCGTTGCAGATCTTGATGATGTGCTCGCCCTTCGGCGTGAGCGAGAGCGCCTTGTAGAACGTCGCCATGGAATACAGCTGAGCCTGTGGACAACCCAGGTATTCCGCCAGCGCCGCCAAACCCTCTTCTGGAATGAAGTTGAATGCATGTTGCATGTCCTGCAAAGCGGCCAGCGCGAACCGCTGGTCGGCAGGATACGCCTCGATGATCTCGCCAATCTTCGAAGCTTGATCGATTTCGGTCATAAGCACCTCGTTTCCAAAATGAGACAAAGGGGCGGCCCCTTTGTCTCATTTTTACCCACCGGCAACCAACGGGGTGATTGCGACGTAATCCTCCTCGGTCAGCTGGGTAGCCACACCGTCGAGATGCTCGATATGGCGGCCGTTGACCATGATGATGACGTCGTCACCTTTGTCGGTGCCATCCCTGTTCAAAATGAGGTTTCGAAATTCCGGCCAGCGTTCGGATAACACGCCCATAAGCGCGAGAACGTCCTGCGGCGCTTCCACGTCACAGGACTTGCATCCGGCAATCTGGCGATATGTCGCAAAAAACTTGACGAGCATACTTGACCTCCGACAAAAGCCTGACAGGGGGACGAGCCCCCTGTCAAGTTTGTCCAGTTTTCTAGTACGTCAAGCTCAGTTCGTCGAGCTTCTCCTGCGTCGGAATACCGTCGGAAGTCCAGTTGCGGGCCTCGTAGTAGTCGGCAAGCATCGTCTGGAGCTCGCTGACCTTGCCCTTGGCGGGGCCAGAGGGCAGCGCTTCACGCAGCAGACGCGGAGGCAGGGTGTCCTTCTCGACGCCGGCTTCGATGTTGAAGCGCTTCTCGAGGTTCCAGATGCGCTCGCCCTTGAGCAGGATTTCCTCGTCGGTCTCGTCGGAGCCCACAGCCTCACGGTACTGGCCGGCGATTTCGGGCAGGCCAATGCCGAAGGTGGTGAACAGGCAGATGCCTGTGGAGTCGCACAGGGCCGTGAGGTCCTGGAAGGTCTTGAGCAGAGCGCCCTTGCCCTCGGTTACGAGCGGATCCATCTTGATGGGGATGCCCAGGACCTCGGGGGAGATCATGTAGCCGCGCACGTGGCAGCCGCCGCGGTTGGAGGTGGCGTACTCCAGGCCGATGCCTTGGATGGCACGGCCGTCGTAAGCGGGCATTTCCTGCTTCTTGACGGACATCGAAAGCTCGGGGTGGCCATACTTCTCGGCCAGGCGGTAGGAGCCCAGACCGATAATGTTGCCGAAGCCCTCGCCGTCGGCGCACATCTGCGTCAACTTCACCATGGCCATCGCATCGCCGAAGCGCAGCGGGAAGCCGATGTCGGACTCGGGGATGGCGCCCATCTCGAAGAGCTCCATCGCGCAGGCGACGGTGCTGCCCAGGGTAATCGGGTCCATGCCCTGCTCGTTGCAGATGAAGTTGGCCTTGACGATGGCGCCGATGTCATTCACGCCGCACGCAGCGCCGTAGGACCAACCGGCCTCGTACTCGGGACCCTCGCCGAAGCCGTCGAGCTCGCCGCGACCTTCGATCTTGGTTACGCGACCGCAGGCGATAGTGCAGCCGAAGCAGCCCTGGTTCTTGATCAGATGCGTTTCAACCAGGCGCTCGCCGGAGGTGTCGTCAGCCTTATCCCAGTAGGAACCATCACGGCCGTTGCGCAGCGGCAGGCCGCCGACCTCGTTGACGATGTTGACGAGAACCTCGGTACCCAGCGCGGCCAGGCCTGCACCGGTGACGGGATGCTCGCGCAGCATGGTGCGGGCCTTCGTGGCTTCTCTCATGAAGCCTTCGGGACGTGCAACCTTGACGCCGCCCGTGCCGCGCACGACGACGGCCTTCAGGTTCTTGGAACCCATGACGGCACCCATGCCACCACGACCGGCGGCACGGTTCTTGTCGTTCATGACGGTAGCGTACAGCATGCCGCGTTCGCCCGGCGTGCCGATGGTGGCGACGTGAACCTTGCCGTGCTTGGCTTCGAGGGCCTCGGTCACGGGATGAACGCCCTGGCCCCACAGCTCGGTTGCGTCGAGCAGCTCGACTTTTTCGTCATCGATGTTCAGGTAGACCGGTTTCTCGGCCTTGCCCTCGAAGATGATGCCGTCATAGCCGGCATACTTCAGCTCGGGACCGAAGTGGCCGCCGGAGTTTGCAGCACCGATGATGCCGGTGAGCGGAGACTTCGAGACGACCTCGTAGCGGCCGGACGAGCAAGCGGCGGTGCCGGTGAGCGGGCCGGTCATGAAGATGAGCTTGTTCTCAGGAGAGAGCGGATCAACCTTCGGGTCGACCTCGTTGCAGTAATACTTGGTACCAAGGCCGCGGGCGCCGACGTAGTCTTGCGCATCCTGCATGTTCAGCGGCTCTTTCTTGATGGTGCCCTCGGTCAGGTTGACGCGAAGGATAGTACCGATCCATCCGTTTCCACGTGTCATTATGCACACACCTCCTCGACAGCTGCCTTGAGCTTGTCGGCGGCGAGCTGCTTCTTGTCGGGGACCTCATCGGGGTCGACGACGCTGATTGCACCCGTCGGGCAATGCACGGCGCACCACGTCTCGCCATCGCACAGGTCGCACTTGAAGATCTTCTTCTTTGCGACCGAGTACGAAACGTTGCCAAGCGGGCAAGCGTTCACGCACATCTTGCAGACGATGCACTTGTTGGCATCGTGCGTGATGACGCCCTCGGCGTTGCGCTTGAGTGCGCCGGTCGGGCAGATTGCTGCACAGCTGGCTTCATCGCACTGCATGCACATGATGGGCACGGTGATGGCGGCTTCCTCATAATGGAAGACAGAGACGTTGCTCAGGCGCGGATTGAACTCCTCGTTGTGCTTGAACGAGCACACGAGTTCGCACGTGCGACATGCAACGCACTTCTTCGGGTCTACGACTAGCTGTTTAGCCATAGAACACCCCCTTTTCTCCTCGATTATCTCTCCTGTTTCCATTCAAGCATGGTCGTTGCGAAGAAAGCAGTGCAGATGCGAATTAACCTAGGCAAACTTGCCCTTTGCTGCCGATTTCTGTCTATAATTAGGCAGAAGGCAAAACGATTTCTGCCTAATGGGACGGGAGCTGCTTTAAGAGATGCACGTTCTCTTTTTCATCTCCTGAGGGAAAGGTAGTTCGGTATGCGTACATTCGATTACGGTCATTTGCCGAAGGGGCTTTTCGGCGGCGCGGTAGGCGACGCCAATATGAAGGTCTTTGAGGACAAGGGGAAGCTCGACGTCTACGAGCAGATGCACCCGGAACTGCTCGAATCGTTTAGGGCATCCGCGCGAACAGACAGCGCCGACGCGTCCGCACGCATAGAGGGCCTTTACATCGACAAGGCACGCGTTGCCGATCTGATGGCGGGCGGTGAGGCCCTCGGCGAAACCGAGGAACAGATTGCGGGGTACGCAAGGGCGCTCGACCTTATTGACGGTGAAATCGCGGACATCGATTTATCAACCGCAACGATACTCAAGCTGTACGAGACGATGTACGGATACCGCGACCTAGGGCGAAAGAGCCGCTATCGGAAAAAGGACTACATATACGTGCAAGTGGACGGCCACATGCAGGCGATGCCGGTCAGCCCCATAACCGCATTCGAAACGCCTCTCGTGCTCGGAGGCGCGTGCGACAGCCTGGCAGAAGCGTTTACGGCAAGCCATGCGAGCCCGCTCGTTCTCGCATCTGTCTTTACGGTCGATTTCCTGTGCATTCGCCCGTTTGACGAGGGCAACGGCCGCATCGCGCGCCTGTTTGCCGACCTCATGCTGAAGAAAGCGGGGTTCGGCGTGTCCCGCTACATGAGCCTCGATCGCATTATCGAGGGTGACGCCATGGACTACTACAATGCGCTGAACGCCTGCGTTGAGGGCTGGGACCGTGGCCGCAACGACTACAAGCCGTACGCACTGTATTGGCTCGAACACATCCATAGCACTTACCAGCGCCTTTTTGAAACCATCGAGGCCGCCCTACGCGAACCAGGCGGCAAATCGGAGCGTGTAAGGGCATATATCCTGAATTCTCAGACGCCTGTCACGAAACGGCAAATACTCGACGCCTTCCCCGAAATCAGCGAAGCTACCGTTGAAAACGCTCTCGGCAAAATGGTGAAAGCCGGCGAAGCGCGCAAGGTCGGAGCCGGTCGCTCGACCGCTTACGTGCATTAACCAAGTGCATGAACAGCGAAAACCCCGATTTCCGAGAAATCCGAACAGGACGGAGACGCGTTCTTCGACCCGTTCGAAAGCGATTCGGGTAACCGGTCCGTTAGCAACGCCTCCCAGGACGCCGCGGCAAGAGGGGAATTGACTCCCCTTCCCGCGAGCCATATCATTCAAGCCCACACGATCCGAGGATTTCCGGTTGGCAGGGGTTGAATTGACTGAATCGATGAGGGTCTCCGTGGCGTGCCCGAAATGCCATGAGCTCGACGAAGCGGAAGTATGGACGAGCGTGAACAACGTCGACAACCCAGATGTAGCGCAGTGGCTCATCGATGGCTTCCTGTTCAAGCACGAATGCCCGGCATGCGGAAACGTTGTCACGCTCAACCATGACTGCCTGTTCGATGACGCAATCCACAAGACGATGATCCTCTACGTCGCAAATCCCTCGAAAGCAGAAGAAGCACTGGCTGCCCTCGATGCCCGGAAGCCCGATGGGTATGCCATCCGCCTTGTCGCGACGCAAGATGAGCTGCGCGAAAAAGCCGCCATCTTTCGCGACGGCCTCGACGATCGCGCTGTCGAAGTCTCGAAGCAAGCTCTCTTCAACCGCTTCGTCGGAATTGGCGAAATCGAGAAGGAAGCGCGCGCCCTCTACGGCGCCCGCACCGAGGATGGGGGCATCGTCATCGAATTCGTGACGCACGACGGCACCGCCGAGACGGTCGTCCCATCCGACGTGTACGGGGGAATCGCGGATTCGTTCACGGACGTCCAACCTCCCGTTGTCGATAGAGACTGGGCTATGGGCGTCTTGAGCAATTGGGAGTAGGTGGCGTCCGGCTCGCTCTAGCCTTGTATCGTCCTGCTCCAATCAGGCAAATCTGTCTGTTTGCTCCTTTGTCTTTCCATGATAAGTTCGACGGGCCTAGGACGCTTCTGCCCTAGGTGACGCATGCCTTTAGAAAGGCCATGTGCTTCATGGAGAGGGCGAGAGGAAAGGAGTGTTTTGCTCATGGAGCTAACACGTAGGGGCTTTTTCAAAGCGACCGCTTTGGCCTTTGCGGGGTCCATGGCGTATGAGCTCTCAACTCGTTCGGCAGCGTTCGCAATAGATGGCGACGCCGACGACTGGAAGCTTGTCAACACCGAAGAGTACACGAACATCTGCTGCTACTGCTCAGGAGGATGTGGCGTGATCTGCTCGGTTCGCGACGGCGAGCTCATAAACCTGGAGGGCGACCCCGATCACCCCATCAACGAGGGCTGCTTATGCCCGAAAGGCGCAGCCATGTTCCAGCTGCGCAACATCGTGGATGACAAAACCGGAGAGATCATCCACAATCCCGAGCGCGTGACCAAGCCTTTGGTCCGTCGTCCAGGTGCATCTGAATGGGAGGAGATCTCCTGGGACCAGATGATTCAAGAAATCGCCCGACACGTGAAGGACACACGCGACGCCACGTTCATCGACAAGGAAGATGGCGTGACGTGCAACTACACTCCAGCCATCGGCAGCATGGGTGGCAGCCAGCAAAACTCCGAGGAGGAGTACCTGATCCTCAAGGTCATGCGCTCGCTGGGCATCGTGGCCATCGACAATCAGGCCCGTGTTTGACACAGCTCCACGGTTGCCGGTCTGGCGCCTTCATTCGGTCGCGGTTCGATGACGGGCCATTACTGCGACCTTTCTAACGCCGACGTCTTGCTGTCGTGCGGTTCCAATAACCTCGAAAACCATCCTGTCAGTTCCAAATGGGTCCAACGCGCGCTCGACGCGGGCGCAACCTGGATCGTCGTCGACCCGCGTTACA
The DNA here is from genome assembly GCA_017432445.1 of Eggerthellaceae bacterium. Taxonomy (GTDB): domain Bacteria; phylum Actinomycetota; class Coriobacteriia; order Coriobacteriales; family Eggerthellaceae; genus UBA9715. The sequence continues at coordinate 145,873 of JAFRJC010000137.1, read as the reverse complement.
CGCGCACAGCCTCGCAGGCCGACATCTACTGCCCCATCCGCTCGGGCACCGATATCGCATTCTACGGCGGTCTTATCAACTACATCATCGAAAACCGCCTCGAGCAGACCGAGTACGTGAACGAGTACACGAACGCCACGTACCTCATCAAGGATTCCTACAACTTCGATCCCGAAACCGGCTTCTTCAGCGGCTGGAGCGAAGCCGACCACAAGTACGACACCAGCGCCTGGGGATACCAGGTCGAGTCTGAAACCGATGGCGCACAGGCGTGGATGAGCGAGGCGGGCGTCCCCAAATACACCCCCAAGGCCGTAAAGACGATCAAGCGCATCGCGAGCATCGACGACACGTCCAACCCCGATTACAAGCATTCTGTCTGGGCGATCATGAAAGAGCACTACTCCCGCTACACGATCGAGACGGTATGCGACATCTGCGGCATGGACGCCGCGACGCTGGAACTGGTCTACAAAACCTATGCCTCGACGGGCGCACCCGAGAAATCCGGTACGATCATGTATGCGCTCGGCCAGACGCAGCATCACTACGGCTCCCAGAACACGCGCATCATGACGCTCGTCCAGCTGCTGCTGGGCAACGCGGGCATAGCGGGCGGTGGCGTGAACGCGCTGCGCGGCGAGCCGAACGTCCAAGGCGCGACGGATATGGCCATGCTCGTGTTCGACTTCCCCGGTTACCTGAAATGGCCGAGCGTTACCGACACGCCCACGCTGCGAAAGTGGCTCGAAACGCAACCCAACGCGCAGGGCTACTACGTTAACAAGCCCAAATTCCTGATTGCCGGCCTCAAGGAATGGTACGGCAAGAACGCGACCGTCGACAACGACTACGGCTACGACTGGCTGCCGAAGATCCCAAAGAACGGCGCCATCTACACGACCATCGGCACCTTCGAGCTCATGGATCAGGGCATTATGAAGGGCTACTTTGCCTGGGGTCAAAACCCGGTTGTCTCCGACCCGAACGCCAAGTTCAACCGCAACGCCATGGCGAAGCTCGACTGGCTCGTCGTGGCCGATTGGGTCGTCACCGCCACCGCATCGTTCTGGAATGCTCCCGACATGGATCCATCCCAGATCAACACCGAGGTATACCTCATGCCGGCGGCGCTCATCTACGAGAAATCCGGCACTATCGCCAACTCGGGCCGCTGGCTGCAGTGGCGTCAAAAGGCCGTTGAGCCGATTGACGAAGCCAAGCCCGACTACGAAATCTGCGACATGCTATGGCGCGAGATCAGCAAGCTCTACCAGGCAGAAGGCGGCGCATGTCCCGAAGCCATCCTGAACGTCAAGTGGGATTACTACGTCGACGGCAAGATTGATCCGAGACCTGTCGCATGGGCGCTCAACGGCTACGAAATCGACGACAGCACCGACCTCGGCGCCAAAGCCCCCAAACTGCTTCCCAACTTCACGAAGCTCACCGCCGACGGAAAGACGGCGAATGCCATCTGGATCTACGGCGGCTTCTACAACAACAACGCCGACCCGTACGATCCCGCCATCCAACCCGTCGCACGCCGTCACACAAAGATCGATTCGGAAGACGGCGTCAACGGCAAGGAGATGGTCCCTGTACCCGATAAGGACCCGGGCAATATCCGCCTGTATCCCAGCTGGGCATTCAGCTGGCCGGCGAACCGCCGCGTCATCTACAATCGCGCCTCTGCAGACGCGAAGGGCAAGCCATGGAACCCTGACCGCGTACTGGTGGCATGGGACGATTCGAAGAAGGAGTGGATTCGCAACGACGTACCCGACTTCGGCTTCTCGACCACAGCAGAAGACGGCACCGTCACGCATAATCCGCCCGAGAAGTGCCCGGCCTTCTTCATGAAGGACGAGCTGCACGCGAATTTCGTTACTACCGGCATGAAGGACGCCCCGCTTCCGGAGCACTACGAACCGTTTGAGACCCCGGTTGAGAAAAACCTGCTCAACGGCGCGCTCAATTCGCCGATGATCAAGTTTGCCGAAAACGAGTCGGTCAAGAAGGGCGATCGCTCGCAGTACCCGATTGTCGCCACGACCTACTCGATCACCGAGCATTGGCAAACAGGCGCCCAAACGCGCATGTGCCCCGTGCTCGACGAGATCCAGCCGCGTCAGTTCATCGAAATCGGAGAGGCGCTAGCGGCCGAAAAAGGCATCGCGAACGGCGATGAGGTCGTCGTCTTCAACAACCGCTCGGAAGTGCGCATGAACGCACTCGTGACCAAGCGCATCCAGCCGCTGACCGTCCAAGGCCAGACGGTACACCTGGTGGGCATGATCCATCACTGGGACTGGACGAATCGCTACAGCACAGGAGAGGTCACCAACGAGCTCACGCCCAACGTCGGAGACCCGAACAGTTTCATTCCGGAATACAAGGCGTTCCTCGTGGACGTCAGGAAAGCATAAGGAAGGGGGAAGGCAATGGCAACGGTACAATACGAGTTAAACCGCACCCACCTGGCCGAACGCAATGCATACGCAGCGAGCGAAAAGGCCATCTTGTTCGACTCGTCCCGCTGTTCCGGCTGCAAGGGCTGCATGGTTGCCTGCAAATGCTGGAACATGCTTCCCTCCCCGATGGAGCTCAACTCCCAGGAGTGGAACGCTTCGCTACAGTGTCCGTACGATTTAGGGCCGAATACACGCTTAACCATAACGTTTAGGGAATTGGATTCGACAAGCCCGTACCGCCCTGTCGACTGGGCGATCGGGCGTCGCGCTTGCATGCACTGCACCGACGCAGGATGCGTTAACGTGTGCCCGACCGGCGCCCTGTTCCACAACGAGGACGGCTTGGTCACCTACGACGCATCCAAGTGCATCGGATGCTCCTACTGCCTGGGCGCCTGCCCGTTCGACGTGCCACGCCATATCGGCAAGGACGACTTGTCCGGCACAGCCATCCGCATCAACAAGTGCACCGGCTGCCCGGATCGCGTCAGCCACGGTATGAACCCAGCTTGCGTCACGACGTGCCAGCCCGGAGCCTTGCAATTCGGCGACAGGACCGAGATGGTGAAGATCGCCGAGGAACGCGCTGCCGCCCTCAAGGCCAAGGGCTACGAGAACGCCAGCGTCTACGGCATCAACGAGATGGGCGGCACTCATGTCATATACGTGCTCAAGTACGGCCTGGATGGCTATGAGCTGCCTGCCAACCCGTCCATCAGCTGGATGACCTCGGCTTCAGAAATCATGAAACCAGTACTCGGCATCGGGTTCATAGCACTTGTCGCAGGCCTCGGCGCCTGCCTGCTCTCGGGCATCGGCTACAGGCGCGACGAGCTTCGCTACGATGAGGTCAACCATGACGTCATCGACGTCGATACCGGCGATATCGTCAAGCACATCGACAAAGAGGCAGGTGAGCGATAATGGCTGAAGTACGTTTCATTCAAAGGCACTCGCTGCTCACCCGTATCGTGCACTGCACCGTTGCGGTCAGCTGCGTGTGGCTCATGATCTCGGGCTTGTTCGTGTTCGTCCCGGCAATAGCCGCAGCCAACCCCGACTTGACGCGCTTCATGAAGATCACCCACCGCGTAGTCGGCGTGGTCTTCATCTGCATGCCGATAATCGGAATCATCGGTTCGCCCAAAGGCGTTGCGGAGTTTTTCAAGAAGTACTTCAAGAAATGGACGCCGGAAGACGTCGAGTTCATGAAGAAATTCGTCCCCTATATGCTCATGCCGAAGAAAGTGCACATGCCCGACCAGGACGAAGTCAAATCCGGTCAGCGCATTGCCGATGGCATGCTCGTCATCAGTGGTCTGATGATGGCCATCTCGGGCCTAGCCCTGTGGCTTGGCGGCTCGGTCGCCCACGCTTCAGCTGAAACGCTTGCGGTTATGCGCTTCATCCATGACCTGTTCTTCCTTCTGATGGTCATATTCGTCGTCGCCCATGCGTTCCTCGGCGGCGGCGTGTTCCAGCCGTACCGCGGCGGGACGGTCAAGCTCATGTTCGGCAACGGTCAGGTTTCCGAGGCCAACGCCCTTTACCACTGGGGCTTCTGGGCCCGCGAAGAACTCGAGGAAGGCGCAAAGATCGTCGTGAGGACCGTTCCCGACGAAGATCGCAAACGCATCTCGTCGAAGGCTTCCCTAGGCGTCGCCGCTACGACCACGGGAGTAGCCGCGGTTGCAGCTAAGGCGGATGAAGCCGTTCGCAACGCCGTCGACGAAGCCCAAGCTGATCCGAAAGAGTAAACTCTTTTCGGCAACGCCTGGGAAGGAAGGGTCCTGCTGCCCGCAGGGCCCTTCCTTTTGAGCACGATAGGCACGTTGTCCACCAAGCTAGATAGGAGCCAATATGAATTTGAAGCTCGTGCACGATGCCGTCGACGCATACAAGGCAAAAGCCTCTGAGTCCGACGCGGCGCGCCTGTCGTTCTTCGAGGGGCTGTTCACCATCCAGCAGGAGCGCGCTGATGAGCTCTGCGCTGCCCAAGACTACAGAGGCCTTTCGATAGAAGACGCAGAGGCCTCCTACATCGCATTGGAGCCGTTGCTCGAAAAGGCGCCGGTAGAAATCGATGAAACGTCGTTTTTCGGCACTTGCAACAAGATAGCCGATTACCTGGCTGAAAACGCAGGCCTCGAGGATAGCGTCCGCGTAGCGCTGCAGGAAATCGATTGGTACAAATTCGTCGGAAAGCTCGACTTGGCGTTAGCAGGCTCCAAGCCACCCGAATTCATCGAGGAGAGCCTGAAGGGCTTCGATTCTTTTGACATCAGCCCCGAGGCGCCTGTGTCTATCGTGATGATGGTCGTAGCCTTCGCGTTGCGCTGCCACATCCAGCCAGCAGCCGAGAAGCTGTTCGGACAGGTCTCGAAGAAGATAGCGGCAAGCCCGCAGCGAGAGCATCCGCTTTGCTGCCCGATATGCGGGTCGCCTGCAACCGCATCGCAAGTCGACATCGCAAGCGGTATTGACGGGCGCAGCCGTAAGCAGTACTGCAGCATGTGCGGTACAATCTGGCCGTTCGAACGCATGCGGTGCGGCGTCTGCGGCACCGAAAACGCTTCTCGCCTGCACTATTTCCACGTGGACGGCGACTCGAGCCACCGTCTTCAGAATTGCGATGAATGCGGCCAATACCAACGCATGGTGTTCGAAGAGGACCTCTCAATTCCGCTGTGCATGGAAGTCGAGGACGTTGTCATGGCAAGGCTCGACGCCGTCGCGCTCGACCCGAGGTTCAGGGCTGAATAGGAAGGTTGCGGGACAGCGTCTGCATCCAGAAGAGCCGCCTTTGGATGAGCTGGTAACGCGTTTTACCGTTCATCCTTTCTGCCTATTGTTTGCAAACTAGATAACAAATGCGGCCATTCGCCAACTAATTCCATTTCCTTTTCCAATGTGACGAAGTATTCTGAATCGTGACGAATCGGTGCAAAGGGTCACACCGTTTCGAGTTTCGCTTGGGAATTAGAGAGGGAAGGGGAACGTCATGAGAAAGACACCCGTCAAAATTCTGCTCGTTACCGTGCTCGCGGCTATGTTCGCACTGTTCCTAGTCGCCTGCTCCAGCGGATCGGGAAGCTCTGCAGCATCATCCGAGGCCGCATCGTCTGAGGCAGCTTCGTCCGAGGCAGCCTCCTCCGAGGCTGCTTCCTCCGAGGCCGCTTCCTCCGAGGCCGCTTCCTCCGAAGCCGCTTCCTCCGAGGCCGCTGCACCGCAAAACGCCGTACTGCGCATCTCCACCACCACGTCGGTGAACGATTCCGGCCTGCTGCCGTACCTGCAGCCCTTCTTCGAGGAAGACACGGGCTACCAGATGGAGGTCACCTCCGCTGGTACCGGTGCTGCCATCGAAAAGGGTAGGACAGGCGATGCGGACGCGCTGCTCGTCCATGCCAAGGCCAGCGAAGAAGAATTCGTCAACGAGGGCTTCGGCGTCGAGCGCGTTCCGTTCATGTACAACTACTTCGTGATCGTCGGCCCCGAGGGCGACCCGGCAGGCGTTGCCAACTGCGCAACCGCAGCTGATGCCTTCAAGGCTATCGCCGATGCCGGCCAAACGTTCGTCTCGCGCGGCGACGACTCCGGCACCAACAAGAAGGAACTCCAGATCTGGGAAGCTGCCGGCATCGACCCCAACGGCCAGGAATGGTACGTTAACGCTGGCCAGGGCATGGGCGCAACGCTGACCCAGACCGCCGAGCGTCAGGGCTACACGCTCTCCGACAAGGGCACGTTCCTCTCCAACGACGCCAAGGAATCGCTGAAGATCCTGCTCGGCGAGTCCGATGACATGAAGAACACCTACACGATGATCGCCATCAGCCCCGACAAATGGCCTGACACCAACATCGACGGCGCAAACGCCTTCATCGCGTGGATGACCGGCGACAAGGCTTCCGAACTGATCGCCAAGTACGGCGAGGAAGAGTACGGCGAGCCGCTGTTCTACCTGATCGAGAAATAGCTCCTAAAACAACAACCGGGCATTTCGTCATGAAAGGGGACCGTCTCCTTTCATGACGGCGCCCGGCATGTCCTGCCTCCATGGAAGAACTCATCCAGGCATTCAGCCTCCTGTTCACGCCGGGCAGCGAACTGTCGCAGATCGTTCTTTTGACCCTCAAGATGTCCGCCTTCTCGACGGCCATTTCTACTGCGATAGGAGTGCCGCTCGGCGTGTGCGTAGGGCTGTACCGCTTTCGCGGAAAACGCCTCGTCATGCGCATACTAAACACGCTCATGGGCTTGCCGCCAGTGCTGGCCGGCCTCATTGTGTTCTTCATCCTGTCCCGTTCGGGACCGCTCGGCACGTTGAAGCTGCTCTATACGCTTCCCGCCATGGTGACGGCCCAAGTCGTGCTCATCACCCCCATCGTATGCGGCCTCTCGGCTACGGCCATCTCGGGCGTGGCGCCGCTCGTGCACGAGACGGCGCATGGCATGGGACTTACGCGCCGTCGAGAGCTCGCTTGCCTGCTCTACGAATGTCGTTCACAACTGCTCTCCATCATGTTCGTGGCGTTCGGCCGTTCTATCGGCGAAGTCGGCGCCGTCATGCTCGTCGGCGGAAACGTGCAGTACAAAACGCGCGTCATGACCACCGCAATCATGCTCGAAACGAACATGGGGCATTTCGAATACGCCGTCGCTCTCGGCATCGTGCTACTCGTGATCTCTTTCATCATCAACTCCATCGCGCTTTCGTTGCAAGAGCGCACGTCAGCCCCCGAAGCGCAGGGTGCTTGGAGCGCATCGCGCGGCGGTAAGCTGGGAGGCGGTCGATGAACGGGAAATTCGCGATTGAAATCAAGGGTTTGAAGAAGACGTTCGGCGAGCGCACCGTGTTGGACATCGAATCGCTCGTGCTCGAATCGGGCTTGTCGTACGCGCTCGTTGGACCGAACGGGAGCGGAAAGTCGACCCTGATCAGATTGCTTTCAGGCGTGGAAGCAGCGACTACCGGGCACGTAGACGTATTAGGCGATGCAACGCGTGAGGATCTGGCAGTCGGGTACATGCCCCAGAAAAGCTACGTTTTCGGCTTCTCGGTCTTCAAGAACGTGGCGATGGCCTTAAGCTCGTCTGGCTTGGGGAAAAACGAGGTGAACGAGCGCGTGAACCGAGCGCTCGATGCAGTGGGAATGGCCGATATGGCCGATGCCCGAGGTTCGGGCCTTTCGGGCGGCGAAGCGCAGCGCGTGGCGTTGGCACGGCTTCTCGTGCAGGATTTGGATGTGGTCATGCTCGACGAGCCGACAGCATCGATGGACATCGCGGGAACGATGCTCGTCGAAGGTGCGCTTAAATCTTACCGAGAGAGAACGGGCTGCTTGATGCTGATAGCGACCCATGCTCCTTCGCAGGCGCACCGCATCTCCGACAAAGCCGTCATGCTCAGCGACGGGCATGTCGTCGAACTCGGCGACACCTCCGAGGTGCTCTCAACCCCGACCAGCGAGGCGGGACGCGAATTCTTATCGTATTGGGCTGTCTAGGCGCTGTCTAACCGAGAATCGTTAGCTAAACCATCGAAAGCCATGACCGCACCAGCGCGATGGGGCTTGAGAAGGGGATTCGCTCCTTACCTGCATCTTGCAGTTGTACAATAATGATTCGACCAGGGGGACAGCAACCGAAAGAAGGGCGCAGTGCGAAACGGCTCGAAGGCACGGCTTGTCAACGGCATCATTTCGGCGCTTGTCGTCGTGTTCTTCGTCGCTCATAGCCTGCTGGGCGGCTTGGAAGCGCTCGTGCCTTTGGCCAGCCCTCCTGCGCTGGTCATGTGGACGGGAATCGGTATCGTTGGCATACATATCGTGGCGAGCATTATCACGAGTCGCGAGCAGCTCACCGACGCCGAGTTCCCCCCGAGCCAGCGCAAGAAGCGCCACCTCGCCTTGAAATGGGTTACGGGCGGCATCCTTCTCGCGATAATCGCCGCGCATGTCGTCTGTATTCGCACATTCGGACCCGATGCAGTGCAGGCATCTGTAACATCGACGCTTATCGCGCTCACGCTCGTTGCAGCGCTGACAGTACATATTTGGGTTGGGGCCAAGTCCCTCATTACCGACTTGAGCCTGGACAAAGGCCTAATAAAACCCTTTCGCATCATCGTATGCACCCTTGCCATCGCAATCGGCTGCATCATAATCGCCGGCATCGTGTGGTGGCGTTAGGAAAGGAGCCAAGATGCTGGAAGTCGTAGGGCTCGAAGAAGCCCGGACTCTAGTGGAGAAACGCTTTCCGTTCATCAGGGACGAAATCGAAACCGTGAGGTTGCACGATGCGGCAGGGCGTCAAATTGCCCGAGACGTCATCGCAACAGAGGGCGTGCCGGCTTTCGATCGTTCAACGGTCGATGGGTTCGCCGTCATCGCTTCAGATACGTTTGGCTGCTCGGACGCGCTTCCCGCCATACTCGAGTTGGCAGGTGAAATCGATATGGGCGGCACCCCTTCATGCGAATGTGCTCCAACGACTTGCGTGCGCATCCCGACGGGCGGCCAAGTTCCAACAGGAGCCGATGCGGTCGTCATGCTTGAGTATTGCGAAGAGTATGGCGACGGCACTATCGGGATCGCGCGTCCTGTCGCACCAGGTGAAAACATCGTATTCAAGAACGACGATGTAAAACCTGGAGAGATCCTCATCGAAGCGGGAACCACCTTGCTCCCCCATCACATCGGGACGCTTGCAAGCTTGGGATTTGCCACTTGCGAAGTACGGCAACGACCGGTTGTCGGCATCATCTCGACTGGCGATGAGATCGTCCCCGTCAAGGCAACTCCCGTCGCATCCCAGATGCGCGACGTGAACACGCCTGTGCTTGCTGCTGCCGCAGAAGCATGCGGCGCTCTTGTCCTTACATTCCCCATCGTGCCCGACGATTTTGAAAAGCTCTTCGCTTCGGTCGAACAGGCACTTGGAATCTGCGATATGGTGCTTGTTTCTGGCGGATCGTCGGCTGGGCAGAAAGACAATACGGCGCTCGTGCTTTCGGCGCTCGGCGACATGCTCTTCCATGGCGTGGCCGTTAAACCCGGGAAACCGACGATGTGCGCCAACGTGGGTACCAGACCCGTTTTCGGACTGCCAGGACACCCCGTTGCGGCATACTTCATGTTCCTAGAGCTGGTAGCCCCTCTGCTCGCCCCCCGCGAGCAGCAGACGTTCGTACGTGCAAGTCTTTCTGCCGGCGTGCCCTCCAACCACGGGCGCAGCGAGTTCGTAGCTGCTCGAGTCGAACAGGGTGACAGCGGTGCCATCGCGACGCCCGTTCGCGGCAAATCGGGATTGATCTCACAGTTGAGCGGGGCGGATGGGTTCTTCGTCGTGCCGCGTAACTGCGAAGGCTTGCCCGTCGGCGCTGAAGTCGAAGTACGCCTGTTCCGCTAAAACGCAGTGTGTCATAGGGAGCAACTATCTCTCTATGGTTAAGCCTGAAAGGAGTATCGTTGTGTCGTTCGAATACCTCACAAACGTAACCCTAAGCGAGGCCATCAAGGGATTCCTCGCTGTTTTGCAAGAGCGAGGCATGCAACCGCGCTCGGAGACCATCCCGGTGGGCGAGGCCCTTGGGCGCGTGACGGCAGAGCCGTTGTATGCAGCAATTTCCGCACCTCATTATCACGCATGCGCCATGGATGGTATCGCACTGGCGGCGCAGGTGACCTTCGGGGCGACGGCCACGACGCCGGTTACGATACCGGCAGAGGCTTATATCGTCGTCGATACCGGCGACCCTTTGCCCGAAGGGTGCGATGGCGTCGTGATGATCGAAGACGTCGTGTTCCCCGAGGGATATTCGCTTGCTGACTTGGGCACTTGCCCGGTCGTGCTGCATGCTGCCATCGCGCCGTGGGGCAATGTGCGGCAAATTGGCGAAGACATCTGCGCTGGGGAAATGCTGCTCACCTCCAACGTGCGCATCGAGCCCGCGGCCATGGGCGCCATGCTTGCAGCAGGCGTGCAGGAAGTCTCGGTCATTGCGCGCCCGCGCGTCGGCATCATCCCCACTGGCGACGAGGTCGTGGCGCCGAGCGCCAATCCCAAGCCGGGCGATGTCATGGAATTCAACTCGACGATTTTTTCGGGCATGGTACGCCAATGGGGCGCAGAGCCCGTTGCCTACCCCATCGTTCCCGACAAGCCTGACCTCGTGCGCGATGCGGTTGCGAAAGCCGTATCCGAATGTGACATTGTGCTGCTCAACGCGGGCTCGTCCGCAGGACGGGACGACTACTCGTCGCGCGCAATCGCCGAGGTGGGCGAGGTCCTCTATCACGGCATCGCCATCAAGCCCGGCAAGCCTGCCATCCTTGGCTACGCCGAAGGAACTGCCATCGTCGGAGTGCCTGGATATCCCGTAAGCGGCATCATCGTGGTCGAGCAGATAGTGAAGCCCATCATCGAGCAGGTATTCGGATGTCGGTCATCCGACGACGCAAGCGCAAGCGCCACGCTCACCCGCCCGTGCATGTCGTCGCTCAAATACGAGGAATTCGTACGTGTGCGCCTGGGGAAAGTTCGCGACAAGATGGTCGCCACGCCGCTTTCTCGTGGAGCTGGCGTGGTCACGTCGTTCGTGAAGGCCGACGGCATCATGTCGGTTCCCCAGAACGTGGAAGGCTACGAGGCGGGGGAAACCATCGAGGTGCACCTGCTGAGACCTCTGGCAGATATCGAGCGGTCGCTTGTCGTCATCGGCAGCCACGACCCCCTCATCGACGAGATTGCCCAGATCATCCATCAGAACGACCCATCTCTTTCCGTCGCATCGACCCATGTGGGCTCGATGGGGGCCATCGTCGCCGCCAAGCGCGGCGAGAACCACTGCGGCGGTATCCACTTGCTCGACGAGGCGAGCGGCACGTACAACGAACCGTACCTGGAAAAGCATTTCCCCAACGGAGGCGTTCGCCAAGTGGAGTGCGTGTACCGCCAGCAGGGCCTTATGGTGGCCCCGGGAAACCCGCTCGGCATAGCGTCTCTGGCCGATTTGGCAATTGAGGGACGGCGTTTCGTGAACCGGCAAAAGGGCTCGGGCACGCGCATCCTGAGCGATTACGTCTGCAAGCGCGACGGCATAGACGCTAACGCGATCTATGGCTACGACCATGAGGAATTCACGCACACGGCAGTAGCCGCACTCGTCGATGCGGGCTCGGCCGACGCGGGCATGGGCATCTACTCCGCCGCCAAGATGTACGGTCTTGGGTTCGTCCCCGTCTGCGAAGAGCAGTACGACCTGCTCATACCAGACTACGCTTGGGACACGCCCATGGTGCAGGCATTGCTCGAGGTGTTGGCAAGCGAAGCCTTCCGAACCCGCATGGAAGAGCTTGGCGGCTACCGCGTCGACCAACCTGGACGCATCCGCAGAAAATACGAATAGCGATAATAAAATGGCTTTCACATAGGGTTCCGGACGCTTCGCCCTCTGGATAACCACCCCAGCAGGCCCCGCCCATTCAGCAATTAACTATTTGTTCCTGGAGCTTTCCTGGCACGTGAAAGCAGAAACGCGATCGCCAGCAAAACGAGACCAGCGGCGTCGAAGGCGACGAAGCGCGCGATAGATGACGCAAGCACCTCCAAACCAGGCTGGAGGCCAGCCAGAAGCAGGCTCTCGCCGACGAGCCCGATTGCCTGCTGCACGAGAACGACGCCGAACAGCACGCGGTAACGGTCTGGCCGCACGATGACGGGCGGATACGTTGCGTTCCACATGAGGAAGCAGATGCCCACCGTACGCACAATGACCTCTGCTGACGCGCCTTCCACCTGATAGGCGGCAGTGTAAGCCCCCGGCCATAAGATGAACTGCAGCGCACATTGCACGTTGATCGCGAACACGAGCGCAACGAGCACGCGCGCAATCCATATGCGCTTGGTTGATTGACCCGCTTTGCTTCCGGAACCCGATACCGGCATTCGAAATGCCCTTCTCATCTTCATGCCATTCAAACAAACGGACGGTACAATCATTGGGCAGGTATGTCAAGAAACGCATGGTATCCTGGTATCCATGAGGAAACGCCCCGAGAAAACCGAGCAGACCAAGGCCGATATAAAAGAGGCCTTCTGGCGACTATACGCAGCCAAGCCCATCGAGAAGATCACGGTCGGCGAGGTTTGCGAGCTTGCAGGCTACAACCGCGGCACCTTTTACCTGCATTTCCACGATCTCTACGACCTGATTGCCAATATCGAGGCGGAGCTCCTGAGCGGTATGACCACGTGCGTCGAGTCATGCATGAAGCGGCTGCAACGCGACTCAAGCAAGCTCAGCTGTATCGCCGCCTGCAAAGACGTGGTGCTGTACTACGAGCGCAACAAGTCCTATATCACGGTTTTGCTGGGTGAAGACGGGGATCCGTCATTCGTATATCGGCTCAAGGACAACCTCAAGCCGCTTTGGCGCGAATACGTCGTCGGCGAAGTTACCGACCGTTCGGAATCGGAAATCGACCTGCTCTTGGAATACGCCTTGGCAGGCACGCTCTTCATGATTTCGCGCTGGCTCGCCAATCCTGGCACCACATCCGCCCCGCAGCTTGCCCACTTGATCTACGACTGCTCCATCAAAGACGTCCGGACGCGGGCAGAATGAGGCAAAGGGCAGCCCTTTTGCCTCATTTGGCTACTTCGAAAACGTTCCCGTTGCTTCGTCGTAGGAGAGTTCCTTTGTCAAGTAACCCTTCTGCTCCATCCACGCAAGGACCGGGTCGACCATCTGCGACGTGGGAAGCTGCACGGTGGGATACGAGCTGATGGGATAGGTGTCGGCAATTTCTTCGGGAAGGTTTGCGTTCTTCACGAGCACCTCGCGGTATGTCTCGGGGTTGGCGTTCACAAGCGCAACGGCCTCGTCCCACACGTCTTCGAGATTCTCGACAGCCTGCACCGAAGCCTCGTCGGCAAGAAGCTCGGAGCGCACGATCATGACCGACTGCGAGAGGTTTTCGCCTTGCGTGTCGTCGGCGATGAGCTTGCAACCGCTGGCCTCGCCGAGCGTGAGCAGCGTACCAGGCAAAGCCGCTGCCGCCACATCGCCCGAAACCATAGCTTGGAAGCGTACGGGCAGCTTCTGCAGCTCCTCGACTACAACCTGATCGCCGGTCACGCCGGCTCCTTCCAGGAGCTTGTCCATGACGTACTCCAAGATGGTGTTGCTGCCCACGCCGATGGGCACGCCCGCAAGCTGCTCAAGCGAATCGATTGTGCTGTCTGGACCAGCCATGATGCCGAATCGACCTTGATCGGCCGACGTTCCCAGCGTGACCCACTGCATCTGCACGTCCGTTCCGCTGGCGAATATGCTCGCCGTGACCATGATGTCGGTCATAGCAAGGTCGACTTCACCCGCCGACACGCCCGATATGAGCTCAGTTGCCGATTGGAAGACCACGACATCGACGTTCACGCCATGCGAGTCGTACAGCTTCTCGGCTTCCGCAACCCAGAGCGGGAGAATGTCTTCGGTTGCCAGCGTGCCGACCGTCAGCGTCACATCCGCCGACGCAGCGCTGCTGGCCACAGCCGAGCTCTCGCCTGCCGAAGACGCGGCAGCCTCAGAGCTCGCCGCACTCGATGCCGATCCACCACTTGCGCAACCCCCGAGAAACACCAATCCGGCTGCTCCCGCAACTCCCAGAAACGCACGCCTGCCCATCGTCTTCATATCCACTCCGTCCCTATGTCGTTTACCGTCATGAGAACAGGCTAAACATGATGAGCCTGGGCATCAATGGACAACCCCCTCGCTCGTGTCGATTTTGAAATACTGAAGTTACAGTTCATTTGCAATGGAATTTGGTCCGGTTATCGGCCTGCTTTAGGTGATTTCCACGACTCCGCGGGCTGTTCGCCGCGTAGGGACCGGCGGGAGCGAGGACTGTCTGAGCCGCGAAGCGGCGAGTTCCGCAGCTGCCGGCCCCAAAGCGGTGAACGGTTTGCCCGCGTTAGAGCGGAAATTACCTGAAGCAGGTCGACTTTTTGGTAGCAAGCCATTGGTTTACTTCATTGTCCACAACACCGTTTAACGACGGCGCTACACCAGGCATTGCAGTATCATAGGCACGACGACGAGAGTGGGGGTTGCAACGTGTCTTCAACCTTGAGGAGAACCTGGGCGAACATCGACCTGGATGCGCTTGCCTATAATTACCGGGCATTGAAAGCGCATATCGGCGAGGGCGTGAAATTCATGGGCATCGTCAAGGCCGACGCCTACGGGCACGGCTCGGTGCAAGTCGGTCGCTGCCTGGAGGAAGCGGGAGCCGACTACCTGGCCGTGAGCAGCATTGACGAGGCCATGGAGTTGCGCGTGGGCGGCATCACCATGCCCGTTCTGATCCTGGGCCACACGCCACGTGACCAGGTGGAAAAGCTCATCGATTACGACATTACCCAAACGATCACCTGCGAAGCGAAGGCGATCAACTACTCCAACGAGGCGATGAAGCTCGGTAAAACCCTGAAAGTTCACATCAAGGTGGACACGGGCATGTCGCGTCTGGGCTATCTGTGCGATGACGGCTTCTTTGACGGCGGCGTCGCCAATATCGTCGAGGATTGCCAGATGCCAGGGCTCGACGTGGAAGGCATCTTCACGCATTTTGCAATGGCTGACGAGGACGGCGAGGAAGCGCTCGCCTACACGCGCCATCAGTTCAAGCTGTTCTGCGATGTTATTTCATCTGTCGAGGAACGCTCGGGGAAGAAATTCCGCATCCGCCACTGCGCCAATACCGGAGCCACGGCCCGTTTCCCCGAAACCCATCTTGACATGGTTCGTCCGGGTCTTCTGCTCTATGGCTACGGTGATTATGCACGTGATCTGGGCCTTCAGCCGGTGATGTCGCTGAAAACCGCCGTGCAGACCATCAAGCACTACCCCGCTGGCACAAAAATCAGTTACGGCGGCACTTTCACGACCGATCGAAAGACGCGCATGGGCGTTCTTCCCTATGGCTATGCAGACGGCTTCCTGCGTTCGCTGTCGAACAAGGCGCAGGTCATGACAAGCGAAGGCCCCGCACGGCAGTGCGGACGCATCTGCATGGACATGAGCATGATCGACCTGACCGACAAGCACTCGGTTGGCGTTGGCAGCGAAGTCGAGATCTTCGGAAAGCTCAATCCCGTCGAGGAAATGGCAGCAGCTGGAGGAACCATCCCCTACGAGCTCGTCTGCGCAGTCAGCAAACGCGTTCCACGCGTATACCTGAAAGATGGCCAGGTCATCGAGCGCGAGCTGTTGTTGCGCTTCTGATAACGAAGTGCGCTAAACGGGGCGGAAAGCGAATCGTTTGGTGCTTCCTTCAAATTGCTCGTGAAAGAGTCTCCAAACGAACGCTGACGTTTTCGGTGGCTTTCACATGACATTCGCCTACGCAGAACCTGTATCGTCTCTCCAGTATGGAAACAACTGGAGAGGGAGGTTCCCATGCCAAAACTTGGTTTTGGAGCCGACAAGACCACCTATGACAACATTGACTGGGATGGTTTCGGCGTCGGCAGCAACGTGGCTACGGTTGACGTCAAGGACGGCAAGATCCTGCGCGTGCGCCGCTTCGACTACGGTGAGACATACGATCTTGAAAAGGACCTGAACCGCTACCGTCTGGAGAAGGACGGGCATGTGTTCGTAGAACCGGCGAAGTCGCCCATCCCGCCGTTCTCGTTCGCATACAAGCGCCATGCGTTTTCCAAGAACCGCATTCCGTACCCGCTGATCCGCGAACACTTCGACCCCAAGGGCGAACGCCACCCGGAGCTGCGCGGCAAGGACAAGTACCGCCGCATCAGCTGGGACGAAGCAGCGCAGATCATCGCCGAGGAAATCCACCGCCAGTTCGAGGTATACGGACCGGGCAGCGTTCTCGTGCAGCAGGACGGCCATGGCGAGACGAAGATCGTGCACCCGTGCCACGGTTGCATGACGGGCCTCATGGACGAGCTGGGCGGCCTTGTGATGCAAGCGCGTCAGCCCGACTCGTGGGAAGGCTGGTATTGGGGCGCCAAGCACGTATGGGGCCAAGAGCCGCTTGGCCAGGGCAGGACGCAGAACCTGTTCTATGACCTGACCATGAACTGCAAGATGATGCTGTATTGGGGCTGCGATAACGAGACGACGACCTGGGGCTGGGTCGGGCAGATTCCATCACTGCTCTCTTACTGGTTCACCGACATCGGCATCGAGTCCATCGCCATCGCACCCGACCTGAACTACTCGGCCGCCGTGCATGCCGATAAGTGGATTCCGATTTTCCCCAACACCGACCTGGCACTCCAGATGGCCATCGCGTACGTGTGGATCACCGAGGATCTCTACGACAAGGAATACGTCGAATCGCATGTCGAGGGCTTCGATTGGCTCGTGTACGAGGTCATGGGCGGTGATGAAGGCGTTCCCAAGACACCGAAATGGGCCGAGGAGCGCTGCGGCGTGCCAGCGCGCCAGATCAAGGCGCTCGCACGCAAATGGGCGAAGGTTCCCACCTCGACCGGCCACTGCAATGGAGGCAGCTACATCCGCTCGGCGTATAGCCACGAGCCCGGCCGCATGGAAGTGTGCCTTTTGGGCATGCAGGGCCTGGGCAAACCGGGACGCAACTACATGAAGTTCATCGAATGGAACATCTACGAGTGCCCCGACTTCAACCCGATGCCGCGTGACAAGGAGTGGATCAGCGGCTTCGCAGGCTACAACGCCAGCATGCTCGATTCGCAGAAGGCGCGCTTCATCCCCAAGACCCTCATCCCCGAGGGCATCCTCGCCACAGTGGACGACCCGGTGAAGTGGTATGGGCACGTCGTTTGCATGGAGCCGGCTGACGACCAGACGCTCCCGTTCCAGTTCCCGTATCCCGGCGACCCGACGCTTCACATGATCTGGTCCGACACGCCCTGCTGGTCCACCTGCTGGAATTGCGGCAACGAGTACCTGAAGGCGCTCACCTCCCCCAACCTGGAGTTCGTGCTGGTGCAGCATCCGTGGTTCGAGAACGACTGCAAGTTCGCTGACATCGTGCTGCCCGTGTCCACCCGTTTCGAGGTAGAGGACATCGGCTACGACTCCTCGAGCGGCATGTGGAACACGATGGTGCATGCCGAGCAATGCGTCGAGCCGTTCGGCGAGTCCAAGAGCGACTGGTTCTGCGTGCAGGAAGTTGCGAAGCGGCTTGAGGAGCTTTACGGTGACGAGGAGCGCTACGCCAACATCTTCGAGCGCTACACGCGCGGACGCTACGTGTCCAAGAGCATCGAGATCACCTACAAGGGCAGCAAGGCCGAACAGTTCCGCAGCTGGGAGGAGTTCATGGAGAAGGGCTACATCTCCGTGCCCCATGCCGAGGATTGGCAAGAAGACCATGCGGGTCTGTACGACTTCTACATCGATCCCGAAAACCATCCGCTCGAAACACCCACGGGCAAACTGGAGTTCTACTCGACGCGTCTGGGAGAGCACTTCCCCGACGACATGGAGCGCCGTCCCTATCCGCATTACATCGCCGACACCGAGCGCTTCCACGAGTACCGCGAATCGGAGAAGGCCAAGGAGTATCCGTTCCTGCTGGTCAGCAACCATCCGCGCTTCCGTGTGCATGCGAACTTCGACGATAACGACTGGTTCCGCGAGATCGAGCCGTGCAAGGTGAAGGGCCCGGATGGCTACGCTTATGAGACCGTGTGGGTCAACCCCAAAGATGCCGAGCGACTGGGGCTTGCCAATGGCGACGTCGTGCGCATCTACAACGATCGCGGTTGGGTACTTGGCGGCGTATGGGTGACCGAGCGCATCATGCCCGAAGTCATCAGCCAAGACCATGGGGCGCGCATCGACACCATCGTGCCGGGCGAGTCCGACCGCGCAGGCGCCAATAACCTGATCGCGCCCAAGGAGACCACATCGGCCAACTGCGCTGGTGAGGTTACAAGCGGTTACCTGGTCAACATCGAGAAGGTCGATGTCTTCGAGCTCGCAAAGCAATACCCCGAGGCATTCGGCCGCACGTTCGATCCCGCGCAGGGTCCGGACATCACGAACTGGATCATCGAGGAATAACTAAAAGGGACTGTCTTTTCGGTTATTCGTGAAGGAGAGACTAATGGGAAAGGTTTTCATTATCGACCAGGCGCGGTGCAACGGATGCCATGGTTGCCAGATCGCATGCAAAGACGAGCACGTCGGCAACGAATGGCTGCCCTACCAGCTGCCGCAACCCGATACTGGGCATTTCTGGATGAGGGTCGAGCAGACCACGCATGGGCAGGTGCCTAAAGTCAGCGTTGAATACAAGCCCATCATGTGCCAGCAGTGCGATTCGTGTCCGTTGGTGGAAGCATATCCGGAAGTCGTTGAGAAGCGTGGCGACGGACTCGTATGCATAGACCCAATCAAGGCAAAGGGCATGAAGGATCTGGTAGATTTATGCCCGTTTGGCACGGTGTACTGGAATGCCGAGCTGGAAGTACCGCAGAAGTGTGACGGATGCGCGCACCTGGTCGACGGCGGCGAGATTCCGCACTGCGTCGACATGTGCGTGACGGAAGCTCTAAAATTCGGCGAAGAGGAGGAGTTTGCGGATCTTATCGCACAGGCCACGCAGCTTGACGGCGCCGGCGAAACGGGAGCGCGCGTGTTCTACCTCAATGCACCGGGCTTGTTTATCGGTGGCGAAATTTGGGATGAGGAAGCCGATGAGGTCCTCGAAGGCGTGAAGGTGACGCTCGCAAGCGACGACGGAGCGCAAGCGGAAACGGCTACCAACGATTGGGGCGATTTCTGGTTCAGGCAACTCGTTCCCGGTCGCTATACCGTGACGATCGAAGCGGAGGGCTATGCCCCGGTTTCGCCAATCGACGTGAAGCTGGACAAGAGCCTGAACCTGGGCGATTTCCCGCTTAGAAAGGCATAGCGAAACCAGATAGCTTCTGAACAGCTTTGACATGCCCGGGACGCTGGTTTCCCGGGCATGTTGGTTTTATCCTAGAGACGCTGGAGATTGCTCCGCGAGCCTGCGTCTTACAGCAGCGGCCGCTCCTGATGCCGCCGAATGACGGCATAACGCTCGTAATCGATGCCATGCGCAAAACCATCGGTCAAGAAGTAGACACGGAACTCGGTGAGCAAGCACGTCCGCATGATCAGGTCGTCGAGCTCGATGGAGAAGCGACGCTCTATCTTCTCGATATGGTAGAGCACCGTGTTTCGGTGCATGTGCAGCTGTTTGCTCGCTGCAGTGGCGTTGCGCTCTAGGCAGAGGTACGTCCACAGAAGGCGGATTATCTCGGTGCCCGAGGCGCGGTCTTCTTCTGCCAACACTTCCAAAATCCCGGGATTTATGCTTTCCGAGACGAGCTCGTTATCATGCGTCGAAGCCACGATTAGGTAATACGGCAGTATCGAATCGAACGAGTAGCAATAATGCTCGCGCTTCTTGCCCAACAAAATGCACTCTGCATCGATGCAGTCCGAGAAATTGATGGCAAGTAGCGCCTGGTTGAATGCCGTCTGGATATATTCGATGTTCGTGAAGGTCTTGGATATGCCGATGCGCAGCTTGCCCGTGAGCGGAATGTGGTTCTCGATGTCGTGCGCAAATTCCTTGAGCGAGAACGACATGCCTATTTCGGACATGGCATAGCACAGGACGAGGAGCCGTCCGTTGTAGGCAAACGGATAGCAAGCGCCTCCATTCAGCGCAGCTGCAGCTTCGGTTATATGCGAGCGGATCGTCGGCGTATCATCGGCGCTCAAATCAAAACAAAGCAGGCAGAGCTGATGCGACTGGGGAATGGCGGTCAGCGACAGCTGCGTCGAGAGATAGCTGTCGTTCATGGGTACGCCGTCGATGAGGTTGGTGAGGACTCGATGCCAAGGGGATTTCACCATGATGATGTCTTCCCAGAACGTCGCGCATAAAGCGCTGAATCGATCCGCGAACACGGCCAAAAGGTCACACGCCGCACGTGAATCCAGATCCGGTCGGCATGCCATAGTCAGATGAAAGAAATACTCCCCGCTGAAATAGATGGGGAAATGGATGAGATCTGGTTCGCCATCATGGCGACGGGCATCGAAAATGGGCGTGCGGGAATTTCGGTAATTCGGTAGCACATCCCGCTCGATGTGGGCAATCATGTCAGGCGTATAGCAGCCTGTCTCGATTAAGTGGGCAAATGCATTGGTGGGTGGCTCGACAGAAGATGTGTGGGCGATATTGTTGAATCCGGCATCCGTTACTGCCATGAAGCACCCGAGCGCACGAGCCCCTTCTTCCAGCAATTCGGTCAAAGTACCATGCGCCGAGACGATGCGATCGAGGGCGCCCTCCCATACCAACATGCTCGTGAACAGGTTTTGCATGAGCGCCGATATGTAGATGAGCCGATCGTTACTCGCGATGAGCGCGATTCGGTTCCTATTCTGGGTGGCCCAATCAGGCACTTCTCCCGAACGAGAAACAACGAGAAGGAACGCGGAAGTCGATAGCTCCAAAACCTCCTTTGCGCGGTCTTCGGTGCAGATGTAGAGGATGCAGTTGTCGACGCCATCATCCGCAAGCGACTGGACGTCTTCGTCTGTCACGATCGTTTTGAACCAGCAGAACCGCTTCGACACTTTTGTTGGAGCTTGCAGGATGTCAAAACGCTCGACAAATGCGAGTACGATGTTGGCGGTCACCAGAGCAGTCTTTTTCCCCTGCAGTTGGTACGGTCCCGAAAAGGAAAGGATTCCCCGAGAATCAGTGCCCGAGTAACCGCTCTCTTGAACCATAACCGACCCCCTCGTTAGCTATGACCCATCGCATTGTCATTTCTTACAATAGCAGATTTTTTGCTCTACCTTAAGAAACAGGGTTCACTCATTAACTCTTTCTATGATTTGAGATTCATCATTGTAAGAATCATGCATGCGAGGACGGGGTGGGCCCTGCTGCATGATTCCGCATATAAAACTGTGGGGCCACGGATTCCGCGGCCCCACATGCTCAATTTGAAAAACGCCTTAAACGTTTACGAGAACTTGAGCGCAGGAGGAGCTCCCGGCAGCGGCGTGGACGCCTTCACGGGATCGGGCTCGTAATCGGGCTCGAGCTTGCGATTCTCGACGAACTGAACGAACGGGGGCTCTCCGTAGTCGCTCCAGCGCTCGGCAGGACGCTCGGGGATCAGACCCAGAGCCTCCATCTCGTCAGCCACATCATCCAGGCCATATTTCTCGTACGTCTCTCGATACGGCCAACCAGTTTCGAGGTCGAAGCCGCGCGCCTCGTAAATCAGGTCGACCATCTCGTTGAACTGCTGCCAGTCGGCAACTTCGTTCCACGTATCGGGGATCTGCATGACACGCCATTCCTGCTCGACCTCTTGCCTGCGGCAACGTCCATGATCGCGAATAAGGATGGCGCGGAACAAGAGCTTGCTGCGGAAACCGGCATCGCGGAGCTCCTCCGGAGTCATAGGCGCGCCCGTAGCGGCCATGAACATCTCGGATTCCATCTCGGGCCACCAGGGATCGGGAGACTGCCATTCGCAGCTCATGACCGAATCCTTGATTTCGGCGTTGTTCTGCGTGGCGATGATAGCGTCGATCAGGTGCGGGGAGTGATACGGATCGGCGATGGCCTCGGCATGGTGGTCGAACTTGCAATGGAAATGCTCGACGGTCTGCGCATCGCGCGTGTTCATCATGTTGTTGATGCAGGCAGCCAGCCACGTGGGTTTCTCGACTGCGCCCTCGTAGCCGCGCCCTTGCCAGTGCATGGACGATCCCCAAGCCGCCTCCAGGCTCACGGGCAGGTCGGTGCGCTTGCCGCCGAGCATCTGGCTGTAACGGCCGTGGTAGATGGTCTCGCTGAACTTATCGTAGCCTAGCTCGCGAATGGCGCGGTGCATGCCCTCGGCGAACATGTTGCCGTACTCGCCCTTGCGATAGACCAAGTTAGTAATGAACTCCTTCATGAACTCGGCATCGGCAACGTCGATCTCATGCTCGCAGCCAAGGTTGCCCAAGCCTTCGAACAGTCCTTCGGTCTTGCACATGGAAAGCCAGGTCATCATCCAGATGACGACCTCCCACTTATCGATACCGTACTCGTTGCACAGGTCGTTTACGATCGTGCCGCGATCGTAGTCGGGCCCCCAGAAGTCCAACCGGTCGGGAATGATGACCTGAGCCTGCTCGGCAAAATGCGGATCGGTGAAGTCCGGCATGGGGAAATCACGCCCGAGCAGCTTGCACGGCGCACAGTAGTTCTGCTGGGTAGGCCAGAACATGCCGACAGGACCGGGGATGTCGGTGCGATAGTCGAAGGTGCAGATGCTCACGCATTTCTCGGTGTGGTTCACGCGCTCGGGACCGAAAGCTGACACGCCGTCTCTCAGCAACGCGTTGCAGTGCTGGTTGCAACCAGGAGAGCACGACATGTTACCGCGATCGTACACCGCCGGGAACTCGGCGCCCGGCACGCCGATGGCGTCCAGATGCAGCACCGGCGACGGCTTCATGCCCGGGTTGTTCATGTTCCAACGCAGGTAGTCAAGCTTCTCGAGGTCAGCCGGCGCGATGACGCCCGTGCCGTGCACGGTGATGGCCTTGAGCTTCTTGGCGCCCCATACTGCACCGAAACCGCCCTTGGCCAATACGCTGTCGTTGCCAGTGGTCAACGTGGCGAAACGCACGAGGTTCTCGCCCGCAGGGCCGATGACGATGGACTTGAAGGCGTGCTCGTGCTTCTGCTCGAGCGCCTCCTGCGCCTGATGCACGCGCATGCCCCACATGTCGTCGGCGGGAAGGATTTCAATCTTGTCATCGTCTATGCAGATGTAGACCGGCGTCTCGCTCTTGCCCTCGATGATGAACCCGTCGTAGCCGGCGTATTTCAGCTCGGTCGCGAACCAGCCGCCAATGTTGCCCCATGCGTACATGTTGGGAGCATTGCTCGCGCCAACGGAAACAGCTGCAGAGCGTCCACCTGCGGGAATGCCGGTGCCTGTAGTGGGACCGGTCATGTAGATGAACTTGTTGGCCTCGTCGTAGGGACCGGTGCCCGTGGGCACCTCGTCCCAGAAGATGCGGTTGCAGATCATGCGGCCGCCGATGTATTTGGGCACGTATTGATAGGTGTCAACGTCGCTGATCTCGCTGGTCGTCAGGTTGATGCGCGCAATGTGCCCACTGTACCCGTACAGGCCCTGGGTGTTGTTAGGATTGCCCAGGATATCTTCGATCGAATAGTTAGGCATGTGTCGCCTCCTGTTCCTCAAGGGCCTGCTGCTCCTGCATGTAAGCGGGAACGACGCCTTCCGGCAACTCGAGCGAATCGTCCGAGAGCCCCAGGCAGCGCACGATGCAATACTTCACGCACTGCGGTCCTTCGGGGTTGTCGCGGCACAGGTCGCACTTCACGGCCTTCCACATGCGACGGTTCTTGTGCTTGCGGATCTGGATGCGCGACGGGGTGAACTTGCATGCCTTGGCGCACTTGCCGCAGCCGATGCAATCGTCTTCGACGATGTAGACGATGCCTGTTTCCGGATCGATGCACATGGCGGCATCTTTCTTCGGACAAGCCTCGTAACAAGGATGATCGTCGCATTGCTGGCACGCCAGCACCTCGTGCATGAGGCTGCGCGTACCCAGGTTGATGCGAATGCGCGCATTGCCCGGCCCTGTGAAGCCATCATGGGTGAGCCCGCACATGATCGAGCATGTCTCGCACCCCGCGCACAGCGAGTACTCAGGCGAGTATTGCACGATGTGGTTTCCATATCCTTCCAAAGGTCCTCCTCTCCCCTTTTCTCACTCTTAACGTATCTTCCGATTTTCATCCGAATACGTCCATTGATTTATGCGGGCAATTCTAGTGCCGCCTTTCGTCATTTGTGTCGAAAGGCACGTTGAACCAGCTAGCTCGAGACCCCCTCTTTATTCGGTTAACCCCAGCTCGGCAAGCGCATACCGCTTTTCGCGCTGCGTGCCTAGACAAATGCGCGTGTTTGGCTATTGTCATTTTTGCTAACTCTTTGAAACAACCTTGTAAGGTTGCGCATTGGAACGAAACCCATCCCACCGCGATAATGCAACATGGAAAGTAGCGGGGCTCCACCTGTGTGGGGTGCACAGATCGGGCTCCACTACAGAACAAGGTTTGCAAAGCCCAGGCTGATGCCTGGGCATACGTGCGAACCCAACCATACAAGGAGGAGGTTGTTAATGGAGGAGAAACTCTATCCAAGACGATGGGCGATCTTGGCAGCGTTGTTCCTGTGCCTGGTCACGCTGCAGTTCTCGTTCATCGTGCCGGGCGGTGCAGCCTTGGCCGTCATGATGCGCTACGGCATCGACGGCACGCTGTTCAGCATGATCATGTCGGTTCCGTATTTCGCCGGCATCGTCTTCGGCATTTTCCTGGGCACCCTGGCCGACCGCATCGGCGTGTCGAAGGTCATGGTCGTCAGCTATATCATCGCGCTCATCGGCGTCGTTTGGCGCGCCATGTCGGGCACGAGCTTCATCATGTGCTTCCTGGCCTCGCTGGTCATGGGCGTTGCCACGGCCGCCCTTAACGCCAACAGCGCCAAGGTCATCCGCGCATGGTTCCCCGGCAAATCCGCTAACGTCGCGTTTGGCGTGTACGTCTGCGGCGCTTCTCTCGGCGCTGCCATCGCCCTGCAGGTCGGCGCTCGCCTGACCGCCGGCGATGTGGCGTTCAGCCCCGAGGGCATTCCGATGGGCCTGGTCGAGGGAGCTTCCGGCGTTCAGACTTGCTGGTGGATTTCCGCAATCCTGTTCGTCGTCTCCATCGTGTGTTGGTTCCTGCTCTATCGTGAGCATCCCGATGGAATCGCCGTCGAAGAACCGATCATGCAGCACATGGGTTATGCCCTCAAGAAGAAGAGCGTCTGGGGCATCAGCCTGTTCGCCTTCGTTTTCATGGGCGCAACCGTCATCGGCACCTCGTTCATGGTCGCGGCTATCCAGACCGTGTACGGCGCCGACGCTACCACCGCTGCGAACATCTCCACGGTCAACACCGTCGTCGTCTGCATCGGCTGCATTCTGCTGCCGGCAGTCGTCGCCCGCTTCAAGCACTCCCGCCCGGTCTTCTGGGTCATGCTCATCGGTTCCGGCGCTTTCTACGCAGCCGCCATGTTCATTCCCTACATGGGTGGCTTCGGCCCTGCTGCCATGTTCGCCCTGGGCGCGATCTTCTTCGCCCCGATGATGGCTATGGTCAAGACGCTTCCCGCTCTGCTGCCCGACGTCGAGCCCAAGTATCTGGGCGCTGTCGGTGGTTTCCAGTCCGTTCTCCAGAACGCCGGCATGTTCCTGGTTTCGTCCTACATCGTCGCCCCGATCTGCGGCATGATGTACCCGGCAGTCGAGGGCGTCTCCCCCGCTGGCTACTACCAGGCAATCTTCGTCGGCCTGTTCATCTGCTGCATCGTTTCCGGCTTCATTCAGTACATGTTCCCGAACCTGCGCTGCAACGTCGAAGACATGCTCAAGGACAAGGCCGAGGCTGCTGCGAAGACCGAATAACCGCTTCGCTTGCCAGCGTGTAAACGCCAATCTTCAAGATCGAGCACCCCAAGCCCCCGCCTCGTGCGGGGGCTTCTCTTTTGAAAAGATGCCCTATGAGACAAGGGGGCTGCCCCTTTGCCTCATCGACTACGAAACACCTTTCGCTTTCTTGCAAAGGCTCCAAAAACAGGTGCGTATCTTGGAAGAATAGCCATCGCGCTTATTATGACATCTTTCCTACAATATCGTTATCGGTGTTACAACCAGGCCCGACGCCAACTTCGAAGGAAGGAGCACGATGCTCACAGCGAAAGAAAACCTCCGTGAGACCCTGAAGCCCGACGGACATCCCGACCGCTTCGTCAATTCCTACGAATGGATCAAGATTGCTTTTGGACCCAATATCCTTGGCAACCCCATGCCCAAATATGGGGAGCTCGACGTCGTCAATTCGTGGGGTGTCACGTACAGCTATCCCGAGGGAACACCGGGCCCCTTCCCGCTCGACACGCCCGACAAGGTGCTCATCGACGACATCGAGGATTGGAAAGAGTACCTCAAGGCCCCCTCGACCGATTACCCCGACGCTCTTTGGGAGATCTCCCAGGGCATGATGGACGCCATCGACGGCGACAAGGCATTCAAGGCCTGTTTCGTCGCTCCTGGCCTGTTTGAACAGGTTCACGCCTTCATGGGAATCACCGAGGCGCTCATGGCCTATATGACCAATGAGGACGAGATGGCCGACATGCTCAAGTACCTCACTGAGTGGGAGCTTCAAGTAGCCGAACAGCTGTGCAGCCACCTGCATCCCGACGCCATCCTGCATCATGACGACTGGGGAAGCGAGCAGAACTCCTTCCTGCGTCCGGAGATGTTCGACGAGTACTTCACAGAGCACTACAAGCAGATCTACCAGTACTATCACGAGCATGGCGTCGAAGTGATCATGCACCACTCCGACTCGTACTGCGCCAACCTCATCGACTACATGCTGGAAATGGGCATCGACATCTGGCAGGGATGCATGCGCTCCAACGACGTTCCTGCTCTGGTCGAGAAGTACAAGGGCCAGCCAATCACCTTCATGGGCAACATCGACAACAAGCAGGTCGACTTCGACGGTTGGACTGTCGAGGACTGCGAGAAAGCTGCGCTTTCGGCATTGGAGGGCATGGAACCGCACCAGTACATCCCCTCCATCACGCAGGGTGGTCCTGGCAGCGTGTATCCGGGCACCTACATGGAGCTCATCAAGGCCGTCGACGCATACAACGCCAAGACGTTCGGACACAACATCGAGGACATCCAGGCCGCACGCGACGAGCTGCAGATCCTGTTCTAAAAAGAGCTTTCCCCAAAAGAGCGAGGAGGCCGGTTCCTGCTGGAAGCCGGCCTCCTTGCATTGAGCAAAGCTTAGCGGGTATCTGGCGAATCCAATTCGGCTTGGGCCATGCCTGCAGGACGGACGCCTACGAGGTTGGTGACCCCCGGTTGCAGCTCTAACGACCCGCCACATTTCTCGCACGTCTCGCTGCCGAATGGATTGTCATATCCGCAAAAAGGGCAAAGCGGCACGAGAATGGGCTTGGGCATGCGGCCCTTGCACCTCCCACAGTTTATGCATGCATATCCGCATGTTGGCATATTGCCGCTCCTCTGTTCCCCTTATGTAAAAGGAGGGCCCGTACTGGACCCTCCCGAAATCATATCCTATCGCGAACGCTTAACGCACAAAGATCGCGATGTCGGACTTGTCGGCGGCCTCCGCCTTGGCGGCGAGCTCTTCCACCGGACCGTACACCATGGCGCCGTTCTGGCAGTGGTGCACGCAATTGGGGAGCTTGCCTGCGTCCACGCGAGCCGCGCACAGGTCGCACAGATGGGTGGGCATGGGCAGGTAGTTGTACTCCCACTTGCCGTCGGAGCACTCGCGCGGGCCGTCCTGCAGAAGGACGATACCGAAGTCGTTCGGCTCGAAGCCGTGCTCCATCTTGCAGGCAGTCACGCAAACCTTGCAACCCGAGCAGTACTCGTAGTCGATGAACAGACCATACCTAGTCATGATATCTTTCCTTTCTCTTCCCTCGGGTCACTTACGCCTGCTCACGCTTGTGCAGCGGGATGTATTCCTGATGCTCGTGAGTTGCCCAGTACTCATCGATGTCGAAGAAGCCCTCGGGCTCGTAGTCGGGCGTCCAGCCATCATAGAAGCTCGGCTTGTCGGACATGTGCGTCGGACCATGCGTGTAGCCGGTCGTGCAGACCTGGTAAGTGGGCTGATCCTCGGGCGTGTCGTTCTCGGGCGTAACCTTGTAAATGGTCGCCATCGAGCACTTGATCGGAGCGCCATAGCCGTTGGTGCCGTTCTCGCACTGCGGGATGAGGTTGTTCGGGTTGCAGTCGAACACGCCGAACAGGCTCGGCTCTTCGGGAGCGCGCTCGGGGAACCACCAGCCGTGCTCGGTGGAGATGACGCGCGGGTCGAGCGTCGGATTCAGGCGGGCGCGCTGCTTCATGCGGCCCATCTGGTTCTCGATCCAGACCCAGTCACCATCGATGATGCCGTACTTGGCCGCGGCGTCGGGATGGATGTCGAACATGGGATCGGGATGCAGCTGACGCGAAATGGTCTCGGGCTGGCGCCACTCGGAGTGGAAGAACTCGAAGGAGCGCTTGCCGGTGGTGAGCACGAACGGATACTTCTCGACGAGTTCGGGAGTGCGATACGGCGATGTGGGCGGCTCTTCGTAGTAGGGCAGCGGATCGTCGCCGAAGCTCGCGAACAGCGTGCAGTACAGCTCGTAACGACCGGTCGGCGTCATGAAGCCGGGCATTCCGTCGGGACGCAGGCGGCCAAGTTCGAACTTGCGGTAGTTGAACTTGTGATACCACATGCCGGCGTATTTCTCTTCGACGCGCTCCATCGTCATCTGCGTGCCGTCGTTGTCCAGAACGCCGTCGCGCTCGAGACGCCAGTTCATGTAGGAACGGTCGTCAACGACGTACTCAGGCCACTTCTCGGGAGCGATCTTGTGGCCGAGGCCGATCATGATCTCCTCGTCGGAGAGTGCTTCCTCGAACTGGCCGCACTTGGTCAGCGTGCGCAGCGGATCGAACCACACGCGGATGCAGTCGCGCTCGTGCGACATGGCGCAAGGCAGTACCAGGTCGGCGAAGGCGACAGCGGTCGGCGTGATGAACAGGTCGATCACGCAGACGAAGTCGATGGTCTTGAGTGCGCGGTACAGACGCGGAGCGTCCTGGCCCATGTTGGCAATGGGGTTGGCGGACTGGATCCAGAGCATCTTCACCGGATGCGGTTGCTCGGTTTCGATGGCCTGCAGGATGGAGTCGGCCTGCGAGGAGGCGGTGAAGCCGTATTTCTTCAGCGGGTAGCGGTCGACGCCGAGGCGGTTGGCCACGTACGGCGTGCCCTCGAGCTCCCAAATGCCCGAGTTGTAACCGAACTCGAGGCCAGCGGCCTGGTCGATGAGCACGTTGCCGCCGGGAATGTCGATGTTGCCGGTGATGCCCACGAGGCAGGCGATGGCATGGGCGGTGATGACGCCGATCTTTGCCATGTCGACGGACAGACCCCACTGCACGGTTGCCGGCTTGGCCTGAGCGTACATGCGGGCGGCCTCGATGATCTGCTCTTCGGGAACCCAGGTGATCTCGGCGACCTTCGAGGGCGGGTACTCCTGGACGCGCTCGGCGAGCTGCGGGAAACCGTAGGTCCAGTAGTCGACGAACTGCGCGTCATAGAGGCCCTCGTTGATGATGACGTTCATCATGCCGAGCGCGAGCGCCGCGTCGGTGCCCGGACGCAGGCGCAGCCACATATCGGAGCGGGAAGCAATCCAGGTGAGCTGCGGATCGATCGTGATGAGCTTCGTGCCGCGCTTCATGGACTCGATGATCCAGTGGCCCAGGAATGCGTCGGCGTTGTTGATCATGGGGTTCGTGCCCCAGATGATGGCGCACTCGGGGTTGACGAACTCGGGGTCGTCCTCATAGCGCTTGGCACGGAACTGGCTGAAGTCGGCTACCCACTGGTTGCCCATGATGACGTAGCACAGCGCCGTACGCGGCAGCATGCAGGAGTCGCCGGACAGGAAGCACAGAGTGAGGTCGGCGCCACCGAAATTGGCGTACTGGTTGTGCGCGATGACCTGCGAGACGTTACGGCCGGTGCCGATCATGGAAACGATGCACTCGGGGCCGAAGTTCTCCTGGATGTCGCGAACCTTCTCGACGATGATGTCGTAGGCCTCGTCCCAGCTGATGCGCTGCCACTTGCCTTCGCCACGCTCGCCGACGCGCTTGACCGGCCACTTCAGACGACGCTCGTTGTTCGTCATCTGGGGGAGCTCCAGGCAGCGCATGCACAGACGGCCTGCTGTCATGGGAGAATTGGGGTCGCCCTCGGTCTTGACGAGCTTGCCATCCTCATCGGTGTAGAAGATGATCTGGCAACCAGAGTGGCAGCCAGGACCCGACCACATCGTGGTGCGGGTGGCGGTGAGGTCGCCTTCCTTCCACTGGACCTTGTCGGGGTACAGATCCATGTTGTAGGTGTTGTTGTAGGGCATGCCGTATGCGATGCCCTTCTCGCGGATGCGCTGGCCAACTTGCTCCTCGTCGGCTGCCAGCTCGGCACCGGCAAGATTCGCGGTCTTACCATCTGACAGGACTTCTTCGGTCTCGATGGCATCGATCTTCTCGTCGCTCATGCCGTCCCCTTTCCTCTCTCGTTCACTCGTATTTCAATTGGAGGCACTTCTCCCCAGCCTCCCTCTTAACGAGAATTGTAGAAAGGGACTGCGCACGATTCCATTGACAGGCCGTACAATAAACGGCCCGAAAACAGGAGGATTGGCGAACACCCAGCTTGCGCTACTCCCCGCGAGCGCGACGAGCGAGCTCGCCGTTCTCGCCGAGTTCCGGCAAAAGGATTCCACCGCACAGCGCCATGATGGCAAAGAACACGAACAGCGTGATGAATACGCCAACATAGTTGTTGCCGAGCGCTACCGCCGAAATCGTCGGCAGGACGAACATGCACACGCCCATGGCCGTGTTGTTCATACCGCCCGCTATGCCGATGTTCTCGGGGCCGAAGTCTCCCGTCAGCGGAATGAGGCCAATGCGCGCCATGTTCACTGACAGCGTGCTTGCTGCAAACAGAGCGCCGGCTACCGTGAGCACGAAAGTCTGCGGCCCAAGCGGGATGAAGTACGAAGCGACAAGGCAAGTTGCCGCGATGATGGGGAATGTCGTGTACACCCGGTTGTAGCGCCCCGCCTTCGAGACGATGAAGCCCGTGACGATGGCGCCGACAACCAACCCGATGTTGAACAGGACACCGACAAGGCTCGTGAGCGCCGGTTCCATACCCTTATCGATGAAAGCGTTGATGATGTAGCTGTTGTAGAGCAGGGGCGCACCGGCGGCCAGACCGCCGCAAATCATGATGAGCCACATGTTCTTGCTCTTCAGAACCGCTCCCACGCTCACTTTCGGACCATCGCCCGAATCGCTCGCAGCTTCGCTGGGAGCCTCGCTTGAAGGCAACTTGGCGGCTAAGAGCCAGTACACAGCCACAACGACATAGCCGCCGGCGCAGAAGGCAAGCGCCATCGTAGTCGTGGGGAACAGCGCGCCCACCGCGAATGCAGCCGTGATGCCGATGCCAGCGGCCGCACCATACACGCCCATGGCCGTGCCCATCTCGGAGCGTTCGAACCAAGCCTCGATCATCTTTGCAGGCAGCACCTGCGTGGGCAGGAAGAACGTTCCCGACAGGAACGTGATGATGAACAGCTCGACATAGGTGCCGGCGAACACGCGCCAGATCTGGCAAGCTGCCGCGAGGAACAGCAGCACCGCGCCAGCATAGCGGATTGACGAGGGCCCGCGCTTATCGAAGAAGTTGCCCAGCACGACGCTGAACAGCGCTCCAGGAAGGACGCCGATGCCGGAGATAGCCGTGAGCTGTGCCTGGTCCATGCCGAACTGCGCCATGACGTCAACGGAACGAGCCGAAAACACCATATTGGAGAAGTTGAGCATGGCTGCGCCGAACACCATAAGGAATAGGACTGCCCACTTGAAGCCGGAACCCTTTTTCGCCATTTCGCATGCCTTTCGCATTCAATGGGATAGCCCGCCAGGCGGGCTATCCTCGATGATGCGCCTCATGCTGAGGACGAGGCGCATCATGTCATTCGTTTGACCGTGTCGGTTCGTGATGCGAAAGCCGTCTCTTACGCATCAAGCGCGACGTTGCTGATGTGCACGCCGCCGTCGATGACGAACTCGGAAGCCGTGACCCACGACGACTCGTCAGAAGCGAGGTAGGTTGCCGCATAGGCGATGTCGTCCGGCACGCCGATGCGTCCGAGCGGGCAGATGCCTGCAGCGAAGTCCTCGGGATGAGCGGCAACTTCGGCAGGCGTCATGGCCGTGAGCACCGGACCGGGCTCGATGACGTTGATGCGGATGCCCTTCTTGGCATACTCGCAGGCAACGTTCTTGGACAGGTTGGCGACGGAGGCCTTCGTGCAGCCATAGAAGTAAGAGTACAGCTCCGGCCAGAACGCGGAGATGGAGGCGATGTTGATGATGCTGCCGCCACCGATGGCTTCCATGTCGGGGATGAACGCCTGCATCGTCCAGATGTAGGCGCGCAGGTTCGTCTCCATGACGTAATTGAAGTCGTCGTCGGTTTGCTCCAGGAAGGGCTTGTGCACGAGAACGCCAGCGCTGTTCAGCAGCACGTTGACTTTGCCCATCTTCTCGATTGCGAAGTCATGCAGCGCCTGCACGTCTTCCTTCTTGCGCATATCACCCGCGATGAAATACGCCGTGCCGCCGGCTTCGGTGATCTTGGCGACGAGTGCCTCGCCTTTCTCCTGGTTGCGACCGGTGCATACGACCTGCGCGCCTTCCTTGGCGAACATGATCGCGCTTGCCTCGCCCAGACCGGACGTCGCGCCCGTGATAACCGCATATTTGCCTTCGAGCCTTGCCATGAATGCCCCTTTCCTTCAGCCTGACGTCTCGACGCCATACTCTGCCTTACGATACATGAGAAAGCATAATTACCTACTGCGCTTCTTATCATGGAAAAGGTTCCAAATAATGCAGCCCTTATTTGGAAGAACTCAGCACTCGCGGGAAAACGCATTTCCCATACAATGTCGTTAACGGATCGAGGGATCCGCTTCAGACCAATTCCACAGGAGGATGCAATGTGCTTTAGACCGTCTGGCATATCCTTGCCGATAAAATGCCCGAAATGCGGGACGCTTAACGACCCCGATGCAACCCAGTGCGTGAAGTGCGGACTGTCGGTTGAAGACGCTGGTATGTTTGGTGCCGGAGCTGCAGGTATGCCTGGCATGCCCAGCGCCCCTGGTATGCCTAGCGCTCCCGGTATGCCCAGCGCCCCTGGCATGCCCAGTGCCCCGGGTATGCCCAGCGCTCCTGGTAAACCGAGTGCTCCTGGCATGCCCAGCGCTCCCGGCAAGCCTAGCGCCCCTGGCATGCCCAGCGCTCCCGGAACACCTGGAGGCGTCACGGGCGCGTAAGCGCGAAACGCGAACCTGCTACGGTGACTGCGCGCCTTTGCATGAAGCACCACCATTGCGCCCACCTTTTCCAGGTGGGCGCTTCATATTTCATGTCGATGCATCAGGTGACCCGAAATAGCTGTTGATGCATTCTCCAAAAACCAGCACGAAACCTTGGCGCTTTGACACCGTCTGCACCGTCGAATCGGGAAAGGCGCATGCTATTCTTTACGGTGAGAATAAGCCTGAAAGGGGTTGGGGAAATGATTGGTCCTAACGTTAACGTGCGCGTGGAATTCGTCGGCAAGCTGGAAGACGGTACAGTCTTCGATTCGAGCGAGATGAACGGCCCGCTCGAATTCATGACCGATTGTCGTCAGGTCATCCGGGGCCTTGATCGCGCGGTGCAAGACATGGAAGTCGGTGAAACCCGAACCGTCATCATCCCTGCAGAAGACGCTTACGGACCCTACGACGAGCGAAACATCCAGCAACGAGAGCTGCGCTACATCCCGAATGCCGAAGAGCTGCCTGTCGGACAGGTTATCAACTTCTTCGGCCCCGCGGGACAAAAGGTGCCCGCCAAAGTACTACGCGTCGACGACACCTATGCATACCTTGATTTCAACCATCGGCTTGCAGGCAAAGACCTCGTCTACGAGCTGACGGTTACCGAAATCCTTCCTCGCAAGACTCGCCGTACCCCCATCAGCTCATACGGCGGCATGGCGCGCACTGCAGACACGCGACCCGTACGCGAACAGCCCGTCTTCAACAACTTACTCGAAAATCTTGGGCTATCTAGCTCCGACGTCATGCGCAAAGGCGAAGAGGAACTTCCCGCTGACGCATCCGAATAGCAATCACATCATGCTCGGCGGGCGCCGTGCCTATCTTGCAAAGTTGGCATCAGCTGCACCCAACCTGCATCACATTGCAAAGACGCATCGTCGATTCGCCGACCATGCAGAGTCAATGCTCCTGCCCCGCTGTTTACCCCAAGTATCCCAAAAGAACAAGCGAAACTCCCAGGTAGGTGCGCTCCTCCAGACTGTCGAGGTTCACGCTTGTCAGCTCGGTTATGCGCTCCAAACGGTTGAGAAGGGTCGAGCGGGCAACGAATAGCTTCTGGGCAGCGAGAGTGGCATTATAACGACAGCTCATGAACACCGCAAGCGTGTCCAACAGGCTCGTTCCATGATGCTCGTCGTATTGTTTAAGCTGCACGACGGCCGAATGGCAGACATACTCGGGAGCGATAGAGGAACAGCCGTTATGCAGCAGCCAGCCCAAAGCGTAATCGTTAAACCGGTAATACCAGTAAGCCGGGTCGAGCTCATCTCCCCTCTCGAGCGCTGCATCAGCTTGCAAGCGTGCGGCGAGAAGCTTTCTCATGTCAGAAAACGGTCTGCTCGCCCCAGCCTTCACGAGCTTGTCACGCAATACCGCGGGAAGCTTTGCAAGAAAATCTTGAACGGACCTCGATGTGAAACCCTCTTCCGACAATGGTGCGCCAACATGCACGAGTGCATAGAGCTTACCTTCCGTCTCGGCGCAGTAGGCTTGTGGCAAAGCGCGTTCCAGGCGCTGGGCGAAGTAAGCCAACCCTTCGGCACCCTCATTCGTGAAACTTCGTTCCAAACGTAGGAGCATATAGCAATCATCCTGATCGTTTCCTTCTTCCAAGAGCAAAAGGGAAAGCAGGGGCGCATTATCGACCGCCCCCTCGAGTACGCCCTTCAGCATCGTGCGGATACCCGTCGGGCGGACGGCGGTCAAGTCGAAAGATCCGATGCGGGCATACATCCCCTCTACAAACGGAGCAAGGTAGTTGAGCAGGAAACGAACGTAACTCGCGCTCATTACGTCACCTTGATGCTTCATAACCAGCATGCCCACAGGTTTATCCTCGAAAAACACGTTGCGCATGAAAAGACGGTTGGCCCCTGGCATGGAAAAGACTTTTCGACCAGTGCGCATGCGGCGATAGTGCTGTGAAGCCATAAATAAGTCGACGACGTCCTCATCGAGGACGGTTGGACCGAACCCGTCATCATCCCATGCATCCTGCCCACCACTAGACTTGCCCGAATCCTCGACGAGATTCAAGTCTCCCGATTGGCACACGGTTCGGTACCGGCCGTCAATCAACACGCAAGCGAACCCCATCGTCTCCAAGCATGCATCGAGGATGGGCTTGTAGCCAGCATACGTATCGACGTAGGCATGCAGCTGTGTTTCAAAGCGCTCGTTAGCCAGAAACACCGACTGAAGTCGGTTGTAAAGATGCTGGAAACTGACATCATCATGTACTTGGGCGACGAAGAATCCCCGCTCTCGAGCAGCCCAAGCCACCTCGTCGCTCAGGCAAACGCACATCACCTGCTGCATGTGCTCGCTTGCCCTCGGTCGATCGCTATCGGATAGCAGGACTACATGCCCGCTCATATCGATTGCCTCATCGTAGAGCAGTGGGTAGTCAAGCATCATGGATCCTGGGGCTAGACGAAAACTCACATTTTTGAATTCCCTCTGCAGCTGGTAGAGAGCTGCATTTCCATCGAGCTTCATGAGCGCGACCTTTCCGATGATGAGCAATACCATCATGTGAAATCATCATTCCAATGACACTACAAATTGTAGTGCTTATTTCTTCAATACTGCAATTATTGAAGTTTTTGCAATATAACAAATGGGGTTAAAATCATAATAAGTCCTTTTCAGGGTGCATTCCTTGTTTTTTGGACCCCAAATTCTTGCTCGACAAGTATTTGGACAAATTGATCAAGCGCCATTGACGCGCCGAGTGAACTGGAGGCTTGTATGCTTACCGCTAAAGAGAACTTGCGCCAGACCATCATCGACGGAGGTCATCCGGACCGCTTCGTCAACAACTACGAGGGTGTCATCCTCATGTTCCACCCGCAGATCATCCATTCGGGCGCGCTGCTCGCTCCCGGCGATATGGGCAAGGTTAACGCCTGGGGCGTCACGTTCGACTTCCCCGCACACACGCCTGGTGCATTCCCGGTTCACACTCCCGATAAGATCGTCGTCAAGGACATCGAGGAATGGGAGCAGTACGTAAAGGCCCCCTCGCTTGACTTCCCCGATGCCGAATGGGACATGTTCGCAGAGCAGTACAAGCAGAACAAAGAAGAGAACCTGGCGTTTGGCGCCGCCTTCATCGCCCCTGGCCTGTTCGAGCAATCGCATCATCTGTGCTCTATCGACGAAGCCCTCATCTACTACCTCGAAGAGCCCGAGCGCATGGCCGATTTGATCAAGTACCTGAAGGAATACGAGCTGCGTCTCGCCGAGCTGATTTGCGACAAGCTGCATCCCGAGGCCATCTTCCATCATGACGACTGGGGCACAGAAATCAACTCGTTCCTGCCGCCCTATGTTTTCGAAGAGATGTTCGTGGAGCCCTACAAGGAGATTTACGGATACTACAAGGATCATGGCGTCGAGTTCGTCTTCCATCACTCCGATTCCTATGCCGCCAACCTCGTGCCCTACATGATCGAAATGGGCATCGACGTGTGGCAAGGACCGATGGAGTCCAATAACGTTCCGGACCTGCTCGAGAAATACAAGGGTCAGATTGCCTTCATGGGCAACATCGACAACAAGGATGTTGACTACCATGGCTGGACTTCCGAAGTCGTGGAGAAGGTCGTTTACGAGCACCTGGACGGCTATGAGTTCCAGAGCTACATCCCCTGCATCACGCAGGGTGGTCCGGGTTCGACCATTCCGGGCGTATATCTCGAGATGTGCAAGTACTTCGACCAGTACAACAGCGAGAAGTTCGGTTTCACGCAAGAAGAGCTCGAAGCTGCCCGTCCCGAGCTTCAGGTCCTCTTCTAGGAAAACGTCGTAACGGGTTCCGTTCGAAGACGAAGTAACCTTGCCGGCCCCCATCCCATTGGGGGCCGGTTTCGGTTATCGGTCTGTTTTATCCACTATGGCGATGGGCAACGGGACGTTCGGTTCAGCTGATTTTGATACTATGGCTCCCATGGTAAAAAACGAGAAACGACAAAATGGGAAAGCAGGCTGGCTGCTCCGCCCACAGCACAGGCTCGGACAGACGGGACTCTCGTTCTTCATCATCCTGTCGAGCACGGTCATCCCGTTTTCCATCGACATGTACACCCCTGCCGTGCCGTCGCTGCCGGGCTACTTCAACACAACCGGGCAGATGATCGCCATCATCCAGGTGCTCGCCGTAGTCGGGCCGGTAATCGCGCCCCTTATCGGCGGGATTCTCTTGATCTTCTTCGACTGGCGTTCCTCGTTCGTAGCGCTCGCCATCTTTGGCGCATGCTGCCTAGTCTTCGCCCTTTTGTTCGAAGAGAGCCTGCCGCAGGAAGAGCGCAGCGACGGAGGAGTTGCGTCAACGTTGTACGGCCTGGTGAAAGTCGGGCGAAACAGATCGTTTTTGACGCTACTCGCCATGGTCGCGTTCTTCAACGTGGCTTTCAGCTCCTATCTGGCAGTGGCATCCTACATTTACGTCGATTTCTTCGGCACGACGCCTCAGGGCTACACGTACTTCTTCGCCGTCACTGCCGCCTTCACGGCACTGGGCCCGATCATCTGGTTGAAAGCAAGCAAGAAGGTTACTCCACGTGCGTTCACGCACGTTATGATGATTCTTGGCCTTGTGGCGGCAATAGCATTGCTCCTGTTTGGCACGTCATCTGCCTTCGCATTCTGCGGACTGCTGATCTTGTATGCCACGATTCAGAGCGCCATCCGTCCTTACACGACCAACGTGCTGCTCTCGCTGCAGCAAGGCGACACAGGCTCTGCCTCGTCGCTCATCAACTTCACGTTCAGCATGTTCGGCGTCATCGGTATGAGCGTCATCATGGTAGGCTGGCCGAACTACATTTTCGGAATCGGCGCGATCATGCTCGTCTGCACATGCCTTTCGTGCGTGCTCTGGATGTTGCTCCTGCGCTCCCCGCGCCTGCACATCGCCGAGTTCGACAAATAAAGAGCCCTATCACTTCCTGCGGAAGGTCTCGCGGATAAACGCCTCTCCCTCGGCCAGGCGAGCATCGCGCAGAGCGGCATCGGATATAGCAGCGGCAAAACAATCGTATTCGTCGCAGGTACCCTGGCCATGAGGCACGAGCACTGCTCCGGCATCGCTGCCGCACGCCACGGTGCAATTCGCCTCCACAGCCCGTGCAATGGCCGTACGCGAGGCCTCCCAGATGCGGGCAAGCACGCCTTCGTCGTAGAGTCCCTGATTCATGAGGTTGCGCGCCACCGTGGCTGTTGGGACATAACACGTGCGGGACTCGGCAAGCGCCGCGATGCAGTCCTCATCGACGTAGTTGCCATGCTCGATGCTGTCGACCCCTGCTTCGATGGCCGCGAGCACCGCGCGTTTGCCGTTCGTATGCGACATGACGGCGAAACCCTGCTCGTGGGCGATATGCACCATTTCACGCACTTCGGCGGCATCCAAATCGAAGTGCGTAATGCGCCCGAACTCGTTGAAATCCATGAGTCCAGTGGTCATGATCTTGATGAAATCAGCTCCTTGGGCTGCTGCCTCTTCCACGAGATCCGCGTATTCGCGCATGTTCTCGAACGCCCGTCCCACGATGGAGCCATATCCGCCCTTGCGATGGATGGCGAAGATCGGCGTACGGTAATCGATGCCGTATTCGGGCGCTATGCGCGCAGCAAGCTGCGACACGCCGTACTTATCGCCCCCATCGCGCACGAACGCTATCCCGCGGGAACGATACGCCTCGAAGCACGCGCGAATATGCGCTTCATCGGGCCCATTTGCGTGACGAGCCATTGCTTGCGCGAAGTTCACGCCGTCCATCGCAAAATGTGCATGGCATTCGCCAAACACGCCGCCTCATCTCCAATCACACAATGCCGAACTTGACTCCGATGCAAATACGCTTCAAAGGAAGCCATCTCCGTCGACGTGATTATCTCACCATTCGCCCAATTCCGCTTCCCAATCAAAACTCCCGGGAGGCGTTATTGGAACAATGCTATTGGATGGGGTATCTGGACTGCTGCCATCCCACAAGCATGCTCCTAGATCGACATGGGTATCGTCCGCAAACGTAACGCCCTCCGACTCGAGCAACGCACGCTGCACATCGGGTCCGCCAAATGCAAACCCATCACATAGTCGCCCATCCTTGAAAACGACTCGATGGCAAGGGATAGCATCGTCGCCGGCGCCGGGACTGGGGTTCCCCCTCAAGGCAAACCCCACGTAACGTCCCGACTGCGGCCTTCCCATAAGCTGTGCGATTCGCCCGTACGTGGTTACCCTGCCTTCCGGGATTTGCCGCACTATTTCGAATACTTTATCTGCGAATTCCCCCATGCGCCCATTCTAGCAAACACGTTTGTCGTCACCTGCTTGGCAAAATAAGCGAATACTGTGGTGGCACGATGCGCCTTGTACTACCATAACGTAATAGGGAAGCCACCGAAGCCGAAGGAGCGGCACATGCTTACGCAAGAAGCCAAGGACCTGTTTTACCAACTCGGATGCGAATTTCAGCCGATTGCCATCAAGTATTGCTTCAGCCAATCTGAAGGGTTCGAGCGTGTTGACGAAGTGCTCTCGTTCTGCGAATTTGCCAAGAAGGCCGCTGTGGAGGACCGTGCGTTCTTCGTCATGAAAGACGATGACAACTGCTTCGGCAAGATGATCATGGGCATGATCGAGAAACCGCCCCTGGCGGCAAGCGGCCAGGCCGGCAAGGACTTCGGCGTCTTCAGAACCCAGGCACCCAACGCCCGCCTGTACCATGAGATCAAGACTCTCACTCCGGGGTCCGTAAACTTCGTGGTGTTCTGCCCACTCCACTTATGCGATTTCGAACCCGACATCTTGCTGTGCGTTGCAGACATCACGCAAGCCAGCATCATCATGAGGGCCACGAGTTATATATCGGGCGACCTTTGGCAGAGCACGGCCTCACCCGTTCTGTCTTGCGCATGGCTTTTTGGTTATCCCTACGTAACCGGAAAGGTGAACTACACCATTTCAGGCATGGGACACGGCATGAGCCGCCGCAAGGTGTATCCTGCTGGCCGTTTGGTAATCTCCATTCCCTACACAAAGCTTTCCGAGGTCATCGAAGCGCTTGGACAGATGGACTGGGAGCTGCTAGCTCTTAAGGAAGACGAGGAGAGCAAAGCCGAGCTTCGCGCCCGCATGAACGCATGGCAGGAGATGAGCCCAGATTTCGTTTTGAAGAAATAGACTGCGACGCGGTATCGGAAACCGTAGTCGACATGCAATCCAACATATAAGAAGAGCCATCTGGCCCCTATCCAGATGGCTCTTCGCTTTTTTGGAACAGTCGGGAGGGTTATACAGTTCCAAACCCTTTACAGGTTGTGCTCGGCCCAGTAGATCTTCGAGTACTTCTCGATCTCCTCGTTCGTGGCGTCGTAGACACCCGGGAAGGTGGAGATGGGAAGGCCCTGGGACAGGCACGGGATGAAGTACAGCGGACCGTTTTCGTCGCAGGTGCGCTTGACCTGAGTCACGATCTCGTCGCGCTCCCAACCCGGGTGGTCAACCGACGCGGAGTCGATGCCGCCCATGAAGGTGATGTCCTTGCCGTACTTCTCGATGCATGCGGGGATGTCGTTGGTGTTCATGACACCCTGCCACACGTCGATGCCCATTTCGATCATGGTCGGCACGATGGTCTCGCCGTAAGAGTCGGAGTGGTGCGCAACGATTTCGGCACCGCGGCTCTTCCAGTAACCGTAAATCTCCTTGTACGGCTCTTCGAAGAACTCGGCGAACATGTCGGGCGCCACGAACGTGGAAATCTGGGTACCCCAGTCGTCGTGGTGGAAGACTCCGTCGGGATGCAGGTGGTCGCAGATAACCTCGGCGAGCTTCAGCTCCCACTCGGTGAGGTACTTGATGAGTTCCTTGAGCTCATCGGGGCACTCGTAGAATGCCATGAGCACGTTGGAGATCTCGCACAGGTAGTGGGCGTTCTCGAACACGCCAGGAGCCACGAACGCCATGGCGAACTGCTCTTTGCGGTCGATCTTGTCCCAGGCTTCCTGGTCCTTCTCCCACTCAGCCTCGGGAATCGTGTAGGGATCGGGGGCGGTGACGTAGTCCTGCCACTCCTCGATGTCCTTGCACACGATCTTC
This sequence comes from Eggerthellaceae bacterium, assembly GCA_017432445.1. Lineage (GTDB taxonomy): Bacteria > Actinomycetota > Coriobacteriia > Coriobacteriales > Eggerthellaceae > UBA9715. The sequence goes on along the minus strand of JAFRJC010000137.1, from coordinate 104,080 downwards.
TCGGGCGTGTGCACCGGGAAGGCGCCGGGTTGGCCCTCGGCCCACGATACGGTGACGCCCCAGTTGTTAACCTTGTTGACCTCACCCGGACGCGGGTTGTTGCGCCAGCGGTAAGAGGCAAGATCCCTGAACGGGATGTTGAAGGCTTCGTACTGCTTAACGAAGCGCTCGGGCTTTCCGCCCTTCATAACCTCAAGGAGGTTCTCGCGCGGAGTGAGCTTGTAATCGCCCATGTGCGCTCCTTTCTTATCTGGTTCTTTCATAAACGCCCTCACACCCTATGCACGGGGCGCTCAATGCAACCTATTCACATGCGTTTCTTGCTGGAGAAGCTACACGATCTACTTACCCTGCGTCTTGCGCTGCTTTTCGAGTCCCTCCTGCAGGATGGGCTCAACCTTCCTGAGGTAGTTGTCGAAATCGTAGTGATCGCGTCCCTTGAGAGGAAGCTCGGCAACCTGGTACAGCACCTTGAGTGCCTTCTCGTACTTCTTGTTGTCCTGAAGGATGTCGATAATTTTTGCGGCGAAGTGCATGCGCGTATAGTTGCTGTGGTCACCTTCCCACCACTCGTCATAATCGCGCATCAGCCGCTTGACGTCCTTCTTCTGCTGATACCTCTCCAGAATGGGCATGCACGTCTCGTGCTCGTCCTTTACATCCGCCTTGTTCTTGGGATTGCTCCTGACCGTATGGATGGTGACCAGGATTCCAATAATCAGGATGGGGAACAGCAGGATGATGAGCTGGTCTGGCTCGAAGCGCTTGATCAGCAGGACGCAGATGACAATCGCCACGATGAGGAGGCCGGTCCTGAGGCCGACCTCGAGCGGCGACTTCTTCTGCCGGCTCGCTCGCGCTTGCGCAAACGCGTCCATCAATCCTGCCATGTGGGCACCTTCCATTACCTGCTATATCCAAGTCGAGTAATAAGTCGTGCAAGTTCTCATACTATAGCACGTGATTCGGCGAGTTGGTGCACAGCCCGTTAAACGGGCCGTGCACCGTCTCATCGAGCATTATTCAGCGTTCTGCTCGTTGTGCTGACGCTCAGCAATTTCCTTCTGAGCCTGTGCCAGAACGTCATTGTTGATCCTGTAACCGAACAGGAGGATCAGCATGGAGATGACGCAAAGGATCGCGGGAAGCACGAACCAACCGTTGACGATGCCCTCTTGCAGGGCGGGCGTCGACTGGTCGGCGGTCATGCCTGCGACGAAACCGGCTGCTGCCAGGATGGCCGGGATGACCACGCCACGTGCGAAGAAGCCGATCTTAAGGGGCAGAACCTGCAGGCCGGAAATCCAACCAGCGGAGTTCTTGCCGGTCTTCCACTCGGAGTAGACGACGCAGTCGCCGTACATCGCGGGGATGACCGCGTAGATGAGGCCGTAACCAGCCTGAGCGACGGTCATGCAAACCACGACGACCATCATCTGCTGGTAGCTGACGCGTGCGATGAGCAGCATCGCGATCATGACGATGAAGGCTGCGATAACTGCCTTCTTCGAGCCCCTGAGAGCCTTGGAAACAGGGCCGCCCAGGTAAGCGCCGACAACGGTGCCGACGTTGGTCGCGAAGATGTAGTTAGCGAGCATGGCAGGATCGAACGCGACATAGGTGAAGTAGTAAACTGCGGTGCCGCCGACGACGAAGTTGAAGATCCACTTCGCGACGTCGCCCAGCATCAGGAAGATGACGTTCGGGTTCTGAGCGATGGAACGGCCGAGGTCGCCAGCGCTGTTGTTGGTCTTGTCTTCCTTCTTTGCAGATTTCCAGTTGGCGAGCTCTTCCTTGGTGTACTCCTTCTCGTAACCCTTGGTGATGAAGAAGTGCACGTTGTAGAGAGCAGCCATGCAGCAACCGAAAACAAACGCCGCAAACGCGTAGTTGGCGGGCGCAGCTGCGGGATCTGTATTCTGGTTGCCCAGGATCATCGCGCCGAGCAGAGCAACGGGCGGGAAGATGTAGGCGAACAGAATCTTGGATGCGTTCGACCACATGCCACGGGTAGAGGCGAGGTGAGCGCGGTCCTCGGGCGTCTGGCCTACGACTGCGATCATCGAAACGTTCGCAACATACGGGAAGTCCCAGGTGCAGTGCGATGCGACATAGAAGACTGTGATCAACGCGGCGGTGACTACCGGGTTGTCAGAGAACTTCACATAGTCGAGCGCGAACAGAATCGGGACAGCCCAAGGCATGATGAACAGGAAGGAGCGATAACGACCCCACTTCATGGGCTTGATCGTGTTGATGATCGCACCCCACAGCCAACCGACGATTGCGTCGATGACGGAACCGACCGTCGACACGACACCGGCGAGCACCGGGTCGAGCATCGCGCAGTTGGTGAGGAAGAACACGAAGTAGTAGTTCTCCACCGAGTTCATGATGTTGAAGCCGAAGTCGCCAACGCCGTAGAAGAACCTCAGCGCTGTAGACAGCGGTTTGTAGTCGGGAGGCAGAGTGGGTGTATCCTGCTTCTCGACTTGTTTGGTCTCGTCAGTCATTGCTTTCCCCTTTCTACGAGACAACACTTTACCCACCTTGAAAAAATCTTAAAAACAACCGTTCACGGCTGCAAGTGCACCAGATACCATTATTTGCCCAATAAGTTGTGCAATAATGCACAGTTAGAAATGCCGACGCTATGACTTATATGGCTAATCGATAAGGATCGTTAGATATGAAACTCTCGCTCCGTTATGTGTACACAAAAACGCTTAAAGTTGTCCCACGAGCTCAAATTGCCGACGAGCATGTTGGAAGGCTCACCATTCAATGGGTTGGGATTGCATCCACGCGTTTCGCAAGCCATGCAGGATTCTTGTATTTCGTAACTGACGAGAAGGAAGTGCCCTCCCCCGCACTCGACCCTGCCGATACGTTCGGTTGTGTCGTGCCCGATTCGCTCGCAGATAAATGCGTGGGCATTCCCCGCATCATCGTTCCCGACATCTGTGACCTAGACCGCTTGTTTGACTACATAGTTAAGGAGACGGAAAGGTACCGCAACTGGCACGATACGATCAACAATCTCCTGCTCTCCGATGCTTCCTATCAAAGCCTTGTTGACGCGACGGCCGAATTCGTGCCCCGACCCCAGTACGTGGCCGATGCGGGCTGGCGCATGATTTCGCGCGTTGACTTCGAGATGGGCGAGATTAGCGCTACCTGGCATTATCAGATGCTCCACGACGGATTGTATCCTTTGAATATCGTGGATGCCCTCAACCGCACCGGGGACTATTACCGCATCTCCAACCTCCCCCATGCCGCGCTCATAGACTCCGACGTCTACACGATCCGCATCCTTGCAAAGCCCATTCGTTACCGGGGTAGGCTCGTGGGCTATTACTTCATGATCGATACTTGGGGCGACTTAGGCTATTGCGAAGTAGAAATAGCCGAGGAATTCGGCAAGCTCATCGCGCCAATCATGTCGTCGCGCGGAGCACAGCAAGGTTATATCGCAGGTTTCCAGAACAGCTACATCGTCCACATGCTCGACGGCATGCTCACGAGCAGGCGCGACATCGCCCAGGAGCTCAAGCGTGAAACGCGTTGGGATATCGAATCCGACTTTCGTATGGCCACGGTGCGCTTCTCGCCCGACGAATACAACAACCATCTGTTGCACATGCGCACGATGGGTCAGCTGTCGGCTGACTTCGATAGTCATGCATACATCTACAAGGACACCGCCATCTTGCTCTATCACATCGAGCTCGATGATGTCGACAAGTTCATGAGCCATCTTCACAAGAGCAGCACGGCGCTCAAACGAATCATCGTTCTCAGCAACCGATTCAGCGACTTTGCGCAAATGCCGTTCTACTACGAGCAGAACATGCACATACACGACACGATCGAGGAGGACGATAACCTGGAGCCACGCGTCATCTCATGCGATAGCACCTTCCCGCGTTTGCTTGCCGACCATTGCAGGAACTCACTGCCCATCTGCTACGAAGCGGAGGTGCTCCACTCGTACGATAAAGCGCATCATACGAGCTACTGCCTCACGCTACTCGGTTACCTCCAATTCGAACGCAACGCAGTCTCCACCGCCAAGGCGCTCTACCTGCACCGTAACACGTTGCGCAACCGTCTCAACAAGATCGAGGAAATCATAGACGTCGACCTCGAGGATTCTAACCTGCGCTTCTACTTGATGGTATCGCTGAACACATTGCTGAATACTAAATAGCCAAAAGGACTGTCCCCTTTTGGCTATCTCGCCACATAGAAAAGGGCCGCTCTAATTGAGCGGCCCTTAGGCAAATTTGGATTTGCTTTATGTTATGCGAGGAGCTCAGCGGCCTTCTCGGCAGCAGCGCCAGCGTCGGGCGTGTAGGCGTCAGCGCCGATTTCGTCGGCGAATTCCTGGGTGACAGGAGCGCCACCGACCATGATCTTGACCTGGTCGCGCAGACCGGCGTCAACGATGGCCTTGACGGTTGCGTCGAGCGAAGGCATGGTGGTGGTCAGAAGAGCGGACAGAGCCACGAGCTTGCACTCGGGATGCTGGCTCAGGTAATCAACGAAAGCCTCGGGAGCAACGTCGACGCCCAGGTCGGTAACCTCAACGCCCTTGCCCTCGATCATCATGCGGACGAGGTTCTTGCCGATGTCGTGCATGTCGCCAGCAACGGTGCCGATGACGCAGTAGCCGAGCGGCTCGGTGCCGCCAGCAGCCATGGCCGGCTTCAGGACGTCGGTACCAGCAGTCATAGCGCGAGCTGCAACCAGCATCTCGGGAACGAAGCACTCGCCCCTCGTGAAGCGCTCGCCGATGATGCCCATGGCCTCGATCATTGCGTCGAGGATTTCCTGGGGATCCAGACCCTCATCCAGAGCCTGCTGTACGAGCGGACCGGTTTCCTTGCGCTTGCCCTTAATTGTCTTTTCACGAAGATCGTCAAGAATTGCCATGATGCTCCCCTTTCTTGGATGCCGACTTGAGCTGCATGGATTTGCTACGGTCATAAAATATCTTTATCACCCAATATCGTCAAGTGAATTTTTTTGCGCCAACCCTTATTCATAAAAATTTCTTATACCGCATTCAATGTTCTAGGGAAAGCTTGTCAGCGGGCCTTTTTACGTACCCGCCATTTGGATATCACGCGCTGGCATAGCTTTTCAAGGGAAGGCAATTCCCTATGCTATCAGGTCTAATACTTCTTTCTTATGAAACTGGCAGATGCCTTCTTCTATGTCCGGACTTGCTTTCGTGCAAAGAGGAGGAAGCATCTGTATGAATATGCAGTTCGTCACTCGACCCTGACCGTGATTACCCAGTCTCGAACGATTTCCATAACCCCGGTGGCGTTATACACGTGACGGGAGTCGCTGATGTCGCATGTTAGCTCGCCCGTAGCTCCACGACGACGCGCTTCAGCCTCAGCTTGCTCCCGCGCGAGCGAACGCCCAACTTGAAGAGCCTCGTCGATCGTATCGCATGCCACAAGACGCTCCAGCCCGCGAACTTGGTAACACTGGATGACGCCATCGGAACCACGCTGAGGATAGATTACGACCCGTTGTTCCACTGCCACGCGTGACGCCGCGGCGCCAACTGCATTGGCGACGCCTGCATGCTCAGGAACGGCGTAGGACATGTTGAGAGCTTCGCCCACTTCTTTGAGGAATACGTGAGTCGGAGCCCCAACTCCCACAAGCGTCGCCGCTCCTCCAAAATTGACAGCAAATGGAGCAGGAGAAGTTTCACGACGGCGCTTCCAAGAGCCGCTTATCATCGCCTTCATCTGATCATCAAGCGAGCAAGGCATATCAGGCCAGAAGCGATCCTGCGCAAAAGCACCGACCACCTGGCTGTAGAGCCTGAACTGAGCAAGCTCGTATATCTCATCGGCGAGCTTAGCAATTTCCGCTTCCTCTTCGGAAGCCTCCTTGCCACGATATGACTTGAGCAGGCATTTCGCCCCCAAACGCGAGGCCTCGACATCGAACTCGCTGAAATCGCCTTTAAGATGCATGGCGTCGGTTGGCGTCATACCGCAACGCATCACAATGCCCATGTCCTCGAGCCGATCGGTCTTCAAACCCACGATTGCGCCGACCCGTTCGTCAAAATAGGAGATAGGGCCTTCGCGCAACAGCTCCAAGAACTGTTGTTCGGGACTGGAGTAGCGCTCAAGATCGCCGGGGTTGGCGAGCAAATAGAACAGTTCGTAACGCGAATGGAAATCGATGACCGATCTCGAATAGTAATAGGCTAGCTTGCGCTTGACCTCGGGCCAGCGCGCTGCCGCAATGCACAGCGGCGTCACCTTGCGTACGCCAAGTTCCAAGCGGCTGTTCTTCGTGTAGCGCACCGACGTGTCGCCTCCGAGTGCAATGGTGTCAATGAACACGCCTGGCACCTGGGTCTTCCAGCCGCCGATGAAGATGCCGTCCGTCCGATTGGGTCGTCCGTCATGCACAATCGAGATGTCGGACGTCGTGCCGCCGATGTCGACGATAAGGCATTCCGAAGTGCCGGCCAGCACTTGGGCTCCGGTGACAGAGGCTGCAGGTCCCGAGAGGATCGTCTCGACCGGACGTGTGCGGGCGAGCTCTTCCGACATGAGCGTACCGTCGCTGCGCACGACAGAAATGGGGATGTCCAGGCCGCGGGCATCGAACGCCTCTCTGATGGCGTCGAGGAACTCCCCGATCACGGGGACGAGGCGCGCGTTGAGCAATGCGGTAGCGCCGCGGCCGATCACGTTGAGCTCAGCCGCCACCGAAGTGGCCTCGACTACCACCTTCCCGAACTTCTCGCGTAACCATGCGGCTCCGCTTCTCTCTACTTCCGCTCCATTGTTGAGCGCGTAGAGACTTGCGATGCCGAACGAATCGGCCCCCTCGAAGAAGGCGCGGTTCTGCTGGTAAAGCTCTTCCCAATCGGGCACGGTTACTTCCGCGCCGTCATAGGACCCCACAAAGGGCGTCGTCAACACGTCTGCGTAAGGAATGCCGAACTTACCCTGTGCATCAACTCTTCGGAGCACCTCAGCGGTCGTACCCACGATGATGAGCTTCGCCCGACCGCCCTTTCCTTCGACGCAAGCATTGGTAGCCAGCGTCGTTGAGATAGCTGCTTGCTCAGCGCGCTCGAGCGCCTCTCGGGGCAGCGCGTCCATGGCGGCGCCGATGCCGCGCGTGAGGTCGCCTTTGGTGGTGAGCGCCTTGGCCTTGGCAAGCACTTCGGGCGCGCCATCCCCCGCATCGATGACGACTGCGTCGGTGAACGTACCGCCTGTGTCGATTCCTATGCGTATCATCGTCTCTGCCTGCCACCAATCGTCTCGATGCTCCGTTAATAGAGGATGCAACCCGAATACGTCATGGTCAACGGACCATGGTTGTACGGGATGCCCGCCTGGGTACAGACCTCGGATACGACAAGACCGGCTGCCTCCATCGAAACGAGCCGCTTGTCGGGAAAGCGGCACGGTGCATCCGGATAGGTGCACTCCTTGCACAGCGTGCACGTTCCCGCCGATAGCACCATGACCTCCGCGCTGAGCCCGGCAGCGTCGATGGCTTCGGCTAGGTCTTGGACACGGTCCTTCTGGCGCTCGCCCGACTCTGCCATCGTCTCGAAGTCGAACTCGTCTTCCATCTCGGCAACGGTCTGCACTACCAGGCAGTGCTCGTACTCGTTCATCTGCTGTTGGAACTCAGCAATATCGCCGCACGCAGGCGGGCACGACCAGCTATGCTCGTACATCTGGCACAAGTTGGCCGCGCACATCGAGCGCACCTCGTCGCGTGCCACAAGATCCTTCGCGCTGCACGTGCCCATGCATTCGAATCCCTGCTGAGCAGCCAAATCCTCGATAACGCTCACGGCGGCTTCCTCTCTTCCCGCTACGCGAAACCCATCATCTTGACATACAGCTGGTTGAAGGTCATTGAAGTCGAAAGCTCTATGTATTCGCACTTCGACACGATTTCGGCCTCTCGTTCGCGCGCCGCGCTGGACACGAGCAGGGCAGTTGCCCCCTCGCCCGAAGTGTTGCCAACGCTCTTGGCGACGGGAAGTAGCTCTTCGGGGAACAAGCCGACAAGAGCAGCCGACCCGAGGTTGAGGTAGGCGCCGAAACCGCCGGCTATTTCGAGCGAGTCGATATCGGATGCTTCGATGCCGATATGGTCGAGCATGGTCATGATACCTGCGCACACCGCGGCCTTCGCCAGCTGCAGATTGCGCACGTCAGCTTGCGTGATGTAGAGCGAATGGTCGGGCGTCAGGTAGAAGGCGCCACGGCCTCCCTCTTCTCCGCACCAGCTACGCAACGGCTCGTCAAGGTCTTCTTCATCCGCAAAACGGCCCGAATCCTCGACCACCCCCAGGCGAAGCATGAGCGCGATTGCATCGATGAGGCCCGTACCGCATACGCCGATGGGATCGACATCACCTATGACCTGCAATTTCACCTGGCCGTCTTCATACGAGACCTTCGAGATGGCGCCGGGAGAAGCCGGCATGCCGAAATGCACGTTGGCACCTTCGAACACGGGGCCGGCAGCCGTGGCGCAGCTGACGATGTTCCCATCACGAGAAAGCGCCATTTCGCCGTTAGTACCCAGGTCCAAGAACAGATGGGTACCCGGAGCGTCTATCGTGGTTGCCAGCATGCCTGCCGTGATGTCGCCTCCCACATAACCGGCAATACAACGCGTCAGGTAGCACGAACCCAGACCCTCGATCTCCCACGTATCGCCGAACAGCGAAAGCGGCGTGAAAGGAGCGCCGCCGATGGAGTCAGGAGGCAACCCCATGGCAATGTGCTGCATGACTGTGTTGCCGGCAATCGTGGCTTTCTTAACTTCATCGGGCGAAATCTTGGCCGTTTTGCACAGCTTAGCCTTCATCTCGCGCAAGGCATCCTGGATAACGCCGGTCATGAGGTCGAGCTTACCGTCAACGCTGGCGGAAATACGACTGATGACGTCACTGCCGAAAGCTATCTGGGGATTGGGGCGGCCCACAGTTGCCAGGCGTTCGCCTGTCGCAAGATCGTGCAGATGAGCAACCACCGTTGTGGTTCCGATATCGATTGCGATGCCATATCCGCTCGCTCCCTCATCGGGCGGGAAAACGCTCGTCGTGCCACTCTGCAGCACCTCCATGGCACCCGCATGCTCCACAACCACTTCCATCTCATCGCTTACCGGAGTCGTGCAGGCAAGGCGATAGCTCAAGCCTTCTTCGTCACGCACGAGCACCTGGCAGCGGCCGCATTTTCCCACGCCTCCGCAGGTGGCCTGAATGTCGATACGCTCGCGTTGCAGCACGTCGAGAACGGTTTGCCCCTCCTGGGCCTCAGCTGCAATTCGCTTGCCCGCGTCATCAATGAGAATCTTCACTGTGAATGCCTCCTTCGATTCCACCCGCATTTTGCTAACTGCGACTATAGCAATTATCATCTGGGTTCGAGAGCGCGCATCAGCTTTCGAACATACTTGAACGCCGAAAGGACACACGCAATCGTTTCCTAAGAACAAACGGCTTTGCGCATACAAAAAAACGGCGGGCGTATCGCCCGCCGTTTTTGCAATCACAATAACTAGTCGCGGTCAATGGGGCCGAACAGGTTGTCGCGATACGCTTCGATGTATTCGAGGCAGAAATCGTCTTCGCCGAGAAGGGCGGCGGTGGCGTGCATAACGCCGTTCATGTCGCGGTTCGTCGGGTCCATGATGGCGGAGTCCATACCAGCCTGCATAGCCAGAACCAGGAACGGCATGTTGATGTGCTTGCGGCTGGGGAGACCGAACGAGATGTTGGACAGGCCCGAGGTGATGTGGATGGTCGGATACTTTTCCTTGATAGCCTTGACGCATGCATTGAAGGTGAGGAGGCTTTCCTCGTTGGCGCCCAGCGTTTCGACTAGCGGGTCGATGTACAGACGATCAGGAGTAATGCCATATTCCGTGGCCTTTGCCATGATCTTCTCGAATACGGCGATACGGCCCTCAGCAGTAGGCGGAATGCCAGAGTCGTCGGAGAGCAGAGCCACGCAGCCCCACTTGGTGTCGGCGATAACCGGGAACACGATGTCCATCTTGTTGCCCTCGCCGGAGACGGAGTTGATCAGACCAACGCGGTCGCCGCAGAACTTCATGGCGTCGACGCACACCTGGGGATCGGGGCTATCGATGGCGATAGGCAGGTCGGACTCTTCCATGATCAGGCCGATGAGCCATTCCTGGGTCTCGAGTTCGCCCTCGTTCACCGATGCGCAGCAGTCGATGTAGGTGGCACCAGCCTCGGTCTGGGTGCGGGCCAGCATGCGGATGTACTCTTCGTCACGCTCTGCAATGGCTTTGCCGGTTTTGGGAATGGAACCATTAATCTTCTCGCCGATGACAATCACGATGTGCCTCCTTGCTCTTTTAACAACGATTGCAAAACTCAGCAGGCTAATTGTAGCAGCAACATACTAATTATTTTTTGCACTTTGTATGCAAACCTGTATGCGGTGAACATTTATTGGCGAAATGCACAGCTTTACATTTCGAATGCCAATAGCATGCATTTACCCTGCTTATTCATGTTCTTTGTCATCGAATCCCAGAGATTGGCGCGCACGACGGCCTATTCTTGCACCATGTAGTACTTTCCCGTGGCGGAATCGCGGTACACCTTGCCGGCTTCCTCAAATCCCTCGTCGATTTCGCCATCCCCGTCTGCGTCCATGCTGACTTCAACACCCGTCGTGGAATCATCGGGCTTTTGGAGATCAACTCCGTAATGCATGACAAGCGCGACGAGCAGACCCACCGACATGACGAGCTGTTGCTCTAATAGGAGAAAACCGCCCCCGTTTTCCTCCGCGGCGGTAAGCCAGGCAATGAAACGAAGGGCACACCTTAGCCTCATTTCCATTCACGTATTTCGATGCAAACTTAAGAGTTAATCAACGACATCGGAGGCCATGAGCGTCTTGACGAACTCACGCCACATCGGGTACATGAGCTTGTGCCCTTCGCCGTTTGGATGAACCCCACCTTCGTCCATCTTCCCGTTGTACGTATAGTAGAGCTCCCTCACCTGCTCGTTGTCGGGATCGAGCCCATACGTCTCGTACAGGTCGAGCACAGGAAGCCGATGTCTCTTTGCAACATCCTTGAGCAGCGCAACGTATTCGTCGCAATCTGATCTCGTAATCGTATAGAACGATGCACTCCCATCCTCGTTGTAGCTGAAGTTCGTGCGCCAGGGAGTCGGGGTGACGATGCCTATCCTCAAAGCCGGATTCTTGGCGACGAGCTTTTCGATGGTGAGGTTCATGCAACCACCGATGGTGTCTTCCGTCTCATCATATGCGCTTCCCAGGTAATAGCCTTTTCCTAGATCATTAAAGCTGCCGAAGATGGTTAGGCAATCTGCGTTCGACACGTCGATGTCATCGACCCTATCGTAAAAGGCGCCGCCACCAGTCGGCGTCATGTAGCCGGTTCCCATCTCCCCGCAGTTGACAACGGTGCAGCCCAAATCCTGCGCTACGTAGTCGTAGTACTTCGTCTTCGTCCTGAAGGTGTCATCCGTAAGGCTGTCGCCGAGCACGATCCATGTCCTGGTCGTATACATGGGAAACCCTTGGCTTGATTGTTCGGATTCTTGCTGGGAAGGCTGTTCCGCGGCTTGCTTCGTGCCTGCTTGCGAGAGCTGACCCGAATCGCAGGCGACTCCGCAGACGCAAAATACTGTCGCAATAGCAAGCGTCATAAGCACCAAGAGCGTTCTCGGATATTTCAAGCTAAACCCTTTCGCCAGGCAAGCGTGCAATTGCTTCCAACGATATCAGAGCAGCGCATCGGCCAATTCGCGCGACAACCACCGCCCATTCGAACGGCTACTCCCGTGCCGCCAGTTTGACGAGCTCCCCAAAACGCTCGCGCACGAGGAGCACGCCGCTATCGCCGTTGTGGGGGATGTTGCACGCCTTGCAGTTCTTCGTGCCCTTGGACGTATACGTATAATTGCCTCCGCATGCCTCGCCAAGCGTGTAGAGAGGGCAATAGCACAGCATGCAGTTGAAACGTTCTACGGGGATGCCTTCGTGACACGGAAAATAATCGCACTCCGTGTGCTGGAAGAACTTGTTCTTGTCGATTCCTTCGGGAACCATGGTGCTCTCCATTATCCGTTTTCCCATAGGTCCGTGTATGCATGTATATCATAATCGATTGGGCAAAACGTCGCGGGCCAGCTTGCGCCGAACGCATAAGCTAGCCCGCGTTGCATGACAAGACGAAGCTCTTGCTATTTGCTCAACTCTGCAATCAAAAGGCTGCGGAGGACCTGCGTGTCGCATTTACCTTTGAGCTGCTTCATGCAGGCGCCGAACAGCGGGTTCAAAGCCTTCTCACGGCCGTCCCGATATGCTTGTGCAGTCTCAGGATCGGCGGCGATGACGGCTGCCACCACGGCTTCCAGAGCTCCGGTGTCCGACGAATTCACAAGCCCTTCGGCTTCGGCGAAGGCGACCATGTCTTCCGGGATGTCCTCGCCCCGAGAATCCAAGTCGAACAGGGTTTCTAGCAGACGCTTGCCGTTAGCGCTGCTCACCTTTCCATCGTTTACCAAGCCGATGAGCTGCCCCAGAGCCTTGCCCGGCACTGGCAGGTCTTCCGAAGTCAGCCCTCGTTTGTTGAGGATACCCGTGCAGTTGGTGATGATCCAGTTGGCAGCCTCTTTGGGTGCGGCTCCGACAGCCATAGCCCCTTCAAAGCAATCGCAGAAGGCACGGCTCTGGGCAAGGATGCCAGCATCGTAGTCGGAAAGGCCTACTTGCGCCACATAGCGCTCCAACTTCACCTCCGGAAGCTCGGGCAAGCTCTCGCGAATACGGTCATACCACTCGTCGTCGATAACCACGGGCATGATGTTGGGATCCGGGAAGTACCGATAGTCGCCTGCGGTTTCCTTGTTCCGCATTGCGAAAGACTTGCCAGCATCGTCATCCCAACCACGAGTTTCTTGCACAAGCTCCTCGATGCCGTTTTCGATGGCGTCGATATGGCGGGCGGTCTCGTATTCGATAGCCCGCCTGATGGCTGCGATGGAGGCCATGTTCTTCATCTCCGTGCGCACGCCTAGCACATCGCTTCCTGCAGGACGCACCGACAGGTTCACGTCGGCGCGCATAGTGCCCTTCTCCATGCGGGCGCCCGACACCTTTGCAAACCTCAGCAGGCTCCGCAGGCGCTCCAGATATGCCACCACCTCATCGGCGCTGCGCAAATCAGGCTGGCTCACGATCTCGATCAGGGGCACGCTGGTACGGTTGAAATCCACCAGCGTGGTGTAGCTCCAGTTGTCGTGGACCAGCTTGCCCGCATCCTCTTCCATGTGAATCTGCTTGACGCGGATGTCCTTGGGGCCATCTTCCGTCTGGATGGTCACGTAGCCGTTCACCGCGATGGGCGCAAACCACTGGGTGGTTTGATAGGAAGCCGGCAGGTCGGGGTAGTAATAGCTTTTCTTGTCGAACGTGGTGGTTCGGTTGATGTGGCAGTTGAGCATCATTCCCGCAGTCATGCCGAGGTTGATGACTTGACGGTTTGCAACGGGAAGCATGCCCGGCATACCGCAGCAGGCAGGGCATACATGGGTGTTGGGCTCGGCATCACTGCCGTTTGTGCAGGAGCAGAAGATCTTTGACTTGGTGGCCAGCTCCACGTGGACCTCAAGACCGATGACGGTTTCGTAAGCGGTCATGCTTAGGCCTCCTTTCCAGCGCAATCGGCAGTCAAGATATCGGCGAGGCGCAGCAAGGCGACGTCCGAGAACGCCGGTCCGACCAGCTGCACGCCGCCTGCGGTGAGCGCCGGCAGGCCGGTGATTGCGGCGGGGGCGGTGAAGCGGTTCTCTTCGAAGGCCAGGTAGGGGTTTGCCTCCACATCGGCAAGGCTGTAGGCACGTTTGGCGCAGGCGGGTAGAAGGATCGCGGTCTGGCCGGCGGCATTGCCAGCCGAGGCTCCCTGTGCGAATTCGCTCGCGAAGGCCTCCGAAACGAGGCGGCGGATGCGCAACGCCTTGTCGTAGCAGCGCTCGTAGTTACCCGTGGCCAGCACTTCGGACCCGTACAGGATAGCGACCTTGGTAAGGTAACCGAAGGCCTCCGTACGTGATTTGGTGTAGAGCTCGTCGATGGTCTGGTATTTCTCGGTGTGGTAGCCGTATTTCATGCCTTCGAAACGATTCACGTTGTTGCAGAGCTCCGCGCACATGAGGATATTCCAGGCCAGGTTAGCCACGGCGAAGAGGTCGTCGGTTTCCGAAGCTGTATCCGTGACGCCGATGCCTTCCGAACTCAAGGTCTGGATGGCGGCCTCCATGAGCTGCTTGGTGTCCGCATCGGCGGAATTCATCAAACCGCGCGCCACTTTCACGTGCGTGATGGGTGCGGCGAACGCTTCACCCGCTCCGACGGCTTCCGCAAAACCGGCAGTGGTCAACCGGGCGCATTCGCTTGCGGGAAGGGACGTGCCATCAGCGTCATCGTGACCGGCCAGCACGTCCAGCACTTGCTGGACGTCCTTTGTCGAGCGGGCGGTGATGTCAACGGTTTCGCCAGAACAGGCTATCGCTACGGTACCGAACCGGGATACGCAGCCATAGGTGGGTTTCAGGTGAACTTGTCCGGAAAGCGATGCCGCACGCGCCTGCGCACCGTTCACATCGAGACCAACCACGGCATCTACGCTTGAATCCCCGAGCAGCTTGGCAGTGGCAGTGACGAGATGCCCGTCCGCATCGATTACGGGACCGAAATAGGATGATTCGCCTAGGAAATCGAAACCGAATTCGCCGATGTTCACCTTTCCGGCGATGTCGTAGCCGGCCTCGCGAAGGCGCTCGACAATTCGGGCTTCGAACAGGCTCTTGAATCCGGCCAGCATCTTCGATCCGGCAGAAGTGGCCGCATCCTGGGTCAAAACCAGATCGTCAAGGCCGATGTCGAATCCGCCTTCGGTTTTCTTGCAGGAGTTTTCTGTGATGAACAGGGTGTTTTCGCTCATGACGCCCTCCTTACTGCAGGACTCGAGGCACTTGCCAGTACCCGTCCATTGACTCTGGCGCCTGTGCGAGCAGGTCCTCGCGCGAAAACGGCTGCGAAGGGACATCTTCCCGCAGCACGTTCACCATGGGCCGTACATGGACCATGCGCTCGACGTTCGCAGTGTCAACCTGGGCCAATGATTCCCAATCTGCTTCTCGGGCGGCGAAGAAGGCCAGCATCTCATCTTGTTCTTCAGGGGTCAGGGCCAGCTGGTTTAAGCTTTCAAGGCCCAAAAGCGCGTCTCGGTCCACTATCACTCCTTTACGCGTAGCTTCGATTCCATACGGTCGTATTGTAGCGAAAGAGCCCGGCAATGGGGGCATCCTCATTGCCGGGCTCTTTCCGTTTGTTCTAGAACTGCGCTCTTACAGCGGGCACAGGCTGACTTCCTTCAGCTGACGTTCGGTGACCTCCGACGGTGCGCCGGTCATCGGGTCAGATGCCGAGCTGGTCTTCGGGAAGGCGATGACGTCGCGGATGGAATCCTTGCCTGCCAGCAGCATGACCAGGCGGTCGAGGCCGAGTGCAATGCCGCCGTGCGGGGGCGCACCAAGCTCGAGCGCATGGATCAGGTGGCCGAATTTCTCGTCGATCTGCTCGTCGGTCAGGCCGCAGCGGCGCAGCACGCGGCGCTGCAGTTCGGGGGTATGGATACGGATGGTGCCACCGCCAGCCTCGAAACCGTCCATGACCAAGTCGTACGAGTAGCTACCGCACTCGAGCGGCGCATCTTCGATTTTATCCTGGTCCTCTTCGCGACTCCTCGTGCACGGATGGTGCTCGGCAGCGTACTTTGTCCCTTCCTCGTCGTACCTGCACATCGGGAAGATGACGACCCACAGAAGCGCATGGCCCTCGCGTGGGATATTGAGCGCATCGGCCATGCGCAGGCGCAGCGCGCCGAGCACGGTGTTGGCGATTTCAGGCTTGTCGGCCGCGAACAGCAGGAGGTCGCCGGCTTCCACGTCCATGGCTTCCTTCAAGCGTGCGTACACGTCGTCCTCGAAGAACTTGATGATGGGGCTCTTGCCCTTAAGCTCTGCGTCTTCGCTGGTGAAGGCAATCCAGGCCATGCCCTTCGCGCCGTTCTCGGCGGCCAGGTCGCCCAGCTTCTCCACTTCGCCGCGGCTCCAGTTGCCCGCGCCCTTGCAGTTGATGGCCTTCACCACTCCGCCGTTTTCGACTGCTTTGGCGAACACGGCGAAGCCGCAACCACGCACGATCTCGGTGAGGTCTACGAGCTCCATGCCGAAGCGAATGTCGGGACGATCGCAACCGAAGCGGTCCATGGCCTCGGCATACTGCATGCGCTGCAGCGGGAAGGGATGCTCGACGCCCACATCCTCGAGCGTCTCGCGCATGACGTCTTCCATCATGTCGATGACGTCATCGCCCTGCACGAACGACATTTCGATGTCGACCTGCGTAAACTCGGGCTGACGGTCGGCTCGCAAGTCTTCGTCGCGGAAGCAGCGGGCGATCTGGTAGTAGCGCTCGACGCCGCCCACCATCAGCATCTGCTTGAACTGCTGCGGACTTTGCGGCAGCGCGTAGAACTTACCGGGGTTCGGGCGGCTGGGAACGATGTAGTCACGCGCGCCTTCCGGCGTGGAGTTTGCAAGGATGGGGGTCTCGATTTCCAGGAAATCGCGCTTGTTCAGGGCCGCGCGCATGGCGGTGACCACCTGGTGGCGCAGTTTCAGGTTGGCAAGCATCTCGGGACGGCGGATATCGAGGTAACGCCACTTCATGCGCGTGGTCTCATCAGTCTCGATGCCGTCTTCGATCGAGAACGGCGGCGTGACGGACTTGTTCAACACCTCGATGGAGCTCGCCAGCACCTCGATCTCGCCGGTGACCATGTTGGGATTGACGGCCTCGGGACCACGCTCGCGCACCTTACCGCTAATTTTGAGTACATCTTCGCGGCTGAAGTGCTCGGCTACGGCGAACTCTTCAGGCGTCACGCAATCGGGGTCGACGACCACCTGCGTGTAACCCGCGCGATCGCGCAGGTCAACGAAGATCAGCCCGCCATGATCGCGGTTGTGCCACGCCCAGCCGGTAAGCGTTACCTCGCGGCCGCAATCGCCCATACGCAGCTCGCCACAGGTGGCGGTGTGCATGCAATATTCGTTCTTGTAATCAATTTCCGTCATGGTTATCCCAGCTCCTTGCAAAACCCGTCCTCGCGAAACCAGCTTTCGGCTCTTTCGCGCTGTTATTTACAAAAACTGTGTCATTGTACCGCGCAGCTCTTAACCAACGAGAAAACGCACGCCAACTGCATAATGATTAATTGATTGTTTACCTGGAATCCTCGATTGACAACCATCCTCAACCGAATACCCCATGGGCAACTGATTGCCAACGGGATAACCGATTGCCCGCGGGGTATAATCGGGAATCAATCACTCACGAAAGGGTTGACGAGCATGAAGAGCATCGCTTACTACGACGGACGCACCGGCTCCCCCGACGAGCTCATGGTCCCGTTCAACGACCGAGGTCATTTCTTCGGCGACGGCATCTACGAAGCAGCCATGGCCACCAACGGCAAGATCTTCTGTCTTGAAGACCACCTCGACCGCTTCTATTCGAGCGCTGTTCCCTTCAGCATAAACATCCCCCTGGGCAAAGAGGAGCTCGCGCGATTGCTCCTAGAGCTTCTTGGCCAGGTAGACGATGGCATGCTCTGCGTCTACTGGCAGGTCACGCGCGGCGTTGCCCTGCGAGAGCACATCTACGATTCCAGCATGCAGGGCAAGCTTTGGGTGCTCATATACCCCGAAGCGTTGCCCGACCCCGCCGTTCCGCTGAAGCTCATTTCCCTGGAAGACCGCCGTTTCGAGTACGGCAATGTCAAAACGCTCAACCTCTTGCCCGCGGTCAAGTATCTACAGGAAGCGCACCTGGCCGGCGTGGACGAAGCGGTGCTTCACCGCCAAGGCGTCGTCACGGAATGCGCTCATTCGAACATCTCGATCCTGAAAGATGGCGTGCTGTATTCGCATCCGAACGACGAGCATATCCTGCGTGGCATTGCGAAAACGCACCTCATCCAAGCTTGCTACCGCGAGAGCGTTCCCGTCATCGAACGCGCCTTCACCCTGGAGGAGCTTGCAGACGCCGACGAGGCAATCGTCACGTCGTCAGCCGCTTTCTGCACCTTCGCCAACGAGCTCGACGGCAAGCCCATTGGCGGAAAAGACCCCCAGACATTGGGAAAGCTGCGCCGCGCCGTCTATCGAGAGTTCATGGACTACACGGGCGCCACGAATCTGTTCGACCGCATTTAGGCGGCACCGGCATCAGTACGCGGAGCCCTTTTCGCCCTACTTCACACGCGTCACGATCGAGGCCATGCCAAGAACGCTCATAACCGCCGAGAAGCCGAAAGCGACCTGATACGGAACGGCGGATCCAACAGCGCCCGAAGCCGCGAACGGCAAGAGCGCTGCAATGCAAAACACCATGATTGCAGTTCCAAACGTAGCTGCCATCTGGCGCAATATCACCGCTGCCGAACTGCCATGCGGCACGAGAGGCCCTTGTAATCCGGCAAGCGCATAGGTCAGAAGCGGACCGACGAGCCCTGACACGCCGATGGCGCGGATGGTTTGCCAGATGGAGAGCAACCACAAGGGCGTGTGGTCGCCCACGAACACGCACGCAACTGACCCGACGGCAAGAAACGACCCGAAGACCAACGCAGACAAGCGAGGAGAGGTCTTGTCGGCCAAGATGCCTGAAAGCGGGTTCACCAAAACAGCGGTGAACACGGTGGGGAACGTCACCAAACCCGCTTCGAGGGATGTCCCTCCAAGGGTGTCTTGCACGTACAGCGGGATGACGAGCGCAATGCCCATAAAGCAGGCGAACAGGAACATCGATGCGATCAACCCCCAGTTGAACTGGCTCGATTTGAATATGCGCAAGTCCATGAGAGGGTTTGCGACGCGACGTTGCCGCAGGAAGAACAGGGCGGTGAACACGACGCCCACAATGACGGGCGCCCAAACCCACGGGCTTTTCAACCCGTAGCTGCTCGCCTGAGACAGCCCCAGCAACACGCCACCGAACCCGAGCGTGGAGAACACCAGCGAAACGGACTCCAGCTGCGCTGATTCGTTTGTGGCCTTGCCGCCTTTCACCAACGGCAGGGCAAGCGCGAGAAGAACAAGCGACAGCACTGCTATCAGCACGAAGAAGCTACGCCATCCATAGGCGTAATCCATGGCGCCGCCCACCGTGGGTCCCACGCTCGGCGCGAAGCCGAGCGCAATGCCCGCTATGCCCATTGCCGTAGCCTGACGTCCCGGAGGAAACTTGGTCATGGATATCGTCTGGTTCTTGGGAATGAACAGCCCAACGGCGATCGCCTGCAACACGCGTCCCATCAGCATGACCACAAAGCCCGTCGCCACCCAGTCGGCAATGGCACCCGCGGCGAACAGGCTGTAACACAAAAGCACGTAAGCGCGATCGTTGAGCCGTTGCATCAAGAATGTGGCGAGCGGAACGGCCACGCCCAGCATGAGCATGTAGCCGGTCGTCAGCCACTGCCCCACATCGACCTCGACCCCGAACTCGGCCATTACCGTGGGCAACATGGCATTCAAGCCCGTTTGCGATAGATTGCCTAGCGCTGACCCTATCGTGAAAAGCGCGAACAGGACGTACACCCGCCAACGCGGCTCGTCAATCGCTTCGTTTTCCCCAGATTGCTCCATGCTTTAGAAATGGCACGTTTTCCCCGGAGGGTTATTGTGGGATGAGCATCCTAGATACCCGTGCCAAAACAACCCTCCGAGATTCCCAGAATCTTAGAATGCGCTCAGGTAGATGGCGCGCGCGTCGTCCATGGTTAGTTTCTGGAACGCTCCGAACGCCTCACCCTTGCTGAGGCGCAGTGTGTCGATTAGCGCATCGACATCATCGGGCGTAAGCCCGAAATCGCCGAGCGTCTTGGGCATGCCGAGGCTTTGGAAGAACGCCTGGAGCTCGTCGATGGCAGCCGTTACGGCATCCTCGATGGCCTCCTCGGTCGATTCGCACTCTTCGAAAGCCGGTTCGATGCCGAACACATCAGAGGCGAACAGCAGGAAACGCTCGGGATCGCTGCGCCACACGTAGCGCATCCAGGCGGGCATGATGACCGCAAGGCCGGCGCCGTGAGCAATCTCCGGATAATGGGCCGAAAGCTCGTGCTCCAAGCCATGGCTTTCCCAACCGCCTGCACGGGCGGTGGGGTTGAGCGAGCGGCCGCAGCCAGCCAGATCGTTGTGGGCCAACATCCCCGACCACATGATCGTGGCTCGCGCATCGTAATCATCTGTTTGCTCGAGCGCACGGGGACCCGCCTCGAGCAGCGCGCAGATGATTGCCGCAGCGATGTTGTCGGTTACCGGCACGGCTCCCACACCGCTGAAGTAGCGCTCGCAGACGTGGGCGATCATATCGGTGACGCCGGCAGCTGTCTGGTAAGCGGGCAGCGTGAACGTGAGCGTCGGGTCCATGATCGCGAGCTTGGGACGGAATACGTCGCCCGCCACTCCCAGCTTCAGATTCTCGGCATCGTTGCTAATCACGCACGAGCCCGAAGCTTCAGAGCCAGCGGCGGGGATTGTCAGCACCACAGCGATGGGCAGGCAGCTCTCGATGGGCTGTTTCTTCGCGAAGAAGTCCCAGACATCGCCCTCGTAGGGGATGCCGAACGCCGTAGCCTTGGAGGCATCGATGACCGAGCCGCCACCCACTGCGAGCAGGCCCTCCACGCCTTCCGCACGCGCAAGCGCGATGGCGTCACGCACCCAATTGACCTCTGGGTTGGGACGCACGCCGCCCTTTTCCACAAACGCGATGCCCGCTTGCTCAAGGGAGGACCTCACGCGAGCGAGCAATCCAGACCGCTCCGCCGATCCGCCGCCGTACACGACCATCACCTTGCCGAAACCTGCTGCCGCCATCTCGGGTCCAATGCGGTCTGCAACTTCGCGTCCGAACACGAACTTTGTCGGCGAGTAATACGTGAAATCGTTCATGGAATCCTCCTAACCCTGCGCGATGATACTTTTCCTCGGAGGACTTTGTATCACTTCGCGGCATCGCGAACCACTCAAAACGAACGTTGACCAAAATGATACAAAACCCTGTGAGGAGAATGCATCATCGCCCACTTAGTTGAAATCCTGCTGTGTGCGCTCGAGACCATGATCCAATAGGGACATCGTTGCCTGCGCAGCGCGGTCGACGGCGTAGTCGAAATCTTCTGCCGCTTCCTTCTTGGGAACGCTCAGCACAAAATCGGCGACATCCATACGTCCAGGAGGCCGCCCGATCCCGCAGCGCACGCGATACCAATCGCGCGTGCCAAGCTTGTCGCAAATTGAACGAAGCCCGTTGTGCCCCGCATGCCCACCGCCAAACTTCACACGCACGGTCCCTGGGTCAATGTCCAGCTCGTCATGGATGACGATCAGGTGGTCGGGACTGATTCCGTAGGCATCCAAAAGCTTCTTCACCGGCCCGCCCGACACGTTCATGAAACTCTGGGGCTTGGCGAGAACCACATCGCAATCATGGTAAACCCCCTTCGCCGTCAGGGCGCCGCACTCGTTTTTCCAGTAGCGAGCACCCATCTCGCCACCCAGCAGGTCCACGACGCGAAAACCAGCATTATGCCTGGTCTGGGCATACTCCTCGCCTGGATTTCCCAATCCCGCTATCAGATAGAGGTCCATCTTCTTCTCTCTGAACGAAAGGGATTGGAATGATGACCGTCCCAATCCCTCTTTTCGTAAATACGAAATTACGCCTTCCTGCAAAAACTCGCAGAAAGGAACTGCCCTTCTATGGTTTACTCGAACAGTTGGGCAACCGAGCCATTCGAGTAGACACGCTCGATAGTCTTGCCTACAAGCCCCGCAATCGACAGAACTTTGATCTTGCCCGTCTGGCGCTCGGGCGGTACGGGCACGGCATCGGTGACGACGACTTCCTCGATGCTCGATTCCTCGATGCGATCATATGCCGGACCGCTGAACAGGCCGTGCGTTGCGCACACGTAAACCTTTTCCGCACCTCGAGCAAGCAGAGTGTCAGCAGCGGCACACAGCGTGCCGCCTGTGTCGATCATATCGTCGTTGATGATGCAGATCTTGCCGGTCACATCACCGATAAGGGCCGTGATCTCGGATTGGTTGTGACGAGGGCGGTCCTTGTGCATGATGGCGATATCGCTGTCGAGCAGCAATTGGAACCGCTTGGCAGCCTTCGCGCGCCCGACATCGGGAGAAACCACGCACAGCTTCTCGGGATCGAATCCCTTATCCTTGTAGTAGTCGACGAACAGGGGCATGGCCGTCATATGGTTGACGGGCAAATCGAAGAAACCCTGGATCGCGTCCTGATGCAAATCGATGGCGATAACACGGTTGGCACCCGCCGACGAGATGAGGTCGGCCACCAGGCGCGCCGTAATAGGCTCGCGCGGAGCCGCCTTGCGCTCCTGGCGCGCATAGCCATAGTGCGTGATGACGGCACATATCGAGCGCGCTGACGCACGCTTTGCTGCATCTATCATGATGAGCAGCTCCATGAGGGCATCGTTCACATCGTAGCCCGAACCAGAGCATACGGACTGCACGATGAACACGTCGGCGCCGCGCACGCTATCGAGATAGCGCGCGTAAATCTCTCCATTGGCAAACTTCTCGAGCTTCACATTGCCGAGCTCAAGTCCGAGCTCCTTTGCAATGCCGTCAGCAAGCGGGGGATTTACCGACCCCGAAAAGACGGCCATGGTCTTTTGCATCTGCGTCATGCGCCCTCCTAGCATCAGGTTTTAGGCCATGTTTTATTAAACCATGGATAGGCGAGGCGTTGTTTGGCGCTTTGGGCAAATTAAAAGAATCCGCAGTTCATTCGCAGACTAAAGGACTCGTTATTCTAGATGGGTGCCAGGATACAGGTAGCTACGCGGAGCACAGGAAGCGCCATCGCTAATGCGCGCCTGGTCGGCAATCGTCTCGTCGACGAAGCAGCCGCAACCGACAACGGTGTCCGTGAGGCGGCAATTCGGCCCGATGACGCTATCCTCGCCGATTTCGGTGGAACCGAAAAGGAACACTTGGGGCAGAAGCTCCACATCGCGCGCGATCTTCACACCGGGGCCAATCCAAACCTGATCGGGGTCAAGCATGGTCACGCCGTTCGCCATATGCTCTTCGTTTATGCGCCGCTGGGCAATCTTGGTGGCTTGCGCCAACTGAATTCGGGAGTTGATGCCCAAGCACTCCGAATCGTCAGCGGCGGGAAGCGCGAGCACGGGACGACCCGCACGGCGGCTGATCTCAACTACGTCGGTCAGGTAGAACTCCATCTGCGCATTGTTGCTTCCCACCTGGTCAAGCGCTTCGAACAGCGCCTTCGCATCGAAGCAGTAGAATCCGGAATTGCATTCGTTTACGGCAGCTTCCTCAGGCGTTGCATCCTTTTGCTCCACGATGCGCTCCACTTGCCCGTCCGCATCACGTATTATGCGCCCGTAACCGAAGGGGTTGTCGGGCCGCATCGTCAAAACGACGACAGCTGCATTCTCGCGTTCGCGCAAATCGGCCAGCGCTTGCATGGTGCCAGCACTGATGAGCGGGCAATCTCCCGAGAGTACGAGAATCGACCCCTCGAAATCTGCGAGCGCCTCGCGACAGGCCAGCACCGCGTCAGCCGTCCCCCGTTGCTGTTCCTGCACGGCAATCTGGGTCTTGCCGGCCACGAGCGGCTCGACTTGTCCGCGCATATGACCCACGACGGTTACGATTTCGTCGATACCGGCTTCGCGCGCAGCGTCGACCACCCAGTTGAGCAAGGGCTTTCCAAGCATTTCGTGAGCGACCTTGGGGCGCTTCGACTTCATGCGCGTGCCCGCTCCGGCTGCCAAGATAATTGCTGCTGTCTGCATAGATGCTCCTCACTCGTCAAATCTCACAGTTGGAGAGTATACCAAACGCAGCAAATCCCTGAGCAGGCAAGGGCCACATTCGGGTGCGCTGCAAGCCGCGAAACACTTCTCAAACGAATTCATCTTCTGACAGCATCGGGGCATGTTTTGAGTTATCCTATGGCTATCAGCTTGAGGAAGGAGAGGCCGCGTTTTTTGGTCGCCCACGAACAGGCTGTTTTTTATTCGCCCCCGACAGAAGAGGTAGTTATGGCAATTACAGTAGCCGGGCGCAAAATGACCGTATCCGATGCGCTGCGCCAGTATGCCGAAGAAAAAATCGGCCATTCCATGAAAGTCATGGACATCGACCCGCTCGACGCTGAAGTCGTCCTTAGCGTGAAGAAGAATCCGTCAATCGCCTTGCCGTGCCAGTGCGAGGTCACCATCCGCACGAAGGGTAACGTCGTTCGCGTCGAGGAGTGCGAACAAGACATGTTCGCCGCCATCGACGTTGCCGCTGCCAAGGTATTGCGCCAGCTGCGTAAGTACAAGACCCGCGTAATCGATCGCAAAGTCCGCGCCGGTGCCCACGGCGAGACCGCATCAATTAGGGAAATGGGCGAAGGAACAGGTGATTTGGACCTGGATGCCCTCATGGCCGACCTGAGCGCCGAGGAAGAAATCGTCCGCGTGAAGGAAATCGAGTTCGAGCCGATGACCGAAGAGCAAGCCCTTATCCAAATCGATCTTTTGGGCCATGATTTCTTCGTCTACACCGACCGCGACAGCTCTGCCGTGTGCGTGCTGTATCGTCGTGATGATGGCGGTTACGGCCTGCTCAAGCAAACCCTGTAAACCTGAAGCACCACAGAAAAGGAGGCTTCATGTCGACGCTCGATACCATTAAAGACATCCTGGTGGAAAACCTGGACATCAACCCCGACCTCGTCACCGAAGAGGCCACCTTCGAATCGCTCAACATCGATTCGCTTGACATGGTCGAGTTGATCTGCGCCCTAGAAGACGCGCTCAACATCGATTTCGGCGAACCCGAAGGGCTGAAGAACCTCGGCGATGTCATCAAGCATATCGAATCGCTGTAAGAATTGTTTCCTCAAAGCATTGTCAGCCGCCCGGCAGTTCACCTGCCGGGCGGCTTCGTTTTCGCGCGCCTTTGGATGCAATTTGGCCGTCCAGCATCCTAGGTAAGTGGGATAGGGCACGCGGAAGGCTGGTTTAACAGAAAGCATTCGCATCATTTCTTCGCGATATAATACGGAAAACAAGCAACGGTTCACGAAGGCGGTATCCATGAGCATACGCAAGCAGGCATTTCTTCCAGCACTCGTATGTGCGCTCGTCGCAGCACTTCTCCTCGTTCCAGGAACCGCGCTCGCAAGCAATAAGACTTCCACAGGCCTCGTAGCAGCCTCGACCGAAACCGAGACAGCCGAGCCAAAAACCTCGGAAGACCCTCAAATCAAGTACAGGGCTTACGTTGGCAGCAAGTGGACCAATTGGAAGAGCAATGGCTCCGCCATCGGTGATAAAAATAAGAAATTCCAGATCATCAGCCTAAAGTTAGCGAAGAGCAGCTTGTCTGGCCAAGTTAAGTACCGCATCTACCAAAGAGGCAAAGGCTGGTCAAAGTGGGTATCTAATGGAGCGCGGCTGGGAACAAAAGGCTGGTATATGCGAGGCGTGCAGGTGAGGCTCACCGGAAAGATCGCAAAATCCTACGACGTCGTTTATCGGGCTTATATTAAGGATACCGGCTGGCAACCCTGGACAATGAATGGAGGAACGGCCGGCAGCGCCGGCAAGCTCGGCCAAATCCAAAAGCTTGAGTTCAAACTCGTTCCCAGGGGTTCGACGTCGAGTATCGCCAATGGAGCGTATTTCATCGCAACGGCAAAAAACCCGAATGCCGTAATCCGATTGCCAGGATCTAAAACCTCGAGCGGCGTCCAGATGACGAAAGCCGCCTTCAACGATTCTTCCATCGATTTTCGCTTCTTCATACGCAAGCAAGTCGACGGTTCGATCACCCTCCAATCCTGCACATCGGGCCTGTACCTCTGCGACGCGGGCGGAAAGGTTGTGCAGCGCTCCAAAGACGGCACGATGTCGTCCAGATGGACGCTTTCCCTCAGGAGCGGCGGCTGCGCATTCTCCAATGTCCAAACGGGCAGAAGAATGAAGGTTTCCGGTGGAAAGCTCGTCACTGCGGCGAAGGGGAGTCGCTTCGCGCTTACGCGCACCGACGTGCTGCCAAACGGAACGTATACGCTCACCTCAATCGCGAAGGGCAACCTACTCGCCGTCATCGACGAAAGCCTCGACAAAGGCGCGAAGCTCCAAGTTCAAAAAGAGGAAGAGACCAACGCCGAGGTGTTCAGGTTCACCCGCACTGCCACCGATACCTATCGGATAACCAACACCGGATCGAGCAAGCGCATCGAGGTCGCAAGTGGCTCCTCTGCCGAAAACGCAATTGTCCGTCAAAACGCCTCTAGCGGCGGCAACCTTCAAAAATGGAAGGTCGTATTAGGTGAAGATGGCGCGTATTCCCTGGTTAACAAAGCATCGCGCAAGGCGCTAACAGCCGCGGGTGCTGGCAACCCAGGTTCATCGGCGGTTTCCAGCACCGATACAGGCGCTGCGACCCAACGCTGGAAGCTCGTAGCGCAGAAGCCTTATAAGAAAGGCTCCGAAAGGCTTGGCGTCGCGCAGGCATGGAACTACGCCAAAAGCACGACGAGCTATACAAACTACCTGATCACAGTCGATCTCACACATCATTGGATGTGCATTTTCAGCGGCCCGAAAGGTAACCGCACGCTTCTGAAAAGCTGGGAATGCTCCACCGGCAGGCCTAGACTGACGCCGACAGGAAGCTACACCATCAATGGCAACACGCAATACGAGTTCGGGGACAATTACTCGTGTTACTACGCCACCGCTTTCATCGGCTGGGAATACCTCTTCCATTCGGTGACGTATCAGAAGAATTCGAGGCGCATTCTCGACGGGAGGCTCGGACAATCGGTTTCTTCGGGCTGCGTGCGCTTGGATATCGACAATGCGCAATGGCTGTACAACAGCGTTAACAACGGGACCATTCCTGTAGGCACCAGGGTAAAGATCTACTACTAGGACCGATTCGAAAGGCAGCGCTCCATGGACAACTTGCCCAACGGGTTCACCGGTTTCGCGCATCTCCCGAACGAGTTCGAGTCCGCCGGGGAGGCTTCCCGCCGCAGCCGTGCTGCGACTGCGGGAGCAGCACAAGCGCAGCATTCCCATTCGCAACTCTCCGCAAACCATCGGAGGGCGATTCCGTTTACCGAAGTTGAGCTCGCAGACCCCCGTCCTGGAGACGGACGCTGGGCTTGGGCTGAAATCGACCTTTCGGCTATTCGCCACAACGTCGCCCAATCGCGACGCTTGCTGCAGCCGAGATGCCGCCTGATGGCTGTTGTCAAAGCCGATGCATACGGACACGGTATCGTAGGAGTTTCCAAAGCCGCCATCGGGGCAGGAGCTGACCGACTCGCCGTTTCAACCGTTGCCGAAGGCATCGAATTGCGCAAAGCAGGTGTCAACGCTCCCATCCTCGTGCTCGCGCAGCCGCCTCGGCAGACTATTCCCCATCTCTTGGGATACCGTATCACGCCGTCGATTTACGAACCGGACTTCGCGATAGCCTACGCCGAGGCAGCCGACCTGCATGGCATGATGGCACCCTATCACCTTGCCGTGAACACGGGGATGAACCGGTTGGGGGTGCGACACGACGAGGCCATCGAGTTCCTCCATCAGGTGAGTTTCCACCGGGCGCTCGAGCTGGAAGGGGTCTTCACCCACTATGCCACCGCCGAGTGCGCCGAAACGCTCGACCTCCAGCTACAAGCCAGACGCTTCATCGACACCGTCGACAACATGCGCACAGCGGGATTCGATCCAGGTGTCGTACATGCGGCCAACTCGGCTGCAGCGCTGCGGTACCCGAGCGTCCAGTTCGACATGGTGCGACTGGGCTTGGTACTTTACGGCCTCCATCCCTGTCCCGAAACGCGCCAGATAGCGGAGCTGAGACCCGCCATGAGCGTGCATGCGCGCATCACCGACACACACGTGCTCGGGGTGAGCGAAGGCGTCTCCTACGGACTGCATTACCGAAGCCCCGGCTCGGTGAAGGTCTGCACCATCCCCGTTGGCTATGCAGATGGACTGCGGTACGCACTGTCGGGAAACATCGATTTCATCGTGAACGGACGCTACGTACGTCAAGTTGGCGCCATCTGCATGGATTCATGCATGTTCGAGGTCGACCTACGCCGTTCCGCTGCCCGCGAGCGAATCGACCCGCAGGTTGGAGATGAAGTGGTCATCCTCGGCAAACAGGGCCTTGCCGAGATAACCGTCGACGAACTCGCCGGTAAGCTCATGACGACCCCTTACGAGATAACGACCGGCTTCTCGTCCTTGCCGAAGGTGTTTACGTAATGAGATAACGATGGATGCGCCTTTTTCGAACTTGACCCGAAGAGCGCATTCACGCGAGGAGAGCATATGCCAAAGCCGCATATACCACTTGAAGTGTTGAAAGCCCAGGTGGCTGCATGCCAAGCATGCCCATTAGCTGCGGGACGCACCCAGACGGTTTTCGGAGATGGGAACCCCGACGCGCGCGTCCTGTTCATCGGTGAAGCACCTGGCAAGAACGAGGATCTGCAAGGCTTGCCCTTTGTGGGAAAAGCTGGGCAAAACCTTAACCAACTACTGGAAATTGCGGGCCTTACACGCGAAGAGGTCTTCATCGCAAATGTCCTGAAATGCCGGCCGCCGGGAAACCGCGATCCGCGTCCAGAAGAAATCGAGCTCTGCACACCGTTCCTACGTGAGCAAACGCGTACCATCAACCCGGAGTTCATCGTGACGCTCGGAAATTTCGCGACGAAGTTCGTCCTTAAAACCGAAGTCGGCATCACACGGCTCCATGGGACGTTACAGCAAGCAGGCAGGTTCAAGGTATTCCCCATCTACCACCCCGCTGCAGCCATTTACGACCGCACAAAATGGCTCGCCCTAGAAAACGATTTCGCCACGCTCGGCGAGCTCTTGAGACGCTAAACTGCGCTATGAAACCGATACATGGCGCGATATCTCATTCGAGGAGGCTATCTGCATGAACGAGTTCGATCCCATCGCCTATATCAACGAGCCCCGCTGGCAGCAATCACGTTATGGCTTGGAGCGCACAGAAGAACTGCTCAACCGCTTGGGCCGTCCGCAAGACCGTTTGAAGTTCGTCCATGTGGCTGGTACGAATGGCAAGGGATCAACCTGCTCTTTCATTGAGTCGACTTTGCGCAAGGCCGGCTACAAGACGGGTTTGTTCACAAGTCCTTACATCATCACGTTCGAGGAACGCATTCGCGTGAACGGCGAGAACATCTCGCTTGACGACCTGCGCGACGTGACGCTCGCCGTCCGCGAGCACGCTGAGGCGATGGCTGCCGAGACGGGCGAGCATCCGACCGAATTCGAGCTCATGACCGCCGTGGCCTTCGAGCATTTCGCGCGCTGCAACTGCGACATCGTTATAGCAGAGGTGGGGCTGGGCGGCCGCCTGGACTCTACGAACATCATCGACGCACCCGAAGTCTGCGTCATCACCCGTATCGGGCTGGACCACACCGAGCTCCTCGGCGATACTCAGGCAGCTATAGCAGCCGAGAAGGCAGGCATTATAAAGCCAGGCGCCTCGGTGGTCTCGTGGCCTCAGGACGATGAAGGAGCAACGGAGTCCATCAAGCAAGCTGCGGAAGCAGCAGGCACCGAAGTCGTCGTGCCCGATTTCTCCCAGCTCGAAGTCAACCCCATCCATAATGTGATGCGCCCCTTCAACTATAAGGGCATCTCATACACTACGCGCTTACTGGGAAGCTACCAGCCTTCGAACGCAGCGCTAGCGCTCGAGGCCATCTTCGCCCTTCGGGATCGGGGTTGGAGCATCTCGGATGAGGCAATCGAGCAGGGCATTGCCGATACGTCATGGCCTGCTCGATTCGAGGTCGTTTCCTCGGGGCCTCCTGCCGTAGTGGTCGACGGAGGGCACAACCCGCAAGGAGCGGTCGCCTTGGCCGAAAGCTTGGAGGACGCCTTTGCGGACAAGCGCATCGTCTTTTTGATGAGCGTTCTCGCCGACAAGGACTACCGGACCATGATTCGCACAGTGGCCCCACTGGGCGACGCATGGGTGTGCGTGACCTCGCCAAACGTCCTGCGTGCACTTTCGGGCGACGACTTGGCGCAAGCGGTTGCCGAAGAAGCCCAGGCCCTCGGCCTCGACCCCGAGGTGCGAGTGGCACCTGATTTCAGCGCCGCTATGGCACTTGCTATGGAGCTCGCAGGCGATGACGGCATCGTTTGCGCTTGGGGTAGCCTGTACTCGGTTTCGCTTTTGAAGGACGTCTTGGAAGCGTAGCTTGATAGCGGCCAGGTCTCTGCGAACGTATCGTAGATGTAGCCTCTGTTTCACAGGCCCTTCCGCAACGGCAAGGGCGGATTCGGATGAAGGTTAAACGCAGCGGAAAGATAGCACGAGCCTTGCTGTTCTAGGCGATGCTATAAAAAATTGCGAGGGCCGCCCAACAGGACGGCCCTTCTACAGCTCTTGCTTAACGCTCTTTACTCGTTCTTTTTGACCTCGTCGGCAGCCTCGGTAACTTCTTCGACGGCCTCCCATAGGCAGAACCCGGTTTGCAAACGCCAATCTTTCGATCGAAGCAAGCGGTCGACCTCATGGCTTAACCTTTTGCCTTAGCTTCCTTGCTCTCATCCACGGTGTAGGTAATGTCATAAATTTCCATGTCAGCAACATCTGGACCTTCGAACATGAAGAGACCACCCGAACTGGCCAAGCTGATTTCCACTACTTGCTCGTCGCCAGGAGCCATGTGATCAGCGTTGCCAACTGCCAGCAACAACTCTTCAGAACCTTCTTTGAAAATACGTACGGTTACAGTTACGCTTTCCAAATACTTACCCGTTTTATTCGTTATCTTCACCTCAGGCGAAAGGCTCCCGTCCTCACTCACCACTTCGGCATCGAATTCCTCGGCAAGGCTCGTCGCGGGACGTTCCGCATCTTCCACTGCTACTACTACTATCGTCCGCGGATCTTGAACATACCAATTGCCACCAGTATGGCCGCTGTTTGCGTTCACTTCGACCAAGCCTGAAGCACCCGGGCGGACAGATCCGATATTATCCATTGCAATTTCATGCGCGTTGTCGTGACCCTCGTCGAAATACGAGGTCACAACGACAATATCGGAATAGAGCTTGTCAGTATTGTTCGTCGCATCGATAAAGGTCGTGTCGCCTTCTTTTCTGTAGGAGATCGTGATGTCGTCATCGGCAACGATGGCCATGCCTGGACTGTCTGGGAATTCCGTAACCTCGCCAGTTACTTCATTCACCCTAAGTTCGGGACTAGCAAAACCTACAAAACCCTCCACTCCGTTGCGTGTGATTTCGTATGTGTCATAGTAGTCAAGAGAGCTCAAATAGTATTCGAAATCGCGCGCTTCGCCAGCTTTGAGGTTCAAGAAAAGATCGTCGAGGACGCCCGGAGTAGCCGAGCAGTTTTCCAGCGCATATTCCCCGACCTCGTCGCTTTCGGTTTCGTCACCGTACTCGTCGATACTCAGCTCGTGCACGAACAGCGAAACTCCAGCTGACACCACTTGGTCGTTGCCGTTGGTAAGCGTCCCGGTAAGGACATAATCGCGCGGAATCGGATCGGCGCCTTCAGAACTCGCACCCAATTCCACGAGCTTCAAGTTGGATACCGTTATCTTTGACGCATCGGGCCCGGAAACAGCAGCATCGCTCAGCTGCGCACTTTCGTCCGTGCTCGCATCCGCCTTTTGCTCGACTGACGATAAGCTTTCAGTTCTCGTCGCCGCTTCTGTGCTCTCATCGGCCATCGTCTGCGTTTCAGAGGCCGCAGCATCATGAGACTGCGCTTGGCCAGCACCATCGCACCCCGTCAAACACA
This sequence comes from Eggerthellaceae bacterium, assembly GCA_017432445.1. Classification (GTDB taxonomy): domain Bacteria; phylum Actinomycetota; class Coriobacteriia; order Coriobacteriales; family Eggerthellaceae; genus UBA9715. The sequence continues at coordinate 71,973 of JAFRJC010000137.1, read as the reverse complement.
AAGCCAATGCACATGCGCTGACGGCAAGGGCCAACACGATTGCCCAATATAAACTTCTCTTCATGGTATTGCTCCTTCTCCCGCAAATGCCAAATACTCTTCTCCCTCTAAGGTGAGCGCTTCTTTCTTCGTCGACGCAAGCGCTTTTCCTTAGCACGGTAAACACTTCTTCCCAGTTGCAGCCAGGGACTCTCCGAAGATCGAATCCTCTCGCACGAAGCACAGCATGGCGAAACAACGCCGTGTAGCAACGCAACGCTTTCTCCACACTGAACTGCCTGCTCTCTTTTCCAAAAACCAGTTCACCCTCACCTCATCCTCTCGATTCCAAAGAAGCAAGCCGGCCAGCTCGACAACCTCAGTGTGAACGAGCCTGAAGACGTTTTGTTGCGCAACTTATTGCGCACGGCTAGCGATAGATTGGCGCCATCGGGAAAGCCCGCAGGGATGCAAAGGAACGAAAGAGCACGTCATTCTGACCGGCGAAAAGACTGAAATTGGAGGGTGAAAAACAACCACAGCTCCCTGATGGCAAACCATGAGGCGATCGAAGAAAACCAGCTCAATTCAGAAGAAGGAGAAACATCATGAAGAGAAGAATTGCGACCGCTACGCTTTGCGCAATGATATGTATCGCGCTATCGGGCTTTGCAGGCTGCACGCCGCCCCCCGACAATAACGAGCAAGCGCAAGCAGCAGAAACCCTAACCATAGAAACGCTGACGCAATCACAAGCAATAGTTGAAACGATAGGTCGAGAGGCGATCGAACTGGCCGAGGTTGAAGAAGCAAATGTCCCGAGCACCCTCGGCGGGCAATCGGGCGAAGCAGCCAACAGCGCAGAGGCGGCTGGCAATTCCAATGCAGATGCAGGCGTTTCCAGAGCCCCTGGCATCGGTGATTTCACGGTGAAAGGCCTGACAATCGAAGAAGATAACCGAGGTGAAGGGGATGCCTACACTGCAAGGTACCGCTACATTATCTCAGGCACGCTCGTGAACAATAGCGCCGCAGACGCCAACCGTGTTGCTTTCGATTTGCAGGTAACGCAGCATTACGCCGATGGGTATGGCGACGACGACCCGCATGAAGGAATCGTAGGTGGCACCGTCGGCTTGACCCCTGGCATAGTTGGCAACTCATCGTACTACGGCAACAACATGCTCTTCAACATGAAGGCTGGAGAAGCAAGGGCTTTCAGCCTCGCCTTCGGTAGCGATGTGCCCTGCACCGATCCGACCCTACAGGTTCTCGATGCTGATTCCGAAGTCGACCCTGGCAACGACGATACGATGTTCGGTTATGACGAATTCGACGTCACGTTCGGCTCCGATCGCTGTACCGCAATCAAGAGCAGTGTCGATGCTCGAATCGACCAAGGTGTGCTGTACTTTTCCTACATCGATTCCCATGGCAACTGGTGCGAAGAGCGAGCTTTCGTCTCTGGGGTCTGGCCGAACGAAACATATGAGGTCGTCAACAACCTGGGCTTCGCAGATGAAGAGAACAACTTCACCTTCCTTGGCATGACTTATGCAATAGACGAAGACAGAACCGGTTCGAGCTTCAGAGAAGAATTCGACGTCAATTATGACAGGGGCTCGCATGTGCTTAAGATTACGAACAACTCGGGTCACTACCTCTTAAGCATGCACGTCTTTGGCTCAGCAACGTACCACACCGAAACCAAGGGAGAGTATAGAGGGGAAGCTGATTTCGTCGCCCCAGGCGACACGGTCGAATTTTCACCTGATGGGAGTCCCGACGATATCAACATTTTCGACATCTTCTACAGGATCGACGACTCTAAAGAGGGAAAGGTGGCAGATTAGATGCCTGGATGGGCTGATCTTCCCGACGCACATAGACTTGCCCACGGCGCATCACGCCATTCACTGCAGAGTTGAAAGAATCATCAAAGGGGCTACCCCCTTTGATGATTCTTCCGCTAATACGGCAGGGACCTGATTCCTGCAACTGAAATCTGATCGTCCTCACAGCAAAAAGGCCGCCCAGCAGGACGGCCCTTTACAGCTCTTGCTTACTGCTCTTATTCGGCCTTCTCAGCCTCTTCGGCAGCCTCTTCGACAGCCTCGGCAACTTCTTCAGCAGCTTCCTCGGCAGCCTCTTCGACAGCTTCGGTAGCCTCGGCAGCCTCTTCGACGACCTCTTCGGCCTCGACGACTTCCTCAGCCTCGACGTCGATGATCTCCTCAGCCTTGGGCTCCTCGACCTTGGCAGCCTTCTTGGGCTCAGCGGTCTTCTTGGCCTTCTTCTTCACCGGCTCGGTGCACAGCTCCATGATAACCATAGGGGCACCGTCGCCCTTGCGGGGACCGAGCTTCATGATGCGGGTGTAACCACCGTTGCGGTCAGCGAACAAACCCTGCTCGACCTTCTCGAAGATCTCGCGGACGAGTTCCTTGTCGCCGCCCAAGCGGGCGATGGCCAGACGACGCGAATGCAGGTCGCCCTTCTTGGCCCAGGTGATGATGCGGTCGACCTCGGGGCGGATTTCCTTCGCGCGAGACTCGATCGTCTTGATGCGGTCGTTGTACAGCAGCGCGGCAACCAGCGAGCGCTTCATCGCCTTGGTGTGCGAGAAGTCGGTGCCGAGCTTGCGACCCTTGTAGTTGTGTCTCATAGTTCTTAACTCCTATTACAGCTTCAGGTTCAGGCCCATCGAGATCAGCTTATCCTTGACCTCCTCGATGGACTTGGCACCGAAATTCCTAATGTTGAGCAGGTCGTTCTCGGAGAACTCGACCAGCTGGCGCACCGAGTGGATACCCGCGCGCTTCAGGCAGTTGTACGAGCGCACCGACAGATCCAGATCCTCGATCTGCTTGTCGAGCTCGGCGTTGGTCTCCTGGCCTTCCGGCGCGAAGATCGAAACCACTTCGACCTCCTCTTCACCTTCGACCTCGGCCAGCGTCATGAACGCGCCCATGTACTGGTTGATGATGTTCACTGCCGCGAGAATGGCCTCAGTCGGCGTGATGGAGCCGTCGGTCTCGACCTCGAGCACCAGCTTGTCATAGTCGGTGCGCTGGCCAACACGCGTATTGGTGACGTTCATCGTGCAGCGGCGCACCGGCGAGAACAGCGAGTCGACATGAATGATGCCGATCGGGTCTTCCGTACGCTTGTTGCGGTCGGCATCGACGTAGCCGCGGCCGACGCCGATGCGAATCGACATCTCCAGCTGACCGCCGTCGGCAACCGTGGCGATGACGTGCTCGGGGTTGATGAGCGTGAACTCGGTTGGAACCTGCAGCTCCGCGCCGGTGACCACGCACGGACCCTCGGCAGACACGTGAGCAACCGCTTCTTCGATATCGCTGTTGAGCGCCTGGAACACCAGTCCCTTGACGTTCAGAACGATATCGGTAATGTCTTCGATCACGCCCTCGGCTGTGGTGAACTCGTGCTGTACGCCCTCGATCTGAATGGCGGTCGCCTTGGCGCCGTCAAGGGACGAGAGCAGAACGCGACGCAGCGAGTTGCCCAGCGTGTTGCCGTAACCACGCTCGAGCGGTTCCACGATAAAACGCGCGACGGTATCGTTCACTTCTTCCGTTGTAACTGTCGGCCTCATGAACTCTGTCATGTGTGATAAGCCTCCTTAACTTCGGGCGCGATTACTTCGAGTAGAGTTCGACGATCAGCTGCTCGTTAATGTCGAGGTCAATCTGATCGCGAGTGGGAAGCGAGAGCACACTGCCCTGCAGCTTCTCGATGTCGACTTCCAGCCAAGCCGGAACCGACACGCGCTCGTTGGAGACCAGGGCGCTCTTGATGACGAGCAGCTCCTTGGCCTTGGGAGCAACGGCGACGAGGTCGCCGGGACGTACGCGGTACGACGGGATGTCAACACGCCTGCCGTTGACGGTGATGTGACCGTGGGTAACCGTCTGACGCGCTTCCTTGCGCGTACGGGCGAAGCCCAGACGGAACACAACGTTGTCGAGGCGGGACTCGAGGATGGCCATCAGGTTCTCGCCCGTGACGCCTTCCTGAGCCAGCGCATGCTTGTAGTAGTGGCGGAACTGCTTCTCCAGAACGCCATAGATGAACTTGGCCTTCTGCTTCTCGCGCAGCTGCATGCCGTACTCGCTCTCCTTGCGACGGCGTGCCGGCTGACGCTTAGATTCCTTGGTGGTATAGCCCAGCACCACCGGGTCGATGCCCAGTTGGCGGCAGCGCTTCAGAACCGGAGTCCTGTCAATTGCCATAATATGAATCCTCCTGTATACGAGCTAGACGCGACGACGCTTGCGCGGACGGCAACCGTTGTGCGGAATGGGCGTGCAATCCTGGATGCTGGAAACCTCGAGGCCAGCAGCCTGCAGGGAGCGGACGGCGGTTTCGCGGCCGGAGCCGGGACCCTTCACGTACACGGCAACCTTGTGCAAGCCGTGCTCCATGGCCGTCTTCGCAGCAGCCTCGGCGGCCATCTGCGCGGCGAACGGCGTGGACTTGCGCGAACCCTTGAAACCGACCGTGCCTGCGGACTGCCAGGAAATGACGTTGCCCTGCGGGTCGGTGATAGAAACGATGGTGTTGTTGAACGTAGACTTGATGTGCGCAGCGCCAACGGCGATGTTCTTACGCTCGGAGCGCTTCACGCGCGTGGTGACTTTTTTCTTCTGTGCCATGTGTGACTACCTTACTTCTTCTTGCCGCCGATTTGCTTACGGGGACCCTTGCGCGTGCGAGCGTTCGTATGCGTACGCTGACCGCGAACGGGCAGGCCGCGACGATGACGCAGGCCGCGGTAGCAACCGATTTCCATCAGTCGCTTGACGTTCTGGGAGACCTCGCGATGCAGGTCGCCCTCGACGGTGAGGTTGTTCTGAATGTAGTCACGCAACTTCGTGAGTTCACCCTCGGTGAGATCGTCGGTGCGGGTATCCGGATTGATGCCGGTTTCCGCAAGGATCTTCTTGGAGGTCGTGAGGCCGATGCCGTAGATATAGGTCAAACCGATCTCGATGCGCTTGTTGCGCGGGAGGTCGACACCAACAAGACGAGCCATATACCCTTACCCTTTCTTTAACCTTGACGCTGCTTATGGCGCGGGTTCTCACAGATGACGAAAACCTTGCCATGGCGACGAATGATCTTGCATTTGTCGCACATCTTCTTGACCGAAGGACGTACCTTCATAATTGCTTCCTTTCGGTGTCCCTACAAATAACTGCGTATCTATCACGGCCAGCCGCTGCCGATGATTTTCTGCCGGATGAAGGAATGCGGACGGTGCTCTCCTCCATTTTGCCCGCCCGACCGCGGGCGCGAGCTTTACTTGGCCAGACGGGCTGCTCGCGCGAACCGTCCGACCTGCTGCGGACTTACCTATTTGAAACGATAGGTGATGCGACCGCGGTTGAGGTCGTAGACCGAAAGTTCGACCGTAACCTTGTCGCCCGGGAGAATCTTGATGTAATGCATGCGCATCTTTCCCGATATGTGGGCCAAAATCTTGTGGCCGTTCTCGAGCTCGACCCTAAACATTGCGTTGGGCAATGCTTCCAGCACGGTCCCCTCGAGTTCGATGACATCTTCTTTAGCCAACACAGCTCCTTCGCTTAAAAATCGTCAGTAAGCAGCAACGATAAATAATACCAAGGTGAAAGGGCATGTTCAAGAAGATTTCGAGAGCGCACAAAGCCTTCAAACCGTCCCCTTGCGATTCTTTTCGCGACGGCTCGTATATGCCTGCATGTCAGGCGTGCGACTCTATCGATCGCGCTGTCCTCGGGGCCATGTTGGGTGCTGGCTAGCCCGGGACTGCCAGGTATTGTTCGCGCCCGCACTCGCGCGCAGGGCGGCCGCCTTGTCGGCCAAAAAGGGATTGTAGCAGAAGCCCGCCAGATTGCAAGATGTGGCGCATCTTGGGCAACATGACTTATGATTGCAACGGTTGCTTTTCATGGTCGGCCGAAGAGCATCCTCTCCTCGGCTGATTCGGAAACCCTTTTCAGGAAGATAGGGGCTCTTATGAACATACTGGTGACGGCGCCGTTCCAAAAACGCCACATGGATCAAATACGTTACGCAGCTGGCAAAGATGCCGTGATCAAGCGCTTTGACGGAGACCTGGCCACCGTCAAGGGCTTTCAGGCGCTACGCGAAGCCCTCACGCAATGTGAGGTTGTCATCGGGGAGATCCCGGCACGCCTGCTACGCGGCGAGGGCGTTTCGGTAAAGTGGCTTCAATCCACCTGGTCGGGCGTCGACGCGTACACCGGCGATAACGTGCACTTCCCCGACGGCATCATGTTGACGAATGCCGCAGGCGCATACGGACACATCATCAGCCAGTTCGTGGTCGGTCAGATTCTGGCCATAGCGCAGAACACTGGCATGTACGCGAAATACCAATCATCTATGGCCTGGAACGACCTGGGGCCTGTCATGTCGCTGGAAGGAGCCCACGTGCTCGTGTTCGGCGCGGGCGACCTCGGACAACATGTTGCGAAACGGCTCTCGGGTTTTGACGTGGCATCGATTACGGGCGTTTGCCGCAACTACGAGGAGCCGCATGAAGGCTTTGACAAGCTCGTATCGCTGTCGCGCGCAGAACAGCTGTTGGGACAAAGCAACGTCATCATAGGCTGCCTGCCTAGCACGAGCGGCACCGTGCGCTGGCTCGGCGAGCGCAGATTGCAGCAGATCAAGCAGAACGCCATTTTGGTCAACGTGGGACGCGGCGACTTCATCGACTGCGACGCGCTTGCGCGCATTCTCGAAGAGGGCCGTCTGCGTGGTGCGGCGTTGGACGTAACCGACCCCGAGCCGCTACCCATGAAGCACCCGCTTTGGCGCTGCAAAAACTGCCTGATCACTCCCCATTCGGCAGGTGGTGCTTTCGGCAAAAGCGACAAGACCGAAGCGAACATCACAGCCATTGTCTGCGACAACCTCCACCGCTACGTAGAAGGCCGAGAGCTCGTAAACCGAGTGCTGTAGTGCAAGCATCTCAATAATGTTGACAATCGGGGGGCGCGTATCCAAGACACGCGCCCCCCGAAATCTTCCAAGGTGTTTGTATCATCTGGGGTTTACATTATTCCGGACCCAATTCCCAAAAGGCGATGGCAGCTGCGGCGGCAACGTTGAGGGAGTCGACCTGATGGGCCATGGGGATGAGCACCGTGTAATCGCAAGCTGCGATCGTGGTATCGCGCAGGCCGTCGCCTTCGGTCCCCAGCACTACGGCCAGGCGCTCAGCTTCAGCCAAGCGTCGATCTCGCAGGCCGATAGAATCATCTCGAAGGGCCATGGCCGCAGTCACGAAGCCGCTTTCGCGTAACGTTGGAACAAGCCCGGATGCCCAATCAGCATCCCCCTCGATGCGAGCCCAGGGAACCTGGAACACAGCGCCCATGCTCACGCGTGCGCAACGGCGGTAATACGGATCGTGGCACGAAGGGCTGATGAGGACGGCATCCATCCCAAGTGCTGCAGCGGAGCGGACGATGGCGCCCAGGGTGGCGTAATTTGTTACATCTTCAAGAATGGCGACGCGACGCGCGCCCGCAATCACCTCTTCGACCGATCGGGGCTTCGGGCGCTCGAAGCAAGCGAGAGCGCCACGCACCACCTCGTAGCCGGTGATTTCGCGAAACTGCCGTGCCGTCGCGAAAAAGATGGGGGCGTTGGGGTTTGCAGCTTGCACGCGCTCGATGATGGGCCGATCGTGTTCAAGCCAACGCTCGTCCACGAGAACGGATGTCGGGCAGATGCCTGCTTCGAGCGCACGCTCTATAACGCGACCCGACTCGCCGATGAACAGCCCATCGGGATTGTCGCGCCTGAACCCTTCGCCGCGCTTCAGCTGACCGTCGGTCATGCCTGAATAGGGGCGCAACCGTCGATCGGAAAGATCATCGAGCTGTACGAGCGGCATATCTACCCCCTGAAACTATTGAACGTTGCATCTCTGAAGCCTAGCTTCAAATACGCATTTGAAAACGGGCTGGGAATCCCCAGCCCGTCTGTGCTACATATATATGGCAGCGTGCCCTAAGCCTATTCTCTACTTGCCGCCGACTACGACGAACACCACGATGAGAACGATGATGATCGCTATGACGGCAGCAATGGCAAGCTTCGCCGTCTTGGAGCGCTGCTTGCTATCAGCCAGACGATCGCGCAACTCGTCGTTCTCCTCGTCCATGCGGCGCGCAGTTTCCTCGTCAGCCTCGACGCTCGCACGCAGCTTGGCCGTCTCGTCTGGATACTGGTAGACGGTATCGCAATACTGGCGGCGTTTGCGAGCTACAGAGATATCCTCGCCCAGACGGTTGACGCTCTCCTTGAGCTCCTCGATCTTCTTTTCTAAGTCTTCGAGGCTGCGCTCCAGGGGCGCTTCTGCCTGCTCGACCTGCTCACGCAGATCGTCATACTGGAGCTGGGCCTTGTCGAGAGCCTCTTTCGCCATGCCGCTGCGCGAGGCCGCTTCCTCGTAGGCCTGCTGGGCCACTTCGTAACGCGCGAGCGTCATGGCAGCATCGTCGCCGCCTTCAGCCTTGCGCTTCGCGATTTCTGCGGCATTGAGCTCCGACTTTCGACTGCGTTCGTCATTCTTGGCCTGCTCGGCGGTTGCCTTGGCGCGTCCCAAGGCCGTTTCGAGCGGCTGCAGCTGCGAATCGTGGTAATCGCGCATGCGCTGCAGAGTTTCGGTCGTTTCATCTTGCTGGGCCACGAGCTGGGAAAGCTCGAACTTCCTCGCATCGCGCTGACTGGTGCATTCGTCAATGATGGCATCCTGCTCGGCAACGAGCTGATGATAATTGGCCAGGATGTTCTCGCGATCGGCAAGCTCTTCGCGATCAGCGTCGAGTTTTTGGCCGAATTCGTCACGTTCCCTCTCGCGGGCCTTCAGCTCGCGACCTTGATCGATCGAATCCTTCAAGGCGAGAAGACTCGCCTGAACGTCAACCTTGGGAGCAGCAGATTCGTCAAGTTCTTCTTCGGTATCCTCGACAAGCTCCTCTTCAAGTGGAGAGGCAGCTTCGTCATACGCCTGATCCGAGATATCCGACTCGACGACAAGCGGCTCATCCTGCGGATACTCTGCCAAGGGAGCCTCTTCCGCTTCATCGCCACCGTAGCTCTGTTGGGGGGCAGCTTCGAAAGCGGAGTCGGGAAGCACGCCCGTCTCGGCAAACTCCTCCTCAGCCTGCTGTGTCGACTCCACTTCGGGAATCAAGGACGACAAGTCCATGCCACCTGTCCTGTCGGGTCCAAAGGGAATCGTGATATCGCGGCCTGCCATGATTAATCTCCTTTTGTCCGGATGGATATACCAGCTATCACAGCCGTGAAGTATAACATGCCGTTGTGCATAATTACTGAACAGCCTAAAGAGCCGAATGATATGAACGCCCCAGAAGACTGTGCGTTACCGGGGCGTTCATATCATCCAGACAGAAAATCCTACTTGACGACCTTGCCGTTCTTATAACGCTGGTAGACGAGTTCGGTGTTGATCTTGTTGCCCAAAACGTCGGTGATCTCGTAGCGGAACGCGAAGTTGCCATCGCCGAGGCCCTCATATACAACGGATACGTTATCGTGCCATTCCATCGTCTCGAGCGGGATGACGTCGCTTATCCCTGTCTTGGCGTTCTCGGCCGGGAACAGGAACTGGACCTTGTCACCCTTCTCGAGAAGACGGCCCGTCTTTCCCGCCATGCCCGTTTCCTGGTTGGGCTCATCCATCACGCACAATACCTTGTAGCTGTTCGTGGCGTACGCATACTCGATGACAAGCCCGGTTCGCTCGCCGTTGAGCAGAATGGGGATGTAGTACAAGTTGTAGCCGTCGCCCACTTCGCACAGCGCCGCGCTGACGTAATGGCCATCGATGGTCAGCCAATCGTCCTGGAAGTTATCGACGAACGTGCCCAGCTCGTAAGAACCGCTCATGTCGTTGTCAGAGCCCAGATAGCACAGGATGCCGAGCTGGTCGAGGTACACGTACATCTCGAACGAGACATTGGCCACCTGATCGATGCCGTCGGTTATCTTCAGCTGGACGTGACCGTCTTTGTTCACGGTCTGCTTGTACTTGATCTTCACGTCCTTCTCGGCCACAGGCTCGCCGTTCAGCGATACGTAATTGTCGTATTCGGTCCAGTTGTACTTGTTGTACACCCCGAACAAGACGGCGAGGAATTGCAGGTAAGGCGTGTTGTCGGTAATCTCCGCATAGCGGTTGAAGTCCTTGCGGTCCGTGATCTTGAGCGGGAAGTACACCGAGAGACCCGACGCGCTTGCGCGGTTGCGACCGTGCACTTCGTAAACGACGGCATCGTTGACGGCTTTCACCACCGTATTTGCATCACTGCCCACGACGCTGCTCGTCTTCGACATGAGGTCGCCCAGATCCACCATGTTCATCGAGAAGAAGCCCGAATTGCCATAGCTTTCGGCCGACTTGGCACCCTGCTGCAACTGGCGCAGCGACGTGGGGTCAATCGTTGCCAGCGCGATATCATCGGATGCATTCTCGAAAGCCTTGGACACTTTGCCGACCTTGCTCAGGTCAATAACCGAAAGCGTGGCCATGCCCTGCTGGCGGTACGAGGCGCACTTGTTGTAGTACGTCTGGCAGATGACCGTGCCCAAATCGGCTGCCGGCGTTCCAGGATGCGCCGCAAGCCAGTTGGGCCATGACGTGTAATCCCAGCCAGCTCCTGGCTCGGACTCTTCGGATGCGACCATGCACTTGGCGTACGGAGAGAGAATCTGCGCGGTCTCGAGCGTAGCCATGAGGCAGGTGTCGAAGCCTATGACATCGAATTTGGCACCCGACTTCTTCAGGGCGTCGCGCATTTCGGGCAACGTAAGAGAATCGGCACCCCCCTTCGAATCATAGGGATAGATATCGTCTTGGCACACGCCCGTTATCGATCCTCCACCATGATCCCAGATCACGAGCATGTAATGATCTGCGGGGAAGTTGGCCGTCCCCCACTTGAGGAAGTCGGCAAACGTGGACTCGGCGGCCATCGAAGCCGAAGGCTGACGATCCTGCAGCGCCAGCTTGCCGCCCTCAATGGTATAGCGGCTCAAGTACTTGGGGCTGATGACGTCGTTTTGCCACCTTTTCGCGCCGCCCGTCTCCACAACGAACTTCACGTTTTGACCGAGGTTGGCCTTCGTCAACTCCACGAGGTTGTTCGTCGCCTGCCCACCGCCTTGCCGCGTTGCTGTGCTTTCGAGGTCAGAGCCGCACAGGTACATGAGGATGGTCCACGTCTCGTTGGGGTTGCCCTGGCCAAGCGCCGGGTCTATCTCATAAGCTGACGTGTATTGCGAAGAATCGTACGTGGTCGTGTAGCCGGCTGTGGGGTCGAAACCGAACAGCAGCTCGAAGAGGCTGTTGCCGCGTTGCATGACCGGCGTTTCTTCCAGCGAGCCCTCGTCGTTGGCAATCAGGTCGGAAACGGTCACGGTCTCTTCTGCTGCTGCGCTGGAATCGGAAGCGGAATCCTGCGCGCTGCTCGTCTGAGCGCACCCCGAACCGAAGAACAGGAACAGCAAGATCAAGATGACGGCTATGATGGCAGGCAGCCCGATGGAGCGCCCAGAGCCTCCGCTCTGGTTGTTAGCTTGCGCAGGCTGCTGGCTTGGCTGCTGGTTGTTCGAAGGGGCGCCGAAAGTGCCGGAAGCCTGGGGATTCGCGGTCGAGGGGCTCGTGGATTGGGAGCCGGGCATTCCTTCGGGACGAACGTGCTGGTGCGTATTGGCCTGCGGTTGCGGTTGGGATTGGGGTTGCGGCTTAGGCTGCGCCTGAGCTTGGCTGTTGGCTTGTGCCTGCGCCTGGGTTTGAGCTTGCACCTGCGCCTGAGCTTCGGGCGTCATGCTGAGCTGCGACTGCCCTTCGGGACGTACGTGCACGTGCGTGCTGCTCTGCTGAGACTGCGTGGAGGCAGTCGCCCCCTGCGAGTCGGATAAAGATTGCGTGAGCAATTGTTCGAGGGTTTGGCCCGAAGCCGTCCCGGACGAACCCGATTGAGCATGTGGACGCGGTTGGTTGGACGGTTGGGCATTGATGGTGCCCGATGCCGAATTCGTTTGACCCTTGGGCGCTTGCCTCTCGTGCATGACTCCCCCATCTCCCGGGTTTTTCGCATGCACTTACTATACCCGAACTGTTGGGAAAGTGCGCGATGACGAGCGCAAGCCTTAACCTCTCAAACGGTAACTGGGAGAGACAGCATACATAAAAACAAACCGTTCACGTATCGCAGATATATTGGTTTATTTCCTGAAGAGGCCTATGACAGCCATAACCGCGAAAACGGCAGCCAGCACTGGATAGACCACAAGATATACCGAACCTGTGCCGGCGATTTCGAATATGCCGCACAAGCAGCTCCCCATACAAAGCGATGCAAGGGCCAACGCCCAGGCTTGACGCGCGAAGCGAGGGATGGGCTTTGCCTTCGCCAGATGCAAGACAAGCGCGGGAATGACGCCTCCGACGAGCAGGATTGCGAACATATACGTCATGAAAACACTGTGTACCCCATGACTGAACTGCGCATATACCAGCGCAAAGAGCGCGGATCCCGCAGCGGCCAGCCCATAGCGCAAAGCCACTCCACCATGAGGCAGGCGTTGTGCGCAAGATGCGGATCCTCGTGCCTTATCGTCATGTTTCGCTTCCTCCGCAGGACGCAACACCTTAGCCGAAGTAGACAATGTCGCTCACGCTCCTCTCGCCATCGCGGTTGCCGCTCGTGGGATTGTTGATAACCTCCCCTTGGAAGTACATTGTGGTCGACCCACCGCCATCCAGGTTGTAGGCGAAGGTTGCCCCGTTGTCGATGAGCACTTGTGCCAGTTCGTAGAGCGAAAGCCCGGCGTTCTCGTCCGTACGCCCGTCGGAAACCACGACGACGTAATGCAGGGGGCTGACCATGCCGATCGCGGTGCGCGGGTTGCTGCCCATGGACCGGCTGACGTCCTCGTTCGCGTCTACGACGATCTGCGAATCGTTGACCAGCGCAGGACCGAAGGAGAGTACTTGCCAAGCACCAGATTCCTTGAGTTGCTGTGCCGTCGTTTCGTCCTGAGACGTTGCCGTCATCGTGCCGTCACCAGATATCACGAGCGCATCGGTATCGCTTGCTGCAGTATCGCGATACAACACGCCGTTGCGCAGCACGTAACCCTCGTCCCTGAAGCCGTAATAGTCGCCGTTCACGGCCAAGACCGCATCAACGCTCTCGGCTATGTTCGAGGTCGTGTCCTTCAGGTTGCGCCCGTAAGATCCCTGCGCAAGAGCCGTCTTCAGATACTCGGCGCTTGTGACCTGCACGTCAGCTACATAGATATCTGTGTCGTACGCACGAAGCTTCGATACGGTTATCTGCATGTTCTCGTCGGAATAGCTGCCGATTTGCGTGCCCGATGTTGCGGCGGACGCCGCTCCCGCCACGACTTGAGAGGCGCCGACCGCTGAATTCGTCGACGAGGTCGATTCCGAGGAACCGCCCTTCCCCTTCGATGATGACGTTGACCCCGAAGAGGCTCCGTTCTCACCTGACGAGGAACCGCCATGCGGGCCGTGGTGGCCGCGTGATTGTGTCGAGGAGCTCGAAGCAGTTGACTCTTCTTCCGAAGAGGAGGACGAATCAGACGAGCTGGTGCCGTTATGCGATTCACCTGAATCAGCCGCGGATTCGGCAGCGTTTGCGCCGACGCTCTCCGAAGCGGCGGCTTCTTCCGTGCTTTCTCTTTGAGCGTTTTCCTGAGCTGCAACGATGCTCGAGTAATCAGCAGCCTGTGCCACTTGTTGAACGCGGGCTATTGCAAAGGTATCCAGCAGCACGAATACGGTGAACACAGTCAGGAGAGCCGACGCGACGTATACCCACGTATCGCTAGATAGCCGAGTATGTCTTTTTCGATTTGACTTCGCCACGCTTGCCTCCTTTCGCTCTGACAGCTTGCATGTGCGTGTCTCTTTTGAAAACCCAGTTCCGCTGCACAAAGTAGCTCAGAACAAACAGCGAACCGTCGACGAACGCCTTCACCATCACAAGAGGTAACGGCATGATGGATAGCGCGACGACCAGCAATGCGCTCGCACACATCTGCACGAGGAAAAGCATCGTGTACCGCACGCCCTGGGTGCGCACATCGCCGCTGCCGCTCCCCAAATCCTGGAAACTAAAGCCTCGGTTGAGGCCGAAGTTCAGCACACCAGAAGCCAAACGCGCCACTACAGTCGCCAAGGTCACGAGAACCGCGGTCTGCAAGTTGAGGGCTGAGGAAATCAACGCGAATATCAGAAGGTCGACAACGGCGCAGACAATCGAGTTTCCCGTAAATCGGAAGAACTGGTCGAAAATGCGCAGGGAATCACGCATCGTCGAGAAGTGTGAGCCCGCATTGCCGTCCATGTAAACCGCGCTGATGGGCACCATAACCAAAGGAATAGAGCGTTTGGCCACGGCTGTGAGGAAGTTCATCTCGTATTCATAACGCATTCCCGGAACGGAAAGCGCGAAAGACAGGAGCGAAACGGGAATAGCGCGCAAACCGGTCTGCGTATCGGGGCAGCCGAGCCCGGTGTCCAACTTGAAATATATCGAGCTGAAGGCATTTCCTATGCGACTGCGCAACGGGACGTTGCGATCCTGCAAATCGCGGGTTCCGATTACCACGTGATCGTGACTTCCTTCAGCTGCACGTGCAACCCGTTCCACGTCCTTTGGCAGATGCTGGCCGTCTGCATCTACAGTGACTACGTGAGCGGCTTCGGGAAACAGCGTCCGAACAGCGGATAACCCCGTTTTCAGCGCCGCTCCCTTGCCGAGGTTGACTGCATGATGAAGCACGTGGGCGCCATCAAGCTCAAGATCCGCGAACAGCTCCTCGCTTTCGGCGCCGCTGCCGTCGTCCACGACGATGAAGCGGGTAAACCCTCGGCTGCGTAGCTCATCGACAAGGTTTTTCAGCTTCCCATCAGGGTCGATTGCAGGGATGATAATAACAACGTTCATGACTCGCGACCTCCTTCCAACTCAGCTCCGGTCGTCGATCATGCGGTCATGATGCATGAGGCGCCTTGAATTAGCCTGAAAGGAGGATGCGGGGGGGTTGTAGGCTTGATGATGGAGCGAGTTGCTCCATCATCAAGTGAAGGTCTTTTTAATGGGGCCTCTCCCAACCATAAACATGCACTGCGCGATGCAGCTGCGCTAACTCTCACGCGTTATCGGCAAATCGTTCTATTCGGAACGAGCCGCAGGACTGCCTGCAACTCGGACTCATGGGAAGCGGGCTGCATGTCGCTCGTGCGTGACATGCAGCCCGCCCCTTGACGTGCCCTCTTCTGCGAATCGATCCCTAGTCTAGCGCGTTCACGACGAGCTTCCTGAAGGAATCCGTCTGGTCATTGGCGGGGGCGGCGGCCAGCAGGTCCAGGATGCCGTCCTCATTCGAAGTGCCCGCGTACTCGGAATCTCGTGCCAGCATCCCGAATTCGATGACGGCTGCTGCCAGGTTCCAGTCGGCATCGGGCTGGGCAGCCACGGTGCTCGCGTCAACTGCCAGCTGCTGTTCGCGCATCTCGTCACCATCGAAGGCGTGATAGCGCATCGAGCAGGTCAGCCAATCGCTGCTGGCGTTCTCGTAGGCCTGGGGTGCCGATCCGTACTTGAGCTCGGGCTCTTCGATTTTCTGGGCCGAGTCGGCTAGCACGACTTCATAGGCCACCGTGAACTGCGCATTCGGCCCCACGTCGCCTGCGTCAACCGCATCGTTGCGGAAATCCTCGTCTGCCAGCTCGCGGTTCTCGTAGCCAATCAGGCGATAGGCCTTCACCTGCGCCGGATTGAACTCTACCTGGACCTTCACGTCATCGGCGAAAGGAATCAGGTTGGCGGTCAGCTTCTCTTTCAGCACGCGCTCGGCTTCCTCGATGCTGTCGATGTAGTGGTACGAACCGTTGCCGTGGTCGGCCAAGGTCTCCATCTTGTTGTCCTTGTAGTTACCCGAGCCAAATCCCAGCACCGAGAGGTAGATGCCGGTCTCGCGCTTGCCGTCCACGAAGTCGTACAGGTCGGATTCGCTCGAGATGCCCACGTTCAAATCGCCATCGGAGGCCATGATGATACGGTTCACGCCGCCCTCGATAAAGTTGCGCTCGGCCACCTCGTATGCCTGCTTCAAGCCAGCTTCACCGTTGGTGGAACCATTGGCGTGCAGCTTGTAGATGGCCTTGATGATGGTCCGCTCATCATCGCCGTGTGCGCCTTCCAGCACGATTTCCTCGCCGCTGGCATAGGTGACGATCGAGACGCGATCGTTCGGGCCCAGGCTCTCGAGCAGCGTTGCGAAAGAATCCTGCAGAAGATCAAGCTTGTCGGAAGAATTCATAGAGCCGGATACATCGATCAGGAACACGAGGTTCGAGCCCTTGGAAGCCGCCTGGCTCTCGGGTGCGGTTGCAAACCCCAGGACGAGCAGCTGCGAATCGGGATTCCAAGGGCATTGCGCGGCCTGTGCCTGAATGCTGAACAGGTCAGATCCCGTCGGAGCCTTGTAGTCGTAGTTGAAATAGTTCAGCATCTCCTCGATACGCACGGCGCCAGAGGGCAGATCGGAAACCGAATAGCCATCGTTAATCATGCGTCGCAGGTTGCAATACGAGGCCGTGTCGACGTCGGCAGACACCGTAGACAGCGGGTTTGCCTTCGTGGAAATGAAGCCGGTCTCCTTTATGGCACTGTATTCCTCGGTGTTGAAATCGATGTCCTCGATGTAGTAAGCATCGGCCTCGTATGCCGAATCGGTTGCGGCGTATTCGTACTCCTCCGACGTCGAGGCAGCCATGCCAAGCGGCTCATCGGTAGTGATTTCGATGAGACCATCCGTCGAAACACCAGCGTCCTTGTTATCAGTCGTCGAGGATGTCGGCTGGGAGACCTGCGATGGCGCAGGAGATTCCACCTGACTCGGCGAAGGCGCGTTCGCCACTCCGAAAACCACGGCAACCAAGACCAGGCAAGCCGCCAAGGGCAGCGCTACCCTCCACTTCCTGAAGGAACGTGCACGGTTTCGCGCAGCCTGCTTCTTTTCGTCAGGCTCTTGCGCTTCGACTTGCTGGGACGCGCCTTCTGCTTCGTCTTCGGCTTGCAACTCAGCCTGGGCTTGCGCTGCCAGCAAGGCCTCGAGCATACGCTCTTCCTGCTCGGCGGAGGGATCCATGCTTTCGTAGGCGCCCTTCAGGGCTTGTTCCAGCTGGGTATCGGATATTTCTTCCACGCTTATCTCGCCGGATGCGATCGACTGCGCGTTTAACTTGTCGTTCGTCATGGCTACTCACCTTCCAATGCGGTCTTCAGCAATGCGCGTGCATCGCGTAATCGGTTCCGGATCGTAGAAGGCGGGGTCTCGGTCATTTTGGCTATTTCGTCGGCTTTGTACCCTTCGTAGTAGTACAAGTACACGCAGTCCTTGTACAGCGGGGGCAAGGCCAAAACAGCCTCCAATACGTCATTCGGCTCGGATTTTGCGCTTGGGTCGGCCACGTCAGGTGGCATTTCCGCCGCCCTCGCACGCTCGGCGCTCTTAAGCACGTCCTTGCAGTAGTTGGCAGCCACGACGAGCAGCCACGCTTTTTCGTGCTCGGCGTCCTCGAAGGTGCGTGGCTTGGCCACCAACTTCATGAAAACCGCCTGCGTCGCATCTTCGGCATCGTGCGGTGATGCCAAATACGAGTAGCACAGACGGTAAACCGTCTTAACATGCCGCGAGAAGATTCCCGCGATATCGCCCGGGTTGTTCTGCACCGGGCCGCCATCTTGGCGCTGGATGTTCTTTTTCGCTTCCAAGGAGCTCCCCTTTCCGCCTTCACCACATAATACGAATCACAATTGGAAAATGTCGGCGGCAATTCAAATACCTCCGATGATTAGCTGCCAATCGTCTGTCTTACGGGTGATTGGACGTCTTGGAAGGCCTTTCTTTGCTTGGGGGGGATAATCAACCTTCAAAAATTTGGTTGGTTTTTCTGAGTTATGTTTGATTTTCCCAATTAGATGGCTCTGAGTGTTACAAATCTTGAATATTGTTTGATTTCTCCAAGCCCATTCTTCTTTTTTAGAAAAGCGGTTCCTTTTTGACCTGATGAGAAGCCCGACCTTAAACATGATAATATTAATCATGTTTAAAAAATCAAACAATATTCGGCTTTTCTAACAGAATTCGTACGTTTTTGCTCAAATTCAAACATTACTCGTTTTTTTCAACGCAAAACTGCAACGCATCAGCACCCTGAAGGTGAAGCAGCGTTGTTTGCAATCAGTTTTGTTGCGCTAATGCCTGATTTCAGGAGTCGGAGGCTTGGTCACTTCGTACTCGTCGCCGTAAGGCAGGATGATGTTGAGAATGATGCCCACAAGCGAGCCGATAGCCAGACCGGACAGCGAAATCGTGATGCTACCTGCCGGGATAACAATGGCGCCAGCTGTGCTGTACGCGATGCCAATCGAAAGCACCAGGATGAGCGCGGCGATGATGATGTTGCGACTCTTCAGGAAGTCGACGCGGTTCTCGATCAGATTGCGCACGCCAACGGCCGAAATCATGCCGTACAGGATCAGCGATACGCCACCGATGACGCTTGCTGGCATGGCGCCGATGACGGCGGCGAACTTCGGGCAGAACGAGAACACGATGGCAAAGCAAGCCGCAAGGCGCACGACGCGCGGGTCAAACACGCGAGTGAGCGCCAACACGCCGGTGTTCTCGCCGTACGTGGTGTTGGCCGGAGCGCCAAACAGGGACGCCAGAATGGTGGCCAAGCCGTCGCCCAGAAGCGTGCGATGCAGACCCGGCTCAGCAATGTAATTGCGATTGCAGGTGGAGCTGATGGCGGAAATGTCACCGATATGCTCGATCATCGTGGCAAACGCAAGCGGCATGATGGTGATGATGGCGGTGATAGCCAAACCGGAATCAAAATCAGGAGTAGCAAGGCCAAATACGGTGTTCTCCATCAGGACGGGAAGTCCAACCCAAGGCGCGGCGGCCACGCCCGAAAAATCTACCTCGCCCATGACGATGGCACAGATATACGACACTATCACGCCCATCAAGATGGGAATGACCTTGATCATACCGCGCCCCCACACGTTGCATACGATGATGGTGACGATGGCGATGAGCGCGATGATCCAGTTGCTCGAGCAGGTCTCGATTGCCGAGCTCGACAGGATGAGCCCGATTGCGATAACGATGGGACCGGTTACCACCGGCGGGAAGTAACGCATAACGCGGTTAGCCCCGAACACGCGGAACAAGGCCGACAAAACCAGATACAGGAGGCCTGCGCAGGCAACGCCCAAGCAAGCATAAGGAAGGAGCTCGGGTTCGCCATTGGGCGCTATGGCCGCATAACCTGCGATGAAGGCGAATGACGACCCCAAGAACGCTGGCACCTTTCCCCTAGACAGGAAATGGAACAGCAACGTGCCCAAGCCGGCAAACAGAAGCGTCGCCTGCACGGAAAGCCCCGTGAGCACTGGCACCAGAATAGTGGCGCCAAACATGGCGAACATGTGCTGGAATCCGAACAGCACCATCCGCGGCTTGCCCAACGTGCGCGCATCGTACACTGCGCCTTGTTGATCTTGCGCTCCCATTGTGGGAACGTCGTGCTCTACCATATCCCGCTCTCCATCCAATCGCCTTGCTGATATTCGCGGCCTGTTGACGCGCAATTCTCTTGTGATGATTATAATGGATGCAGCATCTCCCGAAGGAAGGATTTACCGATGAGCACCGTTCACGTCTTCGACCATCCGCTGATTTCCGACAAGCTCACCCGCATGCGCCGCGTAAGTACTTCGACGCAGGAATTCCGCCTGCTGCTCAGGGAGATATCCATGCTCATGGGCTACGAGGTCACCCGCAATTTCGAAACGAAGCCCGTGTCCGTCGAAACCCCGATCTGCATGGGCACGTTTCCCATGCTCAAGCAGAACTTCTTCACCATCGTGCCGATTCTACGCGCTGGCCTGGGAATGGTCGACGGCTTGCTCGAGCTCATGCCCTTCGCGCACGTTGGGCACATCGGCCTATACCGCGACGAGAACACGCATCAGCCCATCGAGTACTATTTCAAGATGCCGCAGCACGTCGAAAATTCCGTCGTGATCGTGGTCGACCCGATGCTGGCCACCGGCGGAAGCGCAGCAGACGCCATCGACAGTCTGAAGAAGCGTGGCTGCAAGGATATCCGCCTGATGAACTTAGTGGCTGCTCCCGAGGGCATAAAAGTCATACAGGAAAGGCATCCCGACGTCGACATCTACGTCGCATCTATCGACGAGCGCCTCAACGAGAACGCCTACATCGTGCCCGGCTTAGGCGATGCCGGCGACCGCATCTTCGGTACGAAATAGCGCCATCCAAACAAAAGCTCCGAGGTGCCTCGGAGCTTCGCAGCGCTGAGCGGTAGAGCGTGCTTGCAGCACGCTCTACTTATATTCCCAATGTTTTTTTCAGCAAGGACACGCGACGGCGAGAAACGGGGATTTTCTCGGCGGTGCCGCTGAGCGTGAGGAGCAGCGTGCCGCCAGGCACGGGCTCGACTTCCTCGACCATGGCAAGGTTAACTAAATAGCCCCGATGGGCGCGGAAGAACCCATGGCCTTCCAGGCGTTTTTCGAGCTGGGCAAGGCTGACGGTAGAGAAGTAGCGATCGGTATCGGTCTGCAAGTAGGCATAATCGTCGCGCGCCATGACGAAGCAGATCTTGTCGATGTTGATGAGAATCTTCTTTCCACCCTTTTCAACCGAGATGCGCTCGGACTTCTGCGCTTGCATGTGCAGGGCGACGTTGTCGCGCACGCGGGCGATAGCCTGTGCTAGGCGCTCCGTCTCGACGGGCTTGACGAGATAATCGATGGCGTTCACCTTGAACGCGTCAAGGGCAAATTCGCTATAGGCCGTGACGAACACGACAGCTGGGGGGAACTTGAGCGTTTGCAAGCCCTCGGCAAGTTTGAGGCCGTTTGCCTCGGGCATATTGATGTCTAAAAACATGACATCGCACGGATATTCTTTCAGCTTCTCGATGGCCTCGCGAACGCTCGCCGCCTCGGCCACTACGTCTGTCTGGCCAAGCTCATCGAGCAGGTACCTGAGCTCCGACCGCGCAGGCGCCTCGTCGTCGACGATGATTGCCTTGAGCATTGGAACCCCCTCCCAGAAAAAACCCTAACCGAATTACTTCGTATTTCCAAGTTGCCGTTAACCGCCAAATAGAAACCGTTAACAACTCCGAATGTACCGCTTATCCGAGAATAGCGCAAGTGGTAGCCTCCCGCTGGTTTAGACGAAACTGTCCATTTGAGTGCAATTTGCGCAAAGTGCCGAATTGTCTTCGAAATGGCTGTCTCATCCAGGCCACAAGCCCACTCGGTGGGCAAAACCGACGGAAAGCGGCTCCTTACGACGCGTGGCCAATGGTGCACCCGCATCACCCTATAGTTCAAGCTCCATGAGTTCCCCGATTGCGCGCACATAAATGGCAAACGCCTGTTTTAAGAGATCTTCGCGTATGCCCTCATCTGGTCCGTGCATGCTGCCAACCCAATCGGGCTTTTCCTCCCAGGGCTTTTCGGGTCCGAAACTCACGCCCGTCGCGAAAACGCGCGCATACGTGCCGCCCTTCATGGTAAAAGGCTCGGCTTGCTCGTCCGTGACTTCGTTATAAGCCTGAATCAACGCTCGCACGGCTGGCGAATTCAGGTCCATGAGAAACGGCGTTTTATCGTGTTGCATTTCGAAGCGAGCGCCGTACGCCCGCGCGACCTCGTCAACGCGCTGCTCTATTTCTGATGAGGCTATCGTGGTCGGATAGCGGAAATCGATGCTGAGTTGTAGGCGACCGTCGCGAAGCCGAATGGTCCCGCCTACCGCAGTCAGGCTGCCGAAGTGCTCGTCTTGCGCCTGCACCCCCAAACCCGAACCGTCAAAACACGAGGTGACCTTGCGAACAAGCCCGAGAAACACCTCTTCGGAAGGCGCGAGACAGCCGCTGGAAATCAAATACGAGGCCAACAGGTCGATAGCGTTTTCGCCCAAATGCGGCGTAGAGGCATGTGCTGATTTCCCGTGGGCGCAGACGAGCAGCTCGTCTCCTTCTCTTTCCAGAGATATCTTGTCACCCGGCTCGAGAGCGCATGGGCTCGAGATAGACGCCTGGGCAAGCCCCGGCACGGCGTTTACGGCGACGCCGCCTTCCATCTTGGCAATCGATCCGCCTTCGATCGGAGCGCTCGTAAGCAACCCGCTGCAGATGCCCGCCTCGCCATAGCACACGGGAAACTCCGCATCGGGCGTGAACAGAAACACCGGATCTTCATAACGGTCTCGATAGTATGCGACATCCTTCATGTTCGTCTCTTCATTCGCGCCGAACAGCACGCGAATGGTGTAAGGCAGCTGTTCGCCTCGGTCGCGCCAGAACTTCACGGCATGCAGAGCAGTGATGAGCGGGCCCTTGTCGTCGGCAACCCCACGTCCCATCAGGTATTCTCCCTGGCGCGTAACCGCAAAGGGCTCGAAATGCCAACCGGGACCCGCTGGCACGACATCAACATGGCCTATGATGCCAACCTGCGTCTCGCTCACGCCAGGCAGATCCGCATAACCGATATGCCCTTCGCAATCATGCGTGTCCAGGCCCATGCGCTCGGCAATCGCGAGCGCCTTGCTCAGCGCTGCACGGGGACCCGGTCCGTAGGGCGCCCCAGGTGCTGCAGCATCAAGCTGCTCGACACTTTGAATGCGAACCAGCGCATCCATATCTGAAACCACATCTTCCCAATGGTTTTCGAGGTAGGCATCTATCTCTTGTTGCAGCGTGTCTTGCATGCTCGCTCCCGTTCTGTCGCCCTCTCCCATGGCGAAAACTTCTCATGGCGGACTGGGCGAAACCTCTCTCACAATCCGTTTCTGCCTCTCGCCCACATGGTACCACTGCAGCAAATCGCCAAACTACACCTCATAGATGCAGCCCGCCATACCGATTCGGCAATACCCTTTCAGATTCGCTTAAGGACATAGCGCTAGAGTGCAATCATCGAAACAACAAAGCGAACGGAGATTAAAATGAGCATCATGACCGAGAAAGGCCGCTGGACCGGATTCGCGGCGGCCCTCGTGAGCGCCAGCTTGGCACTCACCCTCACTGCCTGCAGCACAACTGCTGCTTCGGAAAGCTCGCAGAGCGCCGGCACTTCCTCGGAAGCGGCAGTTGCCGTTGAATCCGCGAGCAGCGAAGCCGTCGACAGCTCGAAAGCTTCTTCTAGCGCAAGCACCGCTGAATCGTCTGCAAGCGCTACGCCTGCAAAAGACGAAATCACGGTTAATGAAACCATCGAGAACGCGGCTGATGGCGAGCATGCTATAGAGGCGGACGGCTCGACTGAAAGCTATGCAAACGTAGCCGTATCCAAAACGGGCGAGGCGGATGGCGACGAAGCTGACTTTTATGGCGAAAACTCGGCCATCTTCGCCACGAACGGCGCTACGCTCGACTTGAGCAAAATCACCGTTGAGACAAATGGAACGCATGCCAACGCCGTGTTCAGCTATGGCGAGGGCACAACCGTCAACATCTCCGATTCGGTCATCGAGACGACCGGCGACTGCTCGGGCGGGCTCATGACCACCGGCGGCGGCACCATGAACGCCAATAACCTGCGCATTACCACGCAAGGCAGGTCTTCAGCCGCCATCAGGTCGGACCGCGGCGGCGGAACGGTCAACGTCGACGGTGGCGTGTACACGACCAATGGAACTGGTTCACCAGTTGTCTATTCGACGGCGGACATCACCGTGAACAGAGCCGAGATGACCTCAACCGCCTCGCAAGGCATTGTGGTCGAGGGGAAGAACTCCGTCACGCTCAACGACGTTGAGCTCGTAGCGGACAACAACACCAAGAACTCGGACAAATCCGATTACTATCAGGCCGTCATGATCTACCAGTCCATGTCGGGCGATGCGGCCCAGGGCGAGGCAGCCTTCACGATGAACGGAGGCAGCTTGACCAACAAGAACGGCGACGTGTTCTTCATCAATAACACGGTTGCCAACATCTCGCTGACAAACGCGAGCATCGTAAACGAATCCGACGGCGTGTTCCTGCGTGCGGCAGCAGCAGGCTGGGGTAACGAAGGTTCGAACGGCGGACAGGTTACGCTCAACGCCAAGAGCCAGGCCATAGACGGTGACATGGTGGTTGACAAGGTGTCGAACCTGAATCTTTACCTCAAGGACAGCTCCACATTCAAAGGCGCTATCAACACTGATGGCCAGGCAGGCGAAGTGTACGTTGAGCTTGCCGGCGGTTCAACCTGGACCCTTACAGCAGATTCGTATATCACCAGCCTGACTTGCGATGCCGACTCCATCAATCTGAACGGACACACCCTTTACATCAACGGCGAGGCTTACAAAGAGGGCGCCGCATCGACTGGCAAAGCCATCGAGGTTGTTGCCAACTCCACGGCAGGCGATCACGGCAGCGGAGGCACGCCTCCCGACATGTCGAACGGCGAGAAGAGTTCACACGGAGCGCCTCCCAGCGGGGAGAAACCGAGCGGCAAACCGCCTGCAAAGCCCGATGGGGAGAAGCCGAGCGGCGAACCGCCCGCGAAATCCGATAGCTCGTCAACTAGCTCTTCAGCCAACAACTAAACGAATACTCCTCCATTCCATCCCTTTCCCAACCAGCAGCGGCCCAGTGCCGCTGCTGGCCATTTGGGAGCAGGCACTTTAACATCACGGCGAGAAAGAGGGGGCGATCGTGCCCAGGTTTAACCGCGTTTCACTCGTCTGCAGCCTCACCGCAACGTTCGCAATCTCGTCTTGGCGCAGAACCTCCGTGAGTGTGCCAGTTGAAACGCTCGCTCAGCACGGTGAGCGCATATCCCACGGCAACACACAAGATTGACGAAATGTCCTGGGGCGCTCCGAACTCCACCGGGATGACGTAGCAAGCGGCGGCGATGACGCTCGAAACTCCGTAATACTTTCCTGGCAGAAACACCCGCGGAATCTCGCCAGTACAGATATCACGTAGCGCACCGCCACCCACAGCGGTCACGCTTCCCAAGATGATGGAAATGACAGCGCCGGATCCCGCAAACCACGACTTGCTCGCACCAGCAAGCACATACCAAGCCATCGTAAACGCATCCAAATGGAATAGGTACTTGTAGAAATTAGTCAGATGTCGCCTGCCAAGCGAAAGGGCCATGCTCAAGCAGATGCTGGCCAGGACATACATGGGATGCTCCATGAAGAAGATGCCCTGATTTTGAAGCAAGAGGTCGCGAATGACGCCGCCGCCAAACCCCGTCACCAGCCCGAGCGACACCGCTCCCATGATGTCCATCTCGCGGTCAATGGCAAACAGGGTCCCTGCGATGACACCGACCATGACGCCCAGATAATCGATGATCGTCGTCACCGGAATCTGGCTGATAATGCTAAGCAGATCGAACTCCACAACGCTGTCCTTTCAGAAATGATGCAGGTATCCCGAAGGATTCTGGCTCACTTCCCATATTGTTGTCTCCAAAAGCACATTATGGCGCTAAATGATACAGAACCTCTGGGGAATATTCATCGTTCTTGAACGAAAGGAAAAGCTTCGGCTATAATGTTTGGTTACGTGCCCGAGTGACGGAATGGCAGACGTGGCGGTCTCAAAAACCGTTGTGGAAACACGTGAGAGTTCGAATCTCTCCTCGGGCACCATCATGAAGTAAAGTCGTCCTACGGACGACTTTTTGCTACACGCTGTGCGGCGCCGATGCACGCCATCTCCGCGCGATCCTGCGACCTTGCGTGCGCAAGGCACGCGGCGGACGCACGATCCCACGGACCTGACGCACCTCGACGTCGCTCGCTCCGTTAACTGTTAGGCCAGGTTCTTTGACTTGTTCGCCCCATATTTCTACAGAACTTGTCAACGCACCAACGCGCAATTGGATATCCGATACCGACAAATTAAACACTAGCATGGCCTTTCTTCCCACGACATACCAGGAAATGCGCGAGCGCGGATGGGATGCGGTCGACTTCGTCTATGTATGCGGAGACGCCTATGTAGACCATCCTTCATTCGGAAGCGCCATCATCACGCGGCTGCTCGAAGCGCACGGATATCGCGTGGGAATCATCGCGCAGCCCGACTGGCGCAGCCCGGAAAGCATCGGCGTGTTCGGCGAGCCGCGCCTGGCCTTCCTGGTGTCAGCCGGCAACATGGACTCCATGGTGAACCACTTCACTGTTGCCAAGAAACGCCGCAGTTCGGATGCGTATTCCCCTGGCGGGAAAGCGGGGTTGCGGCCTGACCGCGCCTGTGTAGTGTACGGCAACCTCATCAGGCAGAGTTTCAAGAAGACACCTATCGTGCTCGGCGGAATCGAAGCGAGCTTGAGGCGCCTTGCCCATTACGATTATTGGTCCGACAAGCTCAAACGATCGGTTCTGCTGGACTCTGGAGCAGACCTGATCTCGTACGGCATGGGAGAGAAGTCCATCATCGCCATCGCCGAGGCGCTTGCAGCCGGGCTCTCCATCCAAGATGTGACCTTTATCCCCGGCACAGCGTATCGCGCACGCAACGTCGATCATGTCTACGAACCTGTCGTATTGCCCACGTTCGAGCAGATGCAAGCCGATAAGCTGGACTATGCGCGAAGCTTCAAGCTGCAGATAGACAATTTGAATCCGTTTGCGGGCCATCCGTTGGTCGAAGAGTATCCGCATGGCGTGTTCGTCGTGCAGAATCCGCCTTCAGAACCGCTGAGCACCGAAGAATTCGATGCCGTCTATGAGCTCCCCTATGAGCGCACATGGCATCCCTCCTACGATGCGGCTGGCGGTGTACCGGCACTTGCAGAGGTGAAATTCTCGCTCACGAGTAACCGGGGCTGTCTGGGCGAATGCGCGTTTTGCGCGCTCAATTACCATCAAGGCCGAATCATCCAGGCGCGCAGCCACGAATCGATCCTGGCCGAAGCGCGCCTGATGTGCGAAGACCCCGATTTCAAAGGCTATATCCATGACGTGGGTGGTCCGACAGCGAACTTTCGCATCCCCGCCTGCCAGAAACAACTCGCACGAGGAGCTTGTTCCCACAGACGCTGCCTATCGCCCAAGCCCTGCAGGCACCTGCGCGTCACCCACAGGGACTACGTCAAGCTGCTCCGCGAGCTACGCGCTCTGCCCAAGGTGAAAAAGGTATTCGTACGAAGCGGTATACGCTTCGATTACGCGTTACTCGACCCCAATCCCACATTTTTGCGCGAACTGGTCGAGCACCACGTGAGCGGACAGCTTCGCGTGGCACCCGAGCATGTGTCCGATTCGGTGCTGGGTGTCATGGGAAAGCCCAGCCACGATGTGTATGAGCAGTTCGTCGCAGAATTTGACCGCATCTGCAAGGAGGCTGGCAAGGAGCAGTACGTGGTGCCCTATCTGATGTCTTCGCACCCGGGCTCCACGCTCAAGGAGGCTGTCGAGCTTGCCGAATACTGTCGTGACCTAGGGTTTAATCCCGAACAGGTACAAGACTTCTACCCCACGCCAGCCACGGTTTCAACCTGCATTTACTACACCGGCGTCGACCCGCGCACGATGCAGCCCGTCTATGTGCCCAGGTCTCCCCACGAGAAGGCCCTGCAACGCGCCTTGATCCAATACCGCAATCCCAAAAACCATGACCTCGTGCGCGAAGCCCTTCGCCGCGCAGGTCGCGAAGACCTCATCGGCTATGATGAAAAATGCCTTGTCAGACCTGTAAAACGCAGGAAATCATAGCCTTTGATCGCCTGGTTCTGGGATGATTGGTCATTCAGAAACCCGCGGGGGCCGCCACATGGCGGCCCCCTCATCTCGATTGTTATTCAGCCTGAAAGACTATTTCTGGCCCGGCTCCACTACGAGGGTGTCTTCATAGTCGGCGCCGTACACTTCAAGCAACGTCTTCTCGTAGGCAGCATGGAAGAATTTCTCGGCTCCGAGCTTTTCCATATCCTCGTTGATCCACTCGAGCAGTTCCGTGTTGCCCTTCGATACGGCCGGAGCAATGGTGTCGAGGCTTCCGAGCTCCTCGATGCCCACCGTAAAGCCTTCTGCCCCGTTCGCAAACGCAATGACCTCGGTGTTGTCATTAGCCCAGGCCACGCCCTCTTTGTTCTCGAAAGCAGTCTTGGCGTTGGCATAGGTTTCGAACTTCTTCAGCGCGATCTCGGGGTTGTTCTCGGTCAGGTACGTCTCGGCGGTGGTGCCAGTGATGACGATAACCTCGTCGCCCTCGCCGATCTGGGACAGGTCGGTGATCACGTTGTCTTTATGCGAGACGACGCCCAGCGCCACGTTCATGTAAGCGTCGCAGAAGTCAACCTTCTCGGCGCGCTCTGCCGTGACGGTGAAGTTCGCCAAGATGACGTCAACCTTGCCGGTCTCCAGGTATTCGACGCGGTTAGCTGCCTCGGTAGACACGTATTCGACCTCGACGCCCAGATCCTTAGCCAGGCGATTCGCCAGCTCGACGTCGTAACCGGCGTACTCGCCGCCCTCGTCCACGTAGCCGAACGGATGCTTGTCGCTGAATACGCCGATGATGATCTTGCCGCTGTCCTTGATCTCATCCAGCGTACGGAACACGCCGCCGGATGCCTCTGCGCTCGCGGCCGCGCTCTCACCCGACGCGCTTGCCGATGCCGACGCGCTGCTCGAGGACCCGCCGCAACCAGTCAGCACAAACGCTGCTAGGGCAAACGCCGCAACAAGTGCCGCGATTCCAATAACTCTCTTCTTCATGATCTTCTCCTTGTTCCTTACCGTCACGCTCGACGGTCGCTCACGCTATGCGCAAGCCCCTCCTGCTTTTGCTAATCTCAGCTTATGACATGATACTCGCACATGGCGTTTCGTTGATATTAAAGATTGCGAACATTCACGTTCGATTTTACGCATCATGCACGGCACGATAAGTTTTGCGATCAGCTGTCCGAAGGCGGTCGATAACCTTAGGGAGAGGCGATCAGTCTTCTTGAGCCACGTGCGAACGGACGGCAGCGAACTCGAAGGTGTGCAGGAAAGCGCGGGCGCGCTCGGTCTTGGGGTTCGTGAAGAACTGCTCGGGAATGCCCTCCTCGACGATGCGGCCGCCCTCCAGGAAAATAACGCGGTCGGCAACTGCGCGGGCAAAGCTCATCTCATGGGTGACGATGATCATGGTCTTGCCTTCGCGGGCCAGGTCCAGGATGACATCGAGCACTTCGTGAACCATTTCGGGATCAAGTGCGGCAGTGATTTCGTCGAGCAGCATGATCTCGGGTTTCATGGCAAGCGCGCGGGCAATGGTCACGCGCTGCTTCTGTCCGCCGGAGAGCTGACGCGGATAATCGTCGCGCTTGTCAAGCAAGCCCACGCGCTCGAGTAACGCTTCGCCCTCTGCTATGGCTTCATCCTTCGGGCGCTTTTGCACCACGATGGGCGAGAGCGTAACGTTTTCGATGATGGTCTTGTGCGGGAACAGGTCATAGCTTTGAAACACCATGCCAAGCCGTTGGCGAATTTGGGCAATGTTCTTGGAACGTCCATCAACCTCGTCATCGTCGAGCAGAATGCGTCCGCCCTGAATCTCTTCCAAACCGTTAATGCAGCGCAGAAGCGTGGACTTGCCGCATCCCGAAGGGCCGATGACAACAACGACTTCACCTGGTTGTACTGTAAGGTCAAGTCCGTCGATGACCACGTTGTCGCCGAATTGCTTGCGAAGCTTCTCGATTCGAAGTACGCCCTCGTTTGCCATAATGCCCTCTCTGTTTCAAAAACCGCTAAGGAAGGTCTCCCCTTTTACAGTTTTCTAATTACTCCACTTCTTCTCGAGGTGGCGCGCCAACATGCTGATGGGCCAACACACCAGGAAATACAGCAGCAGGATGGTGCCATAGATACCGAACACCGCATTGGGGCTGGCCATGCGGTTTGCCTCGATGATTTGCTGGCCAACCTTCATGACCTCGACAACGCCGATCATCAGGATGAGGCTCGTGGTCTTGATCATACGCGTAACCAGGTTGATCGACATCGGGATGAGACGGCGCACCGCCTGCGGAATGACTACATGGTAGTAAATCTGCCCTTTGGTCATGCCTAAGGCAGCAGCGCTCTCGTACTGGTGCACGGGGATGCTCTCGAGCGAACCGCGAACCAGATCGCCCATCTCGCCCACGCCCCAGAAGCTAAACACGATAATGGAGCTGAGTTCGGCCGAAATGTTGATGTTCAACGCACGCGTGGCGCCGAAAAACACGATGAACAGCAGCACCAGCTGCGGCATGATGCGCACGATCTCCAAATAGATGCGGCTTATTACGCGGGCAACTGGGTTCTTCCACGTCATGAAGACGCCGAAGAGCATACCCAGCACCAAGCTGATGACCACCGAAATGACGCTGATTTCGACCGCAACGCCCAGGCCTTGGAGTAGCCGCATGGCGTTGCTGCCCTTGAACAGGACATCAAGACCCAAAAGCTCCATAGCGAAGCTTCCTTTCGACTACGGTTCCAATAATTGACACGGGCAGGATGATGATCAGATAGAAGATGACGAGCAGCACCAGGCATTCGGTCGTGTTGTAGTACAGGCCGATGAGGTCTTTTGCCACGAACATGAGGTCCATCAGGCTGATTGCCGAGAACACGCTCGTCTCCTTCAGCAGGAAAATGATGTTCGCGACAAAGGACTGCACGGACAGCGATACGGCCTGTGGCAACACGATATAGCGCATGACCTGCGAATTCGTCATACCGAGCGAGAGGGCGCTTTCGGTCTGGATGGGTTCGACGGCTTCAAGTCCGCTACGGAACGATTCGGCCATGTAAGCACCGCCCAGAAGCGCCAGTCCCAACATGCCGCATGCTTCGGCGTTTATTCCGAAGCCCAGCACGCGCGGCAGGGCGAAATACATGAAGAACAGCTGTATGAGCAGGGGCGTATTGCGATACAGCTCAATGTAGAACAGGGAGATTTGGTAGAGCACCGGCACTTTGTAATGCGTAATCATGGCCACGACAAGACCGATGACCAACGAACCTAGGATGCCCACCCAGCCGATGCGCAGGGTAAGCCACATGGCCTGCGTGAACAACGGCAAGTAGTCTGCCATTGCAGCGAAGTCCATCTATCCCCTCTTCCTGCGCGCGAGGCGTTCCGATTCTGCTCTGTGTATGATTTACCGTACGCGCAAAGCGCATCGTCAATCCGCGCGGCTCGTGCCGTTTTTTTATCTTACGTATTCTATCAGTGATGATGCAAAGCGCAACGAGCGGCGAATAATCCACACTTGCCGCAATGATGCGGAATCCTCTGGGGAATTTATAGCATCGCGGAATGCGCACATGCCCTTGGATTAGAATGAGAGCTTGCCGCAAATTGGGCGGCGGAAAACCACATACAAGGAGACACCGTTTTATGCCAGCAACAGACTACTTGATCATGAATGCCGCAAAATATCCCGACGAGATTGCGCTCGTCGAAGTCAACCCTGCGATCCGCGACGAGCGAGGAAAGACGTGGCGCGACTACGAGCTTGTTGAGACGCCGCCGTCGCAGCGCTACCGCCGCGAGATTACGTGGCGCGCGTTCAACGACCAGGCGAACCGCTTTGCACACCTGCTGATCGAGACGGGCGTGGCGGAGCGCGGCACGAAGGTCGCCATCCTGCTGATGAACTGCCTGGAGTGGCTGCCTATCTACTTCGGCGTGCTGAAGGCGGGCTGCGTGGCCGTCCCGCTGAACTACCGCTACGCCGCCGACGAGATCAAATACTGCCTGGAGCTCGCCGACTGCGAGGTTCTCGTGTTCGGACCCGAGTTCGTCGGGCGCATCGAGGAAATCTCTGACCAGATCCCGCAGATCCAGCGTATGTACTACGTCGGCGAGGACTGCCCGCCGTTCTCGCGCAGCTACAACCAGCGCGTCGTGCACTTCTCCTCGGAAGAGCCCAACGTGGAGATCACCGACGAAGACGATGCAGCCATCTACTTCAGCAGCGGCACGACCGGCTTCCCCAAGGCCATTTTGCACAACCACCTGAGCCTCATGCAGGCAGGCCAGTGCGAGCAGCAGCACCACGGCCAGACGCGTGACGACTGCTTCCTGTGCATCCCGCCGCTCTACCACACCGGCGCGAAGATCCACTGGTTCGGCAGCCTCATCAGCGGCAGCAAGGGCGTCATCCTGCGCGGCGTGCGCCCTGACTGGATCTTGCGGACGGTCTCGGAGGAGCACTGCACGCTCGTGTGGTTGCTCGTCCCCTGGGCCCAGGACATCCTGGACGCCATCGACGATGGCAAGGTCAACCTCGACGACTACCGCCTGGACCAGTGGCGCCTCATGCACATCGGCGCCCAGCCTGTGCCGCCCTCTCTCGTGCGCCGCTGGAAGAAGCAGTTCCCGAACCACGACTACGACAACAACTACGGCCTGTCCGAAGGCATGGGGCCGGGAAGCATCCACCTCGGAGTCGAGAATTTCGATCACCTGGAGACCAACGGCGTGCCTGGCTGGGGCTGGGAGGCCGAAATCCGCCGTGAGGATGGCTCGGTCGTAGAGCCCGGCAGCCCCGATGTGGGCGAGTTGTGCCTGAAGGGCAACTGCGTCATGGTCGAGTACTACAACAACCCCGAGGCCACCGCCGAATCGCTGCGCGACGGGTGGCTCTACACTGGCGATGTCGCCAAAATCGACGCAGACGGCTTCATCACGCTCGTCGACCGCGCGAAGGACGTCATCATCACCGGTGGCGAGAACCTCTACCCCGTGCAGATCGAATCGTTCATCCGCGGTAACGACGCGGTCAAAGACGTCGCCGTCATCGGCACGCCCGACGAGCGCCTCGGCGAAATCGCCTGCGCGGTCATCGAGTTGAAGGAAGGCCACGAGTGCACTCAGGCCCAGATGGAGGAGTTCTGCCTCGACATGCCGCGCTACAAGCGCCCGCGCCGCTATATCTTCGCCGAGGTCCCGCGCAACTCCACCGGCAAGATCGACAAGCCCGCGTTGCGCCAACGCTACGGAGTCGCAAACCTGGTAGCAGACGAAACGAGGGGCTAGGCCGATACCTCTCAAGATGAAGCAGGGCGGGCGTCGGGTGCAAACCGGCGCCCGCCCTCTTCTTTTCGCATTACGCGGCGTTTACTTCACGATGTGAATCTTGCCGATGAGCGGCAGTTCTTCCATAGTGCCGTTGTAAGCGCTCACAATGCCCATGATGGCCATGACCAACAGGTAAATACCCAGGAACACGCCGATGATAATGGCCGAGAGGAAGCTCGCGATCACGATGCCGATGGTGATGATGGCCACGTTGTTGAGGTGATGCGTGATGAATTCATCGTTCTTGTCGCGCACAGCCAGGCCGAAGATAAGCCCAAGCAGGCCAGCGACGTACAACGTCATGGCAAACGCGCGCTTCGTGGCCGACTGATCCGGCCACACCTTCTGCTCGGCTTGAGACTGAGGTCCCTGATAGTACGAAGGTTGCTGGTAGGCAGGTTGACCCTGCTGGCCGACATCTTGCCCATAGGGATTCTCGTCATAAGAGCGCTGGCTGCTGTAATGCGCATTAGGAGAAGCTCCCTGTTGATAGAACGGCACGCTCGCCGCTCCTGCGGCGGCAGCAGCTGCTCCAGCAGCTACGTCCTGGCTCTGGGAAGCGGGCTGACCATAGCTAGGTGGCTGATAGCCCGCAGGTGCTTCGGGTTGGCCAGCGCTTGGCGGCTGGTATGCGTCCGACAGCGAAGGCGTGTCGACTTGTGCTTCGTCGGCAGCTTCCGCCCAGCGGGCAGCTGCTTCGTCGGCGATTTCGCCATGTGATTCAATCTCGTCGATGACCTCCTGGTTTGCCTCGACGGCAGAAGCGAGCGACGAACCCAGCTCGCTTGGGCTCACGGTAGCCTGAGCAGCATCCGTCACCGCTACGGGAGTTCCGCAATTCGTGCAGAACGATAAATCCTCGGCGAGCTCGATGCCGCAGTTGACGCACTTCATCCCAAAATCCTTTCTCTTCCAAACTGCTCCGTTGCAGTCTTTTGAAATCGCCCTCATGATAGCGCAATCTAGAACAATTCCCCAAACGCACATCCTACCGTTACATAACCATTTGGGGACAGATTGTTGCCGTTCCATGGCTGGCCAGACGAGGTGGTGCGCGGGGCTTTCGCGTGCTGCGAGGAAGCGCAGGCACGGCGGGAGCGAGGACTGTTCCTGATCGCGCTATGCGCGTTCAGGAAATAGTACTGGAAGCATGTACAGGGGCAAGCTGAAGCTTGCCCGGCCTCGCTGAAAACGAGCCACTGGCTCGTTTTCCGAGCGCTCGGCCCAACTGCCGTGCCGAAGCGACGAGCGGTTAGCACGCGCATGCCCCGCGCACCACCTCGTCTGGCCAGGCGGAACGGCGATAATTGCTATTGCAAGTCCTCCACGAAGCCGACTTGATAGTTTGTGAAGACAGCCTCGCCCTGTTCTTGGGTGGCGTCCAAATCCAAGTCGGCCATGATGCGGAAATCGAGGTCCTCGTCAACGTCGAGGAATATCTGCCGCACATGCCAAAGGTGTTCCGAGCGTTCTGGGGTCTCGTCCACCTCGAAATAACGCGTCGAGCGAGCGGATGCGTCCGTTAGAAGCTCTTCATGTTCACCGTAGAACTCGTCGAGCGCCGCCTGCCATCGCGCGGCAGGCCAATCCCATTCGGCATCGAGGGCCCCCAGCTCGTCAGCGCGATCATCAGCCGCCAAGCGCACGCGTGCGAACAGCGCGTTTCGGACGAGCAGCGTCATGGCACGTCGATCAGCCACCACTACATCGGCATCCAATGGGGCTGCGGCATCGGCATCGTCGGAGTATTCCACGCCAGCCCACTCGTCAAACAGGCTCGAGTCGATGGCGCGCACGAGCCACCCCAGCCAATGCACGATGTCGTCCAGGCGCTCGTCGAAGAAGTCGGGCGGTATCGTTCGGTCGAGCACGCGGTACGCATCGGCCAGGTAACGCAAGAGGATCCCTTCGCAACGCGAAAGTCCATAGCGCTGGATGTACGTTTTGAAGTCGCTCGCGGTCTCTATCATGTCGCGCAACACCGATTTCGGTGAAAGCGCGAAATCTGTTGCCCACGGAACTTCGAGGCAGTACAGCTCGAATGCACCCGCCAGAAGTTCGTCAAGAGGTTTTGGATACGTCACTTCGCGCAGACGCTCCATGCGCTCGTCGTATTCAACCCCTTCCGCCTTCATAGCGGCCATGGCCGCATCGCGCGCCGAACGTTCCTGCGCGCGCAGAATCTGGCGGGGATCCTCGAGCGTCGCTTCCATCATCGAGATGACGTTGAGCGCATACGAGGGATCCTCGCGATCCAACAGCTCCAGCGAGGCCAACAAGAACGGAGAGAGCGGTTGGTCGAGCGCGAAGCGGTCGGGCATCTCCTCTTCGAGGAACCACGATTCACCATCGCCTTCTTGCTCGCGGCCTATCATACCCGCAGCCTCGAGCGTGGCGAACACCTCATCGGTACGCTGGCTTAACCGCTCTTTCTGCTCATCGGTCTGCATGCTGGACTCCACCAGGTCATGCATGCGCAGCCACGCATCGCCCCCCTGCATGACCTCGGCAAGCACCATGGCGTGCGTCACGCGCATGCGGGGCCGCAGCGGCTCGGGCTGCGTCTCGATCAGGCGCGTGAACGTCTGCTCGTTCCAGCCCACAAAACCCTCCGGCGGCTTGGGCGTCTTGATCTTGCGCGCTTTCCTGGGATCTCCACCCGCCTTGGCCAGCGCCCTGTTGCGTTCGATGTCGTAGACGGTCGCCTGCGCGATAACCGTACCCTCGTTGTCGAAACCGCTGCGTCCGGCGCGCCCTGCAATTTGGTGGAACTCTCGCGCGTTCAGACGACGTTCGCGGAAACCGTCGAATTTGGCCAATGCCGTGAGCAGCACCGTGCGGATGGGAACGTTGATGCCCACGCCCAAGGTATCGGTACCGCAGATGACGGGAAGCACGCCCGCCTGCGCCAACCGCTCGACACAGCGACGGTAACGTGGCAGCATGCCGGCATGGTGCACGCCGACCCCCATGAGCAAAAGTCGCTTCAAGGTTTTCCCGAAGGCGGTGGTGAAGCGCACGCCTCGTATGGCCTCCTTTATGGCCTCGCGCTGCTCCTTTGTGGAAACGCCGAAGCTTGCCAACGATTGGGCGCTTTTGAGCGCAGCATCCTGGGCGAAATGCACGATGTAGACAGGTGCCAGATCGCGCTTGAGCGCAAGCTCAATCGTGCCCTCGAGCAGCGAAGAGTCGGCGAACTCGTAAGTAAGCGGCACCGGGCGCGGAGCATCGGCGATGGTCGTCACCGCGCGGCCCGACTGTTCCTCAATCTTCGCCGTTATGGCCGCAGTATCGCCCAGCGTAGCGCTCATCAGTAGGAACTGGACCGACTTGAGCGCGAGGAGCGGCACTTGCCACGCCCAGCCGCGCTGCGGGTCCCCAAAGTAATGGAACTCGTCCATGGCGGCGAACGCCACTTCGCCGTCATCGCCGTAGCGCAGGGCATCGTTTGCCAGGATCTCGGCCGTGCAGCAGATGACAGGAGCGTCGCCGTTCAGGGCCACATCGCCGGTGAGCATACCGACGTTATCTCGTCCAAGCACATCCACGAAATCGAAGAACTTCTCGCTTACCAGTGCTTTTATCGGAGCGGTGTAGTACATGCGCCTACCCGTGCACAGCGCTAGGAAAGCGAGCCACAAGGCGACGATGGACTTCCCGCTTCCCGTGGGCGTGCCCAATATCACGTGATCGCCCAGGGCAAGGGCAAAGCAGGCATCTTCCTGATGGGGCCACAGCTCAATCCCTTGCGCCTCTTGCCACTCCATGAACAGCTCGAGCGCTCCATCGGGCTCAACTTTGTCTTCGCGTGCGCGGACTGCCAGCTCTTCGAGGGTGATTTCGTCCATAACCATCGCCTATTCGAGCGCGTCCGCCAAGTCGATGTTCATATCGACCGCCGTCTGGATGCCATCAACCCAGCCCCCGTTGCTGTATTGCCAGATGACGATGTCCAAGTTGGGGTTCGGCACCCACGTGTCATACTCGGCCCACCAGATAGCGCGGTTCTGCAGACTCTCGTAATGGTACAAATCAAGGTCGTAGTAGTTACCGTAGATCATAAAGCGGTAACCCGCCTTCTCGATGCGCTCGCCGAAAGCTTTGGCGATCTCGGTCATGCGATCTTTCCCCAGATTCGACCCGCGCGGCACCTCGACGCCGGCTACAGCCGTTTCGTAATCCAGCGCAACCGGGTACTCGAGCTGCGCGCCATCAAGCTTCTTTACGATGTAATCCGCCTCCTGACGAGCTTCCTTGACACTGGTCGCCTGCGAGAAAAAGTACACCCCGCACGCAACGCCCGCATCCTTGGCGCCAGCCAGGTTATCGGCAAAGAGCGGATCGGTGTAGAGCTCTCCGGTGGTTGCTCCCCGGTAACCCAAGCGAATCATCGCGAAATCGATTCCGTCTCCCGCAACCGCCTTCCAATCGATTTCACCCTGGTTTTCGGACACATCGATGCCGGTTTTCGAACGAACCTTGCCGTTGTCGACATATACGAAGCGACCGTTGTCGGACATTTCTAGATTGTTCCAGTCGAATGAACTCTCATAGTAGAAATCGAGCTCGCCTTCGAAATCGTAGGTCTCGGTGGGCACACACGACCTCACAGCCACGAGCAGCACGCACACGATTGCCACAACTGCTGCAGCACCCACAATGTAAACGGCATTCGAGCTTATGTATTCGAACAACGTCATGCGTGAAGCTGGTTTCTGCGTGGCCGCATGAGCCTGAGCCGGCCGCGACACTCGCCTGTAGGCGTCAGGGTCAGAGTAGCTGCCAGCACGACTCCTGCGCGTTGCACTATGGTCCCTAATCAAATCTGATGCGTCACGATTGGCGTTTTTCTCGTCGCCTTGCGTTTGTTGGCGACGTGTCGCGTTACGCGCGGTTAGCAGATTCGACGCATCCTGCGCCGCTCTCTTCAATTCATCATCGTTGCTGTTGGCGTGCCTAGCCACGCGCACCTCCTCATCGAAACGCGCCCATGATGGGAAAAGCTGCTTGGTCCAAGCTGCGCAACCCGCTTCGCGGGGGTCTTCGCCAATACCCGCAAGGATGAAACGGCGCGTTTCCGTGGTTCCGATTATGGGTTATCATACCCTATGTTTCGCGAGTAAGGAGTTCTCCCATGTCAAACCATGATGAGCTGACGATTCTGGGTTCGAAGGCCGCCATTCCCACCGATTATGCCCCCCAGGTCCTCGAGACCTTCGAGAACGCGCATCCCGACCGCGACTATCTGGTGACGCTCCGTTGCCCCGAGTTCACGACGCTGTGCCCCATCACCGGCCAACCAGATTTTGGCACGCTGCTCATAAACTACATTCCCGACAAGCGCATGGTCGAGAGCAAGTCGTTGAAGCTGTACCTGTTCAGCTTCCGCAACCACGGAGACTTCCACGAGGATGTGACCAACATCATCATGAACGACTTGATAGAGCTCATGCAGCCAAAGTACATAGAGGTGAAAGGTTTGTTTGTTCCGCGCGGGGGCATCGCCATCCACCCCTATGCCAACTGGGCAAACCCTGAATTCGGCTATGCCGAGCGTGCCGTAGAGCGCTTGTTTGCCCAATTGGGCGACCTTGGAAGCGCCGACAATCAGCGCTGAGCCGAAGTATCGCTTCGCTTGGAGCGATAGACTAAAAGCTTTTTTCGACACAAAAAGGGGTCGTCTCAGACGACCCCCTTGCTTTTAATCCGTCAGCAAAAAGCTTTCAGTGACTAGAGATGGCTCGATCCACGCTCTTTTTCGATTTCCATCATGGTTGCCACATTTGCCCTTTCGATGGAATCCAAATCACCTGAATGGTACTTATCCCACTCATCGGGCGAATAGCGGTAGGAGTACCACGACTTGCTGTTGAAGTAATTCTGCAAGTACTGATCCCTGAACCCGCGGCCATGACGTGCGAAGACCTCGTTACGGGCAATCCACAGCGAGTCGGTGCTGTACTCCTGCAGCTCGGACTTGGACATGACGCGTACGTTGCTGTCATAGCACATCTCGCCCCAGTCCTCGGTAGGGGCAGGCGCGGGCGCAGGTGCGGGCGCCACGTTTTGCTGTTGCTGTTGCTGCTGCTGGGGCTGCGCTTGCTGCTGTTGCTGCTGGGCGGTGCCACCCTGGTTGTTGGTTCCGGTAGCTTGCCCAGTGGCATTGCCCGCCGCACTCGAAGCACTTGCCGAAGCTGTTGCACCCGCCGAAGTGGATGCCGAGGAAGCGGACTTGGAACTGGTCGAAGAAGTGGACTTCGAGGACGAGGAAGTCGAAGACGCAGACGAGGTCGATGCCGATGAGTCGGACGCCGAAGAACTCGTGGTCGAGATGGTCATACCGCCCTTTGAGCCAGCAGACGCG
Organism: Eggerthellaceae bacterium; assembly: GCA_017432445.1. Taxonomy (GTDB): domain Bacteria; phylum Actinomycetota; class Coriobacteriia; order Coriobacteriales; family Eggerthellaceae; genus UBA9715. The sequence goes on along the minus strand of JAFRJC010000137.1, from coordinate 32,371 downwards.
CTGCCGCTCGAAGAACCCGGGTTCAGCATGAACATGGCCAACGCCACGATGGCTGCGAGCACCGCGATTGCCGCAATGACGAAGACGACGGTGCCGCCACCGGCGCGCTTGGGCGTCGGCTCGAATTGCTTAACGGGACGTGGAGCCGTCCCCCCGCCGGCAGTACCGCCTGCGACCTGACCTTGAGACGCCTTGTTCGACGTCTGCATGGCACCGCATCGGATGCAGAATACCGCGCCGTCCTTTATCTCGTGACCACACTCGACACAACGCATACGAGCCTCCTTTGACGAAAGATATCGACAGTATACTTTGAATTGTCCTGCAACGATACCTTTTTACGAGGTCACCACATTCCGCCTTGGGTCTCGTTGCCGCCAATCTAGCACGGAAACGGGCTCTCCGCCGGCTTCACTGCAGTTGTGCCAAGGTTATCTGCTAATCGCTGGGCATGGCAAACTGTTGCCGCTTTGTCATGAGAGTTCTGTAGCGTTCTCGGATTTACTCACAGCCGAACCCGTTTCCCGACGATGCCGTTACAATAGATAGGTTGCAAATCCGAGGAGGAATACATGGCTGGCATCGATATCAAACCCGACGCGCAGGGCAAAGTGCGCGACCTGTACGACCTGGGCGATAAGCTTCTGCTCGTCGCAACCGACCGTATCTCCGCCTTCGACTACATCCTCGAAGACGAAATCCCCTGCAAGGGCGAAGTGCTCACGCGCATCTCGTGCTTCTGGTTCGAGCTGCTCGAGGGCGTGGTTGAAAACCACCTCATCTCCACCGACGTGGCCGACCTTCCCGAGCAATTCAAGCCCTACGCCGATTATCTGCGCGGCCGCTTCATGCTGGTGAACAAGGTCGAGATCTTCCCGATCGAATGCATCGTGCGCGGCTACCTCGCAGGCAGCGGCCTCAAGGAGTACAAGCGCCAGGGTACAGTGTGCGGAATCGAGCTTCCGGAAGGGCTGGTCAATTCCTCGAAGCTTCCCGAGCCCATCTTCACCCCGTCCACCAAGGCTGAGATCGGCGAACACGACGAGAACATCAGCTTCGAGCGCTGCGCGCAGATCATCGGCGACGAAGACGCGGCTTTCTTGCGCGACCTCTCGCTGGCCGTGTACACGAAAGCACGCGACCATGCCGAAAAGCAAGGCATCATCATCGCCGACACCAAATTCGAGTTCGGCCGTCGGGATGGGAAAATCATCCTGGCCGACGAAGTGCTCACGCCCGATTCGTCGCGCTTCTGGCCTGGCGACACGTATGAGCCGGGCACTGACCAGCCTAGCTTCGACAAGCAGTACGTGCGCGATTGGCTGACCGCCAACTGGGACAAGACGGGAACGCCTCCCCATCTGCCCCAAGAAGTCATCGAGAAGACGACCCAGAAGTACATCCAGGCATACGAAAAGATAACCGGCAGGAAGTTCTAAGCATATGACTCAGCGCAACCCACTGAACGACCGCTACAACACCTCAAGCGACGAAAAGCGCACAGGCAAGACACGCAAGAGCTCGGCTTCTGCGAAGCCCAAGGCCCAACGTGCTGCAACCATACGCGAACCAGCACCCAAGACTGCAAAGCAGAAAAAGGCGGAAGCCAAAGAACGCGAACGCAAGGCTGCGGAGAAGAGCACCGCCCTGCAAGCCCGCTTTGAGGAAACCGAAGGGTACAAAAAGCTGCGCCGCATGTGGTGGATAGCGCTGGGCGGCGCCATCGCGTGCACTGTGACATCGTTCATCACCCAACGTAACGAGGAACTAAACGGCTTGTCCATGGGCATCATGATCATGGCTTACGTGCTGATCATCATTGCGTTCTATATCGATTTGGGCAAGATCCGCAAGGAGCGCAAGATCTTTAACGCGACCCTCGCAAACGACAAGTCGAAGGAAGCCCGCAAGGAGCAGAAGAAGCTGCGTGCCGAAATGCGCGAACAGGAAAAGGAAGCTGCCGAGAAGCGCGAGGCCGCCGAGGCTGCCGAAACCGAGAAACCCGAAAAGAAGGGCCTGTTCGGATTGTTCGGTAAGGACAAGAAGGACGCAGACGCAGCGGAAAACTCCTCGGAAGCCGATTCATCCGAATCCGACAAGGCGAAAAAGAGCGCGGCAAGCGACTCGGAATCCAAATAGGCTCGTAACGGACTGCACACTTTAGAGACAACAGGCCACAACCGGTCCCTGGCCGTATCCAGGGGGTTGTTCGCAACATCCAACCTTAAAAATACTAAGGACACAACGTGAAGAAAACAACTGCTAACCTAATGATCTGCGCCATGGTGTTTGCCGTGGCGCTTGTTATTGCCAACGTCGTGACGGCTAAGACCGTTCAGACAGGCATCCCGCTTTTCGGAAGCACCATCTTGGTCCCCAGCGCCGTCGTATGCTACTGCGTGACGTTTCTGATGACCGACATCGTTGGAGAGATCTGGGGCCGCAAGGAGGCGCGCACCATCGTATTCGGCGGTTTCGCCTGCCAGGTGCTGGCATTGTGCCTCATCCTGTTGGCACAAGCGCTCCCTGCCGCCGATCCAGAAATGCAAGCATCCTTTGATATGCTGCTCGGCCAAAACGGGGTGTTCGTGGTTGCCAGCATGACTGGCTACCTGCTCGCCCAGTCATGGGACGTGTTCGTGTTCCACAAGATCCGCGACCATGTGCTCGCGCGAGGTGGGTCGGTGCGCAGCCGTTGGATCTGGAACAATGCGTCGACGATGACATCCCAGCTCATCGACACCGTCGTGTTTATCGGCATCGCCTTCGGCATCGGTTTCGGCTGGCTTTTCGACCCAGCTCTGATCGGCCAACTCGGAGCCATGATGGTGGGCCAGTACCTGTGCAAGCTCGCCTTGGCTGCCCTCGACACCCCGATCTTCTATTTCCTTACGCGCAACGCCGACAAGCGCGAAGCCGCAACCGCCAACGCATAAAGCTTAAAGCCGGGCATCGGCGGAGCTTTACGCTTCCACCGTTTCCTCTTCGGCCTTTTCGGTCTCCCGGGTTTTGCGCTCGGCCTCCGTCAACGGACGCCAGACCTTAACGCGGCAAACGTGCTTCAGCTCGCCATTGACGGGGGTGTGATCGATGTTGGCATACGTGACGAAGTTATCGCGGGTGCCCGTTGTGGCAAGGTAATCGCCGTAAGTGTCAGCACCATCGTCCACGTCGATGGCGAAATACGATCCTGCTTTCAGGTCGACGCCGCACACCGAATAGCTCGATTTCACGATGAGCAGATTCTGGCACCAAGCAGGTGCCGCCGTGGGAGTGCGGGCAAAGCCAAACCACTGGGAAGCGCTGTAGTCACCGTCTGAAGGCTTTTCCATAGGCGTGTATGTTCCAAGGTTGGATATGCCGCCACCGTAATCGTAGATATCGGGGAACGAGAACATGAAGCCGTTCACGCCATACCCTGCTTCCAGCGGCGTCATGGCGCGAGGCAAGGTCAACTGGTCGAGCACCGCGCCTGACTTGGCGTCGATGTTGGTGAGCTGGTAATAGACCGAAGACATATCGGCGCGCGGCGTGATGACCACAGAATCCTGCGTGGCGTACGGAGCAGTGCACATGCGCCGCTGCGATTCGAATACGCAAGCAGCGTCTTCCTTGCCGAAGGTCGCGCTCATGAGGCGGGAGGTCAAACCCTGGTCGTTCGGCAACTTGGGCATCACCTGCCAGAAGGCCCGATTTCCCACAACTGCCAGCGTGGGGGTATCGTAGGCATCGTCGCCTTCTTCCAGAAGAACGGGAGAGCCGGGGGTCGCGCTGGTCACGGGCGCGGCATAGATACGCCATGTCCCTTCCAGCACGTTGGCCTCGGTCCAGATCATCCCCTTCGACGTGGCGCGCACATCGTATATCTCGAAACGTTCGTCTGTGCCGACGGCCTGCTGGACAACAGTGGCCAAGGTGCCGCTGCCCAAGAGCAGAAGCCCGATCTGCGCTAACGGCGATCCCACTTCCGTCGGAAGCAGACATGCAGCCAAATCGTCATCGTTTACCCAAACCAAAGTGCCATAAGGAAGCTCGAACGTGCCAAGGAGCGTGACGACGTCCTCGTAGTTGTCCACGACATCCAATTCGGCAAGGGACGTCAGGGCGTTGTCGGGCACCTCGAGGTAGCTGATGCCCGGATCGCCGACGTCGGGAAGGGAGCTGGTGACAGCAGCGCCGACGCCGACAGCCGCCAGGGCGCCCACGCCCATGGCGCCGTACAAGAAGCCCCTCCGGCTGATGAGCGTCTGATTGCTCGAACGCTCGGTGGGTGTCGGCGGTACCGCGCTGGTCGGCGCTCCCGATGAAATGCTGTGTTTTGGCGCTTGCTTGCTCATGGAGACGAATTATGTCATTTGCAAAGCCCTGCGATTACCGTTCGGTCACAAAAGATATAATTAAACCCAAATGCAAACATGCACCCACGTGTGGGTGTTAACGTATGTTGAACACGGACAGAAACGAAGAATTCAAACAGGTAAGGAGACGAAATGAGCAACGAGACCCGGCGCATCATGTTGGTAGAAGACGAGAAGGCTATCCGCGACGCCGTGACAGCCTATCTCGAGCGCGAGAACTACTGGGTCACAGCCATCGGCGACGGCCAGGACGCGCTCGACGAGTTCGCCAAGCATCATTTTGACCTCATCATCCTCGACCTCATGCTTCCCCGCGTTCCCGGCGAGCGTGTATGCCGCACCATTCGCGACAACTCCGACGTGCCCATCATCATGCTCACAGCGAAGGGCGAGGTTGAAGACCGCATCATCGGCCTTGAGCTTGGCGCCGATGACTACCTCATCAAGCCGTTCAGCCCCCGCGAACTCGTAGCTCGCGTGCGTGCGCTTCTGCGCCGCGTGCATGCAGACTCAGAGCCTCAGCGCGAGGTGCTGGAATTCGGCGAGCTGACCATCGACGTATCTGGCCACAAGGTGCTGGTTTCGGGCAAGGAAGTGGATCTGACCGCTTCCGAATTCAAGCTGCTGACAACGCTATCTCGCTATCCGGGACGCGTGTACTCGCGTATGGAGCTTGTCGAGAAGGTTCTCGGCTACGACTTCGAAGGCTATGAGCGCACAATCGACTCGCATGTTAAGAACCTGCGCGCCAAGATCGGCGACAATCCACGCAACCCCACGTGGTTGCACACCGTCCATGGCGTCGGCTACCGCTTCGAAGATCCGTCCAAGTCCACGTCCGCTTAAGCTTGCAGAACCGTGGCTAACAGCGAAAAGGGCCAAGATTACACCCCGATAGAGGACGACGAGGACGTCGAGCCTGAAGAGGGGCGTCGCGCCAAGGGAGTCGGATGGCGCAACTTGTCGTATACGGCACGCGTCACCATCTCGTTCTCGCTCATCGCCGCCATGACGGCGCTCGTGGCCATTGGCGTCGTTTCGGTGGTCTGGGAACAGTATTTCCACGCCTATACGCAGGACAACATGAGCGCGGTCGCCGAAACCACCGCCGAGCAGATTGCGAAGCGCTATGCGAAGGTTGACAAGTTCGACGACTCGGTACTGCAACCGGCGAGCAATGCAATCACCGTGTACCGAGGTGTCGGCATGCAGGTGGTCGACGCCGACAATAAGGTGCTATTCGACTCCACGACGCTGGCAATCGGCGAAGAGGGCATCGTGCCACCCTCCATCGCTCCCCAACAGGGGCAAGAGAACATGGCGCATGCCCCGATTATCGTCGACAACAAGGCGGTCGGCTCGGTCCGCGTGTGGGTGTACGGCTCTGACAAGCTCCTGCGCGCCGCCGACCAGGAATTCCGTGACCGCTCTTACCAGGCGATGATTTTCGCAACCATCGCGGCTATCATCTTGGCTTCGGTGCTCGGCTATTTCTTCGCGCGCACGCTCGTTCGGCCTATCCGCTCCTTGACCGACACGGCAGTGGCGCTCAAGGAAGGCGACCTAACCGCGCGTACGAACATGCAAGGCGAGGACGAGATTTCGCAACTCGGCCAAACCTTCGACGCCATGGCCGCCGCCGTGGAACGTGATCGCAAGCTCGAGCGGCGCCTGACGACTGACGTCGCACACGAGTTGCGAACCCCCCTCATGGCAATTCAGGCCACGGTCGAGGCCATGGTTGACGGCGTGCTGCCCGTCGACGAGCAGCGCCTGATGACGGTGGATTCCGAGGTCATGAGGCTTTCGCGCCTCGTCGACTCCCTCCTGAAGCTTTCTCGTCTGGAAAATCGCGCCAATCCGAACAAGCACGAGCTCGTCGATGTCGGCGAAGTGGTATCGGGCATTATCGCCACGCATGAAGCGTATGTTGCCGAATCGGGCCTGACGTTGCACTACAAAGCCGACGAGGACGTTTACATCATGGGCGACCCCGATCTCATTCGCCAAGCCACAGCCAACCTGATTTCGAACGCAGTGCGCTACACCGACGAGGGCGGACACATCTACGTGCGCGTGAAGCGCGGTGAGACCATGGCCCAAATCTCCGTGCGCGACACGGGCATTGGCCTGACACCCGACGAGGCCCGCATGGTATTCCAACGCTTCTGGCGTGCAGACTCAGGCCGTGACCGCGAGAGCGGCGGCTTGGGCGTAGGATTGACGGTAGTCAAGGAAATCGTCGATCGCCACGATGGTTGGGTTCAGGTCGAAGGCCGCAAGGGCGAAGGCGCATGCTTCACCATACACATCCCGCTGTGTGACGAATCTGGCCATCGTCGCAAGTCCAGCCGACAAACGGGCCGCATCGCCAAGATCAGGTAATAGGTATATAGATAGCGCACGTAGTCTACCCGGCGAGGCGGGGCGGTGGGGTATTCGCTTGGCTTCGGCTTAACCTATGCAGTTTTGAAGTAAGTGCCTGTAGAATCGCTCATACTCCACTGTCTCGCCTCGCCGATTAAACGCTATCCCTTTTCATGGCATACGCTAGAATTCCATAGCTTCCAGACGCTTGAAGATTTCGTCCTTGCGGGTGAGGAATGCCCAGGGATCGAAGATCTCGTCGAGCTGCTCAGCTGTCAACGCGCAATCCGGATCGGCTTCCAGACGTTCGCGATACGTGGGTCCGTCGACGGCGTTTTGGATGTCCTCCCACACCTTCATGGCGTTACGCTGCACGATGACATAGGCGTCTTCGCGCGTAATGCCCGTTTGCACGAGCGCAAGGATGACCTTGGAACTGAAGATGAGCCCGCGGGTACGCCACAGGTTGTGCTCCATCTTTGCGGGATAGGTGAACAGCCCCTCCATCAATGGTTCCATCTTTGCAAACATATAGTCCAGCGCAATAAAGCTGTCTGCCAGCGCCGTGCGCTCGGTGCCGGAGTGGCTGATGTCGCGCTCGTACCACAATGCGACGTTGTCGAGCGCCACCTGAGCGTTTGCTTTCACGTTGCGCGAGAGGCCGCAGACGCGCTCCACCGTGATGGGATTGCGCTTGTGCGGCATGGCCGATGAGCCCTTCTGGCCTTTCTTGAACGGCTCCTCTGCTTCGATGACATCGGTCTGTTGAAGCAAGCGCACCTGCATGGCGATAGCCTCAAGGGTGGCTGCCACGGTTGCAAGAGCGCACATGACCTGCGCGTGACGATCGCGCGCGATAACTTGGGTGGAGAGCGGATCGGGCGTAAGGCCGAGCTTCTCGCAAACATATTCCTCCACGAAAGGATCGATGCTGGAATAGGATCCCACGGCACCCGAGATGGCGCCCGTCGCAATCATGGCGCGAGCTTCCTGCATGCGCGTGAGATCGCGGCGCAGCATCCACGCCCAGCTGCCGAACTTCATGCCGAAGGTCATGGGCTCGGCGGAAATGCCGTGCGTGCGACCCACGCAAAGCGTGTCTTTGAACTCGAAGGCGCGCGCCTTGCAAATCTCGCCCAAACGCTTGATGTCGTCGATGATGATGTCGCAGGCCTGGGTAATCTGATAGCACAAGGCCATGTCACCCAAATCGCTGCTCGTCATGCCGTAATGCACCCAACGGCTCGGCGGCTCCCAGCCTTCCGGCAGATTGACGTCGATGTATTCTGCCATGTTGGTGAGGAAGGAGATGACGTCATGGTTCGTCGTGCGTTCGATCTCGTCGATACGCTCGACGGTGAAGTCGGCATGCTCGCGGATCCAAGCAGCTTCCTCTTTCGTGATGCCTGCCGCCCCTAACTCGGCTTGCGCTTCGCAGGCCAAGATTTCGATTTCTTTCCAAATCTCGAACTTGTTCTGCATTTCCCAGATGCGACCCATAGCCGGGCGCGTATAGCGACTGATCATGAAGTCCTCCTAGCCCCTAATGTGGTGAATCAAGGATACCACGCCAAACGATCTCTCGCTTTCAGAGTGAACAATCGCAAATCGGCCGGGAAGGACTTGGTGATGCTAGAGCTTGTTTGCTACGCGGGACACGACGAAAGTGTGAGCGATTTTGCAGTTGATGCTTTCTATAGTTCGCGGAAGACGGAGCGCACTTCAGCTACCTGGTCGCGATCGGCGGCTATAACGGCGGTATCGCCAGGATACAGGCGCGTGTTCTCTCCCACTACTTCCACGTCGTCTTTCGAGGACACTGCCACGATGAGGCTGTTCTCGGGCATCTCGACGTCGAAGGCGAGCACACCATCGTCGTTGCTGTGGTTGTGCATGTGCGGCACGGCAATTTCTGTGAGCACGACGTTGCCATGCGTGAGCGAGGATACGACGTTCACCGAACCCATGAGTGTTTCTTCTTCAATGAGATTCGCAATCATCTCGGTCGAAGAAATGCACTCGATGTCGAGGGCTCGGAAGATACGCTGGTTTTTCGGGGCGTTCACGCGGGCAATGCAACGCGGCACATTGTAAATGCGTGAAGCGATTTCGCAAGCCACGAGGTTGTTGTCGTCTTGGCCGGTAGCCGCCACGAACACGTCGGCTTTGCGAATCCCGGCGTCTTCCTGGTAGCGGGAGTCGCAACCATCGCCGCGAATGATGAGGTAGCGCCCCTGCAGGATCATGGAGAGCTTGTCAGCCACTTTCACATCGCGCTCGATAATGGCCACTTCGTTGCCGCTTCGCAGCAAAACGGTCGCCAGATATTCGCCAACCTTGCCGCCACCCGTAATGATGATGTACATGCGACCCTCTCTTACGACTGGATGTATTTCGAGAAAGCATCCACGAGGTTGTGATGCACGCACGCGAGAACCGTATCGCCATGATACAGAGTAGACTCGCCCGTTGGAATCGAAGATGCCGATCCGTCTTTGCGCTCGAAAGCAATGATGCGTATGTCGTGATCCCGCTCGATCTCGCCCACACGGATTGCCTTGCGCTCGTGCCAAGCCAAATCCATCGAGAAACGCAGCACCTCGTAATCGCCGAAGGAATCGATGTGCGAGCCATGGCCTGCAAGCGCCTTGCTGAAAACCTCTTCGGCGACGAGCGTGGTTCCGCACACGTAGTCGATGCCCAATTGCATGTAAGCACGTTCGTGGTCGTGATTGTAGAGGCGGGCAATGACGTGCGGCACTCCGTACAGACGGCTTGCCACCTCGGTTACCATGAGGTTGGCGTTGTCATTTTGGGTTACCGCGGCAACAACGTCACAGTCTTCTACGCCAGCTTTCACAAGAGTGTCCTCATCGTAGCCGATGCCTTGGACCGTGGAGCCGTTGAAGCTACGCCCCAAATTGTTGAAGGCCTCTGCGCGCCAATCGACTACACACACGTTTGCGCCGGCATCTGAGAGCATGTCGGCGAGCCTCGATCCGACGCGTCCGCAACCGACTACGATCACATTGCGCATAGCTATCCTTTCAAATGCTTAGAGAAGGGGTGCGGGTCTTCCGCTCACCTTTTTCTGGGCTATCGGAACTGCGCGTAAGCGATTCGGCCTCATTTCGCGGTCTACATCCATGACATCTGATCGAAGGTGTTCGAATACCAGAAATCGGTGTTCGGAGGGCAGTATACCGACGCTGCCGAGTAGGTGATGCTGTAGCCATATCCATTCGCGAGACCGACAACATGGGCGCGAATGGCGCTATCCCAATCTCCCCAAGACGACTCGCCCCATCCCCACGCGTTGCAGGGCAGGAAGCACACGGAGCCTCTCCCGCTCTCTGTTGCCGAAATAGCAGGAGACCAGCGTGGATCGACGCCGTTATCCCAAGCGGCCTCCGCAAAAGCATAGCCATAACCCGCGAGGGCCGAACCGGAAAGGTAACTATCGATGCGCGCCGTCCACTCTTCGACGAAAGCCTGGCGACCAACCGTCCAGTCAACAGCGGGAAGTCCGTACTCGTAACGTCCTTCTGCCGAGCCTTCGGAAGCGTAAACGCCTTGGCGCGCCATATTAGCTGCCACGCGCTCGAGGGCCGCAGCGTTTTCGGCCTCGATGCGCTTGCGCTCTTCTTCGAGCCGCTGGCGCTCGGCTTCCTTCTCGGCCTCTATGCGCTTGCGCTCGGCTTCCTTCTCGGCGGCAATGCGCTGGCGTTCAGCCTCCTCCTTTTCCGCGATTAGCTCGAGACCCGCATCGATAGTGCGCGCGGAGGTAGCTGCGAGGGCAGATTGCTCGATGTACTGCTCGTCGGAGGCGACATCGGAAACTTGGTGTTGGGTAGAAGAAGTCGCGACCTGGGTTGCTTCGTCGAATCCAAGACCGCCTGCACGCGCGACATCATCCGACGAATCTGCCGAGGCCACACTGAAGCCAACCCCGCAAATAAGGGCGCAAATAAAAACGCCGGCCATGGCTTTTAGGACCACATTGCCGGCTGTACGTTTAGGCTGTTTCCGACTCATATTTCAAATCCTCACGCGATGGGGAAGCCATCGCATGGGCGATATTTTACCGCACACCCCCTCTGGTCTGCAATTTTTTGTGGAGTAGCCCTTCACCGTTTGTTCGATTGGAGTACGCGGGGCATTGTCGGCAAGCTTTTTTGGCACTAAATATTGCGTCTGCTTGCCGCAATCCCCAACATTTCGAAAACGGCTGTTTTGAAAAACGCGAACAAACGGACGCCTCGCAACCCGCGCGTAAATCGATTAGATTGGCGAACTAGCATGCCCTTCAAGATTAAGGCGATCCCATAATCACCCGTTCTAAGCCTTCGCATCCATGTTTCATCCTGAACGATTGCAAATGAGCGTCGTTTAGAAAAACGGCAACGCGCTTGCCAGGGCGATACGCAGGGAGCGGCCATCGGGCATGAAAATCAGCAAGTGCGCTACGTCTCCCGGAACGATAAAAGACGTCAGCATCACAAGGCAGAATACAACCATGAGCAAAGCGGCCACCACTGCTAGAGCGCTGTTCGACCGATGCAACCCCACGCCATAGAGCACAACCGCCAATACGACGATAGGCCATAGATGCCTAAGCGCAAGAGCTAGGGTTCGCCATGAAACAATCCCCAAGCTCATGGGCAGGCACGCCGTCGCTAACGCGACAATGACCACGCCAAGTGCATGCCAGGCCATCTGCCTCTGCCCTTTCAGCGGCACCACCACCAGGCATACGCCCCCTATGACAAAGGCCGCCGGCCAGAACTGCCACCAACGTGATCCGCTCACCATAGGTGAAATGTTCAGCGCCACTAGGAGGAAGAGCATCACCAGACACACGACGATGGCCAGCCAGATCACGATGGAAAGCCCCTCTGCGTCACGATTGCCATCGGCATGGGACGCGCAGTCAACGCATCCGTAGGCGATCGACTCAGCTTGCTCGGGAGAAACATCGAACGGCGTGTATTGAGGAGGGCCGAGCGGAAGAACAGCCCATAGAACTATATAAACTATGGCGCCCAATCCCAACGTGATAGCCGCAATCAGGATGGCAAGGATACGCACGACGATAGGGTCAAGGTCAAAATGCTCAGCCAAACCAGCGCAAACGCCTCCAAGGCAGGCATTCTGCGAACGGCTTAACTGAAGTTTCAACGATTGCCGCTCCATGGTCGCCAAACCGCCAACCCTCTTGGCGCCATGAAAGCGCCTAGCTTATTCCTCTTGCTCCAACCGGGTCACATGGAGGCTGCTGATGCGTCGACGGCGCATGGTACACACTTTAAAGCGATATCCATCGACAACGAACTCGTCGCCAAGTTGGGGCACGGCATCCACAGTGTCGAGCAACCAACCAGCGATGGTCTCGTACTGGTCCGATTCAACAACAGGCCATCCCAGCTCCAAAGCCGACTCAACGGGAAAACGGCCATCTGCCCGCCATTCCCCGGGAGCCACTTCAGTCACATAAGGCGCCTCGGAATCGGTCTCGTCGATGATGTCGCCGACGATTTCCTCCACGATATCCTCGAGAGTTATTAAACCATCGGTGCCACCATACTCGTCTACCACTATGGCCATCTGTTGCCGATTCGTTTGCATCTCGGAGAGCAGAGGGAAAAGATCCTTGGTCTCTGGAACGAACAACGCGTCGTGCATGTACTCGGTAACCGGCCCGTCCACTTCTCCATCCAAAACCGCTGGGATGAGATCTTTGTAGTGCACGATGCCGATGATGTGGTCGAGTCCTTCATGGTATACGGGGAGGCGCGAATAGCCCGTGCCTCTCATGCGGTCGAGCGCCGCGCGAACGCTCTCGTCATCTTCTACGGCAATGATGTCAACGCGGGGTTGCATGACGTCGCTAACTGTGAGTTCATCCAAGTCGAGAATCTCGCCGATCATGCGCTTTTCGTCTTCGAGCAGCTCGTCCGCATCGTCGACGAGCTCTTTGATCTCGTCTTCGGAAACCTGGCGTTTCCCCCGCCCAAACGCTTCCTTCAAGCCCTCCAGAAAACCGGGTTTGGGACTATCGCCCTCCCGTGCGTCTTTTGACATCGAATACTCCTAAATCACGAACAGCGCCACAGACAAAAACAAGCAAATTGATCCGCCCAACACGACTAGGTGCGACACGAACCACAGATACGGGAACCTGCGCAAGAGGTAGAACACGATTCCCAGGCAGAAGCAGATGACGGCAGCCACGAGCAGCCACCAGCCCGCCGGAGGCAAAACCGCGGCAAGCGAAGGGGCAAATGCCAAGCCTGCGACGAACATGGCCCCGCACAAAACCAACGGGACCCACTTCGGGCGCGACAGCCAAATTGATTCGATGAGCACGCCTGCAACGGCTAGCGTCCATTCGATGCTGCACAGCACCATGCCATTCGTTTCGCCGAGCAAAAGCACGCAATACGGGGTGACAGCGCCTGCAATATAGAAGAATACGAAATCATGGCCGAGCACCTTGAATACGCGCTTCGGCGTTTCTCCGGGCAAGGCATGGTAAAGCGTCGACATGAGAAAAGCCAGCAGCATCGGCACCGAGAACGCAAGCGCAGCCAAAACGCGTACGCCCCCTCCGTGCAGAACTGCCGTGACCACGAGGATGACAAGCCCAGCGATCGACAGTGCGGCAGCCACGCCGTTCGAGACGGCATTGGCTATGGTTTCGCCGAGCGAGTAAACTTCCAGCGGATGTCCCTTGAAGATGTTGGGTTTGGCGTCTTTGAACTGAGAAGGAGTCCAAACCGGCGCGTGCGGCGAATTCGGATCGGGACTTGGATATGGCAAGTTCGGAAGTTTCATATGCATACTCTAGCACACATCTTGACCGTGCTTGATTCACATGTAGCGCCCCGTCGGCGTTCGTAACCAAACCATGCCTCGGGTTAGAGGTAGCTCTAAATGAAATCGCCACCACTGAGCGGTTTCCCTGGGATAACCGAGTGCCAATTAAACGGTGCGGGCCGGCTCATGCCGACCCGCGCTGTCCTTTGGGTTGAGTGACTGTCAGCTTTGCGCTACTCGTAGCGATCTCCGAGCTTCAGACGACCTCTGAATGTGCGGTAAGCAAAGACGTGATACACCAGAACGAGCGGCACGCCTACGCACGCTATGCCCGTCATCCAACCGAGCGCCGTATCGGAAGAAGCAGCAGTGGCCACGGTGACGGCAGGACCGATACTGCCGGCCGACGCAACGACCAAGTTGGGGAACATGGACGTGGCCAGCAAGAACACCAAAGCGACGGCAGCAACGGCCTGGGCGAGGAACGCATGCAGGTCCCGCTCTCCATTGCGACCGTACACGATGGAGCCCATCAAGGCCACGACGAACAGGATGGCAAAGATGAAGCGCACGATTACAAGCGATGGCTCCATAACGGGATGGATGAGGAAGTGCCCATAAACTGAAACGAGGACGAACAGGACCGCAGCAGCAAGCTGCCCCACGAAGCGGAACTTCACGGCACGCTGCCTGAGTTCCGAATCGAGGGGTGCCTTCAGGGAAATCCAAGATGCACCTGCCACGATGAACATGGCGAGACCCAAAAGCCCGCATAGGAGCGTGAAGGGAGTCACGAGACCGAGCAGCGGAATGCCGATGTAGTTTCCAGCGGCGTCCATGGGAATGCCCGCGTAGATGTTGCCTACCGCAACGCCGAACAGGAGAGCCGGAAGCAGCGAGCCAACGAAGAAGCAAGCGTTCCACAGCTTGGACCAATCACGATCCCTGCTGGCATATTCGACCGAGACGCCACGCAGGATAAGCCCGAACAGTACGAGCATGATGGCCAGATAGAACCCCGAAAACGTGGTGGCATAGGCTGGCGCGAAAGCCGCGAACAGGGCACCGCCGGCCGTGAGGAGCCATACCTCGTTACCGTCCCATACCGGGCCGATGCTGTGGCGCACGAGCTCCTTCTCTTCGTCGGTCTTTGCCAGGAAGGGATAGAGCACGCCTGCGCCGAGGTCGAAACCGTCGAACACGAAATAGCCCGCAATCAGCAGGAAGATGAGGAAGTACCACAAGATACCCAGGGCTGTCATGCTACTCACCACCCTTCAGTCCGGCAGAATCACCCGTTGCGAGAGCGCCTTCCTCGGAGCTTTCGCCCACGAGCTTCGAAACGATGACGGGAAGCACGTTCACGCCTTCGGCAGGCTCGTTGTCAAGCTTTTCGGGGCCTTCTTTCACGAATCTTCCGACCAAACGCAACCATGCAACAAACAGAAGCAGGTACACCGCGCAGAACAACACGATGGTCAGCAGGAGCTCGGGTGCCGTCACCGACTTCGACGCCGCTTCGGCGGTAAGCAGCACCACGCCATCGGGGCTGGATGTCGCGGGATACACGACCCAAGGTTGGCGGCCGAGCTCTGCAGTGAACCAGCCAGCCTCGATAGCCAGGAGCGGGAAGATGGGCGCTATGATCAACAGCCTCTGGAGCCATTTCCACTTCGGGAATTTCTTCGTAACCAACCCTATGATAAGCAAAATGATGAGCAGAGCTAAAACGCCAGAGATTGCAACCATGAAGTGGTAGGCCTGGAAAATAGCGTTCACGGGAAGCTCGGCGGGATCCATATCGCCAAACTGCTCTGATTCCGCAAGCGTGTTCAGACCCGGATATACCGTGTCGAACGTAAACGTTGCAAGGAAGCTCGTAAAGCCCGGGATACCGGGACCGATGACACGCTGGTTTTCCTCGTCAACATAACCGAAGAAGTACAGCGGCGGAACCTCGTCCTCGTATTGACCCTCCATGGCGGCCAGCTTTGTGGGCTGCTCCTCCCACACGCCCACGGCAGTGGAGTGGGCCGACACGAACAGCGCGCACGTTGCAACTACCATGACGACAAGGCCCGTCTTCATCGTCTTATTGGCGAAATCGAGGTTCTTGCCCTTAAGGTGGTTGTACGCCGCCACAGAAATGGCAACTAACCCACCCATGACCAGCGCTGACGTGATGACATGGAAGTAGCGCAAGCCCGTAGTGGGATTGAATGCGGCAGCCAGGAAGTCGGTGAGCAATGCCCTCGAGCCGTCGGCTGCAAGCTCGGCGCCGGCGGGCGTCTGCATCCACGAGTTCGCGATGAGAATCCAAAGAGCCGACAAGCACGAGCCACCCCATACGAGCCAAGCTGAGACGCAATAGAACTTGGGCGACACCTTTTCGCGCCCGAACAATAGCACGCCAAGGAACACCGATTCGAGGAAAAAGGCGAACAAGGCCTCGGCGGCAAGTGGCGCGCCGAAGATATCACCCACGAAACGCGAGTAATCGGCCCAGTTCGTGCCGAAGGAGAACTCCATCGTGATGCCAGTGGCAACGCCAATGACAAATGTCGTGGTGAATATCTTCACCCAGAAACGCGCTGCGACACCATCCTTGGGATTTCCCGACCGGTAATGTCGCGTTACCGCAATGGCCGTGATGAGCCCGATGCCGATGGAAAGCGGGACGAACACGAAGTGGAACGCCACCGTGAGCGTAAACTGCAGACGCGAAAGGAATACTACGTCGGTTAACAGCTCCATCGCACACCTCCTGTCTTCGAAAAACGGTCGTTTATCAGGTTGCTACATAATACCACCACAATCTGAACAAGACCATGACAGCTTGAAAAGAGAGCCCGACAATAGTTCGCTCTAAGCGATTGGCGCACTTTGAGCGCCCAAGAAACCAGCTTGCATGATGACTCTCGGTGGAATAGCACGCCCTTTTCAAAACGCGGAACGTTCGGCCAGGTCGACATCGACGCTGAACGAAAACGGGTACGCTATTCCCCAGCTCTCGATTGACGGTCAATTTGGACGATCTCAGAAGGCAAAACCTGAATAAACCGCATTGCCATGAGACTGCAGCTCAATGAAATTGCTGACGGCCGAAGAGCTCACGACTTGCTCTATCATGGAATGAAACGAAAAGCGCGGCCTTCGTCCGCCTGGAAATCGCGGGGTGACTCGGTGCATATCACAACAAGATTGGCAACTCGAATGCTCGTCGCGTTTGCATTTATGGTTTCGCTCACCTTGGCTTTGCCGCAACCGGCCTTGGCAGACGAACCGGCCCACGCATACGTTACCAGCGCTGCGGCAAAAATCGAGGCGACAGCGACACAGCCGGGGGCCGAGGTCGGTTCGATACGCAAGATCGCCGGCAACATGTATAAGGTGACGAGCAACGCCAGAAGCACGGCGATGCTCACAAAAGCGAAGAACACCAAGAGCATCACGATTCCAGCCGCTGTAAAAATCCGCGGCAAGGTCTACAGGGTGACGGCCGTCGGTCCAAAAGCCTTCAGAGCTGCGAAGAGGCTTACGCGCGCCAGGATCGGCGATAACGTAACGCGCATCGGGAATTCGGCTTTTTCCGGATGCGCAAAGCTCACCGAGGTGGCTGGCGGCGCTTCTGTGCAGAACGTCGGCGCCTATGCGTTTAGCGATTGCGAGACGTTAAGGCAATGCGCTCCCTTGGGCAGCGTAAAGCTCGTGAAAATCGGAGCTTACGCCCTCAAAAACGCGAAAAAGCTCAAAGCAATAACCGTTAAATCCACCAAGCTGAAGAAATCAAACGTGAGAAAGTCCCTGAAAGATTCAGCTATTGCTACTGTAAATGTGCTTGTGGGCACCATCAAAGCCAACAAGACCTATGCGAAGAGGTACGCAAAGGTCTTCACAAAAAAGAACTGCGGCAAGAAAGTGAGGCTCAAGGGACTCGAGCGCGAGTTGCGTCAACCAGAAAAGACGGAAAAGACGGAAACGGCGAAAAAAACGGAAGACGCAACCCTGGCAAATAAGTGGAAGACGGATTTCGAACGCTTAGCCAAAGCATCAGGCATGGAGGTCTGCGTGTACGCCTTGGATCTTAGCTCGGGCGCTACGGCTTCCTATCAGTCCGACAAGAAAATGCTCTCAGCAAGCATGATAAAACTCCTCATCGCGGAGACGTTCCTGAGGCAGGTTGCTGACGGCAAACATGCTTTTGACGACGTCTATGTACTCAAGGCAACCGATATCGTGGGCGGTGCCGGGTCGCTGGGAGGTAGAGGCGCCGGCGCTAAAGTTACCAAGCGCGAGATGCTGAAGCTCATGATTTCCGAGAGCGACAACGTCGCCGCCAACGTTCTCATCGACCAGTGCGGCATAGATGCCATAAACGAAGAGGCCAAGAGGCTCGGGCTCACATGCACATCCCTAGAGCGGCACATGATGGATACCAAGGCCGAAGAAAAGGGGCTTAACAACTACACATGCGCAGATGACCTTGGGATACTACTCAAGATGGTCTACGACAAGACGTTCGTCAACAAGGAGATGAGCGCTTTTATGCTCGAGTGCCTAGAGGCCCAGACAGACAACAGGTGCATCTCCAAAGGATTGCCAGAGGGTACGATATTCGCGCACAAAACCGGCTCTCTTAGCACGGTGCGCCACGACGGCGGCATTGTGGAGGGCAAGCGGCCCTTCATCATCGTGACGCTTTGCGGTGGAAAAGGGTATGGCGAAGACGCCGCCCTCGATACCATGAAGCAGATCGGCAAAGCGGCTTATGAAGACTTGCAAGAGGCCCACAAAAGCAGCGTATAACTTGACTTCGGCGCTTAGCGGCTTCGGGTCGATATCTCAGGGCGAAAGCGAAGGGTAGCAAGCAGCCCGAATTGTCCATTTCAGAGCACAAGTCTGCGAAGCTCGGCAAACTCGGAGCAATATGGCCGCATCGTGGCGTATCATGATGTGAAACCATCCGATTCGCGAAACCGGTGATGACCCATGAGATGTCCAGCTTGCGGAAACAGCTTGTTCGACTTTCAAGCCGACCGATTCACGTGCAAGTCGTGCGGTGAAAGCTATCCGTCCTCTAAAATGCTCGAACTGTTCGACCCGATTGGCGATTGGCTGAAAAGCGCACCCAAAGGCGACTCTGGGCAGAAGGGCGGAAACGAACCCAACAACGTCCGCCTGACGAGCCTCACGTCCGATTTGAATGCCATGACCTGGCAGATTATCGGGGAAACCATGGCGTCTTCCATAGACCGCGTTCGAGGTTATGGAGAGCGCTTCGACGAGCTTGACGCCCAGCGGGGCAATAGCATGCGCGACTACCTCGGTCGCGGCATCTGCGAGCAGTTCAACCTCGATCTGGAATGCATAGCCTGTCGCCTAGCGCTCTCGGACGAAAAGGTGTCGCCAGAAGAGATTGCGCTTATAAACGGCGCGCTTGGCCTCGACCTTGACGAAGCGGCGCTCCGCGAATGCGCCAAGTCAGCAAAAAGTTCAGGAGATGAATTCTTCAGCACTCCCCCGCAATCGTTCGTGGCGGCCGTCGTCTACGACAACCTCCTCTACGCCGAAACGCGAAACCCTGATGACAGCTGCTCCGAGCTGTTCCTGCAAACGCTTAAGACGCTCTGCGAGGAAATCCTCGTATGCGACGGCGGCATGGGAGATGTCGAGGTCGACAATTTCACGACTCTCGTCACAACCGTGCAAGACCTGCTCGTGGAAAAGCTCGACTCATGGGAGGGCAAACCGCGCATTTCATCCCTTGCGCTGTCCCCGAGCTACGACAGCCTGCGGATGGGTCCTTCCGCTACAGGCGAATCAGGCACCCAGGCGCAGAGCACGGCGAGTGACCAAAGCGAGAATGCAGCCCAACAGGAAGCCTCAGAAGCAAAAGCCGAAGAACCCGAGGACGAAGCCACACTCGAGGAGCTGCTCGAGGAGCTCAACTCCCTCACCGGCATGAAACAGGTGAAGCAGGAAATCTCGTCGCTCGTAAACTTGGCGCGTATCCAGAAAGCGCGCGAGGAGCACGGGATCAAGCAGAACGTCCTTTCGCTTCACCTGGTGTTCTATGGAAACCCCGGCACCGGAAAGACCACAGTTGCCCGCCTGGTCTCACGCTTCTACAAGAAACTCGGCATCCTGTCCAAGGGGCATTTGGTCGAAGTTGACCGCTCTGGTCTCGTTGCGGGCTACGTCGGACAGACCGCCCTCAAGACAGCCGGAGTCATCGAGAAGGCCCTCGGCGGCGTGCTGTTCATCGACGAGGCTTATGCGTTGAGCGTTCACCGGGGTGAGTCCGACTTCGGCCAGGAAGCAATCGATACCCTGCTCAAGGGCATGGAGGACCATCGCGACGATTTGGTGGTCATTGTTGCTGGCTATACCGAGCCCATGCAGGCCTTCCTCGACTCGAATCCCGGTCTGCGCAGCCGCTTCAACAAGTTCATCTTGTTCGAGGACTTCACGCCCGACGAGCTGCTGGAAATCTTTAAGAGTCAGTGCTCGAAGAACAGCATGGAGCCCACTGAGGAAGCATGCGAAGCGGCAGGCGAACATTTTACGGCGCTCGTCGAACGCCATGACCCGAGCTTCGCAAACGGGCGCACGGTGCGCAATTTCTTCGAGGACGTGATTACTTGCCAGGCCAATCGGTTAGCAAGCGAGGAAGAATTGACTCGGGAAGCCCTGGTTGCCATTACGCTTGACGACATCGAAGCCGCCAAGCACATGCACGACTAAACCTGGCAAGGGAACAGATTCCTTGCCAGGTTGCGCGATCAGTTGGCTATCCTGGATTGTGCTTCTGTTCGAATCTGCCTTCTTCTCGAAGTTGGCCTACATCAAGCAATACCCTGACAGGAAACCTGTCCCGCATCAGGTTTTCAACTACAGAAAAGGACCCCAAGATGATTGACGGCACCTACAAATTTGAAATCGATGCCCCCTTCGGCCGCAAAGATGGCACCGTAGTCCTGCGAACTGAGGGAAACACCGTGTACGCCGACATCGATGCGCCCATCATCGGCAAGAGGCACGCTGAGGGAGTTGCCGAAGGCGACACGTTTACTACCCGGGGCTCGGGAAAAATCAAGCTCATGGGCAAGATCGACTATACCCTTCGGGGCAAAGTCACAGGTGACAATCTGCACATCGACGTCCAATCGAACAAGGGAGATTTCGAACTAGAGGGAATCCGCGTCTAGTTTGTGACAACCTCGGAGACGTCGGGATAACGGGACTGCTGGCGTACGCGAGTACGAGAGCACCCATTTCCAGAACGCAGCGCATTCGACCAAGCTGGCGATGCAAGCTTATGCGGCATCACCAACTTGGCGTTTGGATTGGATGCATTTTCCACACTTTGGGATGATCTGTTACCTGCGGGCTTGATGCTATACTCTGCGCATCACTGGGTAGATAAGGAGGAACCCATGAGAAAGCACCTATTTGTGCTCATAGCCCTTCTTGCCACGATCGCCTGCCTGACGGGGTGCGCCGCACCTGCCAAATCTCAGAGCAGCTCGGAAAGCTCCCAACCTTCGGAAAGCGCCCAGTCTTCTGAGGCGTCGATGCAGGCAACCGACATTCCCGCCGCCGAAGAAGACAGTACCGCGTTCGTCTCGTGGAACGAGGATGCGGAATCTCTCGCAGCACTCGTCTCTTTCGTCGAGGCAGCGACCGAGGAAGGTGGCGAAAGCTACGTGCCGCCAGAGAACCGGATTGCGGTGTTCGATATGGACGGAACGTTCCTTTGCGAAAAGGCACCTGTGTATGCAGACTACATGCTGCTCCTCCACCGCGTCCAAGACGACCCGAACTTTACTCCAACTGACGAGATGCGCGAGCTCTGTGATGAAATCAGGGCGTCTGCCAACGAGAGGATCCCGCTTAACGACGCAGACCGAGCCTATAAGAAGAACGATGCGCTGGCCGAATCGTTCGCGGGTATGACCTTCGACGAGTTCCATGCCTACGTTGCCGACTTCATGGCCAATGTGGATGTCGAGGGGTTCTCGGGCATGACGTACGGCGAGTCGTTCTATCTGCCCATGCTCGAGGTCATCTCCTACCTTCAAGCCAACAGTTTTGATGTGTACGTGGTCACTGCCAGCGAACGTGAGGTGGTCCGCGCAATAGTCGAGCCGCTGGGTATTGACGCATCCCACGTCATAGGCAGCGACTGGGCTTATACGGCGACGAACCAGGGCGACGAGGAAGGGCGCGACTACACGTATGAGAAAGCCGACGATCTGATTATTGCGGGATACTATCTTGGGGAAACGGGCAAAACCAACAAGGTCATTGCCATCCAGCGCGAAATTGGCAAGCATCCCGTGCTGGCATTTGGCAATAGCTCGGGCGATTTCGCTATGCTCAACTACGCCCTTGACAACGATGAGTACCCCTCTGCAGCATTCCTCGTCATCGCCGACGATACCGAACGCGAATATGGCAACCCAGACAAAGCAGCAGACATGCTCAGCAAGGCAGCAGAGGCTGGATGGACGCCCATCTCGATGCGAGATGACTGGTCAACCATTTACGGCGAAGGCGTCGAGAAGACCCGGTTGCCTGCCGACGAAGAGTAGGAGCTCGAAAACGCGAAGCAGACAAAACCCTCATCAACACCTGCGCTGACAAGGAGAGATGCATGAACAGCGATAGCACCATCGAAACAGAGGCGGACGTCAAAAACGGTAACAAGCGGCTTATCTTCGCCTGCATAGCAATCGGCCTGCAAGTTCTCGCCATCTTCCTCGTTAACTATTACTTTGCCGAGAAGATGCTTTGGTTTTCCATCGGGACGCGCCTGCTAGGCGCCCTCCTGGTGCTGTTCATCTACAACGAGAACAAGCCCTCGGCCATGAAGATGACCTGGATCCTCATCATCATGGCGCTGCCCATCTTCAGTATCACCTTCTATCTGCTCGTCGGGCTGAACGGTCATTCGATGAAGATGACCAGGCGCTTCGAGGAAGTCGACGAGAATCTGTTGCCACTGCTCACGAGCGGAGACGACCCCCTCGCGCACCTGGATTCAATCGACCGCCGCGCGGCGAACATCGCGCGCTACGTACGTCGCATGGCATCCTATCCCCTCTACGACGACACAGCCATAACCTACTACGATGACGCCGCCAAAGGCCTTGAAGCCCAGAAGGAGGAGCTGCGCAAGGCAGAACGCTTTATTTTCATGGAGTATCACGCCATCCAGGATGCCGAGAGCTGGCATTCAATCCAAGATATTCTCGCGGAACGCATCCAGGCAGGCGTGGAAGTGCGCGTCTTCTACGATGACATGGGATCCATTGGATTCGTGAACACCGACTTCGTGGACCGCCTCAAGGCCAAGGGTATCAAGGCAAAGGTATTCAACCCGTTTGCGCCAGGCCTCAACGCGTTCCTTAACAACCGCGACCATCGCAAGATCACCGTGATTGACGGCCTTGTCGGCTTCACGGGTGGCTACAACCTCGCAAATGAGTACTTCCATCTCACCGAGCCTTTCGGACACTGGAAGGATACTGGCGTGAAACTC
Source organism: Eggerthellaceae bacterium (assembly GCA_017432445.1). Lineage (GTDB taxonomy): Bacteria > Actinomycetota > Coriobacteriia > Coriobacteriales > Eggerthellaceae > UBA9715. The sequence continues at coordinate 9,286 of JAFRJC010000137.1, read as the reverse complement.
GTCGGCCCCGCAGTCCAAAGCCTAACGGCGGCGTTTCTGGAGATGTGGAACGCCTCGGCCGAGAACGACGAAGACGACGCGAGCTACGAGCAATACATACCTGAAGTTCCTGCAAATTTGAGCGCCCGGGGTTTCGTGCTGCCCTATGCCGACAGTCCCATGGATGGCAAACCGATCGGCGAGGACGTCTACATCTCCGTAGCCGAATATGCGCAGGACTACGTCTGGTTCGTAACCCCCTACCTCATCATCACCGACGAAATGACGCGCGCGCTGAGCCTCGCCGCCCAGCGCGGTGTGGACGTGCGCATCATCACGCCTGGCATCCCCGATAAGAAGCTGGTTTACTCTCTAACCCGCTCGTACTACTATCAGCTCGTCCGCAATGGCGTACGCATCTATGAGTACACGCCCGGCTTCTGCCATGCAAAGATGAGCGTGACAGACGATTTGCTTGCCACCTGCGGCACCATCAACCTGGACTACCGCAGCCTTTATCATCACTTCGAGAACGGCTGCCTCTATTATGGATGTAGCGCAGTCATGGACACCAAGGCTGACTTCGAGTGGATGTTCGAACAGAGCCACGAGGTGACCGAGGATTACATCAATCCTGTTGGCACCATTCGCATCTGGCACCTGCTCCTGAGGTTGGCAGCCCCGATGATGTAATGCATGGCAAGACGTTAGACTGCCATCGGCGGGAGCCCGGTCCGGAAGAGATTAAAGTAAAAAGAACTGGATTGATAATTGTGGATGACTCGCTGTTCAATGATTTGGTCGATCTCGGAGGAGACATTATTATTTCCGAGCGGTTTGACGCGGCTATAAACGTTCCCCACCATAGCAAGAACGGCAACATTGCCGCTCACAGCCTCGAAACGGCAGGCTATGCCCTTCAAATCGCGCGATGGCTGAACCAGCATGGGATATCAGTCAGCGAGAAGGATGTTGTGCGCGCCAGCCTCCTGCATGACATAGGAATGACCGAAGAGGACATCTTCCTCAGCCCCTCCAGCGAGAAAGGCCGCACCCATCCTGTAGAGGGGGCGCGCATTGCTCGAGAAGAGTTTGGCGCGAACGAGGTGCAGGTGGACGCAATCCTTCATCATATGTGGCCATTCTGCTGCCTGACGCCGCCTCATGACGCTGTCGGCTTCGTAGTCACGGCGGCTGACAAAATGTGTTCTCTCATCGAAACACGACGTCGTCTGATATAAACCGAAGTTTCAACACGATAATGCCATCTGTATAAGCCCTAATTAACCTGTGGTATTACGAATTTATTGACAGTATTACGACCCTCCTATACAATAATTGTTACCTATTTATTATACGTAACACTAGGAGGGAACATGGACAGGAACATCGCGAAAAAGCTCACCGCCATTTTTGCATGTACGTTAATGGCGATAGGGCTGTTCGCGCTCGTGGGATGCGGAGGATCGAGCGCATCTTCAAGCGCAGCAGACAGTTCGGCCGCACCCAGCTCCACCTCGGATTCAGCGGTAGACGAATCGCAGGTGATTATCGCGATTCCGACCACATCAGAACCCGAAGCCGGCTTTGACCCGTTTTTCACATGGGGTTGCGGCGAGCACGTCCACGAACCGCTCATTCAGTCCACGCTCATCAAGACCAACATCGACCTCGAGTTCGAAAACGATCTTGCAACGGGTTACGAGGTTTCCAAAGACAACCTGACATGGACATTCAAGATTCGCGACGACGTGAAGTTCACGGATGACCAGCCGCTCACAGCCAAGGATGTCGCGTTCACGATTAACGGCATCAAGAATTCCGAAGGCTCCGAGTGCGATCTGAGCTTCGTCGACGAGGCGGTCGCAACCGACGACACCACGGTTGAAATCAAGCTCAACAGGCCGTTCAATGCGTTGCTCTACCAGCTCGCCAACATCGGCATCGTGCCTGAGCATGCACACGGCGACGATTACGGCACAAATCCAATCGGATCGGGCCGTTACATGCTGGAGCAGTGGGATCAGGGCCAGCAGGCGATTCTCGTAGCCAATCCCAACTACTACGGTGAGGCGCCCAAGATTCAGCGTGTCATCGTGCTGTTCATGGAAGAAGACGCGGCGCTCGCAGCCGCGGCAGCTGGCGAGGTCAACGTCGCCTGGACATCCGCCACGCTGGCAGACAGCACGCCAGCCGGCTACGAGCTGCTCTCGTGCAAGTCGGTCGACTCGCGCGGCATCTCCCTGCCAGTTGACGCGCCGGGCGGCACGAAAGACGACGGCGAGACCTCATATCCAGTAGGCAATGCGGTCACGAGCGATCTGGCTGTACGCCAGGCCATCAATTACGGCATCGACCGCAACCAGCTCGTAAATAACGTGATGAACGGTCACGGCACGGTTGCGTACTCGGTTGGAGACGGCATGCCGTGGGCAAGCGACGACATGAAGGTCGAAACCAATGTCGAAGCCGCGAAGAAATACATGACCGATGGTGGCTGGACGCTTGGCGACGACGGTGTGTTCGCCAAGGGGGACCAGCGTGCCGCCTTCGACCTGTACTATCCTTCGAGTGACTCGGTCCGTCAGGCCATCGCCGAGGAGTTCAAAAACCAAATGGCCGAAATCGGCATCGAGGTGACGCCGGTTGGTTCCACGTGGACACCCGACGGGCTCTATGCGCATCAATACTCTGACCCGATCGTCTGGGGCTGGGGTTCCAACGCGCCAATCGAGATCTACAATATCTATTTCTCGACGGGTAACAGCAACGCTGCGAACTACAACAACAAGACGACCGATGCCCACATCGAAGCCGCCCTTGCCGCTCCGACGGTAGAAGATTCCTACAGCTTATGGCAGCAGGCTTATTGGGATGGCTCCCAGGGTCCGGCACCCCAGGGCGATGCTGCTTGGGTGTGGCTGGCAAACATCGATCACCTGTACTTCGTGACCGACGGCCTTCAGGTTGCCGAGCAGAAACCGCATCCTCATGGCCACGGCTGGTCCATCCTGAACAACGTCGACGAATGGAGCTGGAAGTAAATAGCACCTGATGACGATGTATGCGTGGCGGGGCTCGTCTCCGCCACGCGTTTTAATGCAAGGTTTTCGCAGAACATGACTAAACGCATTCTGAGACAGATTGCCAGACTGGTGCTCCTGCTGCTTGCAGTGAGCATCGTCGTGTTCGTGCTCGTGTCGGCAAGCCCTATCGACCCCGTGCAAGCTAACGTGGGGCAGGCGGCATACTTGAACATGAGCCCCGAGAAGCGTGCTGCCCTCGCAGAGTATTGGGGCACGGACATCCCGGTATGGGAGCGCTACCTCAATTGGGCGGGTGCGTTCCTGCAAGGTGACCTGGGCACCTCTTTGCGTTACAACGCTCCGGTCGCTCAGGTCATCTCAACGCGGGCAACCAACACGCTAATGCTCATGCTGGTTGCGTGGGTTGTAAGCGGCGTACTCGGATTCACCCTTGGCGTCGTGGCAGCAATGAAACGCGGAAGCGTCATCGACAAGCTGGTGAAGGGGTATTGCTTCGTGCTGGCGGCCACGCCCGCGTTCTGGATCGGCCTCGTGTTCCTCATCGTGTTCGCCGTTTGGCTCGGATGGTTTCCCGTCGGCTTTTCGGTTCCCATCGGAAAGTCAGCAGCTGACGTCACGATGGCTGACGCGCTCCACCATCTCGTTCTACCAGCACTTACGCTATCGGTCGTGGGCGTTGCCAATATCGCAATGCACACACGCGAGAAAGCAATCGACGTCATGGAAAGCGATTGCATCCGCTTCGCCCGCGCCCGAGGCCTCACGTCATGGCAGGCGCTGCGCACGCACGGGCTACGCAACCTTTTGCTTCCCGCCATTACGCTGCAGTTTGCATCGATATCCGAGATATTCGGCGGCTCGGTTCTCGTCGAGCAAGTGTTTTCCTATCCTGGCCTGGGCCAAGCAGCTGTGACAGCCGGTTTGGGCAGCGACGTGGCTCTTCTCGCAGCGATTGCCGTGTTCTCTGCTGCACTCGTGTTCGCGGGCAACCTGATCGCCAACATTCTGTACGGGGTGGTGGACCCGCGTATCCGCAGGGGGGAGGGCAGCCATGTCTAGCCTTACCTCTGCCCTATCGAGCGCGGTTCGCGCAGTACCGGCCTTGCATTTGCCGCGCAGCCAGCGTATGGCAAACCGTCGCGTGCTCTTCGTGTCGCTCATCGTGGCTCTTGTCGCGCTCATCGCCATCGTGGTGGCAGGGCGTGTGGTCTACGATGTCGCCACGGCAACCGACTTCTCGCAGAAGAACCTGTCCCCGTGCCTTGACCACCCGTTTGGAACCGACTGGATGGGACGCGACATGTTCTTGCGTACCATCGCAGGACTTTCTACGAGCGTACTCGTAGGATTGCTCGCAGCGAGTGTTTCGGCAGTGGCGGCGCTCGTGCTTGCATCCATCGCCGCGCTCGGCGGCAAGCGAGCCGACGAGTTTGTCACCTGGCTCGTCGATTTGTTCATGGGCATTCCTCATATCGTTCTGCTCATCTTGATCTCCTATGCTTGCGGAAAGGGATTCTGGGGGGTGGTGATCGCCGTAGCGGTAACCCATTGGCCCTCGCTCACGCGCGTGCTACGCGCCGAGATCCTGCAATGCCGCGAATCGCAATTCGTCGCCCATGCACACAAGCTTGGCGCAAGCCGCGTGTCCATTGCGTTGCGACACATGGTTCCATACGTGTTCCCCCAATTCCTCGTGGGGCTCATCCTGCTGTTCCCGCACGCCATCATGCATGAGGCGGCTATCACGTTCCTCGGCTTCGGATTGTCGCGCGACATGCCCGCGATCGGCGTCATCTTGAGCGAGTCGATGGCATACCTGTCGGCTGGCATGTGGTGGCTTGCCGTGTTCCCGGGCCTCGCCCTCATCGTCACCGTCATGCTTTTCGATGTGGCAGGCTCCAGCTTGCGTCGTCTCATCGATCCGCACAGCTCGCAGGAATAGGAGGCAAGATGGTCGAAATCCAAAACACGCCTCCGCATGCCGACGCCGAATTCCATCACCATCACGCCCATGCGACCACATCGCGCCACGAGCATGGCCACCACCTACTGCAGGTGAGCCACCTATCGGTAGGTTTTCGCATGTACGATATCGATGCGCCGTTCTTATCGGCCGAACAACGCACCGTCAACGTCATCGACGACCTTAGCATCTCCGTGCACGAAGGGGAGATCGTCGCCGTGGTGGGTGCATCCGGCTCGGGCAAGACGCTGCTCGCAGATTGCATCATGGGCCTGTTTGAACCGAACGCCGAAGTACGTGGGGAAATCTGGTTCGACGGCGAGCCCATGGATGCTATGGACCTTGCGGCTGCACGCGGACATGGCATCTCGCTCGTCCCTCAAGGGGTGAGCCACCTGAACCCGCTCATGAGAGTAGGACGTCAAGTTGACGGCTTCGGCTATTCCCGCGCCGAGCAAACCGAGCGAACAGCCCGGCGCGACAAGCTGTTCTCCCGTTACGGGTTGGCACCCGAAGTGGCACAGCTCTATCCCCATGAGCTATCCGGCGGCATGGCACGGCGCGTGCTTCTCTGCACGGCACTCATGGATGATCCGAAGCTCATCATCGCCGACGAACCCACACCCGGCCTCGACCTGGATCTCGCCGTCGCTGCGCTCGACGACTTCCGTTCGTTTGCCGACGAAGGCGGGGGCGTGCTGCTCATCACGCATGACATCGAGCTTGCGCTGCGCGTAGCCGATCGCGTTGCCGTATTCAAGGACGGTACCGTGGTCGAAGAGACGGCAGTTGCGAATTTCGCTTCTCCCGATTTGCTCGAACACCCGTTTAGCCGAGCGCTCTGGCACGCACTTCCCGAACACGGGTTCAGCGCAAATGATCAGGATCATCCTATCCCAATCCAATCGACTGCCTTTGAACAGGGCGGCTCTTCCGACGGAGGCGATGCGACATGCTAGAGGCGCTTAGCATCACGTTCGGATACGCGAAGGGCGACAAGCCCCTCTACGAAGACTACTCGCTTGAGGTAGCGCCAGGCGAACGTGTGGCGCTCGTGGCGCCATCGGGTCGTGGCAAGACGACGCTTTGCCGCCTACTTGCTGGCTACGAGCGCCCCTGGAGCGGAGAGGTTCTCTGCGATGGCTCTCCCCTACCGTCTTCGGGCACCTGTCCCGTCCAATTGATTGGACAGCATCCAGAACTCGCAGTGGATCCGCGGCTGCGCATGGAGAAAACCCTCGCTGAAGCGGGCGATGTGTCCGATGAGTTGCTTGCCGCCCTCGGCATTCGGCAGGAGTGGATGCGACGCTATCCTCACGAGCTGTCGGGTGGCGAGCTACAGCGGTTCTGTATCGCGCGCGCTGTCACCTGCCGTCCTCATTACCTTATTGCCGACGAGGTGTCGACGATGCTCGACGCGCTCACGCAAGCCCAGATCTGGCATTTCCTGCTCAACTGGCAAGCGGAATCCGGTGCGGGCCTTGTGCTTGTGTCGCACAGCCCTGCGCTCGTCGAACGTGTTGCCACGCGCAAAGTTCTGATTGGCTAACGCGATCGCATCAGGGCGTAAACCTGCGCTTTCTGATAATCTATAACCATCCGATGAAAGGGGTTCGAGATGACCGTAAAGCAGGAAATCGACGGGTTCTTGACCGAATGCGGCATGTTCTTCTTCTCCACGGTAAAGGATGGCGCGCCTATCACCCGCCCGCTCGGCTTCCACATGATGCATGACGACGAGCTGTACTTCGGCGTGGGCACATTCAAGGAAGTGTATGCGCAAATCGCAGCCAACCCCAACGTGTACGTATGCGCTGCAAAACCCGACAAGAGCGGCTGGCTGCGAATCTCGGCGAAAGCAGTCTGCGACGACGATCCGGCGCTTGTCGACGCCTGCTTCCAGACGATGCCCGAGATGAAGGGAATCTACGACGCCAACGGCTGGAAGATGGGGATTTTCCATCTGGAAGACGCCACGGTTACGTTCGTCGAAGGCTTTATGGGTTCCACAAGGACCGAGACGTTCTAGCGCAAGTTGCATCGCGCCACATGGCGCACAAATGAAGATTTGCAAAATCATTGAGGGGGACTATGTCCCCCTCAATGATTTTGCGGCAACGAAAATCGAGCAGGCCGAAAGATCGGATGCCTTGGCCATATCACTTGTTCTTTTTGACAGCTCTCTCATCGAGCCAGCAGGTTGTGTCTTGCTCGTCTCCGTTATAGTCCTTGGCTACCTGGCGTGCCAGCGCGATGCACATGAACGCGACTACAACCATGAACGGAAGCGCAGCCACTACCGAAGCCGTTTGCAAAGCCACCAGAGCACCGGAGCCGCTCACGAGAATCAGGATGATGGTCACAGCGCCTTGTGCGATGCCCCAACCTGCACGGGCTGATTTGCTCGGATCCTGCGTGCCGCCGAAGGTCAGCATCGGAAGGACGAACGTTGCGGAGTCAGCAGCACCCACGAAGCAGATGACGATGAGGACAAGCGTCAACGGTGCCATGACTTGGAAAATGGGCAGCTGCTGTAATACCGCGAACGTTGCCGTGGTGTACTGGGCTTGCGTTGCGATTACGACAGAATTGTCGGTGATGCTATTGGTGTGGAAAGCAGCGCCGGCAAAGATGACGATCCAGATGAACGAGAAGCCTGCAGGCAGAAGCGTACCGCCGAGGAACATCTGACGCAGCGTACGGCCCTTCGAGACGCGGGCGAAGAACGTACCGCAGAACGTACCCCAGGCAATCCACCATGCCCAGTAGAACACGGTCCAGTTGGACAGCCACGTGGTGTCGCCATACCAGAACGACTGGTTCATGAACGTCGTGATATAGGACCCCAGCGTCCAGGTGAGCTCGCGCAGGATAAATGTGGTGCCGCCGAACACGAGCAGGAACACCATGAAGAAGATGGACAGCCATACCTTGAAATTCACGACGGCCGACATGGCTTTCTCGAGACCCGCAACTGTCGCCAACGTGAAGATGGCGGTGATGATGCCGATAATCATCGCGATGACCAGGCTGTTCGTGCCCAGTCCTTCAACACCGTAGACGTACTCGATGCCGCCAGCGATCTGCATGGCGCCCAAACCGAGGGATGTCGCAACACCGAACACGGTCGCGAATACGGCCAGGATGTCGACCGCCTTGCCGATTCCGCCATAGATGCGGTCGCCAATGAGCGGATACAGGGTGGAGCTCACGAGGAACGGCAAGCCCTTGCGATATGCCGCATAACCGAGGCACATGCCAACTAGGCCGAAGATGCCCCAGCAGTGCACGCCTTCATGCATGAACGTGATTCTGATGGCATCGATCACGCTCGTGGGAATGTCAGTTGAAAAATTGGCCGCAATGAGCTGCTCCATCCCGAGTGCGACAACAGGCGCGTTTTGGAACACTGTACCATCGCCGTAGGAGCCGCCCAGTCCGCTTGCATGCATCATGGGTTCGGCAATCGACCAGAACACCAGGCCGATGCCGATGCCGCCGCCAAACAGCAGGGCGAACCATTGGAAGTTGCTGAATTCCGGTTCGTCATCGGGCTTGCCCATCTTGAGGTTTCCGTACTTAGACAACGCAATGTAAAAACCGAAGAACAAGAAAACCATCATGGCCAGCAGATACAGCCAGCCGAGGTCGTTGCACAGAAATCCGTTTACCGCATTGATGACGTCAGCCAGATTATCTGGCAGGATCAATCCCCAAGCCGTGAACAGCACGACAATGATTGCCGATACAATGAGCACGGTTCTATCGGGCTTTTTCCCTGTGGCGTCTTTTACATTCCCTTCCACCGATCCCTCCTTTAATCGTGGGCTGCAGTAGGAGCGCCAATCGCTCGTTAGCTTGACATGTTATACCTATAGATGAATATGCCCTTTATTGATGTTTATACTACTTATGTAGTAATAAATTTAGATTTGCCGAGCTCTGTAGGAGATCTTTGCTGTTCATCAAGCGCGATAATCTCCATAGGATAATTTGATTGCCATTAACCATGGCTGGGGAATAAAGCCTGGTAAAACGATTATCTACCGAGCAACGAACGTAATACGGCCCATCTTTTGCGAAGCGATGCGCCTTCACTGTGTCAGTTTTTCCAAGGCGCCCTGGAATCGAAACGGCAGATTGAGACACTTCTCAAGGGCGGATTCTAGCGGTCATTGCACCATGCGAGAAGGAGTGGTGCAATGGGAGGCTGCAGGTATTCGATAGAGGATTGGCGCGCCGTCCGCAGGGCGCTGGACGCAGGCGGGACGGTCCGCGGCGTCGCGGAGGCGACCGG
>JAFRJC010000136.1 GCA_017432445.1 Eggerthellaceae bacterium | reverse complement strand
GCTCCATTAACAGCTGAACCGTCTTCTCGCGCAAGCATCATGACGGTATTCTTATCCAGCTTCGTGCTGTTCTCTATCGGTGTTACATGCTCGGTAACGCCACTGTCGCTACGAGTGGTTATCCCAAATACTTTCCGAAGGACAGCCTTCGCTGGATCGAACCATGAAGGTTTCCTGGCCCCTCTGCTATCTTCGCTATCGTTTGCCGATGACATCTTTGGCAACTACATCTCCAATGCTTTCGCAGCGTCTTCCTAGCTCATCTCGAATAATCAGATAACAACATGATACGGATACCGCTGGACAAATACTGCGTCGCTTCCTCTCATGACTATCTGAATGATTCATCTTCAGAAAAGAAAGCTCTATCGAACCTCGCTCCAGCCATCGATTACCTCGTCGAGTCCATCGATGAGGATGATCCTGTCTGGCCAATGCTCCCCCACCCATCGTTTCGCATCCGCAGGACCGAGCAGCAGGGGCTCATCGCCCTCATGCTCCACCAGGTACCTGTTCCAAGCGACCTTGAAGAGATGATAGCCATCCGAATCGAACTGTATCTGGAGCTTCTCCATGCACTCCTCCCGACAGGGCAGCGAGTTTACGTGTTTCGACCATCTTGAAACTCGTACAAAGCAGTATAGGACTCGCCCGATGGATCGAAGGTGCTATTCGGCTGACGCAATTTGAGCGGATTTCCCAAATTCAATGGGTATTAGACCGTCTTCATGATTTCAGAGTCTCAGAAGGGCTTAGAACAAGCCATCTACCAGCGGAAACGTTAATCATACACTAAGCAAAGAGAACCTGTCATTTGGCAGATTGACATTGGTTAAGCTTCCCGATTCTTTGCCGACCTCCGTGTTTCAAGACCGACGGTCGCAGGCGACTACTGACCTGGAGCTTCGGTCACCCTTTCGTCTTTCTCACACACTCCATCCCAATCGATGTTGAAAATGAGCACGTGGGTTATGAGACTCTTTGGCTCGACGCCGAACTCCTCGGCGAGCGCGGGATCCACCTTATCGGCGAACCAAGCGTGTGTCTTCTCGAATGTAGCCTCGCGCTCCTTGTCGGTGATGAGCGGGCTCCTCGAGATACCGGCGGGGTATCCGCCCAAACTGCGGGCAAGCCGTATGCTCGCGGCTTGGTCCGGCGCAATCCGCATCAGGAAGGCATGCTGGCCCCGCTCGAGCATGAGCGTGTCCATGAGAGTGGAGAGCGTTTCCGCCTCGAGCCCCTTTCTGCGTCCAGTCTCAAGTAAATCGATTCCCAACTCCCAACGATCATTCCCAATACCCCGCGCATCGCATCTGCCCGCGATTTCGCCGGAATCCGAGAGGTATACGAGGTAGGCGAGCCTGTAGGGGCTGGACAGGCCCTCCGTGACCGCCTCCTGCCAATCGGGTGCAGACATGACAAGCCTTCCCATTTCACTGCCCTCGAGCACGGTCGCGTAGTCGTCCATAGACTCGCCGGAAAACGGTCGGAGCCTTATCCTCGGAGTCTTTGAAGCAGCACCCATCTCCCCCTCCAGCACGAGCGCTTCCATATGGTGCAAGTGTCGCACAGAGACCGGACATAATCCCACTGCCTCTATTCGACACGTATGATTGCATCCGAACGGACCAGCCTTGCAGCATAGATCCATCATCCGAGCGCCCCATCCCATATCCCGCGCACACGCGCCGCAACATGGCAACCTTTGCCCATATAGGCCATCCACCTGCGGCTTTTCCAATCCATTTAGGACAATTGAGCTTGGCGGGGCCTTCCACCAACTCCACCCCGCCGACCGTACGAGGGAGGTCCGCCATGGGCGGGATCGCCGTCTGCATCGGCAACTACGGTACCTACAACAACGGCTACCTGATCGACCGCTGGGTCGACCTGCCGATGGACCCCGGCGATCTCGCCCACCTCCTTCACGACATGGAGTTCGAGAATCGGGACATCGGCGCCGGTGAGGAGTTCTACGTCTCCGACTACGACGGGACCCCGTTCGGCATCGGCTACGGTTCCCGCGGCCCCTTCTCCGAGTACACCCCGATCGAATCGCTCAACCTCCTCGCGCAGGTGATGGAGGACCATCCCCGCGAGTGCGGGATCGTCCAGATGGCGCTCGATTCGGGATGCGACTGCCCCGAGAGCGTGCTGGGCCTCGCGAACTGGATCCTCCAGGCCGACGACATCCCCGTCTACGCATACGGGCTCGACCCCGACGTCTTCTCCGCGACCAGCCCGGAGGAGAAGATGGGCTACAGCTGGGCCGTCGAGAGCGGCCTCTACGG
>JAFRJC010000135.1 GCA_017432445.1 Eggerthellaceae bacterium | reverse complement strand
CGACCATCGCCCGGTCGACGCGGGAGTACGGCCTTATCAGCTCGTCGGGGAAGTCCGTGCCCTCCCGCAGCTTCGGTATGAGCAGCGTGATCTCCCCGACCGGGGTCCGCAGCCCGCGCTCGCGGTAGCCGTTGCGCCTGTTGCCCTCGCCGCAGATCTCGTCCGCCTGCCAGTCCATGATCTGGTTGACCATCGCCTCGAGCTGCAGCCTGGCGAGCTCGACGAGGTCGATGGTCCCGTCCTCCCTGAACGGGAGGTTTTGCAAAGCTTCCTTTTCCTGTAGAGTGTCCATGGTGGCCGTTGCCTTTCTCTCGAATCGTTTACTTCTGCAAAAGTCGATTCTAGGCAATGGCCGCTTCCGTCTCAAAGCGGCCCGTGACACCAACGTTCGGCACGCGATCGCAACGTGAATCATGAGTTAACGGGAATCATGCAGAGAAGGACGCTCAACACTCTGAAACAAACCATGCTGGTTCAAATCAGGCGGCACCCACGAAAGACGATATGAGCAGGACACAACAAAGAAGCCCCTCCTGCATGCATATCCGCGGATTAGGCCGACAATGTGAGTGTCTAATTCGCCAAGCGGCCATGCCGCACTCATGGAAGGGGCTTCCAATGATGAATGCTACCACCTTTGTAGGGCTCGACGTTCATGCGCGTTCGATAAAGGCCTCGGCGCTCGACGTGGTGACAGGCGAGGTATCCAACGCGACCTTCGGCTACGACCACGTCGCCGTGGCCGAATGGGTCCGATCGCTCCCGCAGCCGGCCAAATGCGCGTACGAGTCCGGCGTCACCGGCTTCGACCTGCAGAAGAAGCTATCCGCGCTGGGAATCGACTGCGTCGTCGGCGCGGTGTCGAAAATGATCAAGCCGGCTGCCGACCGCAAGCGCAAGAACGACCGCAACGACGCCGCCTTCCTCGCCAGGATGCTCTCGGTGGGCAACGTCGTGGAGGTCTGGGTCCCGGACGACGGCTGCGAGGCCGCCCGCGACCTGGCCCGCGCGCTCGAGGACGCTCGGGAAGAGGTCACGCGCTCCAAGCAGCTGATGTCGAAGTTCCTGCTCAGGCACGGCCACGTGTTCGACGAAACCACCCCGACGGGGCGGCGCAAGAAGAACTGGACGGCGGCCTACTGGGCATGGGCGAACTCGATCTCGTTCGCGGAGAAGGCCGACAACGACGCGCTCGCCTACTACGTCGACCGCGTGAGATCGGCGTGCGAGGAGAAGGCCCGCCTGGAGAAGCTTGTCGCAGCCGAAGCCTCAAAACCCCGCTGGAAAAGGCGGGTCGATTCGCTGCGCTGCCTAAAGGGGGTCGACGTCGCCACGGCCGCCGACCTGGTCTTCGAGGCCGGTGAGTTCGCGCGGTTCAAGAACGCGCGCTCCTTCGCCGCGTGGATCGGGCTCACGCCCTCCGAGCACTCGAGTGGGGAGAGCGTGCACAAGGGCGGGATCACCAAGGCGGGCAACAGGCACCTGCGACGCGCGCTCGTCGAGTCCGCCTGGCACTATCTCGGCTGTTCCGCGCACTCCAAGGAGATGGCTCCGGGGCAGGCGCCGGACCCGGCGGCCAGGAGACACGCCACGAAAGGGGTGAGGAGGCTCGTCGAGCGGCGGGAAGCGCTCCTGGAGCGGGGCGTCCACAAGAACAAGGCCAACGTGGCGACGGCCCGCGAGCTCGCATGCTGGGCGTGGGCGGTCGGCCTCATGGCCGAGGGGCATAACGCATAAGCATCGTCGGCCACGACATAGGGCCATCCTTCCCGAATCGCGGTAAATCCGAGGCCGTTGGGGCGGATTCCAGTCTTTCTTTTTGCGAGCACCATCAAGTGCCACCCGCGTCAAAAGACTGTCAAACGACGAGACAACCCCAGCCGTAGCAACGGATTGCCCAGCGCACATGCGCCATGGGCGGATATTAAACTGCAAAGACGAGCGTCGGAAAGACACGCCGAGGTCGCCGTGATCGGGTCGAGATAGAGGAAGGGCCTGGCCCCGGACATCAGGGGCCAGGCCCAATTTTGCCTATTGACAATGTCCTGCTCATATTAAAGAAGACAAGCTGATATGCCAGCGTCTCCAGAATTCGGTAATCGACTTGCTGATATACGGATAATTGAAGTTTCGGAGATACTTGAACCCCATCATTCGTCCGAGGCCGATGGCCATATCAGAATAGCCCGCAAAATCAAAGTAGATTTG
>JAFRJC010000134.1 GCA_017432445.1 Eggerthellaceae bacterium | reverse complement strand
GCGCCCGGAAAACGAGCCAGTGGCTCGTTTTCAGCGAGGTCGGGCAAGCTTAAGCTTGCCCCCGTACACGCTTCCAGAACTATTTCCTGAACGCGTGGAGCGCGGTCAGGAACTCTTGTCCTCGCTCCCGCCGCGCTTGCGTTCGTCGTAGCCCGAGAATATTCCTTCGGGCCACATGCCGCCATCCCGCCAATAGGGGCGGCCAATTACTTTGTTCTGCTGTTCTATGCGTTGCTACAGCAAATGCGCGCGCAGCTCGGCGCCGTCGAGCGGCGAAAGGTATGCAGGTGGGATGTCAAAGACGGTGAAGGCTCCCGCTTTTCCTTCTGCAGCCATGCGCGCAACCGCGCGCGCATAGGCCACCAGCACGCAAGTCGTGAACTCGGGGTTGGAGTCCAGTTTCAGCGAATACTCGATGAGCATCTTCTTGCCAGATGCGCTCTGGCCGCTGCGCAGGACGAAGCCGCCGTGGGGCATTGCGCTGTGATCGCGATCGAGCTCCTCTTGCGAGATGAAGTGCACCGTGGTGTCGTAGTCGGAGAAGTAGTTGGGCATCGTGACGATCTGTCGCTCCACTTCTGCGGCGTCGGCGCCCTCTTCCAGCACGACGAAACATTCGCGCAGGTGCTTTTCCCTGGTCGTCAGCTCTGGATTTGCACCGGAGCGCACCGCTTCCAGGGCGGATTCAATGGGGATGGTGTACTGCTTGGCATCCGCGACGCCCTCGATGCGGCGCACGGCATCCGAGTGACCCTGGCTTATGCCCTTGCCCCAGAACGTGTAGTCAGCGCCGTCAGGCAAGAAGCAATTTCCCATCAGTCGGTTCAGCGAGAACAAGCCCGGGTCCCAACCGCACGAGATGAGCGCGGTCTTCCCGCTGGCCTGAGCTGCCGCATCGACGGCGGCGAAATGCTCGGGAATCTTGGCATGCGTGTCGAAGCTGTCCACGACGTTGTACCACTGTGCGTAATAGGGCGTCTGCTTGGGCAGGTCGGTGGCGCTACCGCCGCACAACACGAGCACGTCGATGGGTTCCGCGCCCCCCTCGAGCGCTTCAGCCGATTTCACTTCCACACTCTCGGTGGCTATGCTGACAGATGATGGGTCGCGTCGCGTGTACACGGCGACGAGCTCGATGTCGTCGTTCTGGCGTACTGCGAGTTCGACGCCCCGTCCGAGGTTTCCATATCCCAATATGCCCAAACGCGTCTTTCCCATGCGGTTCCTCCTACCTGGTCCGTGAGCAACTTCGTTTGCATTGATGAGAATTATACAAGTTCGAATGCGTTCTGGGAGAATATGCCGTTATCCGTTCGTCGATGCGAGGGAAGGTCGGGGATGCGCTTTCGGTTCATCGCGGCGAAGAAAAGAGCTCTTTCTCGTCTTAAGGTGTACTGTGTCGGAAGAGAATGACCGAGCAATAGAGCGTGTTTCCGCAGCCCATTCAGGTTTTGGTGTAAGATTGTAAAAACCATGAGCTGAGCAGGGGAGGGGTTGGCTATGGGTATCAAGGTGGTTTCTGACTCGTCGTCGAATGTGTTTGCCATGCCCGACATCGAGTATCAAAGCGTTCCCTTGAAGATTATGTTCGGTGGCCGCGAATACGTTGACGAACCGGGAACCGATTTCGAGAAGATGGTGCTGGACCTCCAGGATCACCGTGGCCCTTCGACGACCTCGTGTCCGAACGTGATGGAATGGCTCAATGCCTTTGCGGGGCATGATGAGATATTCGGCATCACCATCAGCAGCGGCCTATCTGCAAGCTTTGAAGCTGCCGAAATGGCAGCCCGCCAATACATGGAAGAAAATCCGACCGCCAAGGTGCACATCATCGACAGCAAGGCAACGGGCGCGACCATGAGACTGATAATCGAGCGCTTGAGGGACGGCATCGTTGGCGGCAAGTCATTCGAGCAGATAATCGAAGACGTGGGGGAGTACTTCAAGCGAACGCGCATCCTCTATGCGTTGGAGTCGTTGAACAACCTTGCGAACAACGGCCGTGTGAACATGCATGTCGCGCGTGTAATCGGCGCCTTAAACGTGCGCATCATCGGCCATGCGAGCGATGAGGGCACGATCGAGCTTCTGCACAAGTGCCGTGGCGAGAAGCGCACGCTGAAGGCCATCGTGCGCGAGATGGCCGAACGAGGCTACGCGGGTGGAAACGTGCATATCGACCACTGCCTGAACCTGCCGGCCGCAGAGAAGCTCAAGGCGTTGATCAAAGCGGATTTTCCCGACGGCAACGTGGGCATCGGCCCATGCACGGGTTTGTGCAGCTATTATGCCGACAAGGGCGGCTTGATCATCGGCTACGAAGTCAGTTAAGAGGGATGAGCTGGAGATATGTTCTCTGACTCATTTTTGGGACCGCAGCCATTCGAGCATCGTTACAAAGCGGATTAGAGGATACTTCTCCGACTCCCTGGTATCACGACTCTCGTGCCTAAAATCGTCGATAACGGCAGATGAGCGGCTGGTTTTCGCTAGCTATCAGCCAAGTGCAACTATTGCGTCTGCGTTTCGTCTGCGTTAAAGGCAAGTTTCGCCGCCCCCTATGAAATCTATTTGCAACGTATCCAACTGAGACTCACAACATCTGCAATTTGGAAGATGCAAGGGAAGGGGGATGACGTGTACGATACAGGTTCTACGGCGTTCATGCTCGTGTGCACGATGCTCGTGCTGCTCATGACGCCAGGTCTCGCGTTCTTTTACGGGGGACTGTCGCGGCGTAAAAACGTCATCAACACGATGATCATGGTTATGAGCGTTATCGGCATCGCAGGTGTCATGTGGGTAGCGTGCGGCTGGTCGTTTGCCTATGGCGGCGACGGTTCGCTTCCGTTTTTCGGAGGGCTCGACCAGATCGGGTGCTTCTCGGCAACAGAAGACATGATTGCTCAGACGGCTGATGTGCCCGAAGGCGCCGTCTATCCCGCCATCATCGACATCGGATTCCAGATGGCGTTCTGCATGATAACGTGCGCCATCATCACGGGCGCCGTGGCTGGGCGCATGAAGTACGGGTCGATTGCGCTGTTCATCGCGCTGTGGATACCTATCGTGTACGCACCTCTGGCGCATATGGTTTGGGGCGGCGAAGGTTCGCTCATCGGCGACATGATCGGAGCGCTCGACTTCGCAGGAGGCGACGTCGTGCACATCAGCTCGGGCGTCACCGGCTTGGTGCTGTGCTTGCTGCTTGGCGGACGCCGTGGTTTCGGGCTGGTGAGCTATCGTCCCCACAACGTTCCTTTCGTGGCGCTCGGAGCTGCCCTTTTGTGGTTCGGTTGGTTCGGTTTCAACGCGGGTTCGCAATTTGCCGCTGACGGCACCGCCGCTCTTGCGCTGCTCAACACCGTTGCATCCTCTGCGGCGGGCATGCTCGCATGGATCCTGGTTGAGCGGGTGCGAGTGCGCAAGCCGACGCTTGTCGGCGCCTGCACGGGTCTTGTGGCGGGTCTGGTGGGGATTACGCCAGCTGCAGGATTCGTGGAGCCGTGGGCCGCCATCGTTATCGGCTTCGTCACGGCACCGTGCTGCTTCTTCGCCATCAGTTATGCCAAGAGCAAGATCGGATACGACGACGCGCTCGACGCTTTCGGCTGCCATACGGTTGGCGGTGTCGTGGGCGGCCTGCTCACCGGTGTCTTCTGCGTTCCCGAATTGTCGTGGACCGATTTCGGCGGGCTTCTGTATACGGGCAATCCGTCGCTGCTCGTGAGCCAGTTCCTGGGAATCCTGGTGACGCTTGCACTTGTAATCGTTGGCGGGCTCGCCATCGGGGCGGCTGTGAGGGCTGTTTACGACGGCACCTTGCGCGTGAGCGAGGCGGACGAGGCGCGTGGCCTGGACGTTGCCGCGCACGGCGAGAGCGCCTACCCCGCCTATTTGGGTTTGGATTAGGAAAACGAGTCGCAGGACTGTCCTGCGACTCATTCTGGTTGGGAGAGGAGCGAGCTAAATGAAGAGGATTACCGCGATTGTGAGGCCCGAAAAGCTCGAGCCGTTGAAGGAAGCCCTGTTTGCGGCCGACGTGTCGGGCATGACCATCACACAGGTGATGGGGTGCGGCCATCAGCACGGCTGGTCGGAGTACTACCGCGGCACCGAGGTGCTGTTGAACATGATACCCAAGGTGAAGTTCGAGCTTGTCGTGCCCGGTTCGGAAACGGATCGGTTAGTCAACCTCATCTGCGAGACGGCTTCGACTGGCGAGGTCGGCGACGGGAAGATTTTCATCAGTCCCGTCGAGGAGGTTGTGCGCATCCGCACCCGCGAACGCGGTGACGCGGCCGTGTAGAATGTGTTTTCAGGATCTTCTTCAGTTTCGAACGTTACGGAAAGCCTATGAACCTGAAACAAGATATCGCCCAAGTTGTTGGAACTGCATCGACGTGGGCACTCAAGGACGTCCTGCATAGACCCGCTGCCAACTTCCCCGGCAAGGTCGGCCTCTACGTGGACCCGGAGCTCATTTCCGATTTGCGGCCGCGCCTGCGTGAAGGCTCGGTTGTGGTCGTGGGAACGAACGGCAAGACCACCGTGACGAATCTGCTCGCCGATGCGCTCGAGGCCTCTGGTAAGGCGGTCGTATGCAACAGGACGGGTGCCAACCTGGATTCGGGCGTGGCGACGGCGCTATTGCAAACCGAGCAAGCCGACTGGGGCGTCTTCGAGAGCGACGAGCTGTGGCTTGCGAAGATTGCGCCACAGCTGCAACCCGATTTCGTCGTGCTCCTGAACCTGTTTCGCGATCAGCTCGACCGAATGGGGGAGATAGACCACATCCAGGAGGCGATTGCAGGCGCGCTTGCCGCCTCTCCTTCCACGGTGCTCGTCTACAATGCCGACGATCCTTTCTGCCAGGCCATTGCCGATAAGGTGGACAATAGCTGCATCCCGTTCGGGTTCGAAGAGGATCTCGGGCTGACGCAGAACACTGTTGCCGACGCGAGTATGTGTCAGCGGTGCGATTCGCTTTTGTCCTACGAGTGGCATCAGTACGGCCAGCTTGGATCCTATTCATGTCCTAACTGCGGTTTCAAACGCGAAGCTCCCGTTTACGCCGCACATGGCACAACCGCGACGGCAGACGGCGCTGCCTTCACCTTGGAGTATCCCGCAGGCACCGTTTGCGTTAACGTGCCGTTTTCGGGGACGTATATGCTGTACAACGCGCTTGCCGTCTATGCTGCAGCCGACCAGTGCGGCGCGGCCCTTTCCGGCATTTGCGAAGTCATCCGGTCGTTTGACCCGCACAATGGTCGACTGCAACGCTACGACATCGGCGGGCGTTGCGTTCTGCTGAACCTGGCGAAGAACCCGACTGGCTTTAACCAGAATCTGAGGATAGTCCTAGACGAACCCGGCACGAAGGCCGTCGCCTTCTTCATCAATGACAAGGAGGCTGACGGCCATGACGTGTCGTGGTTGTGGGATGTTGACTTCCAGGAACTCGCAAGCGCTGATGACGTAGTCGCGTATGCAGGCGGCATACGGCGCAACGACATGCAGGTACGCCTGAAGTACGCAGGCGTCTCCTCGCAGCTCGTCGACGGTGCCGAGGATTTCCTCGAGAAGGCTTGGAAGACCGTGCCGAGCGCCAGCTGTTTTCTCATCGCGAACTACACGGCGCTTCCCCGCGTGAAGGCAGAGCTTGACCACCTTGCTGGGCAAGGGGACGAGGCGCAGGGCGCAGTAGTGGCTCATGGTGGAGAAGGCGCCCAGGACCTTTCGCCTTCTTACGAAAACGAGCCGAAGATGCATTCTGTGGTAAACCCTGCTCAGCTCGATGAGAAGCTTACCATCGTCCACCTGTACCCCGAACTGCTGAACCTGTACGGCGATGGCGGCAACGTGACCATCTTGGCCGAGCGCGCGCGAAAGCGCGGCATCGACGTCGAGGTTGTACGCGTGAGGCCTGGACAGAAAATCGATCTCGAATCGGCCGACATCGTGTTCCTCGGCGGTGGTCCCGACCGCGAACAGCGGGTGGCGTCCCATGATTTGCTTGCGCAAGCCGAGGAGCTTCGTTCCTATGTCGAGGACGGTGGCGTGCTCCTTGCCATTTGCGGCGGTTACCAAATACTCGGTCATGAATGGCTGCTTGGGGATGAGGGTGTTCCAGGGTTGGGAATCTGCGACATCGCGACGAAACGCGCAGAAGGCGGCTCCCATAACCGCCTTGTCGGGAACATCGCGCTGGAAAGCCCGTTAGCTAAGATGCCCGTCATCGGCTATGAGAACCATGCGGGCCGCACGTTCCTCGAACCTGGATGAAAGGCGTTTGGGTATGTGAAAGGCAAGCATGGGAAGGGCAACAACGACGTCGATGGAGTTGACGGCGTACGCTATCACAATCTCGTGGGCACCTACCTTCACGGCCCGTTGCTTTCCAAGAACCCCGAGGTGGCCGATTGGCTGATCCAACGGGCGCTTGAGCGCCGAGCAGCCAAGGAGGGGCGTCCTCTTCCCACGTTGTCGCCGCTCGACGATTTGGAAGAGCGTGCAGCCAATGAGTTCATGTGCGACAGGTTGGGGCTGTAGAGCGTTTCGGGGGGAATCGCAGAACGGTTCTGCGACTCACTCCCCTGGTTCATTGTCGTTCGCCTTATTCCACCGTAACAGATTTCGCCAGGTTGCGGGGCTGGTCGACATCGCAGTCGCGCATGACGGCAATCGAGCGTGCGAGTAGCTGAAGTGGCACGCTTGCCGTGATAGGAGAGAGCGCGTCGCGCACTTTCGGGATATAGATCACATGATCGGCATGCTTGACGATCTCCTCGTCACCTTCGGTTGCTATGGCAACGATGAGGGCGCCGCGTGCTTTGGCCTCCTGCAAGTTAGAGACGACCTTTTCGTAGACGGCGCTTTGCGTGGCAATGGCAATGACGGGGAAGCCCTCATCGATGAGCGCGATGGGTCCGTGCTTCATCTCGCCAGCCGCATAGGCCTCGGCGTGCAGATAGCTGATTTCCTTGAGCTTGAGTGCTCCCTCTCGTGCGATGGCGGCTCCCATACCGCGTCCGACGAACAGCGCGCTTGTAGCGTTGACGCATGCGCGGGCAGCTTCCTCGATGGCTGACTGATCGGAAAGGATGCGCTCGACCTGCTCGGCTGTGTCAGCGAGCTCGCGGAAGATGAGCCGAATTTGGTTCATGCGCATCTTTCCCTTGGACTGCGCGAGAAGCAGTGCCAGCAAGGTGAGGCTCACTAGCTGGCCAAGGAAGGATTTGGTGGAAGCGACGGCAATCTCCTTGTTGGCCTTCGTGTAGATGACGCCGTCAGATTCACGCGCTACGGGGCTTCCCAGGACGTTCGTAATGCCGAACACGCGTGCCCCCTTGATGCGTGCATCGCGGATGGCCGCCAGCGTATCGGCCGTCTCGCCAGATTGCGATACCGCCACGACGAGCGTCGTGGGCGTGATGATGGGGTTGCGGTAACGGAACTCGCTTGCCACTTCGACTTCGGTGGGTATGCGCGCCCAACTCTCGATCATCTCCTTGGCGATGAGCCCTGCGTGGTAGCTCGTGCCGCAGGCGATGACGTACACGCGGTCGATCAGGTTTAGCTCCTCGGAAGTCATGTCGAGCTCGTCGATTTCCATGTGGCCGCTCACGAGGCGGCCGGCAAGCGTGTCGCGGATGACGCGCGGCTGCTCATGGATTTCCTTCAACATGAAATCGGGGTATCCGCCCTTTTCGGCGACGTCCATGTCCCAGGAGATATGGGTGGTTTGAGGAGCGATGGTCTTCCCATGCCCATCGAAGTATTCGATTCCCTCGGGAGAGAGGCGTGCGAGCTGCCCGTCCTCGAGGTAGACGACGTCGCGCGTGGCGCGCAGGACGGCAATGGCGTCGGAGGCGACGTAAGAGCCGTCGGCTGCCCTACCCACGATTATGGGCATGTCGCGACGCGTCGTGATGATGACGCCCGGTTCCCGCGCGCTCGTCACGGCGAGGCCGTATGAGCCCACTAGGCGCATGCTGGCGATGCGGACGGCTTCCGCCAGCCCCGATGCCTCTGAGCTTCCCGAAGGGGAAGCCCCCCAGGCTTCTTCGATTAGGTGGGCGATAACCTCGGTGTCGGTTTCGCTGCGAAGCGTATGGCCACGTTGTGCGAGCTCGTCGCGCAAATCGGCGAAGTTCTCGATAATGCCGTTATGCACGACTGCGATGTCGCCTGCACACGACGAGTGGGGATGGGCGTTGGCCTCAGAAGGGCGGCCGTGGGTGGCCCACCTCGTGTGTCCGATGCCGCACGTTCCCGTCAAGGCGAAATGGCCTACTGTGTGCGCGAGCTCGGCCACCTTGCCGCGTCGACGCACGACCTGCAACGCGTCGCCTTCCATCACGGCGATACCGGCCGAGTCGTAACCGCGGTATTCGAGCTTGGCGAGTCCATCGAGTAGTACGGGGGCTGCTTCGTTTGTTCCTGTGTATCCGACTATTCCGCACATGCCCTGTGCTCCTTCCTGTTAACTATTCACAAAAGGGGTTTCTCCAATGGCGTTCGGTTGCGGAGGAGGGACGGCGGGGTATGAGCGATTCTGCAGGCACTAACTTCATGACATTCATAGGTTTAGCCGAAGCCAAGCGAATACCCCGCTGCCCCGCCTCCGCATTATGTCCACTGGGGCAAGTCTTGCAACGCTACGACTCCGAGGCCTTTGTCGCGGGCGACTTCCATTGCGGCGGCAAACGCTTGAGCTGCCGCGATGGTCGTGGCATACGTGACTCCGTGACGCACGGCGGCGAGTCTGAGCACGTATCCGTCGCCACGCGGCCCGTGCCCGAATGGCGTGTTGATCATGAGCTTGATCTCGCCATCGGCGATCATGTCGACAACGTTGGGGTGGCCTTCGCTGATCTTCTTGACCTTCTTGCATGCGACGCCCGAAGCGGAAAGCGTCTTGGCCGTGCCACCCGTGCTCACAACTTCAAACCCGAGCCGTGCGAAATCGCGTGCGAGTGCAGCGATCGAACGCTTGTCCCGGTCGGCTACGCTGATGAACACGTCGCCCGAACGGGGAAGCTCGTAGGAAATCGCGAGCTGGGTTTTGGCATAGGCGGCGGGGAACGTGGGGGCGATGCCCATCACCTCTCCCGTCGATTTCATCTCTGGACCCAAGACCACGTCCGATCCAGGGAAGCGCCCGAACGGCATGACGGCCTCCTTCACGGCGCAGTAGCCGAGCTCGCGGGTATCGGGCGGTAGCCCCATGTCGGCAAGCTGCTCGCCTGCCATCACTCGCGCCGCCACCTTGGCCAGGGGAACGCCGGTGGCCTTTGAGACGAACGGCACCGTGCGGCTCGCGCGCGGATTAGCCTCAATGACGTAAACCGTTTGGTCTTTTACGGCGAATTGGATGTTGAGCAGGCCCCGCACGCCGATGCTGAGGGCAAGGCGCCAGGCGATGTCTCGCAGCTGGTTCACGAGGGTGTCGGACAGCGAGAACGGCGGGATGCAGCAGGCTGAATCGCCTGAATGGATGCCAGCTTCCTCGATGTGCTCGAGCACGCCGCCGATGTAGACGTCTTCGCCGTCGCATATGCAGTCGAGGTCGACTTCCACCGCCGATTCGAGGAATTTGTCCAAGTACACGGGATGGTCGGGAGAAATCTTGGCAGCCTCTCCCATGTAGCGGCGCAGCTGCTTCGCGTCGTAGACGATGGCCATGCCGCGTCCGCCGAGCACGTAGCTCGGGCGCACGAGCAGTGGGAAGCCTATGCGGCTTGCGACGCGCTCGGCTTCGTCGAGCGTGTGGGCGTCGCCGGCGGGCGGGTACGCGATTCCCAGGCTGTCGAGGAGGGCGGCGAAGCGGTCACGGTCTTCGGCCAAATCGATTGCGTCTGCCCCCGTTCCCATGAAGGGCACGCCTGCTTCCTCCAGGGCGCGCGCCAGCTTCAACGGCGTCTGGCCGCCGAGCGTTGTCACGACGCCGTCGGGCTGTTCGACATCGACGATGTCCATGACGTCCTCGTAGGTCAGCGGTTCGAAGTACAGCTTGTCGGAGGTGTCATAGTCGGTCGAGACCGTCTCGGGATTGCAGTTGACCATGATGGTTTCCCAGCCCGCATCGTGAAGCGCGTAGCTGGCGTGCACGCAGCAGTAGTCGAACTCGATGCCCTGCCCTATGCGGTTGGGTCCGGCTCCTAAGATGAGCGCCTTGGGTTTCTGCCTGGGCTCTTCGGCAGCGTCTGCAGCGGACAGGGAATCCCCGTTCGCCAGAACGGGGGCTTCGTATGTCTTGTAGAAGTAGGCGGTCGAGCTCTCGAATTCTGCGGCGCACGTGTCCACCGCGTTGAACACGGGAACGACGCCGAGTGCTTTGCGGCGGGTGCGCACGATAATCTCGGTCGAGTTCGTGAGGAAGGCGATCTGCACATCGGAGAGGCCGTAACGTTTGGCGATGCGGAACGCCTCGGCGTCCATGTCGTCGATGCGGGCACCGCGCAGAGCTTCCTGGACGGCGACGACGTCGGCCATGCGGTCGAGGAAGAAGCGGTCGATACCCGTCAGGTCGTGGATTTCGGAAGGTGTCCAACCGCGGCGGAGGGCGCAGCCGATGTAGACGATTCGGTTGCGCGTCGGGCGCGCGAGCAGGGGAGCATAGCCTTCTTTCGTCTCCGAAGCGCGCATATGGCCGTCGACGCCAAGGCCTGCACGGCCGTTTTCCAGAGAGCGCAGCGCCTTGCCAAGCGCCTCCTCGAAAGTGCGGCCGCACGCCATGACCTCGCCGACCGCCTTCATGCGGGTCGACAGCGTGTCATCGGAGTCCTTGAACTTCTCGAACGCGAAACGAGGCGCCTTCACGACGCAGTAGTCTATGCTCGGTTCGAAACAAGCCGAGGTGGTTCCCGTGATGTCGTTCACGATTTCGGGAAGGGTGTAGCCGACGGCCAGGCGCGCTGCGACCTTCGCGATGGGAAAGCCCGTTGCCTTGGAAGCGAGCGCCGATGAGCGAGAGACGCGCGGGTTCATCTCAATGATCACCATGCGTCCGTCGCTCGGGTTCACGGCAAACTGCACGTTCGAGCCGCCCGTCTGCACGCCAACTTTCTCGAGGACGGCGAGCGATGCCGTGCGCATGCGCTGGTATTCGACGTCGGAGAGCGTTTGAGCTGGTGCAACGGTGATCGAGTCGCCCGTATGCACGCCCATGGGATCGAGGTTCTCGATCGAGCACACGATGATGCCGTTGCCCGCACGGTCGCGCACGACCTCCATCTCGAATTCCTTCCAGCCCTCGATGCTCTCTTCCACGAGCACCTCTCCGATTGGGGATAGCTCTAGTCCCTGCGAGACGATGAGGTCAAGCTCGTCATAGTTGCTCGCTATGCCGCCGCCCGCTCCACCGAGGGTGAACGAGGGGCGTAGAACTACGGGAAGCCCAATTTCGTCCACGATTGCACGCGCCTCTTCGACCGAGTACGCATACCCCGACCGAGCTGTCTGGATGCCCAGTTCAGCCATGCATTCGTTGAAGAGCTTACGGTTCTCGCCTCGCTGGATGGCTTCGAGGCTGCAGCCGATCATCTCGACACCGTAGCAGTCGAGCACGCCCGATTCGGCGAGCTCGACCGCCACGTTGAGGGCGGTCTGTCCGCCAAGCGTGGGCAGAAGCGCTTCGGGGCGCTCTTCGCGAATGACCTTTTCGACGAACTCGGCGGTGATAGGCTCGATGTACGTTCGGTCGGCAAGTCCGGGGTCTGTCATGATGGTGGCCGGGTTGCTGTTGACGAGCACAACCCGATACCCTTCCTCGCGCAACACCTTGTACGCCGGGGCGCCAGAGGAGTCGAACTCGCACGCCTGCCCGATAACGATTGGTCCCGATCCTATGACGAGAATCGTGCGGATGTCTTCTCTTTTAGCCATGTCTCTCCTTCACGATGTGGCAATGAAGCGCCTTCTGCCACATCATTCGAACTGCCAGCCTTCTAGGCGGTCCTTCGCGATGTCGATGTCAAGGTAGTCTTCGCGCCCGTCCATGAGGCGGGTGAAGGCGGTGAACAAGTAATGGGAATCCGTGGGGCCAGGATTCGCTTCGGGGTGGTACTGCACCGAGAACGCGGGGATATCCGTGAACGCGATGCCCTCGGCCGTGCCGTCGTTGAGGTTCACGTGGGTGAGCCGTACGCCTCCGTAGCGGGGGTTGGACACGACGGGGGCGATACCTTGCTCGGCCCAGAAGAGCAGGTCGGCGGGATGGGCGGGGGATATGCCCTCCATCTCGCTTGCCAGCGGTCCCAAGCTGGGGACCACGAGGTTGAAGCCGTGGTTCTGCGCCGTGATCTCGACGCGCCCCGTCAGCAGGTTCATGACGGGCTGGTTGCCGCCGTGATGGCCGAACTTGAGCTTTTCGATTTGTCCGCCTGCAGCTTTGCAAATCATCTGATGGCCCAGGCAAATACCGAATACCGGCACTTTGCCGAGAAGCTTTTCAACCTGTCTATACGTGCCTTCGACGGCATCTGGGTCGCCCGGGCCGTTCGAAAGGAATACCCCGTCCGGTGCCATCTCGAGCACTTGGGATGCCGGCGTGTTCCAGGGCACGAGGGTTATCTCGCATCCGGCACGTACGAGGCCTTCGAGAATCGAGCGTTTGATTCCGCAGTCGTAGGCGATGACGCGGTAGCGAGCTAGCGCGGGAGGCGCAAGCGCGAATGCCTTGGAGGAGGCAAGGTCGCTCTGCCCGAAAGCATGAGGTTCGGGGCATGATACGGTGCGCGCCAGGTTCACGCCCACAATCGGCTCGCTCGCCCTCGCTTTGTTCGCGAGGCTTTCCGCATTCAGATCCTCGGATGAGAGTACGGCGCGCATCGCTCCATAGTCACGCACATGTTGTACAAGCGCGCGCGTATCGACGCCTTCGATGGCGAATATGCCCTCACGCTTTAGATAGTCCGGAAGCGTCCTCTCGCTGCGCCAGTTCGATGGCGTGTAGCACATGTCGCGGACGACGAGTCCCCTGAGTGCGGGGTGGTCTGCCTGGGCGTCTTCAAGGCATACTCCGTAGTTACCAATCTGGGGGTACGTCATCACGACGATTTGGCCTGCGTACGACGGGTCGGTGACGATTTCCAGGTAACCTTCGACCGAAGTGTTGAAGCACACCTCCCCGAACACTTCGCCCAAAGCCCCGCATGCGTTCCCGTGGAAGCACGTGCCGTCTTCCAATACGAGGAGCGCCTCTTTGGCTGGAGGCTTCGATGTCGCTGCGAGCATCTTGCTTGCCAGTAAACTCATGCTAGGAATCCTTCCCAAAGATGGGATGAGCCGTACCGCCGAGGCACGGCTCACCTTGTTTTGCCAGAAAGCTCTTGCGCTGGAGCTGCTCGGGAATCGCTACGGGGTAGGTGCCGCTGAAGCAGGCGTCGCAGAAGCCATCGTGGTCAGCGTGGACTGCTGCATGCAGGCCGTCCAAACTTATAAAAGCGAGCGAATCGCAGCCGATGGAGCGACAAACCTCGTCGTGTGTCAGGTTTGCCGATATCAGCTGGTCTTGCGTGTCGGTGTCGATGCCGTAGAAGCACGGCCACATGACTTCGGGGCTCACAATGCGCAAGTGCACTTCGGCGGCGCCTGCGTGGCGCAGCATCTCCACGAGCTTCTTCGACGTGTTTCCGCGCACGATGGAGTCGTCGATGACAACAAGCCGCTTTCCTCGAATCATCGAGGGCAGCGGGTTCAGCTTGATGCGTATGCCCATCTGGCGCATCTCCTGGGTGGGCTGGATGAACGTGCGTCCCACGTAACGATTCTTCACGATGCCGTCCCCGTAGGCGATGCCGCTCTCCTCCGCATATCCGAGGGCGGGCGGCACGCCAGAGTCTGGCACGCCGAGGACCATGTCTGCTTCGACCGGGGCCTCGTGCGCCAGGATACGCCCCATGCGGCGACGCGCATGGTACACCACGTCACCGTCGAGCAAGCTGTCAGGCCTCGCGAAATAGACGTATTCGAAGATGCAGAACGCCCGTTTCCCAGGTTCGATACCTTGTTCCGATTCCAAGCCGTGCTCGCTCGCCTTGATGATCTCGCCCGGTTTCACGTCGCGCACGAACTCGGCGCCGACCGCGTCGAGGCCGCACGTTTCGCTCGCCACGACCCATCCGCTCCCATCGGGTAGCCTTCCAAGGGAAAGCGGGCGGATTCCGTTAGGGTCGCGGAACGCATACAGCGCCACGGGCGTTGCGAGCACGATGGCGTAGGCGCCATGAAGCTGCTGCATCATGAGCCGGATGCCGCCGCGGATGTGGCCCGTGCGTCGCGTGTCCACGCCGATCGTGCGCGCTGCCACCTCGCTGTCGGTGTAGCCGTAGAGCTGCACGCCCTCGTTGGCGAGCCACGCCCGCTGTGAGGCCGTGTCGACGAGCGTGCCGTTGTGCGCGAGCGCGATGGTCTCGTCATCAATGGCCGATACGTGCGGCTGCGCTTCTTTCCAGCTGCCGCCGCCGGCGGTTGAGTAACGAGTGTGCCCGATGGCGATATCGCCTTTCAAATGCGCAAGCGCTTCCTCGTCGAACACTTGGTCGACAAGCCCCAAGTCCTTGTGGATGAGGATGGTCTCACCGTCGCCCACGGCGATGCCTGCGCTCTCCTGTCCGCGGTGCTGCAACGCCTGCAGGCCGAAGCACGTCAGTCGTGCGACGTCCTTTCCCGGTGCGAACACGCCGAAAACCGCGCACGCCTCCTCCAGCCGGTCGGGCCTTTCCCCTGCGAACAAGCTCGTCGCCACCTCTTCCCCTTCCAGCCATCTTGCTTGACGGGCGCGAGGGAAACCCTTCATCCCGTCCGTGTAC
The DNA here is from genome assembly GCA_017432445.1 of Eggerthellaceae bacterium. Classification (GTDB taxonomy): domain Bacteria; phylum Actinomycetota; class Coriobacteriia; order Coriobacteriales; family Eggerthellaceae; genus UBA9715. Next base: position 19,013 of record JAFRJC010000134.1, on the reverse strand, counting down.
GTAGTCTTTCCTAGAACTCATTGTCCGAAGCGTTCGTTACAAGCGGGTTTCGAAGGCTGCATGAAAAGCAATCGAAACAATCTCGCCGTATCGTTTAAAGAGGACAATTCGAAAGATTTTCAGCGGAAGGATTCACCCTTGCGATTCACGAAGATGCAGGGCATTGGAAACGATTACGTGTACGTCAATTGCCTGGAAGAGACGGTGGAGAATCCTGCGTCTCTAGCGTGCATGGTGAGCGACCGTCATTTCGGCATAGGTTCCGACGGGCTTATCCTCATCAGGCCATCGGTTCAAGCCGACTTCTTCATGGAGATGTTCAACGCGGACGGCACGCGTTCGGCGATGTGCGGTAACGGCATCCGCTGTGTGGGCAAGTATGTGTACGACCATGGCCTCACCGACAAGACGGAGATCGCCATCAACACGCTTGCGGGCGTGAAGCGGCTCGAGCTGCACGTAGAAGATGGCAGCGTTGCCTCGGTCACGGTCGACATGGGCGCGCCCGTACTCGAAGCAGCGCGAATTCCCGTGGTTGCAGACGCTTCGCCCGTCGTTGCAAAGCCTATCGAAGTTGCTGGGCGACGTTTTGAGATGACCTGTGTGTCAATGGGTAACCCCCATGCGGTCGTGTTCGTGGAGGGCACGTCAGGCTTTCCCGTCGAAGAGGTCGGGCGGCCGTTCGAGTTCCACCCCGCCTTCCCCGAGCGCGTGAATGCCGAGTTTGTGGAAGTGCTCAGCCGCTCCGAGGTGAACATGCGCGTATGGGAGCGCGGTACGGGCGAGACGCTCGCCTGCGGAACCGGGGCTTGCGCGACCGTCGTGGCGTGCATTCTCAACGGCCTGACCGACGACGAGGTGACGGTCCACTTGCTCGGTGGTGATTTGCGGATCCGCTGGGACCGCGAGCTCAATCGGGTGTTCATGACTGGCCCCGCCGCAACTGTCTTCGAAGGCGAGATGGACGTGAGCGCATGCCCGTCCGATGATCCAGTCCACGTAACCGATCCTACATGGTGATCCAGGAGATGAGTCTACGAAACGGGCCGGAGGCGTGTGCTCCGACTCGTTTCGAACAAGTTAGCAAAAAGAGGTGTTAAGCGATGTTCAAGGCAAACGAGAACTATCTGAAACTGCCGGGAAACTACCTGTTCTCGACGATAGCGTCTCGAATCGAAGCATACGGCAAGGCGAATCCCGACAAGGCCGCAAGCATTGTGCGCTTGGGTATCGGTGACGTTACCCAGCCCCTTGCTCCTTCCATTGTGAAGGCCCTGCACGAGGCCGTCGACGAGATGGCGGATGCTGCGACGTTCCGCGGCTATGCGCCCGATTTGGGATATGACTTCCTACGCGAGACCATCGCGCGCTGCGATTTCGAAGCGCGCGGGGCCGAAATCCATCCCGACGAGGTCTTTGTGAGCGATGGCGCGAAATCCGATTCCGCCAACATTCAGGAAATATTCAGCGACGACGCGCGCATCGCGGTATGCGACCCGGTGTATCCCGTTTACGTTGACTCCAACGTCATGGCGGGGCGAACGGGAACATACGATGAGGCGACCGGTCTTTGGAGCGATGTGACGTACATGCCCTGCACGAGCGATAACGGCTTCATCGCCGACCCGCCCAGCACCGATGCCGACATCTCGTTGATTTACCTGTGCTTCCCGAACAACCCCACCGGTGCCGTCATAAGCAGGCCGCGCCTGCAGGCGTGGGTCGATTACGCCAACGAGCATGGTGCAGTCATCGTCTACGATGCTGCTTACGAGGCCTACATCACCGATCCGGAGCTACCGCATTCCATCTACGAATGCGATGGCGCGCGCTCCTGCGCCATCGAAATCAGAAGCTTCTCGAAGAACGCCGGCTTCACCGGTACGCGTTTGGGATACACCGTCGTGCCGCGCGACCTGAAAGACGAGAACGGTGTCGCCCTGCGCGATCTGTGGGCGCGCCGACATGGCACGAAATTCAACGGAGCACCCTACATTGTCCAGCGTGCAGGCGAAGCCGTCTACAGCGAGGCCGGCCAGCGCGAAACGCGCGAGCAAATCCGCTACTACATGGACAATGCCCATGTGATCCTTGACGGACTGACCGCTGCGGGGTTCCAGGTATTCGGCGGCGTGAACGCGCCCTATATCTGGCTCAAGGTTCCCGATGGCATGAGCTCGTGGGAGTTCTTCGACATGCTGCTCGAGCGTGTGCAGGTCGTGGGAACGCCGGGTTCGGGCTTCGGTCCGAGTGGCGAAGGGTACTTCCGCCTCACCGCCTTCGGTTCCCGCGAATCCGCTCTCGAAGCCGTGCGCAGGATCAAGTCGCTCTAAGGGAAATGGACAATGAGTTAGAGAGGCGTTCTCCGGCTCAGTCGCCTTCATTTCCCAATTCGTATATGACGAAATGATTTCCTGACCGTTAACAGCACGTTTCAAGGCGCGGGTGAAAAGCGTTCGAAACAAAGCCGCCCTATCTTCGAAGTAGTTTGAGCAAGCTATTTTGAGGAAGGGGCAATCCACATGGGACGAATCGCCGAAGAATACGGAACCCTCGTCTTTAACGACCATACTATGCAGGAACTCCTGCCGTCAGCAACTTACAAGGCGCTTGCGGCGACGGTCAAGCAGGGCAAACCGCTTGACCTTGACGTGGCCAACGTGGTCGCGCACGCGATGAAAGAATGGGCTGTCGCGCACGGGGCGACGCATTACACACACTGGTTCCAGCCGCTTTCTGGCATCACGTCCGAGAAGCACGATGCATTCGTCAATCCGCAGAAGGACGGCCGTGCCATCATGACGTTCTCGGGGAAGGCGCTCATCCAGGGCGAGCCCGACGCGTCGAGCTTCCCTTCGGGCGGCGTGCGCGCTACCTTCGAGGCGCGTGGCTACACGGCATGGGATCCGACGAGCTATGCGTTCATCAAGGACGATGTGCTGTGCATCCCCACGGCGTTCTGCAGCTACACCGGCGAGGCGCTCGACAAGAAGACGCCGCTGCTGCGTTCGATGGAAGCGGTCTCGCAGCAGGCGTGCAAGGTGCTCTCGTTCTTCGGCCAGGACGTCGCGCGCGTCACCACGACAGTCGGCGCCGAGCAGGAGTACTTCCTCATTAAGGAAACCGACTACGAGCAGCGCCAGGACCTCATCCTCACCGGTCGCACGTTGTTCGGCGCGCCGCCGTGCAAGGGCCAAGAGATGGAGGAACATTACTTCGGCGCCATCCGTCCCACGGTAAGCGAGTTCATGAAGGAGCTCGACGAGGAGCTTTGGAAGCTGGGCGTGTCTGCCAAGACCAAGCACAACGAGGTGGCCCCCTGCCAGCACGAGCTCGCCCCTCTGTTCACGATCAGCAACGTGGCCATCGACCACAACCTGCTGACAATGGAGCTCATGCGTACCATCGCGAGCCGCCATGGCCTCGTGTGCCTGCAGCATGAGAAGCCGTTCGAGGGCATCAACGGTTCGGGCAAGCACAACAACTGGTCGATCGCGACCGATCGCGAGAACCTGCTCGATCCTGGCAAGACGCCGGCTTCCAACCTGCGTTTCCTCGTGTTCCTGACAGCCGTCGTCGAGGCGGTCGACGATTACCAGGACTTGCTGCGCATTTCGGTGGCGAGCGCGGGCAACGACCATCGCCTCGGCGCGAACGAAGCCCCGCCAGCTGTCATCTCCATGTTCCTGGGTGACGAGCTCGGTCGGGTGGTGGATGCCATCATCGCCGGCGAAGAAGGCGAGACGGTCAATGCGGTCTACATGGACCTGGGCGTCTCGGTGCTGCCGAGCTTCGAGCGCGACAACACGGACCGCAACCGCACGAGCCCGTTTGCGTTCACCGGCAACAAGTTCGAGTTCCGCATGCCGGGAAGCCAGGTCAACCTGGCCGACGCCAACACGATCCTCAACACGATCGTCGCGAAATCGCTCAAGGGCTTCTGCGAGGCCGTGGAAGGCGCCGACGATTTCGAGAAAGCCGCATTCAAGTGGGTGCGCGAAACGCTGACGGCTCACCAGCGCATCATCTTCAATGGAGACGGCTATACCGACGAGTGGATCGAAGAGGCAGAACGCCGTGGCCTCATGAACCTGAAGTCGACCGTCGACGCTGCCCCTCATATGCTTGACCCGAAGAACATCGCCCTGTTCGAGGAGTTCGGCGTGTTGAACGAAGTCGAGAACCGCAGCCGTTACGAGGTCAAGCTCGAGACGTATGCCAAGCTCATCAACATCGAGGGCCAGACGATGAGCCATATGACCAAGCGCAAGATCGCCCCGGCTGTTAACGCCTATGCCGAGCAGATCGCGCGTGCCGTGAATGCCAAGAAGCAAGCGAACCCCGAATTGCAGCCGACGGCCGACCTCAAGCTTCTGGGCAAGCTGAACGAGGGCGCGAACGAGATTTCGGATGCGGTCGACGCGCTCGACGAGGCGCTGGCGAAGGCGCAGGGTACCGAGGACGCGCTTGCGAAGGCCCGCTCCTATCACGACGACGTGCTCGCTGCCATGGATCGTCTGCGTGTGGCGTGCGATGCCATGGAGGGAATCGTCAGCACGAAGGCTTGGCCGATGCCCACGTACAACAAGATGCTGTTCTACTGCTAGGCATTGCTGCTTGTCTGTCGACAAGCAGATTGAACCGACGCTGCGGCCGCCTGTGGCACACCGTCTTCGTCCTTGTTTCGGCGCTCGCGTTCACGGAGTACGCAAGCGCCGAAGGCGGACGAATTCGGAGCACCACAGGCGTCCTCGCTACTTAACCTTGACGGCCAGGAATTTCGTAAACGTAAAAGGAGGCGTGCCATGACTGCTTTCGATAGGATCGAATCCGGCATCCCCACACTCGACCCCGTGTACGACAACATCCGCTTGGGCGATAACGTGGTCTGGCAGCTGACTAGCCTCGACGATTTCAAATACTTTTACAAGCCGTTCGTCGATCAGGCGCTGCGCGACGGGCGCAACCTCATCTACATTCGGTTCGCCTCGCACGAACCGCTGCTCGAGCCGACCGAGGGCTTGAAAATCTACGAGTTTGACCCGAACGAGGGCTTCGAGACGTTTACGGTGGCGGTCAGGCGCGTGATCACAAAGGAGGGCATCGATGCCTTCTACGTGTTCGACTGCCTCAGCGAGCTGCAGGTCGCCTGGTCATCGGACATGATGATGGGCAATTTCTTCCGCGTGACCTGCCCGTATCTGTTTGAGCTCGACACGGTGGCGTACTTCCCCATTCTACGCGGCCGCCATTCGTTTTCCGCTGTCGCCAAAATACGCGATACCACCCAGCTGTTCACTGACGTCTACCAAGCGCCCAATGAATTGTTCATCCATCCGCTGAAGGTGTGGAACCGCAGTTCTGCGACGATGTTCCTGCCCCACAGCTTCAACACGCGTACGGGAATGGTGGAAGGCCTCACCGACGGTGTGGGCATGAGCCGCTTCTACGCGCAGAAAGAGGAAGAAGAGCAAGGCGACGCTGGTGAGCGCAACATCGACTCGTGGGACCGCTTCTTCATCGACGCGCGGCGCGAGCATTCGAAGGGGAGCCTTGACAAGGACGCTTGCGTGCGAATGTGCCATATGATGATGACGAAGGACGAGCGCATGCGGCCGATGGTCAACGAGTACTTCGGACCTGAAGACTACTTCGCGGTGCGCAACCGCATGGTCGGCACGGGGCTCGTGGGCGGCAAGTCGTGCGGCATGCTGCTTGCCCGCAAGATCGTCGAGCGTGACCTGCCCGAAGCGCGTGAGTTCATGGAGCCGCACGATTCCTTCTACGTGGGCACCGATGTCTTCTACACTTACATCGTGTACAACGACCTGTGGAAGCTGCGCATCAGCCAGCAGAGCGGCGAAGGCTTTATCGACGCAGCTCCCGCCCTTCAAGAGGGCATCCTCAAGGGCACCTTCCCGCCCGATATCCGCGAGCATTTCATGCGCATCATCGACTATTACGGCCAGGTTCCCATCATCGTGCGCTCTTCGAGTTTCTTGGAAGATGGTTTCGGTAACGCCTTTGCGGGGAAGTACGAATCAGCTTTTTGCCCGAATGTGGGAGACGCCGATACGCGTCTCGCCCATTTTGAGGATGCCGTGCGCTATGTGTACGCTTCGAGTTTGGACCGCTCTGCGCTGGAATACCGCGTGCGCAATGGGCTGGACGCGCGTGAAGAGCAGATGTCGCTTCTGGTGCAGCGCGTGAGCGGCTCGCATCTGGCGGGCGGCTACTACCTGCCCACGGCCGCAGGCGTAGGGTATTCGCACAGCGCCTATTGCTGGATGCAGGGCATGGATCCCACTGCCGGCATGCTGCGCCTGGTCATGGGCTTGGGCACGAAAGCGGTTGACAGGACCGGCAAGGATTATCCGCGCATCGTGAGCCTTGATAGGCCTACGGCTACGACGGCAAAGACCGAAGCCGAGAAGCATCGGTTTTCACAGCGCTATGCGAACCTCATCGATTTGAACACGGCCGAATTTTCGGAGAAGCTGTGCGCCGATCTTGCGCCTCTGCTTTCCAACAAGGCATGCGCGGCAGTCATGGAGCATGACCGCAGCGCCGAATCGACATTGCGTGCACGGGGCGCTTACAAACCGGTGCTGTTCGCCTCTTGCGAGGGGCTGGTGAACAACCGCACGTTCGTCACGCTGATGCGCAATATCCTGAAGACGCTTCAGAAGGCCTATGACAACCCGGTGGATATCGAGTACACCGTGAACGTGGGCGAGGATGGGTCGTTCGTGTTGAACCTTCTGCAATGCCGTCCACTCCAGGCACTGGCAGGTCAGAACGCTGTGCAGATTCCCGAAGCCGATGCGGCCAATACCGTATTCCATATCAAGGACGCCTCGATGGGAAGCTCGCGTGTCGTGAACCTCGAAGCTTTGGTCTACGTGGATCCCGAAGCGTACTACAACTGCCCGTATCGCAAGAAACCGCAAGTGGCAACTTTGATAGGCGTGGTGAACAGGGAACTTGGAAACGACGGGCTGAGAGGCTTGCTGCTCGCCCCGGGTCGGATTGGCACATCGTCTCCCGAGCTGGGCGTACCGGTGAGCTTTGCCGATCTCTGCAATTTCGAGGGGCTTTGCGAAGTGGGCTATTCAGGAGCTGGTTACGCGCCCGAGCTCTCGTACGGCAGCCACATGTTCCAAGACCTCGTGGAAGCTAACATCTTCTACGGTGCGCTGTTCGAGGATCCGAGGACGATTTGCTACAACCCCGACAAGCTTCGCGAACTGGAGTTCCAAGCCGTGGAAACCGATGATCCCGAGCTGCAGAACATCGTGTTCACGGTCAGGCCAAAAGACGTGACGCTGAAGCTGTACCACGACACCCTGAGCAACGAGACCCTCTGCGCATTTGTCGACTGATACGAACTTGACGCATTGATCACCCGAAAATGAGTCGCAGGACAGTTCTGCGACTCATTTTGTCCTGCGCACAAGAAAGGGCCGCCGGGCTGGTCAGGAGGACCCGGCGGCCCAAAGCCCAACGTTCGTGTACGCGGGCTATCGAATGGGCTTCGCTTAGGCGAGCAAGTCTCGGGCGATGCGTCCCGCTACTTCGAGGGCATCTGCGATGGCGGTGACCACCAAGGTGGAGCCGAGCCGTGCATCACCGGCCAGGAACACGTTCTTGAAAGCTGAGAACGCCTCGATGACGGGCTGCTCTGGCCCCGTGAAACCTTTTGCGATCAGCACGAGCTGCGCGGGAACTTCCTGCGCGTCATCGGAGGGTGAGGCGATGGGGCGAACTTGAACGGCTGACACGGTGCCATCTCCAGCATCTGCGAATCCGACAGTGTCGGTGGACCACAAACGCGGATCCTCTCCCAGAAGGTCGGCGGCCTCGCGCTGGCCATACGCCTGAGCATACGCGTTTCGTGGGCCGGGCCATGCGGTTAGCGCGTCGACTTCCTGCGGCGGACATGCGGCGCGGACGATTTGGCGCACGCTGCGAGCGCCTTGGCGAAGCGCGGTGGCCACGCAGTCGACACCGGTGTCGCCACCGCCTATGACGGCGACGTCCTTTCCCTCAGCCGAGATGGCAGCTTTGCGGCCTTCCAGCAAGGCACGCGTGGCCTCGCTCAGGTAATCGACGGCGAAGTGAATGCCGTCTAGGTCGGCGCCGGGCACATCGACGCGCCGCGGAGTGTGCGAGCCGCATGCCAAGACGACCGCAGCGGATTCCGTGGCGATCTCCTCTGCCTTTTCTGCGGCGTTAACGCCGCAAATGAACTCGATTCCGCTTTCCTCCATCAGATTCACGCGGCGTTCGATCACCCATTTCGGAAGCTTCATGTTGGGGATGCCGTACATCAAAAGCCCGCCAGGCTTCTCGTCGCGTTCGTAGACGCGGATGCGCAAGCCGCGGCGCGCGAGCTCCCACGCCGCAGCCAGGCCGGCTGGTCCCGAACCGATGACGCTCACGAGTGGCGCACCTGCGTCGGCGGAGGGAAGCGGGCTCATCCCGCGCTCCCAAGCGTAGTCCGACAAGCTGCGCTCGTTGTCGTGAATGGTCACGGCGTCGTCGTGCAACCCCAGGTTGCAGGCCGTTTCGCACGGAGCTGGACATACTCGTCCAGTGAACTCGGGGAAGGGATTCGTCAGCGCCAGGCGTTTTGCAGCCTCGTCCCAGCGACCTCTGAAAAGCAAGTCGTTGGTTTCGGGAATGAGGTTGTGCAAAGGACAGCCCGTCACCTGCCGTGCCCCATTGAAGCGCAGGCCGCTCTGGCAGAACGGGACGCCACAGTACATGCACCTGCTCGCTTGCTCGCGCTGTGCATCAGTTGGCAAGTCGACGACGAAGTCCTCGAAATCGCGCACCGACTCCGCGGCGGGCCGCACGCCATGCTCTTGACGGTCCACTTGAAGATATGCACCTGGTTTTCCCATAATCGCCTTCCATCTCGCGCGTTGCAATGAGTCAGAGAGCGTTTCCCCGATTCATCATGCGTTTTGCAATTCCTCGAAAGCCTTCTCCACGGCCTCGTCGTGCGTGCATCCAGCTGCCTCGAGTTTCTCGGTCAGAGCTATCATCTGCGCATATTCGCGCGGCACGACTTTCACGAAGTTCTGGCAGATGTCGCCGAATTGGTAGAGCAGCTTTACGCCCAAAGGGCTGCCCGTCCGCTGGGCATGCTCGTCTATCAGCCGTCGCACGAAATCCAGCTCATCGCGGTTGGGCGCCATCAAGTCGACCATTTCGCGATTGCAACGATCCTCCAGCGTGTGCTCGGCGTCGTAGATGTAGGCGATGCCGCCGCTCATGCCTGCGGCGAAGTTCAACCCCACCTCGCCCAGGACGAGCACCACGCCACCGGTCATGTACTCGCAGCCGTTGTTTCCCACGCCCTCAACGACAAGCGTGGCGCCCGAGTTGCGCACCGCGAAGCGCTGGCCGGCCAGGCCGTTCACGAACCCGCGGCCGCCTGTCGCTCCATAGAACGCGACGTTGCCCGCCACGATGTTCTCCTCGGGCCTGAACGTGGACGTGCGGTCGGGCGCGACCGTCACGATGCCGCCCGAAAGGCCCTTGCCGAAGAAGTCGTTCGCCTCGCCCTCGATGTTGAGCGTGATGCCGGCGGGCAGGAACGCCCCGAAGCTCACGCCTCCCGATCCAGAGCAGTTGATGGTGAGCGATCCATCGGGGAGCCCCTCGGCGTGTCGTTGCGTCACCGTCGAGCCGAGCATTGTTCCTACGCAACGGTTGACGTTGGCGATGTCGACATGGAAGCGCTGGGTTGCCAACGAGCTGCGCGCATCGCTCGTGTAGGGCACGAGGAGCGTGGCATCGAGCGTTTGAGGCAGTGTGTTCTCGGGTGCGCAGGACTCGAGCGAATGGGGGCAGTTCGCCCCGGGAATCGAGCGCCCGTATTCGGCTTGCGCTACAACGAGCAGGTCGGAAAGGTCGACCAACCGGGCCTTCCAGCTCCTCACATAGGGGCGCTGATACAGGCATTCGGTATGTCCAACCATGTCTTCGACGGTTGCGAAACCCAGGTCAGCCATGATTTGCCGCAACTGCTCGGCAACCATCATCATGAAATTCACGACGTATTCGGGCTTGCCGCAGAAGCGATTGCGAAGCTTGCAATTCTGCGTGGCGATTCCCACCGGGCACGTGTCCTGCTGGCAGTCGCGCTGCATGAGGCAACCCATCGCAATCAGGGGCATAGTGGCAAATCCGAATTCCTCGGCTCCGAGGAGGCAGGCGATGGCCACATCGCGTCCGTCCATCAGCTTGCCGTCTGCTTCCAGCACCACGCGCGAACGCAGGCCATTTCGCAACAGCGTCTGCTGGGTTTCGGCCAAGCCCAGCTCAAGCGGTAGGCCCGCATGGTAAATGGAATCGCGGGGCGCTGCTCCCGTTCCACCGTTCGATCCCGAGATCAGAATTTTGTGCGCGCCGCCCTTAGCCACGCCTGTTGCGATGGTGCCAACACCCGCTTCTGCTACGAGTTTCACCGATACACGGGCTTTAGGGTTGGCGTTCTTCATATCGAAGATAACTTCGGCAAGATCCTCGATGGAGTAGATGTCGTGATGCGGAGGCGGCGAAATGAGGCCTACACCTGGTGTGCAGCGACGTGCGCGGGCAATCCACGGCCACACCTTGCCGCCCGGCAGATGGCCGCCCTCGCCTGGCTTGGCGCCTTGGGCCATCTTGATCTGGATTTCATCGGCGCTCACGAGGTAGCGGCTCGTCACGCCGAAGCGCCCCGATGCAATTTGCTTGATGGCAGACCGCCTGCTGTCGCCGTTCGGGAGCAATGTTTCGCGGGCGGGATCCTCGCCGCCCTCTCCGCTGTTCGAGCGGCCGTGGATGCGGTTCATGGCGATGGCCAAGCACTCGTGTGCCTCCTGCGAGATGGAACCGTAACTCATCGCCCCTGTGTTGAACCGCTTCACGATCTCGCTGGCAGGCTCGATCTCGCTCAGTGGTAGGGGATTGCCGACAGGCGAAAGGCACAGCAGGTCCCGCAGCATGATGGTACGGCCTGGCACGTGGACCGAATCGCTGTACTTCTCGAACAGGTCCGGATCGTTCTCGCGAACCGCCCGTTGCAACAGGTTGATCGTTACTGGGTTGATGAGGTGCTCTTCGCCTCCGATGGGGCGCCACGAGGTAATTCCCGAACTGGGCAGTTGGTCAGGCGAAGGGCTCGTCTTGAGGGCTAGGGCCTGGGCATGGCGCTCGTCGCATTCGCGCTGCAAATCGCCGATTCCCAGACCGCCAATACGGCTCACGGTTCCTGCGAAATGCTCGTCGACGAGCTTGGCAGAAAGGCCCACAGCTTCGAACACTTGCGCGGCGTGGTAGCCCTGCATGGTCGAGATGCCCATCTTGGACATGATGGACACGATGCCCGCGACCACTGCACGGTTGTAGTTGTGAATGGCCTGGTTGGCATCGAGCGCGATGGCGCCACGTTCGCACAGGTCCCGGATTGTGTCATGCGCGAGGTAAGGGAACACGCCCGAGGCCGAGAAGCCGACGAGTGCAGCGAAGTCGTGGGGGCTCAATGCGTCGCCGGTTTCCACGATGATGTCGGCATGCGTGCGCAAACCGGTTCGCAACAGGCGGTTGTGCACCGCAGCCACAGCGAGAAGCGACGGGATGGGGATTTCGCCTTCACCCGCACGATCGGAAATGACGATGAGGTCGGTTCCGTCATGAACTGCATCTTCTGCTTGTTTGAGCAGCAGCTCCAAGCTCTTGTCGAGCGAGCCTGCGCCCCCTTGTGCGGGGTAGACGGCGCGAAGGACCGCCGACTTGAATCCGTGGCGTCCGATGTGGGCGAGCGCATCGAAGCCCGCCTGGTCGAGCAAGGGCGTGTCGAGCCGCACGAGCCGGCAATTCGCACGCGCGTCTTCCAGGAGGTTTCCATGGTTTCCCACGTACAGCAACGTCGACGTGATGAACGATTCGCGCAATGCGTCGATTGGCGGGTTTGTGACTTGGGCAAACAGCTGATGGAAGTAATCGAAGAAACTGCGAGGATGTTCCGAAAGGCATGCCAGCGGCGTGTCGACGCCCATTGACGCCAGGGGTACGGCCCCGTTTCGCGCCAAGGGGATGATGGCTTCCTCGATGTCGTCGAAGAAGTATCCGTGCTCTGCTTGGCGTTCGTGTATCGGGATGCCGGCGTCGGGGTAGGTTAGATGATGTGCTGGAGACGCGTTCTCCGGCACATCCAGATCTTCCACCAGATTGCCCAACGTCAGCATCTCGGCGTCTATCCAGCTGCGGTAGGGCTTCTCGTTGGCAAACGCGTCCTTGATTTCGTCGTCAAATAGCACGCGTCCCTGTTCAGGATCGACGAGCAGCATCTGCCCTGGTCCCAGGCTGCCGGAGATGAGCACTGCGGCGGGATCCACGTCGAGCACCCCGACCTCGCTCGACAGGATCAGGCGGTCGTCGGAGGTCACGTAATAACGTGCGGGGCGCAGGCCGTTGCGGTCGATGGTCGCGCCGGTGATGCGCCCATCGGAAAACGCGATGGCCGCCGGGCCATCCCATGCCTCGGTGAGCATGGACTGGTATGCATCCCATGCGCGGCGCTTGTCGGAAAGGTTGCCGTTGTTATCCCACGGTTCGGGCAGCACCATCGACACCGCGCGCGCAAGTCCGCGCCCGTTCATCGAGATGAACTCGAGCAGGTTGTCCAGCATCGCCGAATCAGATCCCTCACCGTTCAAGATGGGCAGGACCTTTTCCAGGTCCTCGCCCATGACCGGCGAGTACAGGTTGGACTCGCGGGCGTGCGTCCAGCTGACGTTGCAGCGCAGCGTGTTGATCTCGCCGTTGTGGACGATGTAGCGATTGGGGTGGGCGCGCTCCCAGCTCGGGGTGGTGTTCGTGGAATAGCGCGAGTGCACGAGCGCTATCGCCGTCTCCGTCGAAGCGTCGTTCAAGTCGCGGAAGAAACGTCTCATCTGCGTTGAAACGAGCATGCCTTTGTACACGATGGTGCGCGAGCTCATCGAGCAGATGTAGAAGATTCGCCCTTCAAGCCCTGGATCGGCATCGGCCGTCTTCTCGATCATGCGCCGACACACGTACAGCCGACGCTCGAAGCGCTCGCCAGCGGGCACGTCGTCGGGGCGGCCCAAGAAGGCCTGCTTGATGGTCGGCATGCAATCGCGAGCCGTCTCGCCGAGGTCATGCGGATCGATTGGCACATCACGCCAGAACAGCAGGGGTACGCCGTTCCGGGCACATCCCTCCTCGAACAGGCGGATTCCGCAGGCGACGCCCTGTTCGTCGCGCGGGAGGAACAGCATCGCCACGCCGTAATCGCCCTCGGCGGGAAGCAGGTGCCCGCACTTCTGCGCTTCCTTGCGGAAGAAACGGTGAGGCACTTGGAACAGGATTCCCGCGCCGTCGCCCGTGTTCTTCTCCAGCCCCACGCCGCCGCGGTGCTCGAGGTTCACCAGAACCGAGAGCGCGTCGTCGATCATCTGATGGGATCGCCTGCCCTTCAGCTGAGCCAATGCGCCGATGCCGCAGGCGTCGTGCTCGAACTCGGCACGGTACAAACCCGTCCCAGTCGGTCTGCTTGTCGTCCTCTGCGTCATGTTGCCCCCTAATCGGAATTCCAAAGGTAGCCCACACCGCGCACTGTTTCCAAACGTTGCGCCAGTTCGGGACCGATTTTCGACCGTATCCTTCGCACGTGCACGTCGACGGTGCGAGAACCGCCGTAATAATCGAAGCCCCACACGCGCTGCAAGAGCACATCGCGTGAGAAGGTGTGCTTGGGATGCCGTACGAGAAACGAGAGAAGAGCGTATTCAAGGTACGTGAAGTCCACGGGCTCTCCCGCGACCGTCACCTGGTAGGTATCCAGGTTGATGATCATGTTGTCGTGTTTGATCACGTTGATTTCGGCATGTTCGCCACTATCGCCCAACAACCGCCGTATTCGCGCGGAGCATTCGGCGTTCCCTGCGCCATGCATGACGAAGTCGCAAGGGATGAGCGTCGGGAGCTGGAGGTCCCTGACGGAAACCTCGTCGACGATGAGCAAAAGGGCGCATCTGCGCTCCTCTGCCAGCGATTCCACTTCTTCCAGGAAGGCGCATGCCGTGCCACGTGCTTCGAATATGACCAGGTCGCGATCGTCTCCTGGCTGCATCAGCCTTCGCAGCTTCATCGTCGATCCGGCAGCAACGTCCACGCCCTGTTCTGCGAGCACCTGTTGGAAGCCGCGCGCATTGTCCAGGGAATCAGCTATGTAGAGGGCCCTCTTGCTCATCGGCGCGCCTCCGAACGAGAGGTATGCCATTGCCTTGTTGAGCGCACGGAAACACCCGCGATGTCCTCCATCGCGGAAAAAAGGACGAGTCGAAGACGCAACTCGCAACCCATAATCTCAAACGCCCTTTCGGCTACACGGTCTGACCAGAGCAAACCGCGAGCACATCCCTGACCAATATGAGCGAAACGAAGAGTCGCTCGTGGCTATAAGCCACCATCTTGGTGAACCAGTCTAGGGAAGCAAGGTGTCGCGGTCGTTTCCGCCGCGTTTCCGAATGATTAAACTTCGCGCCATTCCTTTGGCTCATTCCAGCTTTGCGATCTTGGCGATTGCGGCCTTGTTAAATCAAGGGCTGTACGCCACAGCGCTCACGTCACCGTTCTATAATCGAGAAGCGTTTGGAAGATGTCGCGGATTTCGCGGTTGTCTGCCAGGCGCTTTTTTCATGCTCGGGAGATGGGGGATACAATGGCAAAGCACATCTTCGTAACCGGGGGCGTAGTTTCCTCGCTGGGCAAGGGAATCACCGCCGCCTCGCTCGGTCACCTTCTGCGGGCACGCGGCTACAAGGTGACCATGCAGAAGATGGACCCGTATCTCAACGTCGATCCCGGTACGATGAGCCCGTTCCAGCACGGTGAGGTGTTCGTGACCGATGACGGGCATGAAGGCGATCTCGATCTGGGCCATTACGAACGCTTCATCGACGAGAGCCTGTCGCGCGAATCCAACTTCACGCAAGGCAGCATCTACCAGTCGCTCGTCGCGCGCGAACGGCGTGGGGATTTCCTGGGCGGTACGGTGCAGGTCATCCCCCACGTCACCGATGCCATCAAGGAGCGCGTGTTGCGCGCAGCGTCACAGACAGGCGCGCACATCGTCATCTCCGAGATTGGCGGCACCATCGGCGACATCGAAGGGCAGCCCTTTATCGAGGCGGTACGCCAGCTGCGTCACGAGCTGGGTGCCGATAACGTCGTGTTCGTGCACGTTAGCCTAGTTCCTTACATTTCCGCAGCCCATGAGGTGAAGACGAAGCCTACTCAGCACTCTGTCAAGGAAATGCGGTCGATGGGCGTGCAGCCCGACTTCATCGTGTGCCGATCCGATCACGAGATCAACGATGCCGTGCGCGCGAAGATCGCGCACTTCTGCGACGTGAACGTCGACGACGTTCTGAGCTGCGTTGACGCGCCGAGCATTTACGAAGTGCCTATCGATTTGTTCAACCAGGAATTCGATGTCAAGGTGCTGCGTCGGCTGAAGCTTCCCGAAGGCGAGCTGCGCAAGGCGCCCCTTGCGGAGTACGTGGAAGCTGCCGCCCGCTGCAAGGGAGAGGTTGATATCGCTGTGGTTGGCAAGTACACGAGCCTGCCAGATGCGTACCTCTCGATTGTCGAAGCGCTCGGACACGCTGGCGTGGCCAATGGGGTTCACGCTAACGTTCACCTGATTAATGGTGAAGAGCTGAGCTGGGAAAACACCGCCGAGGTTCTTCAAAAAATGGACGGCATTCTCGTGCCTGGCGGCTTCGGCCAGCGCGCCTTCGAGGGGAAGATCTGCGCTGCCCGTTATGCGCGCGAAAACGGGATTCCCTATCTGGGCATTTGCCTTGGCCTGCAGGCCGCCGTGTGCGAGTTCTCCCGCCATGTAATCGGGCTCGAAGGCGCGACGTCCGCCGAGTTTGCCGACGAGGGAACACTGGAAACTGATGCCGGCATGCCGCCGCTCGTGATCGACCTCATGCCCGAGCAGGAGGATGTCGAGAACAAGGGCGGCACCATGCGCCTCGGCGCCTATCCCTGCAAGGTGGCGAAGGGTACGCGCGCTTTCGACGCTTATGGAAGCGAGCTCATCTACGAGCGCCATCGCCATCGCTACGAGGTGAGCAACGTCTACCGCGACCAGCTGTCCGAGGCAGGCATGGTCATTTCGGGCCTTTCGCCCGACGAGCGCCTGACCGAGATGATCGAGCTACCCGACCATCCCTGGTTCGTGGCCACGCAGGCTCATCCCGAATTCAAGAGCCGTCCCGGCAAGCCGCATCCCCTGTTCCGCGACTTTGTCGCCGCTGCGAAGAAATGAGAAAAAGGGGCGGCCCCTTTGTCTCATGCGAGGTTTTTCCTGGAAAGAAATCCCTCTGTCGACGATTTGCCGGGCTTTGCTCGCGCAGCGCCGCTGTGCTACCAGGTCAGGTGCTACGTGATGAGACGCGATGTCGGGGAACTCTATTTCGAGATGGGCCGTCGCGCTACCAGGTTATGCTTGGCGGCAGGAGGCAAGTTTTCGTGCTTGAGCGCGGCCGCGCACGGGCAGGCGCTCGATTCGGCAAGAAATAGCCCTTTAGCGCGCCTGTCCCCCCAATGTGCGGGCAATCTCGCCAACAGAAACCGCATTAGCATGCGAATCGCCTTTCCGGACCGTGCAGAAGCGAGGGAAGTTGCCGAATACCGATGGGTTTTCTGCACGAAGGGCCCTTGCCGCTCTAAACCGCGATTAGCATGCCAGGACGCGCCACGAATTGGCCTTTTGGAAGCGCCGGGTTATAGTCGCAGGAGGCGCCTCGTTCTGAATCCGCCCGCCCCTTTGTCTCATTTTCCGAAGAAGATCCGGTACCACAAAAGGAACGAGTAGACGATCCAGATGCGGCGCGAGTTGTCGACCGAGCCTGTGCGATGTTCGTCGAGTAGATGGACCAGTTCGCGCGTATCGAAGAATCGTGCGGCTTCCGCGCTTATGAACTCACGTTTTATCCGTTCGTAGTAGCGTTCCTCGCGTAGCCAACTCACAATGGGCACGGGGAAGCCGAGTTTTTCCTTCTGCGCCCAGTCGTGGGGGATGGCACGTTCGGCGGCTTGGCGCAGGACGATCTTGGTCTGATGCTCGCTTACCTTCTGCGAGGGAGGGATCGTGGCAGAAAGCGCGAAGACCTCTCGGTCGAGGAAGGGCACGCGCGATTCGAGCGAATGGGCCATCGACATCTTGTCCGTTTTCAGCAGGATGTCGCCGACGAGCCAGAACCACAGATCGACGTATTGCATGCGCGTCGTGTCGTCCAATCCGGCAACCTCGGCATACACAGGCGCCGTCAGCTGTTGGGGTGTGGGCAGGTCAGCTAGACGCTCTCGAAGGGCGGCGCTCAACAGATGGTCTCGCTCCTCGGGCGAGAAGGCCACGGTGTTCGCGTTCGTGTAATACCAGTCTTCAACGTTTTCCGACGCGCGCTCCAGGTAGTTCGCCCCGCGTTGATGAGCGGCGCGGAGCACCTTCGAGCCGGCACGCAAAAGCGGTTTCGGCACCAGGTGCACGTGTTCGTTCGCGAGCGGCGCCTGGTAGATACGGTATCCGCCGAAGAACTCGTCGGCGCCCTCTCCGGAAAGCACCGCCTTCACGCGGCGTGCAGCAATCTTGTCGACGAAGTATAAGGCTACGGCGCTCGGATCAGCCGAAGGTTCGTCCATGTGCCATTGCACAATCGGCAGAACTTCCCAGTATTCCTCCTCGGAGATGTGCTTGAAATCGTTTTCGACCTGAAGCTTTTCGGCAAGCTCACGCGCCCAGCTCACCTCGTCGCGCTCGCCCGAATATTCAGCGAAGCCCACGGTGAACGTCTTGATGGCGGGGTTTTCCTTCGCAAGGCATGCGGCCAGATAGCTGGAATCGATGCCGCTGGAAAGGAACGAGCCCACTTCGACATCGGCAACGTTGTGGTAGCGTACCGACTCACGCATGGCGCGGTCGACCGCCTTGACGGCGTCTGCTTCGGATCGAGTTTCGTCGAAGTTGTATTCAGGTCTCCAGTAGCGCTCAATTTGGGGAATGCCGTCGGCACCCACGCGTAGGCAATGGCCTTGCGGCAACTTGAATACTCCCTTGAAGAATGTTTCAGGCAGAGCAGAGAACTGGAAGCACAGGTATTGAGCCAATGCCTCCTCGTTCAGCTCACGCGTGTAGGCGGGGTGTTCCAGGATGGACTTGATTTCCGAAGCGAAGACGAACTGCCCGTTCTGCACCGTGTAGTAGAAGGGCTTGATGCCGAAGAAGTCGCGTGCGCAGAACAGCTCTTGCGCGTCGGCATCGTAGATGGCGAAGGCGAACATGCCGCGCACACGTTGCAGAATCTCTTGCGACCAAGCGATGTAACCCACGAGGAGAACTTCGGTGTCAGAGTCGGTTGCAAATTCGAAGCCGAGCTCCACAAGCTCGTTACGCAACTCGCAATAGTTGTAGATTTCGCCGTTGAAGATGATGGACCAACGTCCGCGCCTCGCGGTGACGGGGTGTGCAATCGTCGCATCGTCTACGACTTGAGCTGCTTCGCCGCGCACGTGGTTGAAGGAAACAGCCGTGGTCCAAACCTCTGCCACATGCTCGTCCGTTGCTCGCACCATGGGCTGGCCACCGCCCGCCAAATCGATGAGCGATAGCCGCCTATGCCCGAGCGCGATGCCGTCGGCGATGTAGAGTCCCTCGCCATCGGGGCCACGATGGGCCATCGCGGTGCACATCGCCCTTAACGTCGCGTAGTCCCGCGCTTCGCCCCTTGCCCCGGTAAAGCCGCATATGCCACACATAATGACCCCTTTTCACCTTCGGGTATTCTATGAAACGTGGCGAGCCCGAAAGAATCGCCTGCTTAAGAGTTATGCAAACCGAAACACCGATTTAACTCCTTTGAAATGTGGGCTATGCATGGGAAGAAATGGCGGGAAAGCCTTCAACATCAAACGGTGATTTG
>JAFRJC010000133.1 GCA_017432445.1 Eggerthellaceae bacterium | reverse complement strand
TAATGTTCTTTCCTTTCAGGTTCATTGAGGCTCCTTCCTCGAGAATCCGATGCCTGGTTTTGCGGTAAAAGTAGTCACTGTTATCTTATGTACCGCTTATCCCTCCTGCGCAATCATAAAGTCTTACATAATATGAGAGTCAAGAGGGAGGACTCAAAACGATCGAACGGTTTTCGCCGGATTTCAATTGCGAAAAAATATATGAATTACCAGTTAATACGCACTTTTTATACATAGAAGTCTCATTCCATGGACAGTCGGTGCGTTCTCAACCTTCGTCTCTGCTAAATAAAACTTTTTTTCAATTGGGTCTTGACATCCTAACGACCAAGCGATTATGTTGTAGCTGCCAAAGTGATAACAGTGTTATCGCATAAAGTAACAAAGTTATCAAGTAGTAATTTCAACAAGTTTTGAAAAATATGGAAGGAGCAACAATGGAGCGCTACAAGATCCTGCCTGAAGAGGGTATCGAGGCTATCCACGAGAATTCGCTGCGCATCATGAAGGAAATCGGCATCGTTATGCCGTATGACCATGCCAAGGAACTGCTCGCCGCCAACGGGTGCACGGTTGAGGGCGATCTGGTCAAGTTCCCGCGTGAGGTCGTTGAGGCCGCCATCGAGAGCGCTCCGAGCTCTTATATGCTGCATGGCCGCGACGAAGCCAAGAACGTGCCGATCAGCTGCGAGCGCAGCGCGTATGCCGGCCCGTACGGCTCGCCGTTCGTGCTCGACCTCGACAACGGCTGGCGCCGCTCCACGATGCAGGACTTCATCAACATCGTGAAGATCGTCGACAAGTGCGACTACATCGACATCCAGAGCCACATTTCCTGCGAGCCGGGCGACATCGAAGAGAAGAAGCGCCCGCTCGAGATGGTCTACAACACCATGCGCAACTCTGGCAAGCCGCTCATGGCCAGCATCTATGGTTACGAGAACGCCATGCGCTCCATCGAGCTCGCCTCCATCCCGTTTGGCGGCCTCGAGGCAATCAAGGATAAGCCGATCGTTGCTTCCATCCCCTGCACGCTCACCCCGCTGTCCTATGACCCCGATCAGCTCGGCGCCATCCGCGCTTATGCCGAGACCGGCCAGGTCCAGCTCATCAACTCGCTGTCCAGTGCCGGCATGACCACGCCGTGCACGCTCGCCGGCCTCGTCTCCGTCCAGAACGCCGAGGTTCTCGCGGGTATCGTCTACGCCCAGCTCGTCAATCCTGGCTGCCCGGTCGTCTACTCGGCTTCGGGCTCGAACGGCGACATGGCTTCCGGCCTGCTGTCCATCGGCTCCCCCGAGGATCACGTCGTGTCCCTCATCAACGGCCAGCTGACCAAGAAGTACCAGATTCCGTGCCGTATCTCCGGCGCCCTGTCCGACTCCAAGATGCTTGACGTTCAGGCTGCTTACGAGTCTGCCATCACCATCATGGCTGCCCAAATGGCCGGTGGCAACTTCATCTTGCACTCCGCTGGCATCATCGACACCTATAACTGCACGTCGTACGAGAAGATCATCACCGACAACGAGGTGCTCGGATACCTGCGCCGCATCGACCGCGGTGTCAGCTTCGACGAGGAATCCCTGGCCTTCGAGGTTATCGAGGAAGTCGGCCCGCAGGGCACGTTCCTGGCAGAGGACCACACGTTCGAGCACTTCCGTGACGAGTTCTACGCTCCCACGCTGTCCGAGCGCGCCGCATACGACCGCTGGGTCGAGAACGGTTCCAAGTCTGCTGAGCAGCGCGCAAAAGAGAAATTGAAGAAGATCCTGGTCGAGAACCCCGAGCCCTGCATCGATTCGTCTCTGGACGCCGAGATGGCTGCGTACGTCAAGAAGTACAACGGCTAAGAGTGTTTTAAAGTCAGATGAACTTCCATTTGTATTTGAGCGAAGGGCGCGCCGTCTCCCCTGGC
>JAFRJC010000003.1 GCA_017432445.1 Eggerthellaceae bacterium | reverse complement strand
CATCCATTCCGCCAGTGGTTGCAACGCTTATCTCTATACCCAAAGCCTCTATCTTCTCGTTATGTTCACTCATCGACATGTTTCCTCCCATCTGCGCAAATGAACAGAGCCGTGCCCGAAACGCCTCCCTAACCTCCTTCCCAGCGCGCAAAAGTAGACGCGTTTCTTCGGCAGAAACGCCAACGTTGAATATGGGATTGCCGTACCGGCCGCGCCGGGATCGGAAAGGGCGGGCGCCCCTCAGCGGAAGCGGCAAGCGGGCGACTGGGCCGTAAGAGAAAAGTGAGCAGCGCGCATACCCGCGCGCCGCCGGGCGAAAGGCCGTCCGGCTCGTCTACCTGACGGCATAATACCATACATCCGTTCGTAACTCAATACCCAGAACGCATGGCGCAACTAGCACCAGGTGCTAGTTGCATGGGTCATAGGACGATCATCATGGACGACTTGCTGCGCGGGTAGCTAGGGCATTCTCTTCTCGAACCTGAACATGCCGTCCGGGAACTGGTCATCGACATCCTGGGGGTCGTAGTCGGGGTCGTTTGGGTCTGGATGGTGGCTGTTGAAGAACTCGACTATGTGGAAGCCGCATCTGTTCACGTAGAAGTGGATGTTCCTCGTCTCGAAGTACGGAGTGACGAGCCCCCAGACCTTCACCTGCGAATAGGTTCTCTCGATTTCGCACCATGCGGTGTAGCCGATGCCCTTGCTGTGGGCGTGCGGGCTGGTGAAGAGGATCTCAAGCTCGCCATTTTCGCCTTCCACCTTCACGATGGCGCCGCCGACCTTCTCGCCGTCCTGGATGATGCGCCACGCCTCACCCTCGTCGATGCACTGCTCGATGGTCGCGCGGGAGATTATCTGGCCATCTTCCTCAAAGTGGTCGTCGCGCATGCCGAATTCTTGCGTGGCCCCGAACAGGAACGCCTCCTGGTTGTCGAGGATGAACTGCTCGCGGTCGCAATCTTCCAACCGCTCCAACCAGACGCTTTTCTTCTCAACTTTCACGACTCTTCTCTTCTCGATCAAGGACCTACGAGGTGCTGATTCGTGCTGATTCCTAAAGCTCTTCTCGGCATTTCAGCGTTGTTTACAGGTTTCGGACGATTCGCGCTGGAACGCCTGCCACTACGCAGTTGGAGGGCACATCTTTGGCGACGACCGCGCCGGCGGCTACGATGACGTTGTCTCCGATTGTCACGCCACCCACGATGGTGCAGTTTCCGCCAATCCACACGTCATCGCCCACTGTTATCGGCTGCGAGATGGCCAGCCTGTCCCGCCTTCCCTGCGGTTCCATGGGGTGCCCCGTCGTCGCGATGAGCGTGTGCGGACCCACCATGCAGTAGTCGCCGAACGTCACGGGCGCGCCGTCGAGGATGGTGACGTTGAAGTTGGCCGTGAAGCGCCTGCCCACGTGGATGTTCTTGCCGTTGTCGCAGTGGAAACCAGGCTGTATGTCGAGTTCGGGACCCGCGCTTCCCAGAAGATCGCGTGCCGCCGCCTCCCGCCCAGCAGCATCGAGCGGGTCTACGGCGTTGAGCCTGGCGCAACGCAGCGAGGCCGTGTCCTTCATTTCGACGAGTTCGGGGTCGTCGTAACGGTACGGGAGACCGGCACGTAGTTTCTCCATCTCGGTCATATCGTTATCGCTCATGGGATGTCCTCTCGTGTCGGTGTTGGCAAGACCGATTGTACATCCATCGCATGTAGTAGACGCAGCGCGATGGCCGAACGCCGATTTGCCGAACAGGTGCTGCAGGCGGTACGTCTCGTTCGTGTTGTGGTAGCGCAGGCCAAAGCCGCTGCAGATGAAGGCCTTCTCGGTCGTGGCCCAGTCGTAGGCGAGCCGGACTACTGGGATCAGGGGATCGGCACTGCGTTTCTGCGCATGATGGCCTCGTATCTGAAGGCATGCAAGGAGGCGGATCGCATACTGCTCGACCCTCGTAAAACCAACGGCAGGGCAATCCGCGCATATCAGAAAGCGGGATTCAGCATCGTCAAATCCCTCCCTGCGCATGAGCTCCATGAAGGGAAAGAGGAAGATTGCTGGCTGATGGAGAGGGTGTTGAATCAAGGACCTACGGGGTAGCGATTCCCAGGCGGCCACCCCGGCCCGCGTGCAGACTCGAGGGAAAACGTTCATTCCCCCTCTATTCCTGCACCTCGAAGATTTCGTGCAAGGAAACGGGGGAAATGCACGTCTATCTGCAGTGACATGGGGGAATTGCACGGAAAACTGCGTGTGCCACGAGCCGGAAAACATTCATTTCCCCCATACCGCTGCGCGAAAAATCCCAGCTGCATGAAAACGGGGAAAGTGCACGGAAAAGGGCGCGCGCCCGGAAACGCGTTGCATGGAAACGGGAGGAGTGAACGTTTTCCGGCGGGTCCGCATTCGCGAAACCTGGCGGGAGCGGCGGCTTCAGCGCCGTCGCTCAGGTGCAACTAGCACCAGGTGCTAGTTGCACGAGTCGCCCATCCGGCGGAGGCGCGCATCGGGAATGGCGGAAACGACAGCTTAAGGGCCGCCGATCAGCCGGCCTAGCGGTCACCGCGACAGAAAGCCGCCACGCGCTCCAGGAAATCGGGGGCCTCCTCGTAGAGCCCATGTCCCAAACCCTCGTACAGGAAAAGCTCGCTGCCAGCGATCCTCTCCGCGATCTCCTCCGACGCCCGGCACGTGACGATCCTGTCGTCCGTGCCGCCGATCACCAGCGTCGGGCAGGATATGCCGGGAAGCTGCCCGTAGGCGTCGTGCGTCACGCACGATTCCGCCTGCGTCAAAAACCGCGCGAAGCTCCTCGGCTTCCCGAGGCTCCCGAGCGCCCTGTACTGGATGCGGGCCGCCCTCAGCCGCCTCTCCGAATAGGACCGCTCGGCCGTGTCGATTATGATCCCCCGGTAGTCACCGCGCTTCGCCATGCCGGCCCAGCGCGCGACCACGTCCTCGATCGTGGCGTTGGGACGGCTGGTCGTCACCACCAGCACGAGCCTCCCCACCCTCTGGGGATGGTCGATCGCGAGCCATTGGGCGATCATCCCGCCCTGCGAGACGCCGACGACGGCCGACCCCTCAAGCCCCAGCGCCCCCATCGCCTCGTCCAGGTCCGCGACCATCTCCCGCGTCGTTATGTGCTCGGGCAGCTCCCTGCGGCGGCTGAGCACGTAGACCGTGAAGTCCCTCGCCAGCGGCCGGTACATCAGGGCGAAGGGAAGCGCCATCCCCCTGACGGTCTTCAGCCCGTCCCCCACCCCGGGGAGCATGACCATGACCTGCTTGCCGCCACCGAAGCGGATGTAGTCCATCTCGCCCGACGCCAGGGTCAGGCACCCGTTAATCGCGTTCAGGCCCATTGATGCTCCTCGGTTTGACGGACGCCCGAAGCGCCAAGCTCGCCTCAGGCCGCATGCTGCTTGACGAAATCATATCAACTAGCAGGCATTTCTGCCAATTGAAACTCAGGAGTAAAGCTTATTGACAATCTTGACTGACTTAGCAGTCAATAGTTCAATCCACGCGCAATATGAATAGCTGAAGAGGTATTTGGCAAATCATGGGTATATCGAACCCCTGACCTCATGGCTGCCAGATGGTCAGGAAGCTCTGACCTGCGGTTCTGTGTGTTCAGGATGTGTAGAAACCGTGTCCCCAACCACCTGTTTCACCAGCCTGGAACGTCTGCAGCGTCTTTATCGACCTGCTCTTTCAACTTCGCGTGTAGAGCAAATGTAGAGCAGAATGTAGAGCACCGAATCGACCCGCATCGATGTGGAAAACGAGTTGGAAGGAGCTTTGCATGCGCTACACGAGCAGGGGCCTGCGGCGGAGCCGCGGAACGGACAAGTGGGACGTGACCCTGAGCCACAGGGACCCGCTCTCGGGGGAGCTGGTCTCGACCTACCACACCGTGGAGGCGAGGACGAGGAAGAAGGCGGAGAGGGCGCAACGCAGGCGAGCACTGCCAACCCCTACACCTTCGAGGTCGAGTCCGACCGCGAGCTCACGGCGAACTTCGAGCCCGCCGCGCCGACGATCACCGGGCAGCCGGGGGACCTGAGGTGGAACTACGGCGACGAGTCGGAGCGGACGCTTTCCGTCGACGCCGTCGCCCCCGGCTACACGCTGTCGTACCAATGGTACAGGAACGGCACGAAGAGCACCGAGGGCGGCACGGAGGTCGGCGGGGCCACGGGCCCGACCTACAAGGTCCCGAGCGGGACGAGGACGGGCGCGGGCACCTATTACTACTACTGCGTGGTGACCAACACCAAGGACGGCAAGACCGCGACCGCCGCCAGCGGCGTCGCGGCCGTGACGGTCGATAAGGCCCCGCTCACCATCACCACCGGATCGGCCTCCAAGACATACGACGGCAAGGCGCTCACGAACCCCGACGCCAAGATCACAGGCCTGGTGGGCGGCGAGACCGCGGCCGTGGAGGCGACCGGCTCGCAGACCGAGGCCGGCAGCTCGCCCAACATCTACGCAATCGAGTGGGACACCGCCAAGGAAGAGAACTACGCGGTGACCGAGGAGCTCGGGACGCTGACGGTCGCGCCCGCCGGGAAGTGCACGGTGACGTTCAAGGACTGGGACGACACGGTGCTGCAATCCGTCGAGGTCGCGAAGGGCGAGACGCCGGAGTTCACCGGGGCCACGCCCACCAGGCCCCCCGACGGCAAGTACACCTACGAGTTCGCCGGCTGGGAGCCCGAGGTCGCCAAGGTGACCGGCGACGCCACCTACAGGGCCAAGTTCGCCGCGACTCTCATTCCGCCTCCGCCCGAGCCCGCGTACAGGGCCACGTCCGGCGGGGGCTCGGCCTACGTGGAGGGCACCGGCGTGCCCCTGGCCTTCACCTTCGAGCGCACGGTCGACCCCGAGGCGGCGTTCGCCCACTTCGCCGGCATCGAGGTGGACGGCAGGGCGGTTCCCGAGAAGAGCGCGGCCGGAAGCACCAACTACACCGCCGTCCCCGGCAGCGTCGTCGTGAAGCTCCAGCCGTCCTACCTGGAGACGCTGTCGCCCGGCGCCCACACGATCACCGCTCTCTTCGACGACGGTGATTGCCTGGGAAACCTGATGTCAGCTCGGCTCGACAAGCTGATGCTGCTATCAAAAGCGGTGGACCTCCTGGTGGGCTCTTGCCAATTCCCCTTGTGGTCCCTCGAGGTGTTGGCAGGCATGTCCTCCCAGTTCGGGTTCCCTCGAAAACCCTGCTGTCACCTGGTCTTGTATCCTGGCAGCTTTGAGGTCAGGGACATATTCCCTTCGCCCTGCCACTAAAACCGCAGGTCGGGGAACTCCCGACCTGTTTCACGCGGCGCCGTCGCTTCCAGAGGCCTGTCAGCCTACGGCGGCGGAAAAGGCCGCCGTGATGCGGGCCGCCTGCGCCAGGCGGGCGAAGGACGCGTTGTCCAGGACGGCGGCGTCATGCGCTTCAAGTTCAACGCCCGGGCATTGCATTTCTGGGGCAGTCCCAAAAATGCATCCCTGTTATTTTGGGGACGGGCTTTGGCCTGCTTCTCCCGTTCCCCGCTCGGCTCTTTCATTCTGCGCTGCGAGAGCATGCCGCATTGAGGCGGAGGACGTTCGGCGGAAAACCAGGCGTGCCTGCTGCATGCGGACAGGCAAATCTTGATAGAATTGACCATAAACGCATTTCGGGCTTCATATTGCCGCGCGACTCCTTCGCCAACGGAAAGGGTGGACGACATGGCCAGACGTAAAGGCGCATCTTCCTGCCGAGCTATCTTCGTTATAGCGAGCATGATCCTCGCGGTCGGCCTACTTCCGGCTTCGGCCTTTGCCGCCGACGACCCGGGCGGCGCATCTGCGCTGGTCGCTGCGCCGGCAGGGCGCAGCCAGGACGCCGAGGCGGCTCCCGAGGGCTGCATAGCGTTCACGAGCGACGCGCCGTTCACGGTCTCCTTGGGACCCGACAAGCACTGGGACGGGACGATCGAGTACTCCCTCGACGGCGGCGATTGGATCGAGTACACGGCGAACACGACGATCGAGTCGGGCGTCGGCCACGCCGTCTTTTTCCGCGGAACGGGCAACACAAGGTTGGGCGAAGTGGACGACGTCGTCAAGTACTCGACCTTCTCCCTGGAGCCGGCCGACGGTCACGCCGTCTCGTGCTCCGGAAGCGTCGAGGCCCTCCTGGACTACGATAAGGTCTTGGCCGGCGAGCATCCAGACATGGGCGCGTACGCGTTCTTCAAGCTATTCCAAGGCTGTACATCCCTGGCCTCGGCGCCCGCCCTGCCCGCGACAGAGCTGGCCTACAGCTGCTACGAATACATGTTCTTAGGCTGCACGTCCCTGACCACGCCGCCCGCCCTGCCCGCGAAGACGCTGGCCGCAAGCTGCTACGATGGCATGTTCTACGGCTGCACGGCCCTGGCCTCGGCGCCCGCCCTGACCGCGAAGGGGCTG
>JAFRJC010000132.1 GCA_017432445.1 Eggerthellaceae bacterium | reverse complement strand
GGCTCCCTCCGCAGACGCGCTGCTCGTAAACAGGTTCCCGAGCTTGCCGAATACGCCGCCTATATTCCCCGCGATCCCGGATCCGCCAAGCGACCGCAGGAGCGCCAGGAGGCTCAGGACGTCCTTACTCACCGTGAGCGCGGCATATCCCATCAGCGCGCCCTTGACCGCGTTGATGATGCCGCTGGGGTCGTTGGTGATGGAGTTGATCGCGCTGGCCAGTTTCTCGATGATGCCGGTCGCGGTGGTTATAAGGCTCTCAAAATCCTCTTCACCGAGTCCGCTGAGAATGCCCGCGATGGAGTCGGAGAGGTTCTTGAGCGCGGCTTGTCCTTCGGGACTCTTTGCCCATTCGCCAAACCGTTCGAGCATGTCGGTGAGCGCTTTCGCAATTTCCGTGAATCCAGGTGCAAGCTGTCCGAGCACTTCCGTCTGCAGGCCTGTGAACTCTGCTTTCAGCTCCTGCAGGGCATCGTTGAATTCGCCGAGTTTCTCGATGCTATCCTGGCTCGCAACATTGTCCAGCACATCGCCTGCCGCTTCCCAGCCTGCCTTGCCCTTGTCGATCAGCGGCTTCATCTCCGTGAAAGACTTGCCGAAAATGGACTTAGTCAGTTCGTCGACATTCTTTCCCTGGTCGCTGAGTGCCTTCAGCGCGTCAATGGTATCCCAGAAGATGTCCAGGGCGTTCCGGGCCTTGGTGTCCGCGAAGTCTGTGTCCTTGACGTAGTTTTTCATCGCGCCGGTGAAGTCTTCCGTGCCAATGATGTCCCGCGTATTGACGCCGAGCTGTGCAAGAGCTTCCGCCATCTCGCCGGACGGATTGACCATCCTGGCCATCGCCGTATAAATTGCATGGACTTCCGCGTCTACGAGCCCCGCGGCCATGGCGTACTTCTGCAACTGTTCAACGTCCAGACCTGTCTGCGCGGACAGGGTCAGCAGGTTATCTGCATATTCAGACGCGTTGCTCATCGCGTTCCAGGCGGACTTCGCGAAGTTGATCACGTAGGTCGCCGCGTTCTTCGCGGCCTGCTGCACGTTGCTGATCGCCTGGCTCATGTCGCTGAAGGACAGTGAGGCTTTCTCCGCCTGTTCTCCGGCGCTCTCAAATGCCCGGCCGTTCTCGTCGAGGCCCTGGGCGTTATTCCTCAGCGCCGTCTGCATCTCGGTGAGCTTCTGCCTGGCACTGTTGAGCTGTCCCTCATAATGCAGCGCCTGGGTGGAGTTCTCGCCGTACTGCTTCTCAGTCGTTTTAAGCGCCTCTTCCAGTGAGTCAACAATCTGGGTCTGGCGCTTGATCTCCTCGTTCAGGGTCTTCGAGCGCGTCTGCATCAGCTTCTGCGCGTCGCCGTTTTTCTTGAATTCCGCAGTGGCCAGCTTCAGCCGGCTGTCAACATCCTTGACCGCGTTCGCGGCCGTCTTCATCGCCTGCTTAAACTTCGTTTCGCCGTCGACCTGCAGGCTAACGCCGATACCGTTTCCAGCCATTGTCCGGCCTCCGTTTCTTAATTGATCTCATGGCCGCGGATGGCCATGTCATATTGTCTGTGAATAATAAACAGATCGCACACATATCCGGGATAGAGATGCTTCATCTCCGTCAGGCTTACTCCCGCGATCAGGCCCCAGGTCGTGACCGTGCGCAGCGTCAGACGACCGGCTCCCCTTTTTTTTCGATTTCCTCGAGGGTGACATCGACCTCGCGGTCCTCACCGTGCTCGGCTTCCACGTGCATGCCGTCATTGAATGCCTTCCAGATCGCACGCATCATCATGCGGATATCGGTCGGGAGCGCGTTCTTGCGGATCTCCTCGACGTCCGCCTTGGCGAAGATCGCAAACACCTGCAGCGTCGTCTTGATGCGTCCCCGGCCTTCGAGCATTTTGCCCAGATCGTCGACCAGGCACACTTCGTCCTCAAGCCTTTCCCAGGCTTCCATGTCGAACCTGAGCGTATATTCTTTACCGCCGATAACGGCCGTTGTATTCTTCATCTAAGTCACTCCTTAAAACATAATTGTCTGAGCGCCGGGGATCTCCGGGCGCTCAGACATTGCGCTATCGATCAGGGTGTGCGGGTGATGCCGGCCTTCGTATCAAGGAAGGACTTGGCAGCCGCAAGCGTGCTGCATTCCTTCTGCATACGGAAGGTCGCGGCACCGGTGCTGTCGAGATATACGCCGAAGCCCTTGCCGTTCAGGGTGGGAGTGCCCCACTCGACGGACTGCTGACGGGTCTGCGTCTCTTCAGAAGAGATCCCGAACTGCACCTTCGGGAACCACAGCGCACGGTAGGTCACCGTGCCGCGCCGGCGCAGTACCTGGATAAAGCCAACACCTACATAAGGCGCATTGGCATCTGTGACAGAGTACAGTGTGGTGTCCGTGGTGTCCACGGTATAGCCCAGCAGAGCGGCCTCGTTTGCCGCGCTGAGCTCGGTGGTCTCGATATCGAGAGTGAAGCCGGTGATGCCGTTATCGTTATCCTGCATAACGTCATCGCCGTAAAGAGGATTATCGCTGCGCTCATAGTTCAGCGAGCCGCTGACAGCGGGAGCCAGGTCCGCACCGCCCTGATAGGTGATGCCGGTGCCGGGCGTCTCGGTCGCGACCAAAGCATAAACCAGATGCCGCATTCCAACTTTGGCCATAATGTTGCCCTCCGTTACTTAATTTCGTTGATGTATTCATCCAGCTTTGCCTGCATGGCTGCCGTCGCAGGCTTCTTGGCCTTGCTGGCCGTCGTTCTGACGAAAGGATGTTTCCGGCGTGAGGAGGATCCGCTCTCAATACTGCGCGCGATCATCGGGAGAGGAATGCCGTTCGGATACTTCTTGCTTTTGTGCCGCGAGTATCCGGACGCAAAGGAGATGACCGTCGACACGCCGTTCGTATCGTGGTCGAACTTCTTCACGTAGATGGTGCTCAGGAGATCCGCCTTGTCATCCGGCGTGAGCACGTTCAGCGGGTTTGCGTCCTCGCCGTTGTTGTGCGCACCCGGGAGCGGATGGAAGAGTTCCTCCGGCAAGGACGATGTGGACTCGCGCAGCATGTCTGCCGTTATCTTCGCGCCCTCATAGAGTGCAGCAGCCGTTATCTTCGGCGCTTCGTCGCCGATTCTGGACAGCTTGTCTATGAGCTCCTCGCAGCCGTTAAAGTTCATTTTCGCCATGGTCATTCCTCATCCGCGGCTTCGTAGACCTCGAAGATCCATTCCAGGTGATGCAGCCGCGTGTCATCCTCGTACTGGTGCGAGTTGAATGCCCAGCTGATCCCACACGTGTCGAGCGCCGCTTCGACCGTGCGCCGGAGCTCGTGCGTGTCTTCCAGGGAAAACACGTCGATGCTCCCGGAGATTGCCTGCCCAGCTATATGGTCGTCAGCCCAAATCGTGCTCGCCGCGTTCTCGATCGAGTAAACGCCATAAGGCGGGACCGGCCGCTGCGTCCAGGCATCCTCCACGAATGGGATCTCAAGTGTGCTGAGTGCGGCCTTCAAGGTTTCGTATTCGCTCATGCGGATCACCCCTGTTTCGTCGAACGCTGTACCGTCAGCTCAATGCCGTCGGCCTCAGTGACATAGGTCCGGATGATGTCGTAATAGACACCGTCACAGCTGCAGCGCTTCTCGCCCTGGTACTCAAAGTCCTGAGCCAGGATGAATACGAGCTCGGGCGTAAACCCATGCGAAAGCGCTTCATAGCTCTCGCGCATGCCAACGGAGCGCACCGCGCAGAACACATCGCGCTCCGTGCCGGTTGCCGGTTCATTCACGCCGCGTGCAGCCGGGCTCTCGGATATGAGGGTAAGGATATTACTCTTCGTCATCTCCGTCACCCCAGTCCGTGTATCCGGTCGCCGTCTGCAGCTGACGCTTCTGTTCGTCATAGCTCGCCTTCAGATGGTCATAGTCTGCCGGGTTTCCGAAGTGCAGCCGTACATAGGTCAGCACAGCGGTCTCTGTCAGATCGTCCAGATCGGTCGGAAGGATGACACCGGCCATCGTCAGATCGGCCTTGGCCGCGGCGATCAGTCGGGTGATCTCCGAATCGTACGCTGTGGACGTAATCCGCAGGGCCGTGCGCGCGTCATCGATTACTGCCATGTGTCATCCTCCGTTATCAGGTCGTTTCTTCGGACTCATCGTCCTGTTCTGCGAGCGCTGCCAGGATCTCGGCGATAATATCCGCTTTCCTGGTCGCTGTCAGCGTGATCCCGTTCTCCTGTGCCAGGGTTCTGAGCTTTGCTACCGTGAGCGCGTTCAGTTCCTCCTCGGTCAGGGTTCCGGACTCATCTGTGTCAGCTTCTGCTGTGACGGTCTCGTATCCTTCTGACGGGCTACCGTCGTCATCCGTCAGGTCGCTTTTGTGTAGCGCACTAGACCGACGCCGGTGGGCTTGCCGTCACCCAGGCACATGCCGCGGAACACGACAGAGCCAGTACGGAAGCCGACAGACTCGTCACGGTCGATGGCGACATCCTTGCCGAAGTTCCAGACATAGCCTTCCTTCAGATCGCCGAAGATGATGTCGGTGCCGACGCCGTCCTCGATGATGACCGGATAGCCGAGGATGTTGAACTTCGCGGGAGCCTGGACATCCACGACCACGATCGGGTTGTGGTTGGTGTCCTGAATGGCCAGCACGTTGCCGTAGAAGTTCGCGCGGCTCATGACGAAGGCAGCATTCGGATCGTACTCGGTCGGCAGGGACGCGATGATCGTCATGACATCCTCGTAGGTGATGCCGGTCTTGGTGTAGGTCTGGTTGGTGGCCGTGATGGTGGTCAGGCCGGTGGGCTGAGAAGTACCGGTGCCGGCGGCGATGTAGCCGGTGACAGCGCGGTAGATCTTATTGGCCAGACGGTCCACGAGCCACTGCTCGAAAGCGTCAACAGCCATGGCCTCGACGTCCGCGGTGATCTCCAGGGTCTTGATGATCTTGTAGACGCCCAGGGAGATGGGAGTGAGAGTGTCAGCTGCATCGGTGGCAGCGGTGCCCATAGCAACGACGCCGGCAGCGTTGACGGTGCCTTCAACGGGCAGGATCACGGAGCCTGGAACGTGCATGACATCGACTGCGTTGAGCAGCGGATAAAGCTCCATCTTGCCCCAGATCTTATTCATGGTCTCCGTGGGGATGGCAGCGCTGGCGGTCACGGCAGTGCGCTCTTCGACGGACAGGGTCTTGCCCTGCAGGTTACGCAGCCACGCGGAACGGTATTCCGGGCTGTTCAGTGCGAATCTTTCCATACGATTTCCCTCCATGTTGTTGAATCTGCGGATCATCGCGCCCAGCGTGCCGCTGGTGACACGGCTGCGCAGTTCGGCGCGCATACGGGCCTGCGAGGTGCGATCCTCTTCCTCGGGCTCGCCAGGTGCTTCCTGGGCTTCCTCGGGCTGCTCTTCTTCCGGCTCTTCGTCCGCACGGTCCTCTTCGGCCTGTTCAGTCTCATCAGACTGGCCGGCTTCCTGAGCGATCTCGTCCGCGGCTTCGGCCAACGTTGCCAGGTACTGCTCGATCTCGCCGATCTCCTGCTCGATGGCAGCGAGATCCGCCGCGGGATCGTTCAGCATCTCGCGCAGCTCATCCAGGCGCGTGAGCGCCTGTTCTCTTGTCTCGTACATGATTAACCTCCGTACTTCAGCGCATCCAGACGGGTGCGCAAGGTCAGCCGCTGCAGTGTCGCTCTTCGCTCCGAGAGCGCCCGTTTGATCTCTCCGTCGTACAGGCTGCGGGCCTCTATACCAGTCCCCTGGTTTGCGGGGATAGATACCGCTGAAACATCAAACACCTTCCCGATCTCGTGGATCCGGTTGGTGAGTGTTTCGTAATCAAAATGTCCGTCCTTGATCGTGAAGGCAAAGGACATCCGGGTGATCAGCTTGCAGTTGATCTCCTCCCAGAGCTCGCGGCTGCCGTTCGTCAGGGACAGATCCGCTTCGACTTTCAGGCCATGGTCATCCGTGCTCAGCGTCAGCGTGCCGTTGCTGGTGCGCGCGAAGACGCGGCCCTGGTGGTCGAACTGCATGATCACATCGGACATGTCGCACGCATCGAAGGCGTGACGGTCGATCTGCTCAAAGACCTGGCCTTCGACGCGATCTTCAAAAAGCATGTACCTGTCAAACGTGCTCGCGTATCCGGTCGCATGATACTGCGGTGTATCCGGCAGTACAGCCAGCGGCAGCATCGCACGGTAGACTCTTTCGTTAGGCTTGTAAGGCATGTCAATACCCTCCCCTCAAATTCGCAACTGTTGCGAATTTCAGTTCATGTTGTCGGTTTCCGTGCCGGGCGTGATCTGGTCCGCTGCGGCGACATACTCGCCGCGGACGATGTACTCGTCCCCGCCCTCGATTGGCGGCAGGTTCCAGAGCGCCCGGGCATCGTTCCGGCTAAATACGCCGCGGTCGACCAGCTGCGAAGAAACATTGAGTTTGTCCGCATTGGTCATATACTGCAGCCGGTTGCTGGTGAAGAAGATCCCGTTCTTGGCTGCGCGCTCGCGGGCCGTGTACGCCATAGCGGTATGCACTTCGGATGCCTGGATCGCATACGGCTCGATCGCGCCCTCGTAGAAGGCGGACCAGGCATCGCCGTAGCACTTGTTCTGCAGCACATCTTCGTTGACGCCGAAGTAATTGCTGACATTGGTCTGTATCAGCTTCATCTGGTCGGCATCGACGGTGTATGGCTTCTGCTCGATCTGCTTGACATCCGTATACTTTGCCGGGAAGAGAAGCAGGCCTCCGGACTCGCCCTGGAGATTCTGCTCGTTGAAGCGCATGCGCTCCTTAGCCAGGTCCTCGGGCTTGGAGAGGTTGCTCAGCTGCGCCATGAAGCGGAAGGTCGCACCGTTCTTGATACCTTCCTTGATGCCCTGCTTCTGCATGTGGATCAGATCCAGCGTGCCACCCAGGGCCGTGTTCTTCTCGCCGAAGAAGTCGTCCTTATACTGATGACGGGTCAGCAGCCCGCACTCATCAAAAGGCAGCGACGCCTTGGCGCCGTTCAGGAAGGTATACCTGAGCCACGGCTCACCGTTGACGTCCATCAGCTCGCACTGGCTCGGCAGCACCGGGAAGAACCCGCAGATCTGTTCGGTATCGTCGTAGATCGGGACGATGAAGCAGTTGTTCTGGATCTCAAGGATCGTTCTCGTCCGGTAGTGGTACTGGTACCAGGTCATGAACGGGTTCGGCTGTGCCTTCAGGCGCCCGCGGAGCTTTGGCTGCGCGGTGCCGTTGACGGTCACTTCCAGCTTCGCCGAGTGTCTGGCCAGCGCGTCGATCGCGGCCCGGCACAGGTCGCTCTCATACATCTGGCCGTCCCATGTCGAGAAGGCCGGCGTATACGCGGACAGGGTCTTCCAGAATGCCGCCTGCTCTACCGCCTTCGGGCGATGGAAAAGAAAGTCAAAAAGTCCCATGTTAGCCTCCGTCCTGCTCGTTTTTTAGCTGCTCGCCGATCTCGTCATGCTTGAACGTACGCATGCACATGGCATCGAGCAGGGCTGCCATGCCGTCGATGTGCGAGTAGCGCGCCAGTTTGATCAGCTTCTTCCGGTTGTTCTCCGAATTGATCTTGACCGCGCTGTCCAGGCAGTGCGCCTTCAGGATGTCATTGTCCCCGATATGAATGGTACCGTCCCGGAACCGGCCCTCGGTCTCGTTGATGATCCCGGTGAGGTTCTCGCCCTGGATCACGTCGTACATGTGGAAGCCGTATCCCTGCAGCTCCTGCACCAGATTCTGCGCGCTGTAACGGTCGTATCCGATCGCGAGTGGGTAGATCTCGTGCTCGCGGACCAGATCCACGAACCACTGCAGGCAGTCGTGATAGTCGACGTAATTCTCACCGCTCGGGATCAGCAGCCCGCGCTGGATGTACAGATCATAAGGCAAGCCATCCCTGGCGGTCGCCTCGCGGATCCGCGCCGACGGCAGGAAGAACCGGCTCAGCACATAGAGCTCGCCGTCTTTCTCGCATACGATGCAGCAGGCCGTAAGGTCCGTTGTCTGGGACAGGTCGATGCCGCCGACGACGTAGCAGCCCCGGAGATCCTCCAGGGTGATCGGATCACCGCTTGACGCCATGACGACCTCAGCCGGCAGCCAGGCCTGAGAAGACGACTGCTTGATGCAGCAGTACTTGGTGATGAACTCGACCTTCTTGGAGAGCGACTCGTAAGCGCTCGCGATCTGGTCGCGCATGAACTGCTCGGACACGGAGATCCCGAGACCCGGCAGGCTCTTGCGCAGCTCACCCAAATCATCCCAGCGGGCGATGTCGTCGATCATGTACAGGAATGGGAGAAGCCTCGTCTCGCGGCTGTCTCCGTTCAGGAAGGCAGTGCTGCGCTTGCAGAGCTCGTCATAGATCCCTTCGTTCTCGTATCCGGAGGACGTGATCATCAGCGTGAGCGGTTGCGTGCGCGCGCCGGTACCGGAGACCATGACTTCATACTGCTTGAGTCCGCGGGCACCTGGCCAGCTTGAGCCCTCGTCGCAGACGGTCAGCTGAGGGTTATAACCGTCAGCCTTCTTTTCGTTGAAGGCGATCTTCTTGATCGTGGAGTTGTTCTCCGCAACATACAGATCGTTCTTCCTGGGACGCATCCGGCGCTCGAGCGATGGCTCCTTAGAGACTGAAAACTGAAAGGCGCTGTAGACCAGGTCCGCCTGGTCGAGCTTCGGTGCGACGCAGTAGACCTCCGGGCCGTACTCCTTCTCGCCGAAGACGATGTACTCCATGATGCCGGCAGCCAGCAGCGTCTTGCCGCACTTGCGGCCGACGACCATGAAGATCTCCCGATAATGCCGGGTGCCGTCCTCATCTACCAGACCGAAGATGCAGGCGATCGCAGCCTTCTGCCAGGGCGACAGCACCAGGCGGCCCGGTGCGAGCCGGCCCTTGTTGTGATGCGCGAAGCGCTCAATGAACCGGACCGCGCGGCTGGCTTTCTCTTCGTCGAATGAATACCGGCCCTCCGCTATATCCGCCGTTATGCGCTCATACAGGAGATGGATCCAGCGGCCGACAGTGATCCGCCCTGATCGGATGGCCTCGACGTATGACTCAAGATCATTCATTCCGGAAGTCGGCCAGATCGTCATGCCCAGTGTCGACGTTCGAGATCATGTCGTTCAGCTGGTTGATGATCGTTTGGTAGTTTTTATCGAGCTTCGCGAAGAGCTGCGCCGCGGGACGCTCGCGGGTGTAGGGCTCGACCTTGTCCGACTGGCGGAAAAGTTCCAGGAGCCCGTGCTTCGCGATGTCATCGGTGAGCTCATCCAGCTGCACGCGCAGCCGGGCCGCCTGGATGATCAGGCCCTGAGCGAGAGCCAGCTCTCTGGGCGGAAGATTGTTGTAGATCTCCCCAAGGCGCACGATCTCCTGTTCCTCTGCGGCTTTTCGGGATTTCTTAGATGGCATTGATGCTTTCTCCTGTCTTCTCGGGGTGGGTCGCGCGCATGTGTGGGGCCTATGCGCGTTGGACGGCGGAAAATTGCAG
>JAFRJC010000131.1 GCA_017432445.1 Eggerthellaceae bacterium | reverse complement strand
TCCCCAACGTGTTGGGGACCTTGGTACTACTTGGTGGTCGAGGAGGGAGTTGAACCCCCGACCTTGTGCTTGTAAGGCACCTGCGCTCCCGCTGCGCCACTCGACCGAATGAGCGTTTATCTTCCCACATCTTGGGGAAAACCGCAATCCACTGCACGCGGAAGGCACATTTTATCAACCATTGATGTTGTGGTTTACCGAGTGCATGCCGCTTTGTTTCTGCAGGAGAGCTCGGGTGGCGTTGGATGCAATGCCCGTCTTGGGCTATATCGGTGGCGGCTTTTTCAAGTATTCAGATCAGGTTCAAGTTAGTTCCAGAGTGTTGCGGCCCGTTTTCAAGGATGTTTGGGATGAGCGTTCGGCAAGCGGTGAGAAGGCGCTTGCCGCCTCCGGGCTGTTTCCCCGCTTCACGTGTGCAAGGGCGCGTCGACCTCAGGCGCAAGGTTGCTCTCGGATAATGCCGAGCCAGGATGTTCGAGGCGAAGGGGGTCGCATGAAGCAGCGGCGTCTGACAATTGCTGTAATCGCGTGCGGCGTGCTGTGCGCAGCGTGTGTGGCGATGTTTCTCTGGAGCGTTCAGGGCGAGGCGGATGCGGCGCGGGCAGAGGTGCTTTCGCGGTATGGCGGCGAGCAAGTGGAGGCATGTGTTGCAACGCGCGATATCGCTGCTGGCGAGCGCTTGGACGCATCTGCGGTGGAGGCAAAGCTGTGGGTTGCCGACCTCCTTCCCGAGGATGCCGTGTCAAACGCCGCGATCGTCGTGGGGCGCACCGCAACGACGTCCATATTCAAAGGCGAGGTAATCGTCGAGAAGCGCTTCCAGGAAGGACAAGGAGCGCTTGACATTCCGCTGGGCATGCAGGCGGTGAGCGTGCCGACCAAGGCTGTACAGGCAGTCGGCGGCGCCATTCGCCCTGGCATGAGCGTGGACGTGTACTCATCGGGCAGCTCGGGCACGGTCGCGCTTGCGCACGGGGTGATCGTCCTTGCAACATCGGTGGGCGAATCGGGTTCGCTCGTCTCCAACGATGTGGGGTGGATCACGCTCGCTGTCGCCCCGGAGCGGGTTGAGGAGATAATTGCGGCTTCTGGCAAGACGAGCTTGTACTTTGCGCTGCCGGGAGAAGACCCCGTGGCCTCTGGCGAAGAGGCCTCTGGGGCGGCCGACCGGAAGGCAGGCGGAAACGCGAACAATGCAGCGTCGGGCCCGTCGGCATCTGACGAGAAATCGAAAGCGGCCGAAGCCGGCGGAGGCAGCTCATCCGAGGCGGGCTCCAAACCGAAGGAGAGCGCATCCAAATCTTCTGGGGAAGGCGGTGAGTAACCGTGGGCGCGAGCATAGCTTTGTGCGCTGATGTGCAGACATGTGAAAACCCGCAAATCGTAGGTTTGGATGGCGAAAACCTCGATGCGCAGCCATGGCTGAAGCTCTATCGCGGTGGAATAGATACCCGCACGGAGGTTTCGCGGGACGGTGACGTCGGCGAAGTGTGGGTAGTCTCGTGCGACGACGTCGAGGCTATCAATCTTGCTGCTGCACTGAAATCCGATCGACCCGAACTCGTGGTCAGGCTCATGGACCAACAGGGAGGCGGGTCGGTTCTCAGCCGAGCGCACACCGCGTCAATCGACGAGGTCATGGGAAAGCGAGCGTTCATAAAACGCTATCACGAAGCAAAGCGCCTGGCGTCTCGACAAGCGGAAGAGGCCATCTCCGCTAAAGCCGATAGCGCTCCTGATAAGCGCTCTGAGGTGTTGGCGTTGGCCGCGCCGCTCATGCTCGCAGAGCAATCGCGGCCTGCGCATACGGTGGCCCGAAGCTTTCTCGTCCCAGTGGTGAGTGGAAGCGGCGGCGCGGGCAAGTCGACCGTGGCGGTGCTGAGCGCGCTCATTTCCCATTCGATGGGGCGCCGCACGCTCCTGCTCGATTACGACCTGCAGTTCGGCGACGCCGCGGTCATGATGGGCGTCGAGAACCCCTTGGCCATCGATGTCGCGCTCAAGCGTCCTGACAAGCTGGCCCAGGAGCTGGAACGCTCCGATCGGCCGACGCTCTTGGCTGCGCCCGAGCGGTTGGAGATGGCGGAAAGCGTCGCCCAGTCAGTGCCGGAGCTGCTTTCCCGGCTCGAGGGCGCCTTCGACGTCGTCGTCGCCAACACTGGGGCGTCCTGGGCGGAACAGCATGCCGCGCTCCTCGAGCGGGCAACGGCGACGCTGTTCCTCATCGACCAGCGCTCGTCATCGGTTCGCGCCTGCCGTCATGCCCTCGAGCTGTGCTCGCGATGCGGCATCGCCACGGGTCAGTTTCAGTTTGTCCTGAACAGGTGCGCTAAAGGCGCTCCCTTGACCCCGATCGACGCGTCTTTTGCGCTACAGGGTGTTCCGGTTGCGGAGCTGAGAGACGGTGGGCGCGATGTTGAAGACTACCTCTCCGCAGGTGCGGCTTCCGAGCTTTTGGAATCGGGCAACGAGCTATGCACGAGCTTGGCGCAGGTGCTTGCGGGCTTGCTCTCGAGTGGAGATGACTCGGAAACGCAGCAGGCCGAGCAGCAAAAGGGACGGCCAGGCATGATGAGGCGCGGGCGCCATGGTTCCAGGCGCAAGGGGTGGGGCAAATGAGCCTCTATGCTCGCGCCCAACGCGTCGGCAACGCACATATCGAGGAAGACGTTTCCCAAAACGCGCTTTTACCAGCTCTGCGCAAGCAGCTTCAGGAACTCGTTTCCATTGACGAGCTTGCGAAACTCGCCCAGGAAAACCCCGAGCGCGCCCGTAACGAGGTGCGCGGGGCGTGCAGGCGCATCTTCGAAGGGTCGCTTTGGGGCTATGTCGACATCCCTGCGCGGGAGTCCCTGGTAAACCAGCTGCTTGACGCGCTGTTTGGTTTTGGCGTGCTGGAAGATATGCTGGCAGACGAAGCCATAACCGAGATCATGGCCAACGGGCCGCACAGGGTGTTCTTCGAGAGGGATGGCGTGATCGCGCCCTCGGAGAGGCGGTTTTCCGATGAGGCCGAGCTACGCGCCCTAATCGATAGGATTCTGGGTCCTCTGGGCAGGCGGATCGACGAGGCGTCGCCTATGGTGAACGCCCGCCTTCCGCAAGGGCACCGCGTGAACGCAGTTGTGCCTCCCATAGCAATCGACGGGCCGTACCTCACCATCAGGAAGTTTTCTGAGCACATCATCACGCTCGAGGAGATGCAGGAAGCTGGTTCGGTCGATGGCCCGTTGCGGACCTTTTTGATATGGGCGGTGCGTGCGCGGAAGAGCATAGCCGTGTGCGGCGGCACGGGCAGCGGCAAGACCACCTTGCTCAATGCGCTCTCATGTTCTATTCCGCCGAACGAGCGCATCGTCACGATCGAAGATTCTGCCGAGCTGCGCTTCGAAATGCACCCGGACGTGGCGCGCATGGAGGCGCGTCCGCCGAATGCCGAGGGAACCGGCGAGGTGACCATCCGCGATTTGGTGATCAACTCGCTTCGCATGCGCCCCGATCGCATCATCGTGGGGGAATGCCGCGGTGCGGAGGCCCTCGACATGCTCACCGCGATGAACACCGGGCATGACGGATCGCTCACCACCCTGCATGCAAACTCTCCCGAGGAATCGGTGTCACGTTTGACCACGATGGTTCGCTACGTGGCCGACCTTCCAGTCGATGTGATCGAGGCGAACATCGCGAGCGCCATTGACCTGGTCGTGCAGACGCAGCGCGGACTTGACGGGAAAAGGAGGGTGACCGACGTCGTGGCGCTCCTGTTCAGCCGCGAGAGCGGCCGCTGCGAATCGCATCCCCTGTATAGAAGAAATGCAGGAGATGAACAGGGCAAATGGATAAGCGAGCCGGAATGGGTAGGGCGGCTTTCCGATGAGG
Organism: Eggerthellaceae bacterium; assembly: GCA_017432445.1. GTDB lineage: Bacteria > Actinomycetota > Coriobacteriia > Coriobacteriales > Eggerthellaceae > UBA9715. Next base: position 18,178 of record JAFRJC010000131.1, on the reverse strand, counting down.
GGGTTGCAACCCGGGAGGAGGTGGAAGCATGGAGACGCGCATGCTCTTTGGGGTGATGGCGCTTGTGGCAGCTTTCGGCGGTGCCTTCGGGACCGTAGAAAGCATAGGGCTGGCGATGAGGAAGCGATGGGCTGCTCTTTCGGCACAGGGGGATCGGCCTTCTGTCGGAGCTCTTGTTTCATGGCGTTTGCGGAACGGCTACGGTTGGCTGCGCCGTCCGGCAGCGTTTCTGCTGACGAAAAAGAGAATCTCCAATGTCGTCGAAGGGCTGGTTCTCCTTTTTGAGGCGCGGGGGCTGGCTACGTCGGCAGAGCCGTTGACGACGGTTTTGCTGATGGTGGTAGCGGCGCTATCTACTGTATCGCTGCTGGCAATCGGGAGCGTCGTGGGCGCCATCGCCATACCGGCGTGCGCAATCGCGCTCGCATCGGCGGCGTCCGGCATCCAGCTCGACAAGCGTCAGGAAGCGGTGCGCGAGGCGGTGCCCGTAGCGCTGGAGTCCATGTCGGCGTGCTTTGGATCCGGGTTTACGCTCATGCAAACGTTCGGGCAAGTGGCATCTGACGTCCGCGGCCCGTTGGGCGAGACGTTTGGCCGCGCTTGTCGCGTGCTCGAGATGGGAGGGAGCGCCAAAGCGGCCCTTGACGTCTTACGGGAGGGTGCTTGCGCATCTGAGCTGGCTTTCGTTGCCGTGGCGCTCGACGTTCAGCATCAAAGCGGCGGTGCCATGCGCCAAGTGCTCGACGCCGCATCCGATACGGTCAAAGGGGAGCTGGCGCTTCGCCGCACACTTCGCGTGCAGACAGCACAGGCGAAGCTCTCGGCACGTGTGGTAGCTGTCATGCCCTTCATCCTCGTGGCGGCTTTTTCGCTGGCTAGCCCCGATTTTCTCTCGCCGTTCTTTTCGGGGCCGGTGGGCTACGGATTGCTCGCGCTGGCGATATCCATGCAGGCGGCCGGGATTGCGCTCGTGCGCCGGGCGTTGTCAGTGGACGGTGTGTCATGAGCGTGCATCACGTGATCCTAGGCGCGTCTGCCTGCCTCTTTGCAGCTGTGGTGGCAGTGCTGTGCGTGAAGCTGCGCTTCGAGAAGGCAAGTCGGGCTAAACGTCGAAAGGTGGCTTATGGGAGCCCTTCTGCGAAGTGGGCGACGGTAAATGCGCAAAGAGGGCCAACGGGGTTTGGGTTGAGGCATGCGAGGGCGTTGACGCGCAAGCTGTATATAGGTTCAACCCCAATGCTTTGCCCCAGCGTGCATGCGGGAAGGGCGGCGGATACGCGGGCGGGCGCTTGGTATCGAGCCCATGCGAAGCTTGCCGGATGCTCCAAAGACGTCAGCGTTGCGGGCTTTTGCGAAGCGCGTTTGCGCCTCGGCGCGATCGGCTGCGCGCTGGGTGCGCTAATCGGCGTTCTGCTGTCAAACGAGATGGCCCTCCTTCTAGGATTGGCGGGCGCGCTGGTCGGGGCCTCGGCTCCCAAACGGGCTGTGCGAGCGGCGTGTAAGAGACGTACGGCCAGCGCGCAGCGCCACCTGTCAGAGATGCTAGAGGTGGTGGCTTTGGGTTTGCGCAGCGGCCTGACCTTCGATAGGAGTTTCGCCCTGTACGGAGAGCATTTCGACAATGATTTCGCGCAATCGTGCGCCCGGGCTCATCGAAGCTGGGCTTTGGGGCTGGTTTCCCGCGAAGAGGCCTTGCGCGAGCTCGCGTCGTCATATGGGTGCGAACAGCTTTCGCGCGTGGTCGACAGCGTCGTGCGCAGCCTTCGCTTCGGCTCGTCGCTGACCGGCATCCTAGAGGAAGCGGCTGCCCAGTCGCGTGCGGAATGGAGAACCGCCCTGGAGGAGCGTGTGGCGAAGGCGCCGGTGAAGATGATGCTGCCCACGGGCACGCTGATCTTGCCAGCCATGCTCCTGCTGGTCATGGGCCCGATCTTGCTCGAGCTTGCAGGCGGTTTCTAAGCGATGCAGCGCGGAGGGCTTCGTCTTTCTTCGCGCGGAAAGGAACAAAGGTGCATCGGATAAAAGTTGAAAGGAAAGGTGGTAGTCATGATCGGTTCGAAATCGATGCCTTTGCAGGCGGCGGAAAAGTCGAGGGAGCTCGGTGCGTGGTTCGCGACACGTGCGGCCATGATGGCGAAGTCGACGAAAGGCCAGGGCACGACGGAGTACGCCATTTTAGTAGGAGTGTTGGTGGTCATCGCGATCCTGGCCATCATGGTGTTCAGGCCCAAACTGCAGGAGCTATGGAATGCGATAGCCGACGGCATAAACGGCTTGTAGGGTATCTGGCGGATGCGCACGGTCAGTCTACCGTGGAATTCGCCGTGATCACGGCGGGTTTCATGTCGCTGACAGTGGCGTTGGCGGCTTTCTGGCGCCTGTTGGACGGGGGTTTGCTGGTGGAGCATGCGCTTGCCGTCGCCTCGCATCACATCCAGACGGTCGCCCCTGCTACCATCTCGGACATCTTCCTCTATTGATTCTTTCACCAGACAGAAAATGTATTTGTGACCTGCCATTCGGCCATTAGCGGATTGGCGTGAAGGGGAGAGGGATTAATCAGACATGAGGCATGTAAACGACGAGCGGGGCCAGGGAAGCGTCGAGGCTGCGGTGGTCATTCCCGTGATGTTTCTCCTGCTATTGCTGTTGTTGCAGCCGGGTATCGTGCTCTATGACCGGCTTGTCATGGGCAATGCGGCGGCGGAGGCCTGCAGGGTTCTGGCGACGGGAACCGACTCGTTCGGCTCGATGACGCGCAGCTGCGAGGCGTTCGTGCGCCATCGCCTGGCTGCCATTCCCCAGCACGATTGCTTCCACGTCCATGGGTCGAATTGCAGTTGGGACATAAGCTTGAGCGGGGGAGAGTCGAGTGGAAACGTGACCGTGACCATAGGAAACGAGCTGCGTCCCCTTCCGCTGTTCGATGCAGCGGCGAAGCTTGCGGGCATGACGAACGCACGGGGCAATCTGGAGATACAAGAGAGCGTGACCATGCCCACGCAGCCTTCGTGGGTTGCATCGTCCAAGTTGGGCATGGCGCCTCCCTCCTGGATAGGCGGGTGGTTGGAATGAAGCGCGGCCTGTTCGTCGACGAGCGTGGATTTACCACGACGAGCATGGTGCTTTCCCTGCTCATAACGCTGTCGTTGCTGTTCACGGCAGCGCAGGTCTACCGTATACAATCGGCGTCAGCTGAGGTGCAGGACGTCGCCGATGCGAGCGCGCTCGCTGCGCAGAACCAGGTGGCAGAGTTCATGATCCTGGTTCGCTTCTGCGATGCCGCAGTCTTGTCGCTCTCGTTGACGGGGTTGGTAGTAACGGGGCTGGGCGTCGCCGCACTCTGCACGCCCGTGACAGCCGAGTTGTCAGAAGCGCTCATCGAGGCGGGCAAACGGATCATATCGGCTCGAAACACCTTTTCGGAACGCTCGTCGAAGGCGTTGGAGAAGTTGCAGGAGGCGCTGCCATACTTCTCGGCAGCTTGCGCAGCAAGCGTCGCTGCGGCCAACAACGCCGATTCTTCGGGTGCGAACTACCTCGGATGCGCCATCCTCGTGCCGTTCGAAGGCGAGCCCATCGAGGCTGACGTGGGAAAGAAGGCCGAGGAGCTAGCCGAAGACGTCGAAGGAGAAGCCGACGAGATACGCGAAGACGCCGAACGCGCCGAGGAGGCCGCGCAGGAGGCCGAGAAATGCAAGCTGCGGGCTTTCATGCGTGACTGTGGAGACAATCCTGATTACTGCATGTACGAGCGCGCTTTCCACTTGGCGGGCATGACGGGCTTGGACAATCCTCTGTACGAGAGCGTAGACGCCTGGTCGTTTTCCGTTGCCTTGAACCGTGCGCAGAGCTACTACAGCGCCCGGCTTGCGCAAGAGGTCCCTGAAAGCCCTTCGGTGGGCGACCAGGCGCGGTCGGCCTTGCGCGAGCATTTCTACCGCTACGCGAACGAGCTGATGGCTGAGGGATTTGTGGTCGAAGACGAGGATTCCTTCGAAGCGTATTTCCCCCGCCTGCCTTCCAATACCTCCGAAATGCGTTCGACGAGCCTCTACACGGACAGCGTCTATCCCGTGACGGAGGACGTCGAGCAAACGGTCTCGGAATACGAAGAGGGCGGAGAGGTGATAACCGAGGTCTTGGAGGAAAGCTATTACGTCATGCACGCCTGGTCGGGCTGTCCCCTTGCGGGAGCTCCCATCTTCTACGGGTCGATAAGCCAGCTCGAAGCCGGCGACTTCAGAACATGCCCGGCATGCGAGTTTGGGGCTGCCAGCATGGGGAAGGTGGCGGCGGCTTCGACGTCGGTGCCGAACGGTTTCGAATACCACTATCGAGCGCTTGCTGACGAGGCCGAGGCGTACGAGAAGGCGCGCCGCGAAGCGCAAGAGCCCAAGGAGAAGGTGGAGCGCAGCGTGGGCGAGCTTTTCGACGAGCTGGTCGAGGCTCTGAAGGAGACGGCTGGAAAACGCATAAGCTCCAAGCCACCCGGCAGTTACGGTGCCATCGCGTTCGTGGTGAACGCGGGATCGACTTCCACATCGGGCGGGTTTGCCAGCTCGTTCGTGCCGGGAGGGGCCTCGCTCGGTCCCCGAGCTGCCGTAGCTGCCGCCACGCTCGTCGACGAGGGGTCGGCTGAGGGTCGTACGGTTCTGAACTCGGCACTAGATAATCTGAAAGAGGGCGGTGGCTTTGCGGTGGGTGCGGCAGGCATGGTGCTCGATGCCTGGTCATGGCTGGTCGTTGCCTATTCCAACGGGCAAAGCGCTCTCGCTGACGCAATCGAGGAGGGTTTGAACGGCCTGCCGCTCGTCGGTGCGAGCGGGCTTGGAACCTGGGCTGCCGGCAAGCTCGAAGGTGCCATCGAAGCGGTGGGATTGCAGCCGACCGAGGTAGGCGCGCTCAAGCCGGTGCTTGTGAACTCAGGGCACGTGGCGGCGAAGGGAGACGGCCAGGCGGCGGGCCTCCTATCGGCGAAAAGGCTCGTCGTGGCGCATCCCCTGATGTCGACCGACCTGTTCTCGTCAATTCTGACCGACGCCGAACGCGTGGCCATACAACAGGTGGAGGGTCTGGGGGACACGCTGGAGATCGCCTCGATCGAGCTCTTGGGCGAGGGCGGGCCGAGCATACCCGTCACCATACCCATTCCCGAACCCGCCAAAGCATACGCCGTTTCGGCAATACAGGGCCTGTTCGGTCGCGTTCGCTCGTATTACATCGAGACATCGGGGGTGCGCGTATGGGAATAGGCGGAAAGAAGATCGCAGATTCGCGGGGGCAGATGACCATCGAGCTAGCTGCCGCCCTGCCCGCGCTCTTGGCGATTGCGCTACTGGCTGCAAACGCCCTGACGTTCTTCGGTCAATGCGCGGTATTCGATCGGGTAGCCCATCAGGCGGTGCGGGTTCATGCTGCTGCACCCGCCTACAATCAGGGCTCGTCTGCGACCTGTGCTCTGGTCGAAGCGGATGTCCGACAGGCGCTGGGCGGTGCGAACGTGGATGTGAGCGTTGCCTGTTCGGCAGCTGGCCGCGATCTGGAACGTTACACCGCCACGCTTTCGTTTTCGCCGACGCTGTTCGGCTACGGGCTGCGCTCGCATGTCTTCGGCGTGCAGATGCCGCACCTCACGCATGTGACGGAATACGTCGTGGATTCCTACAAACCTGGGGTGATCATATGAGGGTTGACATTTGCCATCAGCGTCTTTTGAAGGCCGTGGCGATAGCGGTCGTTCTGGTGGCGGCCGTTCCGATAACCGGCATTGCTTTTGGGGGTATGCAGAGTCCGCCAGCGCAAGCGATGGCAGATGAGGGGATTCGTGCGGCGAGTATCGTGGACGGAGGCGACGTCGACGAAACCCTGAACAGGATAGAAAAGCTCGCCAAAGATAGCCAAGCGCAGCTCCCGGTCTACTTCGAAGAGGAGATCGGCCTTTTCGACGGGGCGCGTGACGTGCGCGCCGATGACACGGGCCGCGTGGTGGGGTTCCTTGTGGATAGCTCCTCTCACGAAGCTTTCAGCTGCGTACGCGAGAACATGATGAAGACTGGCTGGTCGGAAATCTCGCTGGGCGATGCGGAAGGCGCCACGTTCGTGAAAGAAGACGGTGCGTGCACGTGGGCGCTCGTCACCTGCACGCAAGTGGGTTCGGCTACTGCCGTCGTGTACAGGTGCGTGGTCCGATGAACGTCGAAGTCGCCTCCACGATACGCGCGAGGTTAAAAGGATTGTACGGACGCGATGCGTTCGATGGCGTGCTGATGCTCGTGCCTTGCAACGACATCCACACCTTTGCCATGCGCCGCGCCATAGACGTTGCCTTCGTGGCGGCTGACGGCGCTGTTCTCGAAGCCCACCGAAGCGTATTACCGAACCGACGCCTGCGAAACAAGCGTGCCGTCGCCACGCTCGAGCGCTTCGCAAGCGAGGCTGCCTGGTTTTGTCCCGGCGATCGAATACTGCAAAACCTTGATTCAAACACGCGTTACAGCCGAACCGATAGGAGCGCACCATGAAAGCATGTCCCGTATGCAATGCCGTCGCCTTCGACGACCAGGCAACATGTTACGGTTGCCTTCACAGTTTCGAGAAGGATGCAGCACCTACCGAGCCAACGAAAACGCCTGAGCCTGTATCCGGTTTGTCCGATACCGCCTCGTTCCTCCTCTCCTTCGTGCCCCATCCCCAGGATTCCGGCGCATTCAGCTGGACCTGTACTGTGGAGCCCGTATCCGTTGCGAAACAGCGATTCGGGGACGATTTCGTGATGTCCGTCGAAAAAGGTTAGATGAGAAACGAAAACGGGGCGCAGCCCGAAGGTGCGCCCCGCGACGAAAACGATGAGCTTGACAGGTCTACTTCATCAGCTTGGCGAATTCCTCTTCCGCAAACTTCTGCAGGCGCTCGTCAATTTCTAGGTAAGCATCGAGCAGCTTGTTGCCCTCGTCGGTGAGGGTGGAGCCATGGGCGCCGTCGCGGTTGAGCAGCTGCATGTCAAGTGCCGCCTCGGTCTCCTTGATGATGCGCCAGGCCTTGCTGTAGGCCATCTTCATCTCCTTGGCCGCTGCGTTCAGGGAGCCAAGTTGGCGTACGCCCAGGCACAGGCTTGCGACTCCTCGACCGAACTGGGAATTGCTCTCGGAATTCTTGTTGGTGACAGCCATGCGGATAACCGGTATCAACGTCTTTGCCTTGCCCATGCCGCGCCTCCTTAATCGTGTTGCGCTAATTATAACAATCGGTAGATAATCCTCAAGATGGATTATTTGGATTGGTTTCCGAGAAACTCGCAGACGGCCGCGCGGATAGCGTCGGCGTTGCCGTCAATTACCTCGGTGAAGCGAATGGGCAGCTCGTCGAGCTCCGCGAGTCCTGCCGGGATATCGGAAAGCCCCGTCTCCTCGGCAATGAGGCTGTTGAGCTCACAACCCGTGAGGCTCGCAATTTCGTCGGGCAGTTCTTCGCCCAGCGCGATGCCATGCAGGGCGCGGTAGACGTTGTTGCCGAACTTTGCCCAATGGGCAGTGGAGGCGACGACTACCGGCACGCCTTCTTCGCGGAGGTTTTGCGCGACTTGCCAAGCCACGGCGGTATGCGGATCCATCAGGTAACCGCACGCCTCGAACACTTCGCGGATGGCGGCCAAGCAACCTGGGTTGTCCACCGAGTCGGCGACGTAGAGCTCGCGCATCTTGGCAAACGTGTCGCGGTCGACCTGGAAGCGCTTTTCCTGGGAAAGGTCGCGCATCCAACCAGCAATGGCCTTGGAGTCGCGCCCGGTCAGCTCGAAGAGCTGACGTTCGAGGTTCGACGACACGAGGATATCCATCGAAGGGGAGGGCGTCTTCACGAACGTGCGATCGGAGATGTCGTAGGTGCCCGTGTTGATGAAATCGGTGAGCACGCGGTTTTCGTTGGAGGCGCACAGAAGCCTCCGGATGGGCGTTCCCATGCGCTTGGCGTAATAAGCAGCCAGAATGTTGCCGAAGTTGCCTGTGGGCACGCACACGTCGATCTCGTCGCCCGGCTGCACCTTGCCCAACGACACGAGGTTGGCGTAAGCCGAGATGTAGTACACGATCTGGGGCATGAGCCTGCCCCAGTTGATGGAGTTCGCGCTGGAAAGCGCGATGCCGAAGCGCTCATGCAGTTCGACCGCAAACGCATCGTCGTTGAAGACCGCCTTTGCGCCGGTCTGGCAATCGTCGAAGTTGCCGCGCACGCCCCAGACGGTGACGTTGCCACCCCGCTGGGTTGCCATCTGCTTGAACTGGATATCGCTTACGCCGCCATCTGGGTACATGACTCCGATGGATATGCCGTCGACGTCGCGGAAGCCTTCGAGCGCAGCTTTGCCGGTGTCGCCCGACGTTGCAACCAGAATCATATGCGTGTCGTCGAGTTCGCCCCTGAGGCGCAGCTCGGCCGCGCTCATGCTGAAGAAGCGCGGCAGGCATTGCAGGGCCATGTCCTTGAAGGCGCTCGTGGGTCCGTGCCACAGCTCGAGCAGGTATACGTCATCGGGAAGTTCCGCCAGCGGGCAAATCTCGGGCGTATCGAAGTTGTCCCCGTACGCCTCGCTCGTTATGCGTTCGAGCTGCTCGTCGGAAAGGTCCACATCGAAGGCTCGATAGATGCTCGCAGCCCGCTTGGCGTAGGGAAGCTGCCCCAATGTGCAGATTTCCTCGACCGAAAGCGAAGGGACGTGTTCGGGTACGAACAGGCCGCCGCCTGGTGCCAGGCCGTCGACGACCGCTTTCGTGAAGGGAATCGGCTCCTCGACCGCTCCACGCGTATCGATGTATCGGTTGGTGCTCATGCTGGGCCTCCTGCCCTAGAATCCGTTGCATGACGGCCCTTGGTCAGACCGACATGAATAGTTAAATGCATGCGTTTGCGAAGCAAGGTGACCCGACTGGGATCTTCGCTGTTCTTGGTAGGAGCGGTGGGACTCGAACCCACATTCCCGAAGGAGGCGGATTTTAAGTCCGCTGCGTCTGCCAATTCCGCCACGCTCCCAGGTGCAGGGTAAATCATAGCAGATGACGCAAATGCCCCGTAGGATTTCGCATCTTTTTAGCAAGTAGCCGCGCAGACGGGCTTGTTCTCGCAAAACGACATGAAATCATATGGGGCATCTGCGCGGCGCAAAGCCGCCCATGGCGCCTTTGCGCCTCTTAGGTCATTGCGCCACAATCCGATTAATCGAAGGTATGTTAAGATGTGCGGGACCCTGGACAAGGAGCAGCCAATGGAAAAAATCTCCATGTCGCACGAGGATTACCTGGAAGCGATCATCATGCTTGGCGGCACCGAGGAGGTGTCCGTCCGTTCGGTGGACGTTGCCAAACAGCTTGACGTCTCCAAGGCCTCTGTGAACAAGGCGATTGGCCTGTTAAAAGAGCGCGGCCTGGTCGAGCAGCCCTATTATGGAGACATTACGCTTACGTCTGCAGGCGTGGAGTACGGCGAGGCGATTTACAAGCGCCACCGTTATCTCACGGCGTTTTTGACGAAGGCTCTGGGCATTGATCCCGAGATCGCCGAGGACGAGGCCTGCCGCATGGAGCATGCCATAAGCGACGATTCCTTCGAGAAATGGGTTGCCTACATCGAGGGGCTCGGCTTGGTTTCCGACTAAAACGCTGCCCCGAATTATCTTTTTTCAACTTGTTGGGATGATTGGCGGCTGTCGTCGTGCACGCCTACCGAAAAGTTCCTCTGTAAAATCGTTGATTGAGCTTGCAAAATCGCTATAAGTGGTATTCTGATTTTTGTTCCACGCATAACCGAACCAGTAATACGTAGCACATGCATGAGGAGCGAATCCTTGGCGAGAAACACGAATATTGTATCGTTCGACGACGTGAAGGCCGCGTCGCGACTTCGCTATGCCCAAGACCGCGGGCTCGACCCGCGCGATGAGGGCACCAGCCGCATGTACAACTACTACGATCTCAGCCGTTTTGCCGATCCTGCGCCCAAGATCTACAGCGAGGTAGACGAAGAGTACGACTGGGGCGAATACACCTACGAAGAGCCCAGGGAAACCGCACGCGAAGCCCGCAGCCGCAAGCGCAAGAAGGCGCGCGCTGAAAAGCTGTTCGCCAAATCCTATGCCGATGACGCTCCCGATGCCGGTCAGGCCGAGGGCGCTCCGCGCGCTGCCTTGTACGAAGGTCAGATAGGCGCGTCACAGCGTCGTGCTGCGCGCATGCAGCTTGCCTCGCAGGCAGGCCCCGTCACCGCGAAGATCAATCCTGCGGGATGGTTCTCCGGCCTTTCCGTGTCCCCGCGTCGGATGAAGGCCTTCACGGCGGTTTTGTGCGTGGTCTTGGCCGTGGTGTTCCTCTACACGCCCGCTCAAAACTACTACCAGTCGGTGCGCGAGCACGATCGCCTGGTCGCCGAGTACACCAGCATCCAAGAGCGCAACGTCAAGCTCGACGCGCAGAACGAGGCGCTCGCGAGCAGCGCCGGCATGGAAGACGCCGTGCGGCAGAAGTACGGCTACGTGATCAGCGGCGACGAGACCGCCGTGGTTTCGGGGCTGTCGGACGAGGCTTACGAATCGTCTGGCGACGGTGTTGAGGCGAACGTCCTGTCCAGTACCGTGAAGGCTCCCGAGGAGTGGTACACCCCGTTCCTGGATGCCCTTTTCGGTGTCGAATAGGCGAGTCCTCGCATATAAAGAACCGCGACGAGCGCATGTGCCCGTCGCGGTTTTTACGTTGAGCGGAGACTTGCCGCAGCCGCCGTCGCTCTAAGCTCCCGCCGATTGGTCGGGTGCATTCATTATCGCGCCCCATCCCGAGGCGGCAGAGCGAATGCCCGGCTGCCGTTTTCTAGATCAGCTTGCCCTTGCAATGGTCGATCATGTGCTGGAGGATCTCGGCTGTCCAACCGCGGCATTCCTTCTTGCGCGGGATCAGGACGCCGTCGACGAGTTCTTGGTATGTAAAGGTGGCCTGGTCATAACGCGTGACCTTTGTGGCGCCTTCGCGCGTAAGGCAGCCTTCCTCGGTGCGGTAGGGGCGCAGCGCACGTTTCATCCCCGGGTTGAACATGACGTGGGCGCGCTCCTTGTCGTCTTTGTACGCGATCACGGCCTTGGCCACGCCGATTTGATTGGCGGCTAAGCAAGCGCCATCCTCGATGGAGGCCAGCGTATCCAGTAGATCCTGTGCCAGCTCGGCGTCCTCGGCCGTCGCCGGCTCGCAGGGCGTCGACAGCAATTCCTCGTCGTTAACCAGCTCCCGTATCATACGCGCTCCTTTTCTGTCATTTCGCGTGCCGCTATGGTAGCACGTGTTAAGGGTCGGGAAGAGAACAGTTCAGGTCACACGACTCGTTCTCCGACGTTAGTTGTGGAGAAACAATGCAGTACAATGATGAGGTACAGCGGTGCGCCGCGAAAAGCACGACCAAGGAGGGCCCGTGGAGAAGATCTTCAAGCTCACAGAGAACGGCACCTCGGTAAGAACCGAGATCATCGCCGGTCTCACCACGTTCATGACGATGGCTTACATCATCGCCCTGAACCCCAACCTGCTGACCGGCTGGCGCGCCGGCGGCGATGATCTGTGGAATGCGGTGTTCCTGTCAACCTGCTTGGCGTCCGGCATCGCCATGATCTGCATGGCGTTCTTGGCGAACAAGCCGTTCTGCTTAGCGCCCGGCATGGGCTTGAACAGCTTCCTGGCCGTGGTCGTGGTGCAGATAGCCACCATCACCGGAGCGACCTACGTGGCGTCGTTCCAAGCTGCGCTGGTCATCGTCCTGGCCGAAGGCATTGTGTTCGTTGTATTAACCGTTTGCAACATACGCGAGAAGATAGTCGATGCCATACCCTATGGCGTGCGCATGGGCATCGCGCCGGCTATCGGCCTGATGCTTCTCAACATCGGCGTGGGCAGCAACGCCGGCGTCTACGATTCGACTGGCAACGCCTTCTATGTCATGCGCGACTTCTTCGGCTCGCTGACTGCGTCAGGCGCAGCCTCCACCATGACCGATGCCTATCCGGGCATGGTCCTCACGGTAGCCACCATGTTCGTGGGCTTGTTCGTCATCATCTGGCTTGCGCATCGTGGCGTGAAGGGCTCGGTCATCATCGGCATGCTGGTGGCTTCCGTCATCTACTGGGCCGGTGAGGCCATCTTCTTGGGCATCGATCCCTTTGCAAGCTTGGCTGCCGCCTCGTGGGTCCCTGCTTTTGGCGACATGGTCAACCTTACCCTGTTCAAGTTCAACTTCGCAGGCTTCTTGGAGTTGGGGTGGTTCACGGCCATCACGTTGATCATCACCTTCTGCATGATCGACATGTTCGACACCATCGGCACACTCGTGGGCACGGCTGCGCGGGCTGGCATGCTGGACGATGAGGGCAGGATGCCGAAAATGAAGGAAGCGCTGCTTTCCGACTCTATCGGTACCGTGGTTGGCGCCTGCACGGGCACCTCGACTGTCACCACCTTCGTCGAGTCGGCCTCGGGCGTTGAGGCGGGCGGTCGTACCGGGCTTACCGCGCTAACCTGCGGCATCGTGTTCTTGCTGTGCATGTTCATCGCTCCCATCGCTGCCATGATCCCGGCTGCAGCCACCTCGTCGGCGCTCATCTACGTGGGCGTCGTCATGCTGCAGGGCCTGAAGAACATCGATCTCGATCGTTTCGATCAGGTGGTTCCCGTGGCGCTCATGCTCATCGCCATGCCGATCTCCAGCTCCATCGGCCATGCCATCGGCATCGGCCTCATCGCCTTCTCGGTCATCAACCTGACCACTGGCGAGGGCAATAAGAAGTACGCGCTCACTTATATCCTGGCGCTGATCTTCCTGGTCAAGTTCTTCCTTGTCGCATAACGTGTGCATCTACCAAAACAACCAAACAGAGGAGCATTACATGTCTGAGTTCGATTTCGAGAGCATGATCGTGACCATCCCCGACTACCCGAAGCCGGGTGTCGTGTTCAAGGACATCACGCCGCTCATGGCAGATGCGAAGGGCTTCGCCGCCGCGGTCAAGGCGCTGGCCGATCCGTATCGCGACGCGGGAGTGACCAAGGTCATCGGCGCAGAGGCGCGCGGCTTCATGATGGGCGCGCCTGTGGCTGTCGAGCTGGGTGCGGGATTCGTGCCTGCGCGTAAGCCGGGCAAGCTTCCGCGCGAGACCGCATCGCAGGAATACGACCTTGAGTACGGCACTGCTGAGCTGCACATCCATAGGGACGCGATCCATTCTGGTGACAAGGTCCTGCTCGTCGATGACCTCATCGCAACGGGCGGTACCATGGTGGCCCAAGTCAAGCTCGTCGAACACCTCGGTGCCGAGCTTGTGGGCATTGCCTGTGCGATGGAGCTCGAATTCTTCAACCCACGTGGCATTCTCGCCGAGGTCACCGACAAGCAGCTCCACAGCTTGGTCAAGATCAAATAACTTGCCTTTAGATCGGGTCGGGCGTCCCGGATGCAAATACCATTTTGGTATCTGCGTCCAGGACACCCGACCCGCCCAATTGCACTGTGTCAACACTGGTTTAACAGGGCGTCACCGGCTTGCTGCAAGCTAAGCTACGACGCGAAAGGCGGGAGAGCATGGAACCCAACTACAAGGAAATCGTAACCAAGGATGCTTCTGGGTTCGTGCTGCTGGCCGATTACGTGCCGAGCATAATCCAGGAGATTCGCTACTACTCCACGTACAATTTCATCGGCGATCGCATCGATGGCTACGAGGAGCCCTGCGCTCTCATGACCGCCGAGGCGGCTCGGGCGCTCAGGTCAGTAAGCAACGAGATGGGCGCGCTTGGGTACAGGCTCAAGGTGTTCGACGCCTATCGCCCGGCGAGCGCAGTCAAGCATTTCGTGCTCTGGAGCATCGACGACCTGGATTTGCGCATGAAGCCGTTCTTCTATCCCGACCTGGACAAAGAGGATCTTTTCCTGCGGGGATACATCGCGAAGCAGTCGTCGCACAGCAGGGGAAGCACTGTCGACTTGACGCTGCTCGAAATGGAAACCGGTAGGGAAGTGGATATGGGAGGCCCCTTCGACCTGTTCAGCGAGGTTTCCCATCCAGATTACCGGGGCATAACCGACGAGCAGTACAACAATCGGATGTTCCTACGCGATTCCATGCTGCGCAACGGATTCAAGCCAATCGACTGCGAATGGTGGCACTTCACACTCGTCGACGAACCGTATCCAGACACATATTTCGACTTCCCCGTATCGTCGGCATACTTACGGCAATAGTGACGTGTTTAGCCGGGCTTAAGCTGTTGGGCCAGAAAACAGGCTTTCGTTTATGCGGTCGTCGGCGCTTCTCCCCGATGGCCGCAAAATAAAATTTCGAACGCAGTTGAACGATAAGTGTCGTTAGTGTTGGCTACCGCATAGCTGTGACGCAGTTGGCACACGGTTTTCGCCTTCCGAACTGCCGTTCCCAGAAAAAAATACATTCGCTCGAATAAAGTTTTCCATTTCAAACCGCATTAGTGGCATTATATCTATTTGTTGTATTTGTACTAACTCTTTAGCATGCGGAGGGACTCGATGAGCAACCGAAAAATCGGCTTTACCGAGACCGTCTTGCGCGACGCAGGCCAGAGCCTTATCGCAACGCGTCTGCCGTTCGACAAGATGGAGCCAATCTTAAGCGAGCTCGATCAGGCGGGCTACTATTCGCTCGAGTGCTGGGGTGGCGCCACATTTGACGTGTGTTTGCGCTTCCTGAACGAGGATCCGTGGGAGCGTCTGCGCAAACTCAAGGCGGCTATGCCCAACACCAAGCTGCAGATGCTTCTGCGTGGCCAGAACATCCTGGGCTACAAGCACTATTCCGATGACATCGTACGTCGCTTCGTGAAGGCATCGGTGCGCAACGGCATCGACATCATCCGCATCTTCGACGCTTTGAACGACGTGGAGAACCTCAGGGTGGCTACCGAGGCCGCCATCGAGGCCGGCGCCATGGTGTCGGGCGCCATCTCCTACACCACGAGCCCGGTGCATACGCTTGATGCGTACGTGAAGCTCGCCAAGGATATGCAGGCGATGGGCGCTTCTACCATCTGCATCAAGGACATGGCCGGCATCATGACTCCAGCAGAAGCCTACAACCTGGTCAGCGCCCTGAAGGACGCCATCGACCTGCCCGTCGTGGTGCACACGCACTGCACGACCGGCACGGCCTACATGACCTACCTCAAGGCCGTCGAGGCGGGTGCCGACGTCATCGACACCGCCATCTCGCCGTTCTCGGGCGGCACGTCGCAGCCTGCGACCGAAACGATGGCCGTCTCCTTGAAGGGCCTCGGCTACGAGGTCGATCTGGACGAGCCGATGCTCTACAAGATCGCCGACTACTTCAAGCCCATCCGCAACGAATATATCGACGATGGCACCTTGAACCCCATCTCGCTCACGACCGACACGCAGTGCCTGAACTACCAGATTCCGGGCGGCATGCTTTCCAACCTGCTTTCGCAGCTCGAGATGCTCAACTCGCTCGATAAGTTCGAAGAGGCCTTGCGGGAAACTCCGCGCGTACGCGAGGACCTCGGATATCCTCCGCTGGTCACGCCCACTTCCCAGCTCGTTGGCACGCAGGCCGTGCAGAACGTGCTCGCAGGCGAGCGCTACAAGAACGTGGGTGCCGAGATCAAGGCGTACTGCCGTGGCGAATACGGCAAGACTCCGGCCCCGATCAACCCCGAAATCCGCGAGAAGATCCTTGCGGGCGACGCGATAGTCGAGGGCCGCTTCGCCGAGACGCTTCCGACCGACACGTTCGAGAAGACCGAGGCCGAGCTCGGAGATACCGCGCGCTGCGAAGAGGATGTGCTCTCCTACATTTTGTTCCCGCCGGTTGCCGAGAAGTTCTTCGCAGCCCGCAAGGAGCTCGAGGAGCAGAAGGTCTCCTATAGCATCACGAAGGTGGAAGAATGAGCGTAGTAGACTACTGGATCAATTCGCTTTTGGGCGTTTGCGTGGTGTTCTTCGCGCTGATCTTGCTGATTGTCATCATCTTGATCCTGACGAAGCTCCAGCTCTCCGACGAGCCCGACAAGCCTAAGGACGCAGTGTCCAGCGCCGTAGTCAAAGCGTCCGCAGACGATGAGCCCGTGAAGCCGTTGGCGCCGGGCAGCGCTGGCGATTTGAAGCTGTACAACACCGACCCGCGTGACGCGGCCATGATCATGGCCATTGTGGCTGATGAGCTGCAAAAGCCGATCAACGAGCTGCGCTTCCTCTCGATTCGCGAGATCACGCCCGAGAAAGACTAGGAGGGGCGATCACATGAAATACGTTGTAACGCTGAAGGACAGGGTCTACGAGGTCGAGGTCGAACAGGGCGAAGCCATGATCCTGGACGAATACGAAATCAAGGCACCTGCCGCTCCTGCCCCCGCAGCCGCAGCCGCAGCAGCTCCCGTTGCTGCCGCCCCTGCCGCCGCCGCTCCTGCAGCCGCTGCCGACGGTACGCCAGTCACGGCGCCGCTGCCTGGCAATGTTTTGTCTGTCAAGGTGAGCCAGGGCGCCACCGTGAAGGAAGGCGACGTCTTGCTGGTGATCGAGGCCATGAAGATGGAGAACGAAGTCGCTGCTCCGTGCGACGGCACCGTCAAGCAGATTCTCGTCAGCCAGGGCCAAATGGTCGCTACCGGCGACACGCTCATCGTCATCTAAGGGTAGCCCATGGAAAACGCACTTAACATCCTCATGCGATTGTGGGAAACCTCGGGTTTCTTCATGATCGTCAGCGACTGGCGCCAGGTCCTCATGATCATCATTGCTCTGTTCTTGTTGTACCTGGGCCTTATAAAGAAATTCGAGCCCTTGCTGCTCATCGGCATCGCCTTCGGCATGCTGTTGGTGAATCTGCCCGGCTCCAACTTGTACCATCCCGAACTGTGGGACGGCTACATTGCAGGTCAGGTGACCATCACCGACATCTTCCACGAAGGCGGGTTATTAGACATCTTGTACATAGGAGTGAAATCGGGCTTGTACCCATCGCTCATCTTCATGGGCGTGGGCGCCATGACCGACTTCGGCCCGCTCATCGCCAATCCCAAGAGCTTGCTTTTGGGCGCTGCTGCCCAGCTGGGCATCTTCGCCGCCTTCCTCATGGCTGGTCTCATTTTCCAGTTCGACCCCAACGTAGCAGCCTCCATTGGCATCATCGGCGGCGCCGACGGCCCGACGGCCATCTGGCTCACCTCCAAGCTCGCGCCTGAGTACCTGGCACCCATCGCCATCGCCGCGTATTCGTACATGGCTCTCATCCCGCTCATCCAGCCGCCGGTCATGCGTCTGCTGACCACCGAGGAAGAGCGCAAGATCAAGATGGATCAGCTGCGCCCGGTGTCCAAGAAGGAGAAGATCGTCTTCCCGATCGTCGTCACCGTGTTCGTAATCCTGCTGCTCCCGTCGGTCGCACCGCTGCTCGGCTGCCTGATGCTGGGCAACCTGTTCAAGGAATCCGGCCTGACTGACCGTCTGTCCGACACCGCTCAGAACGCGCTCATGAACATCGTGACCATCTTCCTGTCGATTTCGGTCGGCGGCACGGCGCTCTACGATCGCTTCCTCACCCCGCAGACGATCTTCATCATCGTGCTCGGCCTGATCGCCTTCGAGTTCGCCACCATCGGCGGCCTGCTTCTCGGCAAGCTCATGTGCAAGATAACGGGTGGCAAGATCAATCCGCTTATCGGTTCGGCTGGCGTTTCGGCCGTACCCATGGCCGCACGCGTCGCCCAAAAGGAGGGCGCACGCGCCAACCCATCGAATGTCCTGCTCATGCATGCCATGGGCCCGAATGTCGCCGGCGTTATCGGCTCGGCGGTAGCCGCTGGCTTCTTGCTAGCAGTCTTCGGAGGGTAATCTTAGTTGCGGCGGTCTTATTGCGACCGCCGCAACTGTTTCACGCTGCGCGGCCACAGTGCACGCCTGCTAGTCGTTCAAACCCCGCCTCGTGTACCAAAGTACGCGGCGGCGGGGTTTTCGCGCCTATCAGACGCGCCCTGAGGCCGCTCGCTCCGTTGACTGTTCGACGAGCTATTTAGGATTGGCGATTGGTGCGCCCGAAACCATCCACGACCCCCGATTTTGTGCGTCCGCCGGCTGGGGAATGCGCAAAAGTCGGCCTCGTGGAGGATTGGCT
>JAFRJC010000130.1 GCA_017432445.1 Eggerthellaceae bacterium | reverse complement strand
TTGACTGGGGGTCAAGGGGTCGCTGGTTCGAATCCAGTCCACCCGACCAGAAAACCGCAGGTGGGACGGCAATTTCGCCGCCCCGCCTTTTTTGTTAGGTACCTGTGCAATCCATAAGAATCCATAAGGGATTTCAGCCTATGCAGGATGGACGCCCTTTTATGCACCTGCGACAACAGCCGACATTGCAGCGGCAGATTGCGTGAACGTGTCGTTGCCAGGATTGAGGTAGTTGGAATACAGCACGGGCGAGTTGTCCGTGCGTCCCTGCATGGCGTTGATGATCGTGCGGTCTACGCCCGCTTGCTGCATGAGGGTGGAGTACGTTGCCCGCATACGTCCAATCTCAACGAATGTAAGCCCGTTTAAGGGGCCATTATCCTCAAACAAGGCTCTCCAACGCTTCGGGATGTACGAGGGCGTCAGGCGCTTTCCTGTGGGCGTCCAGCCGTCTTTGGTGTGCTTGCGCGACTGGCAGACGGGGCCATTGCCGATACAGGCGTGAAGCTCGTCTGAGAACGGCGGATGCATGGGGATTGAGCGATATCGGCGGTCGTTCTTCGGCGGCTTCATGCCGTCTTCGGCGGTGTACGCGCCCTTGACGGTGACGTATGCCGTCCAGTGTTCGCAGCCGTCCATCATCAACGCGGGCTCGAATCGGATATCGCTCCAATCGAGCGCCAACGCTTCCGAGCGTGACAGACCGCAGCCGACCATGAGCAGCCATAGAGGGTATAGCTGTTCGCCACGGAGCCGCACAAGCGCCGTAGCGACCTCCTGCGCACCCCACACGGGCAGGGGAGTGTTGCGCCGTCCCTTCGGCAGCTTGTAGCGGTATTCGACCATAGGCGCATCGTCTTTCAGATGGTCGAAGTGCGCCTGGTTTAGAATCGCGCGGAGCGTGCGGACGTAGTTCGGCGCGGATTGCGGCGGCAGCGTGTTTATCCACCGCTGGATTTCGAGGTTGCCTATGCGCGCCAAATCCCATTGCCCGAACATCGGCGCGATATGGGCCCGATAGTGCGAATCGTAGGTTTTGGCGTTCGCAGCGGTCGTGGTGGCGTGCTTCATGGGCGAGAAGTATCCCCAAAAGTAGGCGTCCAGGGTCATTGAATCGCCCGTTGATAGGCAGCGCCCCAATTCGTCGGCGAGACGCACGATAGCCGCGTCCGCTTCGATTTCGTTGCCGTAGATGGTGGTGGACGCCGAGCGTTGCGTGCCGTCCAGCCTATAGCCGCTGGATACGCGGATTTGCCAAACGCCCGGGCGGATTTCCCGCTTCGAACCGAGCTTCGAGCGATTGTGAGATAATGCCATAAGGCAACCTCCTGTCTGGTGGGAGCCGCGCCCCGGTGATGCTTTGGTCGGTAGCACCGGGGCTTTTATATGCCGTTACTTCCTCAATCTGAACACCTTGATAGCGAACAACGCGGCAGCGACAAGCAGATAGGCGAATGCTTGTCCGGGCTGTCCCGCGCCGAATGCGCCGAGCATGGCGATGACAAAGAGAATAGCGAACAGCCTGAGACGCTTGTCCGCAACGTCTTTGCCGCTCAACATGCCCGCGCCGATTTTGCGAATCGTGCCGGCGTTAATCTTCGCGCCGTATTTTGGATCGTTGATGACCGCGAGGAAGCATTGCCGTGTCGCTTCCGTATCGCCGAGGGACGTATGCGCTTCGAATTGACCGATACCGTAGTGCGCGGCGCATTCGGAAAGCTTAGGCCATTTGTAATCCTTGTACTTCTCGTTCCAGATTCCTACCAGCGGCGCGGATTCCTTCATCACGTCGAACTCTTCGACATGCGGCGCGAGGTTAAGGCCGCTTGCGTAGAGGAAGTCGGTATCGAATTTGACGTTGAAGCCAACAACCAGGTCGATGTTGCGCCAAAGATTCTGTAGGTAATCGGCGTAGAACGTGATGGGCTGTTTATCCTTCACCATCGCGGGAGTGATGTGGTTGATTTCGGCTGCTTTCGCCCAACTCTTGCGGTTCACGGGCTTGACGAGCTCGTTGAAGAGCACGGTGCCCTCGAGGTTCATGATTGTGAGCGAGAGGATTTCGTCATTCTTGTACGGGCTCGTTCCCGTTGTCTCGGTGTCGAGCACGATGACGCGCTTAGGATCCAGCGCCTTGATTTGGTTGACGTCCATACACACCATCACCCTTCGTTCGTTTCCGCATACTCAATCAGTTCGTCCACGGTTATCCTGAGCTCGCGGCAAATCAGATAGATTCGCCTAACCTGTGGATCGTCAATCCTGCCATTGAAAAGCATGGAGAGATAGCTTTGCGCGATACCAGTGTTGCGGCTTATCTCGGCGGCAGAAATACGCTTGCTCTTTGCGATTTGCTTGCAGGCGGTTCCGATATTCACAGTGCCCTCCTTTGCCGCGCGAGTTGATAAAACAATCTTAAACCAACTGAAGAAATATTCAATAGACTGTTGACAACTTCAATAGATTGAAGTCTAATAGACATGTGTAAACTTCAATAGGTTGAAGTTAGGGGGTGAAATATGGCTACAGTCAACACGCTTACCGCACTGGTTAACGGCGCGATTGCGGAAAAGGGCATCACGAAAGCCGAGCTCGCAAACGCTCTGGGCATCAACACCTACGACACGCTCAACAAGAAGCTTGAAGGATCCAGCGAGCTTTCGCTTTTTGAAGCAAAGGCGCTCGCAAACTTCTGCGGTACTACGGTCGATGAGCTTTGCGAGCTCGTGTTTGGCGCTGCATAGCGCGTAACTACCCGTCTCGATTTTCCTGTTCTTTGAAAGCTGGATAGGCAGCGCACACCAAGAAGTGTAAAAGGCGCTGTCGGTACTAAAGTGCCCCCAACCGCTGGCACGGATGAGGGCGGTGACATTGTGGAAACCAAATGTCGTACTCGATTGTACGGCAAGAATCGGAGAACGAAATGCCGAAACGTGATCGCGGCATCCAGCAGACGTGGATGCCATATTCGCGGGCGGCGCAAGAGTATTTGGGCGTATCGCCCGATTTGCTCAGACAGGCAATCAACAGCGGCGAGCTCGCGGCCTATGAGAAACCGCTTACGCGAGGTCGCACGGGCACCACGCGCGAGAACCACAGCTACTTCGTGAACCTCGAGAACGTAGATGCCTATATCCGGGCGCACTGGAAGATGCCCGAACGAATCTAGCTACCCGTGCATGGTTTGTTGTCGCACCCTTTCACGACCACGCGCCGAGTGATTCGGCTCTGGAAAGGGGCGGGGAAACACCCATGCGAAAATCCGCCCCTGCAAGCCATGCACGGGCGGCTTCCACCAGACGAAAGGAATACAGCAATGGCAATCAACTACATCATCAAGTGCTGGCCCTGGTTCATGCTGGCACTCATCATCGGCGCAGGATTGGGGTGGTAGGAATGGCACCCAAGAAGACCGTCGATTCCATCGGTATCCGTCCCATCAACATTCAGACCGTCGAGTTCACCATCCGTGGCACGTCCCCGCTCATCGTCCATGCGTGGTCGCATAAGGCCAAGCAGGAAATGCTGGACAAGCAGCGCGGCAAGAAGGTTACTTCCAAGCACGCTATCAAGATCCCCGTGAATGACTTCATCGAATCGATGTACTGGCTCACGGAGCAGCCGGAGTTGGGCGAGACAGATGAGGAAGCAGAAGCCAACTACGTCAACGCCATTGAGCGCGGGGCACGTTTCGGTTTTCCCTGCAATGCTATCAAGGCGTCCATCATTAGCGGCGCGTATCGTGCCGGGCTGGACGTCAAGCAGACCGAGCTGCGCGGCACGTTCTTCATCGAGGGCGCTACCGATGCGTCCACCATCGACCTAGCCGAGATCACAGGGCCCGCGCCCGAAATGCGCGAGGACATGGTTAGGGTCGGCGGCATGAGCAAGGTGGCTGATATCCGCTATCGCGGCGAGTTCCGCGAGTGGGAAATCCCCCTGCGGATGCGCTACAACGCGGACGGCAAGTATTCGCTCGAGCAAATCCTGAACATGGTCAACTTTGGCGGCTTCGTGTGCGGCGTCGGCGAGTGGCGTCCCGAGCGCGAAGGGCAGTTTGGTATGTACGAGCTCGTTGTCTAGGCAGGCCGGATCTGTTTGGGTGAGACGTGTTTAGGCTTGTTTAGTCAGGGCACGGCAGGCAAGGTGCGGAGTTGCAAGGCGTCGCGGGGTAAGGCGCGGTTGGGTCGGGCGTGTCAAGTCACGTCATGGCAGGCACGTCAAGGCCAGTCAAGGACGGTTTAGGTAAGGCCAGGTTTGGCAGGCATGTCGTGTCGAGGTAGGTCGTGGTTAGTTAAGGCTCGGCGTGGCAGGCTTGGTTTGGCAGGGCCGCGTGCGGTACGGCTTGATAAGGCAGGTCATGGTTTGGCAGGCGGGTCATGGTCAGGTCCGTTTAGGCGGGTCGAGTTGAGCTAAGGCAGGTCAAGCCAAGCAGACCGTTTTGCAAATCAAATAGTCAGGAGGTTGCATGACTACCTATAAATGGAAGTCGGGCGCTCACATGAAAGGGAGTGCCCAAACAGCGGGAGAGGAATGTGCCCGCATTATGGCGCGAGACGGAAATCTCACGCCTACGGCGTTGGTGGACGCGAGTAGAGCGGAAGACGCCCCGCTCCACGATTCGTTCGAGTGGCGCGATGACGTTGCCGCCGAGCGGTACCGCGAGCATCAGGCGGTCGGCATTATCCGCTCGCTCGAGATCGTCGTTATCGAGGACGTCGGGCCCGTCCGGGCGTTCATTCCGAACGGCACCGAGAACGGTCATTCGACTGGATACGCGGATATTCGCGTTGTGCTGGAAGACGAGGACGCCACACTACGGATGCTTGATGCTGCAATGCGCGAGCTCGAAGCATTCCGCAAGAAGTACGGCACGCTAAAGCAGCTCGCAGATGTGTTCGCGGCGATTGACGAGGTTGCCGCATGAGCGCCAATGTCATGGACGAGCTGCAACAGCTCCGCAAGCTCGCGGAGACCGAAGTATTGGTTGACTACGTTCAACCAGCGTATCTCGGACGCAGGCTGTACTACAACATCCGCGAGGATTCCTATTACACCTATGACCACGAACACCTGCGCCGCTACTTTGGCAAGTTCCCGAACAAGGATGATGCCAAAGCGCGTTGGCGTGGTTGGCTACGAGCGGGGGAGATAGACGTATGAGCACAACCCGCATCAAGCTTCCGTTTGTTCGCACCTACGCGGATTCGGACGCAGAGACGGCAATGGGAATGCTCCAAGTCGCGTTCTTGAAGCAGGATATCCCGCCAAAGCCGTATGTGAAGGTGGACGTCCATATCTTCTGCGCACCTGCGGAAGAGAAGGGGACGCTCGGCATTCTCACGCTTGTTCTCGAATCATTGGACGGTCTCGCATGGGAGACCCGCGAACAGCTGCGAACCGTAATCGTCCAGCGCGGCGAGGGCGAAGAAGGAATGACGCCCATGACCGACATTTGGATTAACTGGGAGGATGGACGTGAATAACGACATTTTGGAACAGCTCGCACGCGCGCAAGCCATGTACAAGGCTTTGGGCGAGCTCATCGGCACGCGGAACCCCGACAACCTGCGCGGGCTCGCAGACGCCGAGATCATGCGCGATTGGAACGCCGGCAAGAGGACGTCGCTACGGCTCACCATCGATGACGTGAAGGTGGGCGAGCTCGTTCCCAAGGTCGCGCCCGAGCACACGCGCGGCATTGTCGAGGACGCCGGCGAAATGGAACGCTGGTTTAGCGAGAACCCCGAGATCATGCACCGTCTGTTCCTTGCTAACAGGCAGAAGATCGTTGATTGGTACGTCGAGAAGGTGTTGCCCGAGACGGGCGAAATCCCGTATGGCGTGACGCTCTACGTCGAGCCCGAGCACATCGACGGTACCAAAATCAGCATCAACACGGCGAAGGTCGCGGAAATCCTGGGAATGCCCTTACAGCAGGCAGCTACAAAATTCCTCGAAGGGACGGTGGAGTAAATGGCTGTCCCCGTTCTCATCATGGGCCCGAGCGGTACGGGAAAGACGTTTTCCCTGCACAATATGCCGAAAAGCGGATACGGGCTCATCGAGTGCGTCAAGACGATGCTTCCATTCCAGAGCGATAAGAGTTTCGCCCGGACTAAGAATTTCGGCGAGCTCCAATCCATCGTCACGGCATATGCCGAGAAGTATCCCATCGTCGTGGTGGATGACTTCGGTTATTGCATCACCGATATCTACATGCGCGGCAGTTGGGGAGACGAGAAGCAGCGTGACCAGTTCGAGGTTTACAAGGAGATCGCAGGGCGCACGTACCGCTTCATCGAGTTCGTTAACGATTTGCCCGGCGAGGTCATCGTCTACCTCATCATGCACACCGACACGGATTCGCAGGGAAACATCGTGCCGGCAACCGTTGGCAAGCTGCTCAACGAGAAGGTCAATATCGTCGGCATGGTGAACGTCGTGATTCTCTCGGAGTCCAGCGGCGGCGAATATCGATTCATCGTTGACGGCAAGCCGCCCGCCAAGAGTTGCGGAGCGTTCGTGGAAAGCGAGCAGCCGAACGACCTGAGCATCATCGACGCAGGTTTGCGCGAGTTCCTGGGATGGACGGCATGACCGCCAAAACGCAGGCGGCGCTGCTCGAATGCGCCGAGCGCCATTACGACCAGCTCATCATGAAAGGCGTTGCGCCCGAGGTCGCAGCCGACCGCGTTTGGGATTGCTACACGCGGGCTTTCGGCGAGAACGACAAACCTCTGGCAGACCAGCACGACAAGCTATTTGAGAACCAACTACAAGCAATCGTACAGAAGGGAATCGAGAATGCGTAAGTTCAACTGGGACAGCATCACGGCGTCCAACGAGGGCGGTTTCAAGCCGTTGCCCGCCGGCCCGTATGTTGTCCGCGTCGTGGATGCCGTCGATAAGACGGACAAAGAGTACGTCGAGATCGTCTTTGATATCGCCGAGGGCGAGCACGCCGGCTTCTACTCAGACGATTGGGGCAAGAACCACCCCTATTCCCACCACTTCTTCATGAGCTACAAGGAGACGGCGGCTGGAATGCTCAAGGGCCGTCTCGAAACGTTCGCAGCAAGCAACCCGGGCTTTGACCCGTTCGCCGCGTGGGAAGCTGGACGGCTCGATATGTTCTACGGGCGCATCATCGGCGTCAACCTCCAAGAAGAGGAATACGAGACGAGCGACGGCGATATCCGCACCCGTCTCAACGTCTGCCAGGTGGTGGACGTCCAGCGCGTCCGTGACGGCAAGGTGAAGACCCGCGAGCTCAAGAAGCTCGGCGGCAAGACCGCGCCGGCAACCAAGCCCACCGAGGTTTACGCAGGCGAGATCCCGTTTGATTAGTCCACCGAGGGCGGCGGTACGAAGGTGTATCGCCGCCTATTTCCATGGGGAGTTGTAGATGATTCAGATTTACGAAGACACACGACAACAGCAGGCCCATGGCGATAAGCACGCGAACAAGCACGCATGGTGGGAGGATCACGGCATCGAGGTCGAGCGGCGCAAGCTCGAATTTGGCGATTACGTCCGGGCAGATGGGGCGTCCAACATCGCCGTAGATACCAAGCGGTCAATCGATGAGGTTGCCGGCAACGTTGGGCGGGAGCATGACCGATTCGTGCGCGAGCTCGATAAGGCGAGGGACGCAGGATATCGGCTCATCATCCTCATCGAGGTTGGAGCGCCCTACAAGACCATCGAGGATATCAAGACGTGGGTGAGCGGCGCTTGCAAACGTTGCGCGGCGTACAAGCAGCATGAGTGCGACCCGACCAAAAGCGGACGCTGCTACAGGTACCGCGTGAAGCCGATGCAGGGCGTGGGCGTCTACAGCAGGATCAAGAAGCTCGAACACAACCACGGATGCATATTCGAGATTTGCCGACCCGGGCAATCCGCGCGCCACATCTGCGATTTGTTGGGGGTGGAATATGAGCGGTAACGCGCCGTCCACCCTCAAAGAAGCCGCACTATGGTACGCCGCACACGGTTTCGCAGTGTTCCCGTTGGAACCGCGCGGTAAGCGACCAATCGCCGCAGGCGGTCTGAACAACTGGACGGACAACCCCGAGGATATCGAGCGCCTTTGGTCTCAGGCAGACTACAACATCGGCATCACGTGCGGCACGCCGTCTCACGGCCTACTCGTGCTCGATTTCGATATCGATGAAGAGATAGGCGAGGATGGTACGTACACGCTTAGCGAGTGGGAGGGCACCCACGGAGCGTTGCCGTCCACCGCTACCGCGCTCACTGGACGCGGCGGTATGCATTATCTCTACTACACAGACCGAACTAACATCCGTCCGAGCGTAAACAAGGAATTGGGCGTTGATGTGCGCTCGGATGGTGGATACATCGTTGCCCCGCCGTCCATCCATCCTAACGGCAAGCCATACGAATGGCTTGCTGGTTCCGCGCCGTGGGAATGCGGCGTTGCCCACGCCAACGGCAACGTCTACGACCTGCTAGACCATGTTCAGCGCAACGGCGGGCAGGATGAGGACAGACCGCAGACGTCCAGTTTCGAGCTACCCGAGACAATCGGCAAGGGCGGGCGAGACGATACGCTCTACCGCTACGGCTGCTCGCTACGTTCGCGCGGATACCCGGATGATGCAATCGCCGCGATGATTGAGATAGCGAACCGTGAGCGTTGCAAGCCGCCGATGCCAAAAAGCGATATCGCTAGGATCGTGAAGCAGGCGTGCAAGAAGGGGCCCGGGCACGACGGCGAGGGCACGTTTATCGGCGAGAAACCGTCCATCGGTAGGCCAGGAGCGAAAGCAGCGCCGTCCAATGCGCCGGCAATCATCAAGGATGACAAAGGCCGCGTTCTGCACAACCTACTTGCTCGAGCTGTGATGGACGTCAACCATGCGTGCCATATCGACGGAGCGCCGTCTATATGGACGGGCAAACACTGGGAAATGGGCAAGACCGCATTCGAGCGCGTTTTCATCGGCTACGACGATGGAATCAAGAGCAGCGTGCGAGACGAAGCGTTCAAGTACATCCAAGCCTGCGCTCCGCACGTATCCGCCGACAACGGTTTCGACGGGCGCTATTACGTCCAGTTCAACAATTGCACGTGGGACGTCGAGAAAGCCGAGACCGTAGAGCCGAACCCCGATATGTTCATCATCGGAGCGTTGCCCATCGACCTTGACCTTGACGCTCCATATGGCGATGCAGACCGCTTCATCGATACGCTCGCAGGCCACGACGAGAACACCGCGAAGGCCATGCGCGAGATCATCGGCATGTGCATGTGCTCGAGACAGGTCACGCAACAGGCGGCGTTCCTCATCGGACGTGCCGGCGCAAATGGACGCGAGAACGCATCCAACGGCAAATCGACCTACCTGCGCGTCATCCAGTCGCTACTGGGCCCGGATAACTCTTCTGCTATGGATATCGCCACGTTGGGCGAGCGGTTCCAAGCAGAGCACATCGTGGGGAAAATGGCGAATATCGGTGACGATATCCCCGATGAGTTCCTACGCGGCAAAGACCTATCCATGTTCAAGAAGTTGGTCACGGGAGAGCAGATTCAAACCGACGTGAAGGGCGTTAAAGGCTTCAAGTTCAAACCATGCGCCACGCTGCTGTTCTCTATGAACGCCGTACCGCGTCTCGCCGACACGACCGAGGGCATTTTCCGCCGTCTCGCATTCATTCCGTTCCGCGCGTATTTCGCTCCTGGGCTACCCGGCTATGATCCTCGAATGGCAGAGGTCATGTCGAAGCCGTCAAACCTACAGCGAATCGCGCTGCTCGGCATGATGGAGCTACCCGAGCTCATCACGCGCAACGCCCTCACGGTAATCCCCGATATGGCGGCGGAAGTGGAAGCTGTGCGCATCGATAACGACGTTGTGCGCCGTTGGGTGTACGAAGAGGGCATCGATGATGCGCAACTCAACGGGCGCTGGACGGATGAAGTCTACCGCGAATTTGACCAATGGTGCGATAGGGCGGGGGAGAAGTTCGGTGCTTCTCAGGCCACGTTCACCAAGAAATTACTGGCAACGCTGGCAACGCTTGAAGTCACTACTGGACGCGAAAGAAGCATGAATAAGGCTGGTAGAAGATTCAAGCTAAGGTAGAGGGTTAAGGTTTTGAGTGTTGAAAACCACCACCATGCGTTGCCAGCGTTGCCACTAGCGTTGCCACTGAAACCGCAGGTAAACAGCGTTTTTTGATAGGAAAATACCCGCTGGCAACGTGGCAACGCTTGTATATAGCTGGCAAAAAAAGAGAGGGATAAGAAAAAAAAGTATAGGTATACGCGCGCGCGAGAAGCGTTACCGCGTTGCCACTGGACGATTGGAGGGATTGAGTTGGTTCTACTGGGATCCGAGCACGGCAACTACTGCGGGCCCGTAAGACCGTCCGTCTACAAGAGCGAGGTCAAGGCAAAGGCGCTCGGCATGTTGCGCGAGGGTGTGCCCAAGAAGGACGTGGCACGGCGTCTCGGCATTTCGTATAGCACCGTGAAGGATTGGTGTAGACGAGAGGGCGTCAAGGGCGCGGAAGCCGAGCCGGACA
>JAFRJC010000129.1 GCA_017432445.1 Eggerthellaceae bacterium | reverse complement strand
TAATCGTTAGCGGTCAAATCCATCCAGTGGTTGTTGAGGTTCTTGTTGTTGAGAGCGTCAATCTTGCCGGATGCCTGATCGTCTGCGCTAAGCGTGATCTTCTTGCTCTTGATGCCGTCGAGAACACCCTTGACGCGCCTGACCTCGTTCTCCTGCAACTTGATAGACGCTAGGATATCAGGACGTGTGAACTCATCCCATGCGTCCGCGATATCCTGCGCGCCCTCTGCCGCCAAATCCCAGTTGCCCTCGGTGATGCCCTTGACGATTTTCGCCAATCCAGTACCGATGGACGCCGCGAACTTGGCGATTTTCTTTAGCTTCTTCTCGATGCTTTCGAGGATTGGCGGCGCGGTCTCCATGACCTCTTTCCACCAATCGAAAATGATCTCCCAACCAGCGAGCGAGTCTGTGATGAAGTCTCCCAGACCCTTAGCGAGCTTGGAGAGCACGTTGTCCCAAAGCCATTGCCAGAGCGGTTGGAAGTATTCGAGCGTGGCAGATAGAGCGTCCAGCGCGCTAGCAAGCGTCTCGAAGAATTGCGGCAAGAACTCGTTGACCGTCCAGTTGCCCAGCGGCACGAGAACGTTGTCCCAGACCCATTTGAGCGCGCCCTTGCAGATATCCGCGAAACGTCCAGCCGCATCTGCAAGGCGGTGGAATGCATCAATAAGGCGCTGCGGGATCTCGATGTTGTCGAGGATATCTTGCAGCCCGCCACCTGCGAGCGCCATTTCCTCGAGCCCGCCGAAATCGGCTAGACCGCCGCCACCGCCGCCCCCTCCACCGCCGCCGCCTGAGCTATCGGCGGTGAGCTTGTTGATCTTGTCAAACCCAGCGAGCGCGCGATTGAGCTTGCCTTGAGCTGCCGCCGCGCCGCCCGCCGAGCCCGCAACTGCGTCCTCCGCGTCTGCGAGCGCCGATGCGCCCGCCGTGGCTTCCGAAACGCCGCCCGTGAGGGAACCGAACGCCTTGCTGATTCCACCCACCGCGCGACCGATGAAGCTGTTGGCGATTGCCGAGATAAAGCGGTAGAACGCATTAGCCGCGTTGGTGAGCGCAAGGATGATGGTGTTGATGACCTGGATGACGGGCGTGAGCACGAGTATGAGCGATTGACCGATTGCCGCCCTGAGCCCGTCGAATCTGAGCTGTAGGATACGGATTTGGTTTGCCCAGCTGTTGGACGTCCGCGCGAAATCGCCCTGAGCGTTCGCAAGATGGGCCGCGACGTACTCATATCTGAGCATGACGCGCTCAGCTTCGCCCATTTCCTGATACGTGCGCTGGAATCCGTTTGCAAGAGCATAGGCGTCAAGATTGGCCTGCGTCATATTGATACCGAGCGCGCGCAACGGCTGAACCATGCCCGTAAAGATGGACGTGAGCTTGTCGTAGGCTTCCGAATCGCTCATGTTGTAGAACGACGCCACATCGCCCGCGAGCGCGGTGATGTTCGTTGCAAGGTCGAACGCCTGCGATTCCGCAAAGCCCATGCCCTCAGCCATTGAGCCGAGCGTGCCTGCATACCGCTTAGCCGCGAGCTCGCCGATGCCGAAATTCTCGGCTGCGCTCTTCGCCCATGCGTCCATCTGCGCGGTCATGTGCGGGAACGTCACGTCAACGACGTTCTGCACTTCCGCGAGATCGCTAGCGAGGTCGATGCATTGCTTGCCGAACGCGGCGATTGCGGTTGCTGCGAGGGCCTTTGAGATTATCCCGCCCATCTTCGTGGCGGCAAGGTTGCCAAGCCCGTTCATCGAACGCTCGAAAGAGTTAGTGTTGGCCTTTACATCGACGTATACTGCGCCGGCTGATGTAGCCATTAATCCTCCTTCGTGTAATTCGATTCGAATTGCTTCTGTAGAGTCGAGAGAAAGCTATCTACCTCTTGCGGCGAACGCTTCTTCGCGCGCCTGCGCATCCATTCAGACCGCATTGCGCGCTGTTCAGGCGATAGCTCCTTGAGACGTTCGGGGTTGGTCTCCGTCCGAATCATCGCCACGCGCACAAGCGGGGTCTGCTCGTTCAACCCCGTGATGAGGTCGGCGAACTCGTCCCAGCTCATGTTCCTGAACTCTTCGGACTGGACTCTTAACCCGTATTGCTGTCTCACGGATGCGACGATGAGCCCGAAATCCCCGACTAGATCGTAGCCGGGGTCTCCGCGTTTCCCGAATCATCCCCGCCGCCGCCCATAGCGAGCTCAACGGCGGTCTCGATGATCGTCGGGAAATCCGCGAACTTGACGTTGAGGTTTTCGAGCGTCTTCGGGCCGTCTTCGCCAAAGAGGATCGTGCACGCTTCAATCATCTGCGCGGGCGTCATGTTAGCCTGCACGATATCCAGCACGCGGATAAGCGCGATTGCCGAATCATTCACCGTGAGCGTGGTATCGCCGATGGTGATCGTAGGCTTCTCGCCCAGACCGAGCTTGCCCGTGAGGTCAACGTTGCGTGCCATAGTCTTTCTCCCTTTCGATATGGAAAAAGGCGGACGCATTAGCGCCCGCCCTTCCCGTGTTGTCAGTGGTTAAGCAGCCGGGGTGTAGGTCGGCTTGCCGTTGCTCATGATCTCGAACTCGAGCGGGCCAACTGCGGTGGAATCGCCCGCGCCGATGTTGGTGACGTTGATAACGGCGTCGGTGATGAGCAGCACGCCGCCGTCCGGGAACGTCCACTGGATATCGGCTTCGGCATCGCGCCCGTTCTTCATGAACATGTCGGCGATGAAGTCATTACCATCGTCACCGATGTTGCGCTTGCCGTTAACGGTGATGGTGATGCCCTTGCCGGTGAGAAGACGGCGCACCCAACCCTCCTGCTCGAAGGGCGTCCATTCCTCAACGCCATTGTCGAAGGACACGCTGAACGTCTCCATGTCGGCGATGGTCTTGAAGCTCGCGGTAGTCGTGTTGGAGACGTCAACCTTAAACTGGTTCTCATAGCAGGGGTAGACGCCAGAAGTGACAGGCATTTATACCTCCTAGTAGTAGATATCGAGCCAAACGGCCCTTTCGAATATTCCGTTGTTCTCGTCTGCGCCCAAATCAACTGGTTCGGGCGTAACGAGGTCGATGTATGAGACGGTGGACGTCCCGATCGTCGGATGGTCTGCCGCTCTGATAGCGTCGTATAGCGCCTGTGCCGCGAGCTCCGTTTCGTATGCGTTCAACGTCCATCGAATAAGCAGCTGGACGTATTTCGTCCTGGTCTTCGTCGCGTTGCCGATTGCGACCTGCATCCCGTTCGATTGCGGGCGCTGGTACACGCCGATGCGGTGTTTCTCGTCGGTGTTGAGCCGCGCCATGGTGAATACGGCACCTGCGGGCACTCCGAGAGACTTGAGCCATTGCATGACGTCATCGATGGTCATCTGAAAAGCACCCCCAAAATGCCTAGATGCCTGTTGTATCGTTCGCGGACAAAGGCCGTGCGCTCGCCGTCGATGTAGTCATCCATCCAGCGACCGCGCGCGTTGCCATGGACTACGGTGCTGAACTGCCAATCAGGATGGAAGTAGGCACGCGCGGCAAACGGCGCATTCCAGAGGATGCGAGCGCCCTTTGCGGTCGATTTGACGGGTTGGACGTCCACGCTCCGAGCGAGCCTGCCCGCTTCGTGCCCGCGCTTCTTGGCGCTTTCGGCATACGGCACGACGCCGCGCGCTTCCACGTCCAGCACGATATCTTCGGCGGTCTTGTTGAGCGCATTGCCGAACGCGGATTCCAGCGCCGCACGTGCGCCCGGATACCACGCGAAATGGCTCATTTGACCTTGACCTCCCAGTGATGCACCGTGCCGTCGAAATGGGCGCAAGTCTCCACGTGAACGACGTCCATGAGCGCGCCGCCGTCGATTGAAACGCGGGCCCGCTCGGGTACCTCGAAAGCGCCCGTGCTGTTAGCCGCGTCGATGTAGACGGTGCCCGTGATATCGTCCGCGTAGAGATAGCCGCCCTGCGCGCCCGCGCTCGATACCGCCCTATGGTCGGTCGCTCGGTCGAATCGGACGTTGGTAATCCGCTGCGGGCCACTGAACGTGCCGCCGTGCTCGTCCTCTACGGGAATGTAGACGTCCAACGCAGACGGAAGCACACTCTTGGGCAACGGCGTAAGACGCACGCCGCCCAGCATGGGCATGGATGAAAGCATTGCTATCACCCGCCCAGCTGGTCAACGTAGGTCATCGCCCTCACAGCGCGGTACCGTCCAGACGCCTTGAGACCGAGCGCGAGACGGTCGTTCTTGCAGATGTAGAAATCGCCGTCCGGGTTGTGCCACGTGACGGATGCGTTGGTTGAGCCGATGGTCTGCTGCATCGATTGGATGCCCTCGGCGGCAAAGCTCCCCATAGAATGACGAACCATGTTGCAGGTTGCCGTCTCGAGGTTCTTTGCCTGTACCTCGTCGGTCGGGTCAATCGCAATGCCGCGCTGCGCAAGCATGGACGTGAGTTGCGCGGATGCGCGCAAAAGCAGCTCGGCGGCGATATCCTCATCGAAGTCGGGCGGAACATCCCAACCAGCTTCAAGCTGCTCCACGGTTGCGAATGCTTCCACGGGTCTTACTCCTTTTTGTCGGTCGCTTTCGCCTTTGCAGCCGGCTTCACGAATCCACGTTCACGGAGCGATTTGATGCGCTCTGCGGTGCCCGTGAAGGTATCGCCGGGCTTGTAGACCGTCCCCGGGTTCTCGCGGTCGGCGAACGCGACGATTACCTTTGCGTTCATGGTGCCCCCTAATTACCGAGAAGTGCGGCGAGTTGGGCCTTTGTTGCCCTCTTGGGCGTCTCAACGCCGCGCTCCGCGCAAAGCGCACGGAGCTCAGCGGCGGTGAGTTGCGTGTAATCGGGCTCTGCCGCACAGACGCGCTTCCATCCGTTAGCGAGCAGCGCGGTCGCTGCTTCATCGCTAGCTTCGAACAGCCCGCCATTCGGTGCGATGAGCTCGACCATGCTAGGCGCTCGGGGTGTTGCCGGTAAGCAGAACGAGCTGGCTCTTGTCCATGACGGCGAAAGCAACCTCGATCTCGACGCGCACGGCGGTCATGTTGTTCTGCCACAGCGGGAGGGTGACGGACGAGCTGCCCTCGGTGTAGGTGAGCGTAGCCTGGTCGGAGACGGCGAGACGGACGCCCTCGACAGAGCCCCAACGGACGCCGGAGAAGTCACCAGCGACGCCCACGATAGCGGGCACACCAGCGGTGGAACCAGCGGCAGCGGTACCAGCGACGTAAACGCCCTTGGAAATGGCAACGTCCGCGCCGAGAATGCTGCCCACGGTGTTGGAACCAGCACCAGCGGTGAAGATGGGGCGTCCAGTGGTATCAACAGCGCCCAGAACGATGGACTTGCCCTGCGGGGACAGAGCAATGGCGTTCATGATGCCGTTGGCTGCGGAAATAGCGCCGTCAACTGCGACGAACTGCTTGTAGGTCGTGGTCGCGTTGCCACCGGTGGTAGTAAGGATGGACGTCTTGGTAACGCCCGTGCCGAGAACGTCAAAGCCGCTGCCGGGTGCGTTAGTTCCCATGATGGTGGCGTCAAACTTCTTAGCGAGGGCGGCGGGAAGACGGCGGACGCACTCTTCGTAGAGTGCTTCCTTGTCGCGCATGAACTCGTTGCTGAACGGCTCGATGACGGCGAGCTTGTACGGGGTCATGACCTTCTTGCCAAAGGTGTGGAAGCCCACGGGCTTGGCGTTGGTCTCGAGCGTCCAGTCTGCTTCGGGCTCGGCGGTGATAGCCTGAATCGAGGTGCCGGTGCCGGGAAGGGCGATCTGGCGTCCGAGCTGCATGAAAGCGGATTCGTGAATGGCGTTGGCCCAGATCTCGTTGCTAACCTCAACGGGAAGCGCAACATTGCTAGTCTGACGGGAAATGTCCGGATAAGAAGGCATAGTGGCCTCTTTCTGTTAATGGCCCAGCATCGCTTCGATGGTCTCGGCGAACTGCCGGGCATTGGTCTTTACGTTTGCGCCCTGCTGCGGGAACTTGCCCGCTTCGGGTGCGAATGGCGCTCCACCGGGCGTCTTGTAGGCTTCTGCGATAGCCTTTGCCGCTGCGGTGAGCTCATCCTTGTCGGTTGCGGACAAAGCTGCGACGATGTTCTCGGGCACGCCCGTATCGGCTGCGACCGCGTGAACCATTTCGGCACGCTGCGCACTAGCCTTGAGTGCCGCGTTCTCACCCTCGATAGCTTCAAGCCGCTTCGAGAGGTCGGCGAGCTGGTCAACGGCGTCTGCGTTGGTCTTCGCCTTGCTCTCGTTCTTTCGGCTCATGGTCTTCCACTTCTCCGCATCGGCTAGCGCCTGTTCGTACAGCGCCTTGTAGTCGGGTTCCTGGTTCGGCTCCGTTGCGGTGCCTGCGGGATCCTTTGCGGGATTGTCCTCAGCCATGTGGCCTCCATTCCGCCCCATTTCGGGGCATCTTCGCCCGTTTCGGGCTGCAATTGGGTTGGATATGGAAAAGGGCCCTCGACGGGCCGTGTTCCCTTATATGCCGGCTTTCCAAACGCCCTTGTAGTAATTGGGCTCGTAGCCGTCCACCTGCGTTTCGCCGCGAACGCCCGGCATGATGGTGCAAGAACAGTGGTGGTGGCTTCCCGCCGCCGCGTCTTCCGAACTCTTGTAGACGAATCCTCGGCTTGCAAGCATCGCGCACCATGGGCACGGGTCTAAACCAGTCGGGATTCGTGCGTATCGGACGTACTTGCCCGATTTCGTCTTGTTCGCCCGCTCAACGTTGGTCTCAATGGTC
This sequence comes from Eggerthellaceae bacterium, assembly GCA_017432445.1. Lineage (GTDB taxonomy): Bacteria > Actinomycetota > Coriobacteriia > Coriobacteriales > Eggerthellaceae > UBA9715. The sequence continues at coordinate 4,633 of JAFRJC010000129.1, read as the reverse complement.
ATGCCCGCCGCTAACTGCGTCTCGCGCTCTGCCAACGTCTCAATGGCTGTGAGAAACGCTGAGAGCGATTCTGCGGTGCCGTCCACTGTCCCCACGACGCGATGGACGGTGCCCTCGATAGCGCCTGTCCTGACGCCTGTGTACACCTGTGCGCTCGGCACGTTGACGCCCTCGAGCTCCATCACGTTATCGAACAGGCTGCAAGCGAGCGACGATGCTGCATCGCCGTACTCGTCAAGCACCGCCTGCGTTATCTCGATTGCAGCGTTGCGCAACTCTTCGATTGAAGCGTCAGGATTCAACCTCATCCATTGCTCGACCGACATTGACGCCGCTGTTCCCGCTCCCCTGGTCACCCTGTCCAGTGACGCTCGGTAGCGTTGCAGCGCCGCCCTCTGTATCCTCGCCACTCATTCCCCCAATCAGCTGCATGAGCAGGCGGTCTCCTTGGACACGTCTGAGCTCGCGCATGATGCGGCTGCGTTCCTCCGCGCCAAAGCCGTTCATTTCCCAGAACGTCTCGGTCATTGAGAAGCCGTCCACCATCGCCGCGATCTTGACTGAGGAATCCGTCTGCTGTGCGAGCGTGGGCATGGACGGGTTGCGGAAGCGCGATTCGACGCCGATGTTCTCCGCGCGGATTGCATCGAACGAAACGCCGCGATTGGTTGCGAGCAGCGCGATAGCGACGTCCGAAAGCACGCTGCCAGCGTCCTCGTTCCAGTCTTTGACCTTGAGGATAAGCGGCTCGTTCTCGGCATAGATTGCATCGCTGGACGCGGGGTTGTCGTGCACCTGCCCGAACTGCGAGACATGGATGCCCGTTGCCGCGCTCATGCGACCGCAAAGCAGACGCCAATGGTCTGAAAGCGGCTGCATAGACGGCTGCGGAAGCTGCCCGAACGTCGGCACGTCCCCGTCTTCATCTTTGTCGATGTTGAAGATGTTGCCGATAAACGCCTGCCATTTGGTGATGTTCTCGAACGGGTCTCCATCGGTGCCGAGCAGGTACTTCTGAGCCGATGCCGCGAACGCCGATGCGATTTCCTCGTTGACGTTCGCGCGAACAGCCGAATCGATGTAGCCCATGACCTCGCGGGTGATGCGCGACGTTCCGAGCGGTCGGTGCAACGTGGGCTCGTAAGCCATTGCAAAGCACGGGACACGACCTAGGCCGTGCGGCTCGTACTCCGCAGCCCAAACACCGTCCTGCTCCTTGATGCGGATAAGGTACTCGTCTGTCACGACGTTGATCCAATTGGGCACGGTGTATCCGCCCTGCAACGTCTTAAGGCTCACGACGAAACACGCCGCTTCGATATCGTCCTTCGCGTAATCCCATGTGACGCCGCAGACGTTCGCGGGATATGCGTTGACGCGGGCTCGTCCAGCTTCATCCCTGCTCACGAACCACAGCGCGAAACACTGCTCGAGCGCGGAAGTTGCCGCCTTGCGGTACTTCGGGCGCATCTTGCAATCGCGCACAATGGCGTCCAGCTCGCGTTGCGCTTCGGGGTCTGCCACGGTGAAGCCGTCGAACTTGGAATGCTCCACCATGACGTCAACGCACTTCTTGCCCCATCCGCACGCCGCGTTGAGGTTCTTGAGCTCGGGCGGCACCGAGATACCGAGATCGATGAGCTTGTTGTGCATCGTGTAGTACGTATGCCTTAGCTCGTTTCGCGTGACATGCACTCGCCACTCGTCAACCAGCCGCAGGACAAGCGCGCGATCCTGTTCCCTCAATCCCCGCGCCTGCGCGATCTGAACTGGACTAACCGTTTCGGTCATCTGATTACCGCCCTCCTTCCGGGCTTGCGTTTGGTGGTGGACGCCGCCCAATATGCGAGCGACGCCGCTTCGATGAGCGTTGCGTCTGCATCGTCGGTTGTCTGGAATCCCCAACCGCCGTTCGTGCCGATTCGACGCCTTGGGCATCCAGTCGCACTGCTATCCAACGCGGGTTGCCCGAAATGCGTCACGGTTCTCTCTCTCACGGCATTCGAGAACGATGAGCACGCCGCGATGACGTCTCCCGTCCTCGGTCGCAGGATGCATTTGGACGGCACGTGCTCTGCAAGCAATCGGTCGTTCAAAGCCTGCGCGTTGCTCTGACCGTCGATGACGATCTGCGCTGCTTCGCCCTGCACCTTCACCAACTGCTCAACAAACCAGCCGATTCCAACTGCAAGGTTCTTGACGTCAACGATGTAGACGAACGGCTTCTCGTCCTCGAGCTTGTGGCACGCTGCAAGAGCGCCCGTTGCTCCGTCTGGTGAGAACTTGACCGCATACGCGACGATCCCGCCGCGCTTCGGTTCCTTGATAGCGCACGCACGCCAATCCGCCGCCTTGATGGGCAAATCGAGCATGACGGTACGCTCGGGCCACCATCCCAGGTGTTCGCGGGCGAATGCATCGGGCTCCATCGTGCGGGCGTCCTTGAGCAATCCAGCTTCGAGAAGTTGGAATCCGAGCGACGGGTTGAACTCGTACCAACGCTGGACGTCCATCACATCGCCGATTTCAGACGCGCTCCATTCGTGGATGCAAGCGCCGGCATACGGCTCGTCATGTAGCATCTTGCGTATCGTTGCGAACTTCTCGCCTTTGTAGGCGGTCGCAGGATCTGGTACGGTGCCCATCAAAATGGTCTGCGGGCTCCCGTGCGGTGCCGCGCTGTTGAGCGGCGAAAGCGCCGCGTCCTGCGCTTCGGTGTAGCTTTGCGCTTCGTCCACCACAACCAAATCGAACGTGCCGCCGCGCCCCATATCGGCGTTGCTGCCGCGCGTTCGGAACTCGATGTGCGCCCCGTTGGTGAGGTCAAGAACCATCTGGTTTGCGCTCGTGGTGTACCGCTTCACCATCCTGTTCAACTCGGGATAGCGGGCTCGAGGGTCGTTCCTGCAAGCGCCGAACTTCTCTCGCAGACGGTCGAACGCCTTTTTTGCGGTCTGGTATTCCTGCGCGGTGTGCAAGATGTACTCGCCGCGATGAACCAATCCCCACGTCTCGCGCGGGTCGCAAACGCCCGTCTTGCCGTTCTGCCTGCTCACGGGTAGCACGCAAAGGCTGTTGAGCAGCTTCCCTTCATCGTCCAGCGCCAACCAGTCGTTGAGGATTGTTCGCTGCCACGGATGCGGCGAAAGCCCGTAAGCGTCTGCGAGCGCGGATGCTAGCTTTCCCTCGGTTCGGTCGTAGCTCGCGCACCATGAGTAGGTCGGTACCTGATTGCCCGTCATGACGCTTTCGCTTCTGCGAGAATCCGCATAAGCGGGCTATCGTCGGCGGTGGACGTCTCGCTGTAGCGGTTAAGGATCTCTCTCAACTCTCGCAACGCTGACATGTAGCTTTTGAGCAGCGATTCGTATCCCTTGAACGCGGGGTTTTCACGAATCCCCGTCTGACCGCCGCCGTTGTCATACGGCATAACCACCTGTTGCCGCGCGATGCCCGCCCTCGTTTCCTTGAGCTTGTTGCGCATGAACAGGACGTTTTCTGCGAGCTCGCGCACGTGCTCACGCTCATGCTCCGGCACACGGTCAACCAACTGTGCCATGGTCGGCATGGTTCACCCCTTAGAACGGGATATCGGCGTAATCGATGCCGCCGCCCTTCTTCACGAACGAATCGTCTCTGCGGGTTCCGCGCGACGCTCGGCGCTGCTTGGCGCTTCCGCCTTTGCCGCTGCCTTTGCCGCGTCCTCCGCCGCCGCCTGCTCCGCTACCGCTCGCCATAGCTTCGTCCTCCTAACGCTCTTCCGTTTCCGTGCGTTCTGGTTAACCACGTCGTAGACGTCCACCATCTTTTCGATGGTCGATTGGCAGAAGTCGTACAGCCCGCGATCAGGGCTTATGTGCATCTGCTCGATATTCCCGCTGCTTCTGAGATTCGCGCTGCCTTGCACGGTGAGAACGTTTCCCGCCTTGGTCTCCACTGTCCAAACCTTCGCGTGTGTTCCGCAGAACGCCACGTGCAAATCGAGCCCGTCTAGATCGAGCTCGTCAAACAGGTAATCGACCAGCCCGCCCTTCTTCCTCTCATGGGCGAACCAGTAATCGGACAGCACGACGTCCAGCCGTTCTACCTGCTCCCATTCGCAGATGTTCCGTATGCTGTCTATGTTCTCGTCGTTCATGCTCAGCGTCTGAATCGACATTCTTTTGACGCTCAGCTTGCGCTGGTCGATGACCAACGCTTCCATGAAATCGCCGAACACGAAATTGCCGCTCACGAAAGCGAACGTCTCTCTTTCGTTGCTCAGCTCGATATCCTCGGCGAACTCTACCGCATGGTCGTAGCAGCACACCTGCGGTTTATAGACGATGGGCCGCGTGTAGATCCCAGTCTCGGTTGGCTCTGGCTTGCTCGTCGGCTCGAATCCGTCTAGACAGAACTCGAAATCCGTTGCACCGCCGAAATCGCCGAAATCGAATCCGTAAACATCCATCGGACGTCCACCCTTCGCGCGCGCGATTTTACGTCGGTGCTGGTAATTTGCTCAATACCACCCTCTGAAATAGGTTGGCTTGGTGTGTGAGCGCTATGCCGCCGCCTGATACAAAAACTTACAATACGCTGCCGAACCGAGCTCTTTCGTCGCAAAATCAATATACGAAAAAACTTGTTTTAT
>JAFRJC010000128.1 GCA_017432445.1 Eggerthellaceae bacterium | reverse complement strand
TCAATAGCTGTGCGGCGGCAGATCGTCGCGCTGGGCTTCAAGCTGTGGGGTTCAGCGAGCCCTATATCTTCCGCTGCCCTGCTGGATTAGTCGAATGGGTTGCGCCTATCATCTACGAAGGGACGCATGTTGGATCAGTCGTTTGCGGGCAAGTTCTCATGTGGGAACCCGAAGACTTCTTCTGGATAGAGCTCGAGCAGAAGAACCTCGAGATAACCGACGATATCCAGCCGCTCATCAATGCTGCAAAGGAGCTGCAGGTCGTTCCGACGAGCAAAGTGCAAGCCGCTTCGCGCCTTCTCGCGATCATCGCGAACGTCATCATGGAATCCGTTCTCAACGAGGTGAAACGCAAGAACGACCTCGCCTATCAGCAAAGCCTTTTGGAAAAGGAGCGGGATACCCGCAGAGAGCTCGAGCGAAAGCTCAACGCTAGCAGCACGACGTATCTGCATGACCAGACGAGAGGCCTTGTCAAGACGCTCAAGGCAGAGGATTACGACGAAGCGCGGCGCATTTTCACGGTCCTGCTCGCCGACATCGTTAACACCGCGAGCAGCTTCTCGGAAGCGTACGCGTCCATGTTTGACGTGATCGTGTCGGTGTCACATCACGCCATCGACTCTGGCGTCGACCCGGACAAGTGCATGAAGGTCAATCTAGATTTCAGCAATGTCGACCGTTTCTCGAGCCGTCTCGAGGAGCTTGGAGAGGCGGCTGAAAAGACGTTCGAACGCCAGCTCGAGCTGATCAAGGCAAACGCAAAACCACGCAAACGCGCTGTGGAGGCGATGCGAGGGTATATAAAATCGCATCTCAACGTGAGTTTCTCGCTTGCCGATGTGGCAGATTCCGTCGATCTATCGCCTTACTATGCGAGCCGCATCTTCCGTGAGGACCAGAACATGACCATCATGGAGTACGCGGTTCAATTGTGCATGAACGAGGCATGTTACATGCTGGCAAACCCGAATCTGCGCATTGACGAAATCGCGGCGCAGCTCGGCTATGTCGATTCGAGCTACTTCACCCGCGTGTTCAAGAAACACGTTGGCATGAGTCCTCGGCAGTATCGTTTGAGCCACTAAGGAAGGATGAGCGCTATGGCACAAGACACGAACCTTCCCGCAAGCGAATTGGGCAATGGAATGAAAGAGATTTCTGACGAAGAGCTCTACTCCCTCATCGAAGAAGCCGTGCTCGACGGCGACGCCGAACTCACGATGCGCCTTGTCAAAGAGGCCCTCGCGAACGGGGTCAACCCTGACGACATTGTCGCAAACGCCTTGGTGAAGAGCATGAGCGCCGTAGGCCGCGATTTCAAGAACGGAGAGTTCTACATTCCCGACGTGCTCATGTCATCCCGCGCTTCCCATGCGGCGCTTTTCGCCTTGCAATCAGCTTCGAACGCGCCGGCCCTCACGAAAGATCGCGGCGTCGTGGTCGTAGGCACCGTGGCCGGCGATTTGCACGATATCGGGAAGAACATCGCAGCGCTCATGCTTCAGTATCAGCGTTTCGAAGTCGTAGATTTAGGCATTGACGTCGTGCCCGAAGTGTTCGTGCAAGCGATTCGCGAGCATCATCCAATCGTGGTGGGCCTATCGGCCCTTCTCACAACCACTATCGGAGAAATGCGCAAGGTAATCGAGGCGGTCGATGCCGCCGGCCTGCGCGACACTACGAAAATCTACGTGAGCGGACTGCCTGTCACCCAGGAGTTTGCCGACGAAATCGGCGCCGATCATTACTGCGAAGATGCGCGCGATACATTGGATTACGTGGAATCGCTGGTAGGCTGATTCGTTCAACCTGCGAGCTGGAGAAAGGACGGCGGCAATGGGGCAAGAGCCATGTGTCCTCATTTTAAGCGGGTTTCTGGGCTCGGGGAAAACGACCGTGCTCATGCGACTCGTCAACCACTTGCGCGCCACGCGAGGGAATGCTTATAAAATAGCAATAATCGAAAACGAAATCGGATCGGCTTCGGTTGACTCGAGCGTGATACAGGACGCCGGATACTCCGTCACCGAGATGTTGGCAGGTTGCGTGTGCTGCACGCTTATCGGCCAGCTCGTGCCTGCAATCTGGCGCCTATGCGAAGACTTGTCTCCCGACTTGATAATCCTCGAGGCAACGGGCGTAGCCGCTCCGGAGTCTATGCGCGACACCATTCGAAAACATGCCAAACTGCCCGTGCGGGTTGCCACGGTCGTGGATGCCTCGCGATGGGAGAAGATCCGCGTTGCGCTCGAGGTGCTTTTGCGAAACCAGTTGGAGCCGGCAGATGTCATTTGCATCAGCAAGACCGATCTGGTCGATGAAGACGAACTAGCAGAAGTCGAGCGTTCGGTTCGTGAAGTGAACGCCACGGCTCCGATCGTGAGGATGGGTGCGCAGGGTCCCGCAAATCCAAGTGAGCTCGATAAGTTGATGGGAGAATGACATGGCAGCACACAGCGGGCATGGACATCGGGAGTCGTTCGCCGTTCCGTGCGGCGAGGCGTTCCTCGAGGCGCACGAGCATGATCAGGCCATGACGGTCTCGGTCGCAATCTGCCCAGAAGAAGGCGCTTCGATCGTCTTCGAAGAGCTGGTAGAGGCGCTTCGCAGCATCGCCTCGGGAATAGAGGCTACCGGGGGAATCGTGGGCCATGTGAAGGCCTTCGCCCGCCAAGATGGCGCTTTCGCGCACGCATCAGCCACCGAAGCCGGACGAGAGCCGGATTGCGAAGGCGATGTCTCGTTTGCGTTCGGCTTCGACGCCGACATCCAGTTCGTCGCCATAGCGCTGCTCCTCGGCCAAGATGAACTCATTTCCCTCTGCAAGAGCGCCCTTGTCAATGCTTGAGTTTTGCCACCGTTTCGGGCTAAGACAGAGCGCCACCTGGATGCGCGATGACTCGCGCGCAGGCTAGTTCAAAGAGCGGCATCAGATAGCGATTCCCAGCAGCAACGAGGCGGTGAAGAGGAAGATCACCGACGAAACCATGTCCGTGATGGACGAAATCATCGGCGTTGCCATCAGGGCCGGGTCGACGCCGATTTTCTTCGCAGCCATGGGAAGCGTGCCACCCAGAAGCTTGGAGAACATGACGACCAATATCATGGCGATGGCTACGGTGAGTCCGATTACCGGGGGCTGTTGATCGATGAGGACGATCTTGAGGAAATTAAAGGTGCTGAGCACGATGCCCAGGCAGATGCTCACCCTAAGCTCCTTCCAGAGCACCTTGAAGATGTCCTTCAGGTCGACCTCGTCCAAGGAAAGGCCGCGGATGATCAGGGTGGCCGTTTGCGTGCCGGTGTTACCGCCCGTGCCCATGAGCAAAGGCAGGTACCCTACCAGCACGATGACTTGCGACAGGACCGATTCAAACTGGTTGATCAAGCTTCCGGTGACCATCAAGGCGACCGTCATGAAGAGCAGCCACGGCAAGCGGTTCTTCGCATGCCGGAACACGCCCATGTCAAGGTACTTCCTGTGCTCGTCGTCGCCCATGACGCCGACCATGCGCTCGATGTCCTCGGTGGTCTCCTCTTCGATGACTTCCATGATGTCGTCGACGGTGATGATGCCCACCAGCCGATGCTCGTTGTCGACCACTGGGATGGCCAAAAAGCCGTACTTCTTGAAGGCCTCCGCGACCGCTTCCTGGTCGTCGTAGACGTTCAAGTAGACGTAATCCGTTTCCATCAGGTCGCTGACCAGCGCATTGCTATCGGAGATGACCAGGGTACGCAAGGAGATGACGCCCTCCAGCTTGCGGTCGGCGTGTTTCACGTAGCAAAGGTAGATGGTCTCGCTGTCCATGCCCACCCGCTTGATGTGGGCAAGGGCCTCGGCGACGGTCATGGTGTCACCTAGGCTAATGTACTCCGGTGTCATCAGCGAACCAGCGCTGTCCTCGGGGTAGTTGAGGAACTCGTTGATGAGCTTTCGCTCGTCTTTGGGCGTCTTCTCCAGAATTCTGGATACGATATTGGCCGGCAGCTCTTCGAGCACGTCGATCTTGTCGTCGAAGTCCAGCTCCCGCATGATGTAGGAGATTTCGCGGTCGGTGATGGCCTGAATGATGTCAGCCTGGTCTTCGCCGGGCAAGTAAGAGAACACGTCGACGGATACAGCCTTGGGAAGCATTCGGAAGATAATGATCGCCTTGTCCATGCCGAGGTCCTCGATGATGTCCTCAAGCATCTCGGCGATATCGACGGCAATGTAGTTCATCAGCACGTCACGTGCTTTGAGGTAGGCGCCCTCTTCCAAAAACGCCATGACCTTTCCCAGGTCCCGGTCAAAGTGCTGGCTCTTCGTATCCATGTCCAGGGTTTCGATTGTCGTCTCGTTTTCTTCCACAGGAGGTCCCCCTTCCTTTTTAATCGACGACACCGCTGGTTCGAAAAGCCATGGGCAGGGTTTCATCGCTCGTCTTGGCGGCATGCGCCAGCCGTCAACCCACCGGGCCTACGTATCATAGACATCATAGCAAGAGCGGGTCCCTTTTTGGCTGGCAAACGCAATTGAAACGAGCAGCTTTTTTGCCAACACGTTTGCGGGCTGTAGTTCACATATCGAACTGGCGCAGAGCAAGCCAATTGAAAAGATTTCGGTAGCGGATATCGCCTTGAATTGCGGGATGGGAAAACAGACGTTTTACTATCATTTTGCCGCTAAGAACGATCTGATTAGATGGGTATTCTCCGAGAAAACAACGGCAATTCTGGATGAGTGGATTGCAAAAGAACCCTGGGGAAAGAGCCTTGGCAGAGTTTTGAACATGATTGCGTCGGAGAAACTGTTTTACAGCAAAGCGATGAAGAAACGCGACAGCGATATCTTCTTTTCATACTTCTATGATTACTGCGTGCAATACTACTTAAAGCAACTGAAGAAACTCTATGGGATTGATCCAGTAGATAAAGAGCTCATATTTCAGATTCAGTTCAATTGCCATGGCTGCACGAACATGACAAGGGAATGGCTGGAACACGATTCGGACGAATCGCCCGAAGCAATAGGCATCAAGCTCTATGAGGCGCTGCCTTACAGGTTAAAAAGCTATTTTTCATTTGGCCAATAGAAAACTCATTCTCAAGTGTAGATACGAGTTTGACACTACGAGACTCGCCCCGTAGCCGTACAACATGGAGGACTTGCCCACGAGCGAGAGCATCGCGAAAAACCTGCGCATCGTCCATAAGCGCTTCGGGTAACGCCAGAATGTAACAATGGCCACTGTGATGATCATCGCATTTTGCTACGATATAGGATGAGGAGGAACAGCCACCTCATCTGGAAGAGAGGAGCCGTTATGGGATTGTTCGATTTCATGAAGAAGAGTAAGAAGGGGTCTTCGGGTACAACCTACACGGAAAAGGACAACATGGGCACACGCCAGGATACGTTCTCGAAAGCATACTCCTACTGGACGTTCGAGCGTCCCGGCCTCAAAGTCAGGCCTCCCTTCACGTTGTTCTACTTCTCTTCCGCCGAAGACGCCGAGGCCGCCCTTCTCGAGTTGCCGTATATCCACAAAGCGTCCGATTCCGGCAAGCTCGTCTGCGACCGACTCATGCACTTCGGCTACTACGAACTCGAAGAGGGCGGAAAGCTGTTGGGTAGATTCGAGGCTCTCGTGTGCGGAAATGACTTCACACTCGACGAGTTCAATCAGGCCGAAGACGCGTTCAGGCGCCACGGAGGCAATCTGAAGAGCCACGATGCTCCCGAAGCATACGTAAAGGTACAGACAGCCGCCGGCGATGCTTCAAAGGTCAAGTTCAAGGAAAAGGTCAGGGGCGACGACGGTCAGAGCGTCTACGAGGTCTACACCGGCCCCGACAAGGCCAGCGCAATGGAATTCCTAAAAGGTAAGCCCGTCAATAAGAAGCTGTACTTCGTCGTCGTGGACACTCCCGAAGGAAGCTTTGGCCGCGACATCATGGGCTTCTACCAAGAGTAGGGCTTGAGTGAACAGGCGTGCAGGACGGGACGTAAGACCCGTCCCTCGCCCTAGATATGGGGTATAGGACTTCGATTCCACCTTGCCCCCAGCCGCACGGCGCCGGAGCGCCGTGCGGCGTGAGTAAAGACATAAGGACTCAGTGTGCGCAATTCGAGGTTTACTGCAGGATGATGGAGGTGTTGGCCGAGGGCTGGCCGATCGGGAAACGTACATCGGACGGGAACATGATGTTATCAGCCTGAGCAGCCACCTTAACGTGCTGGCCGTCGAGAGCCTTGCAAGCATCAAGGTCACCGTATTCGACGACGAAGCTCTCATAATCGGTGTATTCCGCGATTCCGAGCATGTTCGAGGACTCGGTGCGCTCGCCCGAGCCGTCGGCGCTCATGCCGGTTACGTCAGTCGGCTCGTCGAACACGAGCACGGCATACGTTCCGCCACCACCTGCGGCAGCCGGGTCGATGTCGATATTCTGCAGCTCGATGAGCTCTTCGGCGGAGCACACGCGAACCGTGCCCTCGAATACCTGATATCCCAGGGACTCGGCGTTTTCGGCCGTGATTTCGCCGTCAGCGCTCGATGCAGATGCCTCCTGGCTTGCAGAAGATGCGGCCTCGGAGGACGCCGCTTCGCTCGAAGAGGCTTCGCTCGCCACGGCTTCGGTGGATGCCGTCGCCTCGGTCGACGCAGCCTCAGAGGAGGCAGACTCACTCGACGCGACCTCAGCAGATGCGGCCTCGCTCGAGGCGGATGTCTCTGAAGAGGCGCTCGAGCTTGCCGTAGCGCCCGACGAGCAGCCCAGGGCGGCCGCCAGCGCGAATGCGCACACGCCAGCGATGATTAACGACTTGAACAGTTGCCTAGTTTTCATGGAAACCCCCTTCTCTTGCAACATGTGCCCATGGTATCACGCTCGGCGTTACCGAAAGTGAATTGCGGGCTAACAAAGCAGCAACAAAGAGAGCAGAGGGCATGTCACTTGATTGTTGACAATTGGCACATGGTCGCGTGCTACGATTATGCGGAAGCCAACGGGTGAAATGCCCGTGCCGAAACAGGCATCAGACACATACGTGCTGTTGGTTCCTTCGTTTTGACTTCTTCGGTCAAATAGGCCATCGAATGGCTAAGTGAGTAGAGAAGGGGGTTCGATATGATGATCCCGAGACCTCTGGTACCCACGCGCTGGATTGACACGAGGCCCGTGGAATCGGATGACGTACCGTGCACTATTCAATCGTTCGACATGCGGGTACGCGTATGCGGGCTGTATGCGGACGTCGTCGAGACGCTGGTGATAAGAAACCCAAACCGGCGCGACCTGAGCGTCGGCATCACGATTCCCTTACCCGACCAGGCCGTCGTGTGCGGATATTCTCTTAACGTCGCAGATCAGATGGTTGACGGCGTGGTGGTCCCCAAGGAGAAGGCCCGCGTGGCATTCGAGACCGAACAGCGCAAAGGAGCCGATCCCGGCCTGGTGGAATCCGTCAAGGGCAACGTCTATCAGACCCGCGTGTACCCTGTTCCGGCGCGAAGGACGCGTAAAGTGCAGCTGCGCTATGTCGCGCCGCTGCTGGTCGTAGATGGCGAGTCGGCCTTTTTGGACGCCCCGATGCCGGCGGAGCATCTCATGATGCGCAAGGTGAGCATCGACGTCGAATTGCTCGATTGCCCGGCGCCGGAGCTCTCGGGCTTGAACGATGCGCAGTTCAAGGAGTTGGGAACCTTCTGGCGAGCCAGTTCCTTAGAACACGACGTGGAGGCAGATTCGATCCTTCGCGTGGCCTTGCCCAAGCTCCCGCAGTCATTTGCCGTTGTCGAGCGCGATGCCGCCGGCGAGCTCTGGTTCTCTGCCTCCGAAAGCGCTCCCCGTACCATCGAGGGCGACGTGCCGCAGATCTCGTCGCTCACCGTGTTGTGGGATACATCCGGTTCGCGTGAGGCCGTCGACCATGAGGCTGAGATCGAGCTGCTGAAAAGCTACTGCGCAGCCGATTCCATCGAGTCGTTCCGCCTGATTACGTTCAGCGATCAGGCCGAGCCCGCCCTTGCATTCGAAAGCGCTGACGAGTTGGTCGGGCATGTCGCGACGCTTCGCTATGATGGCGGCTCCGATTTCAAGGAACTCTCGCGTGCCGTGGCCGAATTGCCCGAAGCCGGCGAGGGCGACGTCTGCGTGCTGTTCACGGACGGCATGGACACTTTGAGCGGCGAACCCGTCTCCTTCCCCAAAGGGCGTAAGACGCTGGCGGTGGTGTCGGGCATCCAGCGCGATGCGGAAGCGTTGCGCCAAGCATGCGGTGGACTCGTGTTCGACCTGATGGCCGCGCCGAAAGATGCCGACGCATTAGCGCAGGCGCTTTTCCTCCCGAACCTCCTATCGGGCGTGGGGGGCGAGGGCATCGCGGAGTTTTTGGGCATAGGGTCCGGAAACGACGGAAGGCTCTCGGTCATCGGGCGGCTCGTCGCGCCGTCGACCAGCATCGCCTTCGCCAACACTGGAACGACGTTCGACCTGGCGGCGGATTCCGCGCGGGAAGGCAACACCATTTCCCATGCATGGGCCGCCATGCGAGTTGCCCAACTCTCGACACATGCGGACGAGAACGCCGATGAGCTGCTGCAACTCGGCAAGCGCTTTGGTGTCGTGTCGCCCGCCACATCGCTGCTGGTGCTGGAAACCCTGGAGCAATGGTTGCATTACGACATCGAACCGCCCCTGACATGGGAGGTCATGCACAAATGGTGGATGCGTGCCCGCAAGGACGATGAGGGGTCATCTTTCGAGCAGGCCCGAACAGAGTACCATCTGAGAAGCTTGAAGTCCGCATGGGCGAAGCTGAAGGAATGGTGGGCTTCCGACTTCTCCAAGAACGGTTTTGTCGTATCGAACGGGAGGATGTTCTGCCGTAATTGCGGGTCCCCCATAGCATCCGACGACTTGTTTTGCCCGAACTGCGGCACAAGGGTTCGCCCTGTTAATTACACAGAGATAACCGGGGGATCCGGCGCGGCGTTCAGCGCGGGCATGTTCGGACCTACCATCTTGGAAGAATGTGCCGGGCCGTATGAAGAAGAATCGTACATCCTGCCCACGGGCGTGCCGGAATCAGCCAGTCCCAGCGCGGCCTATTCTGCAGATGAAGAGGTTTTCGACGATGAGCTCAGCCCGGTATCTGCGTCGGTCGCGATTCAAGCGTGGATGCCCAACGCAGACTACATTGACGCCCTCGACGACGCGCTGGACAGCGGCTCCGAGGCGGCTCGCAATGCCTACCTCGAACAGCGTGGGCAGTATGCCACATCCCCCTCGTACTTCATCGACTGCGCGGGATGGTTCATGGCGAATGGAGATAGCGCATTCGGTCTTCATGTGCTCACGAACCTGGTGGAGCTGCGTATCGAGGATGCGGCGCTTTTGCGCGTCATGGCGTGGCGCCTGCGCGAGGCAGGCGAGCTGGAACGTGCCCTCATCATCCTGCGGCGGGTATTGAAACTGCGTCCCGAAGACTCCCAGAGCCACCGCGACCTTGCGCTCGTCCTCGACGAGCTTGCCCGCAAGGCTTTCGCAGAAGAAAGGCAGGATGCAGCAAAGGAGCATGCCGAAGAGGCGGGCTCTCTCTACCGCAAAATCGCGTTGACGCCGTGGGAACGCCGCGCCGAGGCCATCGCCTTGTTCGCCGTGGAGGAGTACAACGTGCTGCGGGCGTGGGCCGATGCCCAAGCTTGGGAAACTGCTCCAGTGCTCGAGTCGCTTGGCGAAGAGCTCGATGGCGTGCTCGATTGCGACCTGCGCATCACGCTTGCATGGGATGCCGACGAAACCGACGTCGACTTGCATGTCACCGAGCCGACTGGCGAGGAGGCATACTACGGCAATAGGCAAACGATGTCAGGCGGGCGCGTGTCCGAGGACATAACCGACGGCTATGGCCCCGAGCTTTACGAAACCCGCTACGCGAGTAACGGCGTCTACACCATTCGCGCGCATTACTACGCATCGCACCAGCAAGTCGTGTTCGGGCCTGCCAGCTGCACGCTCACGGTCTACACCGATTGGGGAAGGCCGACGCAGAAGCAGCACATCACGTCCACGCGCATGGAGAGGGAAAAGGAGATGACCGTCGTTGGAACCGCGACGTACGGGGAGGCTGTGCCATCCGGGCAAGCAGACGAGCCTGACGGTCCTGCCAAGGGCGAAAACATGCCGACCATCGTCAAGGGATCGAGCGTGCCCGACCTCATCGCCGTTTACGGGGCGCCGACGGAAGGGGATCCGAGCCTTTCCGACGGCAAGCTCTCCTGGACGCTGCCTGGTGGCCGGGTCCGCACCGCAACGATTGTCGACGGAAAGGCCGATCGGATTATCGAATCCATGCCCTGGGGCATCGAACTGGTCATAGTGCAGTAACCTCTCTATAGGTTCGTTGATTCTCCCTGTTCCAACACGCGGTGTTTTCCGCAGGCGGATGAGGATGGCAGGCTTATATGCAGCCGATGACGAAAGATGCCGTTGGAGAACCGACGAACAAGAAACTTCCCAGTTTGCTACCCTATGGGGGCAACGCTGCAGCTTGATCACCTGAAAGCGGGTTCCAGAGTCAATGCAGAAAACAAAAAAGGACTTGGCAGCAATGAAGACCTCGACGAGATTGGCTTTGATTGCACTCATAATGGGCGCGGTATTTGCGCTGGCTTTGTTTGGATGCGGTGGCGATAACGACACTGGCTCCAAAATCGTTGGGACTTGGAAGAGCTTTTCCGTAGAGAGAATCAACCTGAACACAAAAGAAAGGGTTGATTCCTCCGAAGAGTACGAGTTTGTTTTCTATAACGATAACACCTGGACCATGCGCAACGAGGATTCAGCGGCGGTAAACGGGACTTGGGAAGTTGAAAAGGTATACGAAGACTATATGGCGGAATATACGCTGTTTCGCGATGGCTCGGATGAGGAATTCGCGCATGTTAAATACGACATCAACTTAGAGACCAATTACCAACACAGAAAAAGCGATGACGATGTCAGCTATTATGAATACGCATTCGAGGTTATCACCCATCCTTCTGATGAACTGAGGGTAACTATCAAATGCCACAAAAGCTGAACCCGAATACCTGCAGAATAGACGGGGATAGCTTTGCCGCGGGAGTCGCCCGTTGACAGTTGCTGGCGATTTCGAACTCAGAAGTCCATATCCATAGAAGAGGAAGTTCCATGCCGGGGTCGGCAGAGTATGCATTTGAGCGCACAAGCACCTGCGAAACCATTGGGACTTATCCTGATGAATCTGCGTATAAGCAGTAGCGCAAACCCCGACCAAGGAGGGCAACATGAACCTCGAGGACCTGAGCCCCGAACAGCAGGAGAAGATTCGCTCCTGCAAGACGCTTGAAGAACTGGTCGAGCTCGTCGAGAAAGAGGGATACGAGCTTTCCAACGAAACGCTCGAGGCCATTGCCGGCGGCTTGAAAATCATAAATGATTATGCGCACTCTTGTTTCCCATTGATCGCAGGATGATGCACCTGGGCGCTATCGCGTTCGTGATCACCCATTTACGCTAGAGCGCACACCGTCGGTCGATGCCGACTGCCATCCTCGCGCCTTCACTCTAATAAGCGGCGCGCAGCGCTGCCTTAACCATGGTGATCGCCTCCTCCTTTGACAGTTCTTTCAGATGATAGTAAGGTACACGTGTCACATAGCTTCGTCAATTGGCATCGTGACCCGGTGTGTCCCGTAAGTTGCACCTGCGGGCGATGCGTCACCGAAACCATGGGAAGGGCAGACATGGCAAACGACAAGGACCCGCGCTACGCCCGCACAGAGGCGGCCATACGATCCGCGTTCCTGGAGCTCGTGCGCGATGCGCCGGTCGCCTCCGTGACCGCGAGCAGCGTGTGCCGGAAGGCGGGCATCAGCCGCAACGCCTTCTACCTGCACCACTCCGGCGTCGCTGCGCTCTACGTCGCCATGGTCGACGAGCTGCTCGCAGACGTGAGGGAAGCTTGCCTCGCCTTCGCGGGGAGGGTCTCTGCGTCGGGCGATGTCAATGAGGGGTTCATGTCCTTGGTGCTCGCCGCGCTGGCACGGCACGAGGGGCTGCTGCGAGCGCTTTTGCCCTCCGATGACGGCGCGATAGCCAAGCGCCTCGCCGACGGCATGGCGGATGCCTACGTGGAGGCATCCCTCGTACTCAGCGGGCAGGGGGACAGCTTGGAGAACCGCCTGCGGTGCACGTTCTCGACCTGGGCGCTCATGGGCTTCATGCAGAGGTGGCTCTCGCTCACCGACCGGCCGATCCCCGAGATGCTGCCCAACCTCGAGGAGTTCCACGCGGGAGTGCTGGCCGATGCCATGCGCTACCTCACGGGAAGCGACGACCTTTAGGCCGCAGTGGGGCACCCTGACGTCCCCGCAGCGTCGATCCGCATGTACGTTTACCCTCTGTTCGGGCACGACCCAACCGTACCCCTAGATGCGGTGGCTGAATCTTTGATTCGAGGAGAGCCCCGTCACAATCGCCTGCAGCGTTAGTTCTGTTGCCTCCATATCCGTGCACCTTGTCCTTGCCGCCTCAACTCTGACCTCATGCCGCGTCGCTCGGCGCTACCCGAGCGCCACGTCCAGCACCATCATGAGAACGAACCCCAGCGCAAATGCGACCGTGCCGAGATTCGAGTGCGCCCCCTCGCTCATCTCGGGGATGAGCTCCTCCACCACCACGTATATCATCGCGCCGGCCGCAAACGCCAAAAGGTAGGGAAGCATGGGAACCACGAGCTGAGCTGCGAGTATCGTAAATACCGCGGCGACGGGCTCCACGGCTCCCGAGAGCACGCCGTACCCGAAGGTCTTGCCCTTCCCCATGCCCTCGGCGCGCAGCGGCATGGAGACGATAGCGCCCTCGGGGAAGTTCTGAATGGCAATGCCGAGCGCCAAGGCGAGGGCGGCCGCAGAGCTCACCGTCTGGTCGCCTGCAATCCATCCTGCATAGACCACACCCACGGCCATTCCCTCCGGGATGTTATGGAGCGTGACGGCGAGGATGAGCTTGGTCGTGCGCGCGAGACCCGTCTTGGGTCCCTCGTCCTGCAGGTCCATGTGCGTGTGCGGGATCACCTCGTCGAGCAGCAGCAGGAATCCCATGCCGATGAGAAATCCCACAGCAGCGGGCACGAAAGCGAGATAGCCCACGTGCTCGCTCGACTCGAGCGACGGTTGAAGCAGGCTCCAGAACGAGGCCGCCACCATGACGCCAGCTGCAAACCCCGTGAGGACCTTCTGCACCTTACCCGACAGCTGCCCCTTGAGGACGAACACCATGGCTGCGCCGAGGCTCGTACCGATAAAGGGCAGGAGCACCCCGAGAGCTACCTGAGTGATGGACATGGAGTATCGCCCCCGTTAACCGCTTTGGATGTTTATAGCAAGGTACACATGTCACACAGTTTCGTCAATTGGCATCGTGGCTCAGTGTGTCCCGTAGGTTGTACCTGCGGGCGACGTGTCGCCGAAACCATGGGAAGGGCAGTCATGGCACACTCACAGTCTAAGACGGCTTCGGCGCAGCGCATAGCGGCCGGTTCGTCAGCTGTCCAAGAACAGGGAGAGACGACGTTCAGGAAAAAGCGTCACCCACCTTACGCCCAGTCCGCATAGCCTTCCTCGGCGAGCCGCTCGCAGGGCACGAAGTGTAGCGCCGCGCTGTTGATGCAGTAGCGCAATCCCCCGAGCTTTTCAGGGCCGTCGTGGAAAACGTGTCCCAGGTGGCTGTTGCCGCCGGAGCTGCGCACTTCGATGCGGTGCATCCCGAAGCTTCGGTCGTCGCGCAGGGTGATGGCGGTCCCGTCGATCGGGCGGGCGAACGCGGGCCACCCGCACCCCGAGTCGAACTTGTCCTCCGATGAGAAAAGCGGCTGGCCCGTCGCAACGTCGACGTAGATCCCACTCTCGAAATGACTGTCGTACTCGCCGGAGAACGCCCGCTCCGTGCCGCCATGCTGCGTGACCGCGTACTGCTGGGCCGTCAACCTCCCGCGCAGCTCCTCGTCGGAGGGCTTCGCGTAGCGGGACCAGTCGGGCGCGTCTTCTTCTTGTTGCAGGGTCCGCACGTCGGACAGGCTGCCGAAGTCGACGTGGCAGTACCCTCTCGGGTTCTTGCGCAGATAGTCCTGATGATATTCCTCTGCGGGGTAGAAGCAGCGCAGCGGCCCAAGCTCAACGGCCACCTCGGCACCGAGCTTGGCGCGCACGGCATCAAAGACCTCCCGAATATCGGGAAGGTCGCCCTCGTCGACGTAGTAGACTCCCGTACGGTACTGAGCGCCGACGTCGTTGCCCTGCCCGTTCACGCTTAAGGGGTCGATGATGGCGAACAGCTGCTCGACGAGCGTCTTCAGGCTGATTACGTTTGGGTCGTACGTCACGCGCACGGCCTCCGCGTGCCCCGTGTCGCCGCGACACACGTCCTCGTAACTCGGCTCAACCGTGCTCCCATTCGCGTAGCCCGACTCCGCATCGACGACGCCGGGTACGAGCGAGAAGTACTCCTCGACTCCCCAGAAACACCCTCCGGCTAGGTAGATTTCCTTGGTCTCCCCCATGACGTTCCCTCTCCGTTGATTCACATGACGTTTTCAACGTTATGCTGCTTAAGGGACCTATCCCAGTTAGACGCCAATTGGCTCCATTGCGTGACGCATGTACTGTACTATCGCAAGGTGTAAATGGCAAAGGAAAGACGTAGAGGCAACGGGAATCGGTGTTGCAGGCGTTTCACAAGGTGTGAGCCCCATTTAGCATGGGCCAATAGATTTGACCGAGATGAGGTCGCGTATGGTGGAGGAACCGACGGGCACAGCGCACCGCAACCAAGCCCTCGTAGCTCTCCCCACGGCGTAAGCGGCACTTGCGCCCCAGCGCAACCTTGTTTGCCCCACGGCGCAAGCTTTGGTTTTCCGCATTCGCCACAACGCAACCAAGGCCTTTGAAATCGGCGCCATAGGCTGCTTCGACAGCTGCATCCAAGGCAACATGAGCGGTTTTGAGGTCATCGGGCATCTTGCCAAGGTCATCGAGTTTGGAGAGCGTCGCGATTTTTGCTTGGTGCGGTTTGCGTCTTCAGGCGTAAACCTTCGATAGGCGATTGACCTTGCTTTTCATTTTCTTGCGAATGCGTTGTGGTTCCAGCACTTCGCAGGCATCGCCGAAAGACAACAGCGTGTCATAGTAATAATCACGGTCGATAAAAGGAAAGCGCACCAGGTAATAATCGTTGCCGTCTGGCATGAAATGATCGTAGGGGCAGTAGTCCAGCACGCGTTCGGCAAGCGAGCGCTTGATGCGCAGTGTTATTGCCTCTTGCAGCTCTTGCGTATAAGGAGTTCCGTCGAGCTCGGCGATGGGAATCTCCCGTGGTTCGAACGTTTCGTCCAATATGCTCAGACGCAGGATGCGGGCGAGCTTGAAAAGCCGAAAAGCCTGACGCTTTCTGCACCATCCAAAGACATAGGGCATGCCGTCCTTGAAAACAATCTGGTGAGGTTCGACGATCCGCCGACTTGTATTCCCCCGATTGTTCAGGTATACGATTGACACCAGCTTGTTCCTGTCTAGAGCATCTCGGATGTGCACGAGGTAGTTGTCGGTGCTTCGGTTTCGAATCCATGGCGATCTATCGATGCGGACACGGTCGGCTTTCAGTTGAACGGTGTAAACATGTTGGCTTGGAATCAGGGACCGAAGCTTTGCTTCTGCGCTTGACAAGATATCCTGGTCTATCGCCCCTTCAAGGCTTGATAAGGCTATGAGCATGGCCGAAAGGTCGCTATTGTTGAACGTGCCCTTCTCGATTTTGAAGTCGGGCATGATTTGAATGCCGCCCCCTACGCCTGGCGTCGAGAATACCGGTACTCCCGCCATGGAAAGCGATTCCACATCGCGGTAAATGGTGCGTGTGGAGACCTCGAACTTTTCAGCTAAGAAGCGTGCGCTTACGCGTTTCTTTTCCAGCAAGAGCAGGGTTATCCCCATTAAACGATCAGCTTTCATGAGCATGTCCTTTCGTGTTATCAGGCGAAGAAGGCGTAATTCTCGGATAATCCAACTATTCTTGACATTACTTGTCAAGAATAGTGTTGCATGGTACGAGCTGCAAGGAAAGAGTCGCTAGAAAAGGAGCTTGTTATGAAGACCGTCTACGTTTACATACTTGATACCCTGGCTGATTGGGAGCTGAGCTATGTGTTGGCGGAGCTAAACTCCCGCCGCTTTTTCAGGTCCAATGCCTCTGACATTCAGCTTCTCCGCGTGGGGGCGACTTTAGAATCCGTAGTGTCCATGGGCGGGACAACGATGGTTCCAGACGTTTCCATAGACGAAGTTGTTGTTGGCGAAAGCTCCCTGCTGTTGCTTCCAGGAGCAGATACCTGGTCCGATTCGAAACATGCTCCGGCAATCGCTAAAGCGGGCGAAATGCTGGATGCCGGCGGAATTGTTGCAGCAATTTGCGGGGCAACCGCGGCTCTTGCGTCGGCGGGCTTGCTTGATAACCGACCTCACACCAGCAATGGAGCTGGCTTTTTAGAGATGTTCGCGCCAGGATATAAAGGAGCTGCCCACTACAAGGAAGCTGCAGCAGTTGTGGACGGGAACCTTATTACAGCTGGAGCGACGGGGGCTATCCCTTGGACAAGGTGTGTCATCGAGCAGCTCGATGTCATGGATGAAGGGGCTTTGCAATCATGGCAGGATTATTTCACGACAGGAGATGCAAGGCATTTCTTCGCACTTTGGGAATCTGTGGGCGCGGGAGCATAGACCCAGCAGGCCACGCCGATGAGGGCCAACACCCCGAACGCTCCCAGAACGGGTTTTGCGAAAGTCTTGGATTGCATGGTGTGCACCTTCCTTTAGCTGATGTAGAAAACCTGAGCTCAATCGCTTTCCGCTGCATCAGCACCGGCGTCTTCGGCTTCCCGCAGCAAGAGGCGACCGAGATCGCCGTGAAAACCGTGAGGAAATGGCTCGACCGCAACAGTCCAGAAATGACCGTCGTGTTCAACGTGTTCGGCGAGAAGGACGAGCTTGAGTCAATGGGGACGGGGGTATTGGCTCATCAGGCCCTCCTCGGTAGTCGCGTGACGCAAAAGCTAACGGTGAATCAATACCCCCGTCCCCATTGACCCTTCCTGTACAAGATCGGCTAAGGCAGGGGGAACATGGCAAGATAAAGCGGCAGCGTGGCCTTCTTCTCAAAGAGGCCAACGTTCCCGTCGATGAGCTTGTAGCCAACGTGCACGTCGTCTCGTCCGAGCAGGTCGTCTAACGAAACGGTCGAGCCCCGAGAAGCCTTCACCTCGACCGGAGCCACCGCCCCACCCCGCTCGACCAAGAACTCGACCTCGCGGTTGCCACTCTTCGACATCCAGTACCGCAGCGCTTCGCCATTGGCGGCGAGCATACACGCGACCAGGTTCTCGTACAGACCCCCTTTCATGGGGCCTTTCAACGTATTCTCGACTACTGCGGCCTTCATCCCGAAATCGTACATGGCCATGAGCAGCCCCGTGTCGTTCGCGTACAGCCTGAACCGACTTTCGTCCTCGTACGCGACGAGGGGGTAATCGGGCATGGACACGGATTGGCAGCGCAGGACCATCTCCGAACCGACGAGCCAATCGACCGCGTCGTCGAACTTGCGCGCGCTGCCGCGTTTCTCAACCACCGCATATTGGAACTTGGTGTTCTCCTTGGCGAGCTGGCGTGGAAGCGACAGATAGCACATGCGCGCCTTGACCCTCTGAGCGGGTTCGGCGTAACGCGCGATGTCGTCAAGATAAAGAGCGTGCAGGGCTAGCTGCTCCTCGTGTGCGGCGCCGAAATCCCAGCCGTCCGAGAACGCCTGCACAACTGCCGGCATGCCACCTACGGACAAGTATTCGCGCAGCAGGCGCATCATTGTCTCGTGCACCGCTCGGGGAACAGGTTCGAAGTCCGTCGCATAGGCTTTGAGTCGGCTCGTAGCTTCCTCGTCGTACCCCCGGGCCCAGAGGAATTCTTCGAAGTCGAGGGGCCTCATGGTAATCTGCTCCTCGTAGCCCACGGGCAGTGACGGCGCATCCGACAGCTCGCGGAACCTCATGCCGAGCAACGACCCAGAACCGATGACGTCGCACCTGCCATCTTGGGCGAGGTACTTGAACGAGGCGCGGGCGGCAGGACATTCCTGAATCTCGTCGAGAAAGACGAGCGTCTTTCCGGGAACGATATGGGAGCCGGGCACGGCGAGCGTGATGTTCGAGTAGATGCGTTCGGCCGAAAGCGGGCCGTCGAAGATGCTGCAATACTCGGGATGCTCGACAAAATCGAGCTTCACGTAGCTTTCGTACGAGGTCTCTCCGAAACGGTCCACTATGAAGGACTTGCCCACCTGGCGTGCGCCGTTTATGAGAAGGCACTTCGCGCCATGCGATTCCTTCCAGCTGAGAAGACGATTCGTCATTTTCCTCTTCAGCATCCCAATTCCTCTCAACGCAACTTTTCAGGGTCATTATAGCGTTGCAAATGCAACTTTTCACGGTTTGTGATCAAATAAAATGCAACTTTTCATGAATTATGAAATCAATGCATGATTGACGTGCAGCGTTTTTTCCAGGCACTTACTCTGTCATAGCCCTAAAAGTGGAAGTTCCGCATGTCCTAACCTATCATTTCAATCGACTTCCTGCCCCGCGGCAAGGAGGCGATCGGAATGGGCAAGGGAGAATACAATCACATCGGAATCGAGCAGAGGCGCGTCATAGAGGCGGGCCTGAACGGGCGCGACACGCTCGAGTTGCTCATCCTTGCGCTCGTGGAGGCTGATTCCCACGGGCTGAAGCGCGACGTGTTCAAGATCATCAAGCCGAAAGGAGCGATCTTGTTTCCCGAGCTCTTCCTTAGCTCATCAGGTGACGGTTCTCTTCCTCCATCTGCATGGTATAGCCAAGGCATGAGTCGATATCCCCGTCCCCTTTGACTAACGGTTGAGGGGCGCTCGTTCCGCTAGGTTGCGCCACGAGCAACTAGATTGGCACTTTTACAGCGCTTGAACTGCGGTTATATTTTGGGGATATGTTTCAAAAACCCCGCGTTCACCTCCTGCCGAAGAGACTTGCGAAGAAGCCTGATCGGGGTGGCTCTGTCCGTATGCCATGGCCCTTGCAGTAGCTCCAAGCTTTCGAGAAGCGCGAGCACTTCACGGTGAGATTCTCGCAGCCCCGGAACGCATCATCCCCTATCTCCGTCACGCTGTCGGGGATGGAGACGGAGACGAGGGCCGGGCAGCCCTCGAATGCCCACTTCCCAATGCGCGCCACCCCCTCGGAGATGGAGACTGAAGAGAGGATCCGGCAGAACGCGAACGCTTCGAACCCGATTTCCGTCACGCTGGCGGAAATCGAGGCGGAGGCGAGGGTGTGACAGCCAAAGAACGCCAACTTTCCGATCTCGGTCACGCCCTCGGGGATGACGACGAAGGCGAGGCTCTCGCAGAACTCAAACGCCCGGTCCCCGATCCGCGTAACTCCCGCGGGGATGGAAACTGAAGCGAGGCTCTTGCAGGACGCAAACGTCCTATCCCCTATCCGTTTCGCGCTTATCGGGATTTCCACCGAAGAGAGGGCCTCGCAGCCATAGAACGCCCGGTCCCCGATCCGCGTCACGCCCTCGGGGATGGCGACCTCCTTCAAGTGGATGCAGCCCTCGAACGCCCGGTCGGCTATCTCCACGACGGGCACGCCGCCGTAGGAGGCCTCAATCCTCGGGCTCGGGTCCAGGCCCGTGTACCTCGTGATGACTGAAATTGAATTTGAAATTCAGATGAGCGGCTCGATGGGAAACTCCCCCAGCGCGGGCAGGGGCACGATGAACTTGTTGAACTCGCGCTTGCTGCGCGTCCGGTCGAGGTTCTCGACGGCGAGCCCCACGGCCTCCACGGAGTCGACGACGCAGCCCTTCATGCGCCTGCGCATCCCCTCCGTCGCATGCGCGGCCTCGAGGCCAAGGTCGACGTCCTCCGAGAACCGGTCGATGGCGTTATGGCACTTGGACAGCGAGGTGCCGCCCTTGAAGACGACGTCCGGGTTCCTGCCCGTTATCTCCCCCAGCAGGAGCACGATGAAGTAGTCCTTGGCGACGTAGGCCGGGGACATGCCGAGCGAATCGGCGCAGGAGAGCACCGCGGCGCGGAAGGCCGCCTTGTCGTCATGCAGGTACATACGCGGGCGCGACCTCCTTGAGGTATTTCATGACCGTCTTCTTCGGGTAGGCGGAGAGGCACTCGACCACGGTGGCCCAATCGGCCTTCGAGACCTTGCGCCGGAAGGCGTCGAGCTCGGACTCGTCCAGGGAGGCCACGTCCACGTTCTCGACGAGGTCTATCGCCTCGAGGGCGTCGACGTTGCCCGCCGTCACCGGAACCCGGGGCCTCTTGAGCACGACCTCCCGGTAGCCGCCGAACGGCCGGACGCGGCGGCGCCTGTTCGTCTCGGCGTTGGTCGTGATCTCCAGCACCGCTGGGACCTGGTTGCTCACGCGCGAGCGGTTCTCGAGCGCCAGCCCGCTCACGAAGCCGATCACCTCGCCGTCGCGCTCCAGGTACTTCCTCGCGATGACCCGCTCCGGGTCCAGCGGCACGCCCACCGTCCGGCCGAACAGCTCCGCCCGCTCGGGGACGTAGTAGACGCCGCGGTCGAACCTGGCGAGGCCGCCGGATTCTACCTCGGCCTTCAGCCGGTAGAACACGGTGCTGCGGGGCTCGTCGGGGAACGCGGCGAGCACGTCCTCGGTGAGGATGGGCTGCCCGGCGCCGAAGCGCTCTTCTAGTATGTCGGCGAAAATGCTCATGTCGCCATTCTATCGAATTGGACTAATTTATACAATATGTAAATATATTGATTCATCCCAGCGTGCGCAGCATGGACGGATTCGGGATGGCGTTCCACCACCTGCGCCCACGACATCACTATGATTGCCGACGACAACGCTCGCTTTGCTCACTACGCTAGAACCGTGGCAAACCGCTTGTCGCAGAGGGGCGCTGAGCTAGTCGCCGAACATCTTGTACTCGGAGATGAGGTCCTTCGGCTTGCCGGCGGTCCAGCGGGCGGCGTTCTCGAGCGCCTCCTCGCGCGCGTCACCGTCGTCGATGAGCGAGCGGGCGTAGGCGAGCGCATCGGAGAGCAGCACGCCGAGATCGTTTCCGCACGCGTAGCGCAGATGCGACTTGAGCACGCCGTAGACCTCGCTCCTGCCGAAGATGCGCGTGTCACGGTAGCGCTCGGCCAGCCATGCCTCGAGAGCGGTATGGGCCAGCAGCTCCTCGTTGCTGAACAGCCTCTCCTGGCAGGAAAACCTATCGAGCCCTTCGAGCTTCAGGGCGCCGACGGGAAAAGCGTATCGGCGGAATAGGGATACGCCGCGAACGCCTCTTTCAGGAAGTCCGGCATCCTCTCGAACAGCATGCACTGCAATAAACTGGGACGACTACCGGCTTGTCGTCCCAGTTTACAGCATCCGGACATTTGAGGAGCCTCCCCAACCGTCCGGTTTCTGCCACAACCTGTTCGCGTTTTGCTAGAAATCGCTCAGCAGCATGTCAGTGCGATCGGTGGGCACGACAAGCGGCACGTCGGCGAGCTCGTAGCGCACGTAGGCGTTGCCCGTGACCTCGGTGTTGCAGCAGTAGATCGCCTGCAGCGGCTCGATTGCGTCGTTCACCATGCCGTGCATGCAGTTGCGCGGCGCATAGACCATCGAGCCGGGGCGCACCTTGTAGATGCCGTCACCGGCGTACATCGTGCCCTCGCCCTGCAGGAAGAAGAAGAACTCGGACTGCTCGTGGTAGTGCGGCGTGTAACGGCAGTTCGACTTGAGGAACGTGCGGCCCCACCACATCTCGGGCGCGCCCTTCTCGGCATCGTAGTAGGCCTGGAAGCTCAGGGAGCGAGAGCCCTGCGCAGCCTCGACCATGATGTAGGGGTCGGCATCTCCTGCGCACGCCCAGCGGAAGCCCTCGCCTTCCATGCCCGGCGTCATGAGGTTCGACGGGCAGTTCGGCTGGAAGTAGGCCTTGTACTCCTCTTCGCCCACTTCTTCAAATGACAGGTCCTCGCCGATCTCGTTTTCGGTGGTGAACGTGTAGAGGAACTCCACGCCCTCGTTTCCGCTCGCCTCGTAGGCCCACGGCGCACCGGCCGGGAAGTAGTTCGAAGCCTCGGGGCCAAGCTCCAGGCGCTGGCGGCCCAAGCGCGCCCAAACCTGGCCTTTCAGGATATGCGTGCAGATGGCCAGGCTGTATTTGCGCACGGGCAGGCTCACACCCGGGTCGAGCTGGGCCACGCCGGCGAAGTACTCGACGTTGCCCGTGACGCTTCCTGCCTTGACGCCCGCCGCTCGGACGTCCTGCGCGGTCAGGAGCCTCTTTACGCGGAAACCTTCGCTGATTTCAACCCATTCATGATCGTCGGTATGGGTGATGAAAGCCTTCATTTGCATTGCCGGATGTGTCATAGTGCGTTGCACCGCCTTTCGGAATCGGCAAAGGGGACGGGGGGAATGAAACACACCCCCGTCCCCTGTTGCATGTTGTTTAGCGCAGGACCTTCGTGGCGATCATCTCGTCGATCATGTCGAGCGTCGCGCGGTCGGTGCCGGCTGCAACCAGGATGTCCTTGACCTCGTTGCGCGCCTCATCGCTGACCTCGGGCTGCTCGTATGCGTCCATGAGCTTGTTGTAGTAGCGGTCCATCTTCTGGTAGATCGCGTTGTTGATGTCGGACACGGGACCGCGGGAGCCGATGACCGGCGCCACGATCTCGCGGCAGTGGTCGAACGTGTGGTCGGAGGTCAGGAACTCGCCGTCATGGCCGCATTCCAGGATCTCGTCCATCGGGATGCTCTCGTCGTCGAGGACGAGCGGCTGGTTGAAGATGCGCTCGCAGTAGTTGATGCACTCGAAGTCCTGCAGGATCTTGTCGTAGGACGTGGTGACGTAGCCGTTCAGGACGCCTGCGGAGTGGATCATGTAGTTGGTGCGGGCCTGGTAGCACGCGGCCAGCGTCATGAAGGACTCGATGCCGCTCTGGGCGTCGACGGTCTTGGAGTCGGTGATGGCTCCGCCGCCGCGGAACGGCAGGTGGTAGAAGCGCGCCATCTCCTGCGCGTAGATGTACATGAGCGCGGACTCGGGGGCGCCGCCGGCGATCTGGCCGGTGGCCATGTCGGCCTGCGGGGACTGCGAGCCGTAGAGCACCGGTGCGCCGGGGTTGATCATCTGGCAAAGGGCGATGGTGGAGAGCACCTCGGCGTTCGTGTAGACGATCGGGCCGAGCACCGTGACGGGCGCGGTCGAGCCGGCCATGGCGCACGACGAGATGGCGGTCGCCTGGCCCCACTTGGCGAACACTTCCATCGCCTCGAACATGTTCTCGGAGAACGCGAGCGGCGTGATGACGTCGATGATCGTGTTGGCGCAGGGGTGGCTGCGCAGGTAGTCCTCGCCGCCGACCGTTACGGCCAGGGCCTTCATCATGGCCTCGAACTGGGCGGTGCCGCCCTCGCCGACGAGCAGCTGGCCCTTGTCGGAAGCCATAAGCGAAGCGTAGGTCATGCACATGTTGGAGGTGTGGGTGTCGACGTCGTTGGGCTGGATGACGAGCGAGCCGTTAGTGTGGAAGTAGGGGTTCGCGTGGAACAGCTTCATGATGTTGACGTAGTCCTGCATGGTGCCGGGACGCGTGCTGCCGTCGCGCTCGACCATGTTGGGCATGCCGTAACCAGGGGCGATGTTGACGTCCTCGCCGCCCACGTGGATGTTGTGCTTCGGGTTGCGGGCGTAGATCGTGAACTCCTCGGGGGCCTTGCCGATCCACTCCATGATCTGCTCTTCGGTCCAATAGGCCACTTCGCCTTCGACGCGGACGCCGTGGGCGGCTGCGATCTCGCGGGCCCTGGGGTGATGGTAGAGCATGCCGACCTCGGAGAGCATTTTCATAGATGCCTCGTGGACGGCCTGCTTCTGCTCCTGGGTCATGAGGTTCGTGTACGTCATGGTGGTTTCCTTTCGCTTGTTAATCTTTTGTTCTTTACGTTGAATCGTTTCTCGATGTTCTATTGCCTCCGTTCGAACCCCTTGCTGAGTCCTTAAAGGGGCTCGAACGGTTGTGCCGGGTGGAGTCCCTAAGCCAGCAGCTCAGGATGGCCCTCAACTTCAGCCTGCTTCTTCTTGGCGTAGCGGTACGAGACGAAGCACGCGACGACGCCGATGATGCAGCACGCGATGGCGTAGATCCAGATGTAGGTGAACCCAGCCGTGCCGGCGGTGTCCAGCCAGATGCCGGCAATCTTCGAGAAGAAGACGTCGGGCGTGTAGCCGAGGAAGGACACGATGCCGGCCGCGATGCCCGTCAGGTGCACGGGGATGCGCATCTCGGAGAGCGTCGCGAAGTACAGGCCGCGCATGCCCGTGTAGAAGAAGGCGAAGACGAAGATGATCGCAACGCCGATCCCGGGAGTCTGCCCGATGGCCATCATGATGGCGATGATGACGCCCGTGATGCCCATGTATATGCCGAGCGTCTTGATCTCGGACTTGAAGAACAGGGCGACGAAGCCGATGAGCAGGGTTGACAGGGCCGCGATGATGTAGTTGCGGATGACCGCGAACGAGCTCGCCGTGGTCGCGTCGATGCCAAGCACCTGAACGGTGTAGGTGCCGAGGTAACCGCTCGCCGCCGCCGTGATAGAGTAGCCGCAGAACAGGATGACCACGCACAGCCACACGGCAGGGAGCCTGAGCGCGTCGAGCGCGAACTTGAACGAGAACGGAACCTGCTCGGCGCCGTCGGCCTCTTCGTTGCCGACGAGGTTCTTCGGGATGAGGATGAAACAGATGACGCTCAGCAGGACGAATATGCCGGCATTGATGTAAAGGAGCAAGCTGAACTGCTCGCCTACGAGCGTCGGGTCGATAACGCCTTGGGGGAGGATAGCGCGATTAAGCAACCCGACGCCCATGAAGCCGAGAAGCGTGCCGATGATTCCGCGGATGAATTCGGACGTGGAGAACATGCGCCCTTGCTCCTTGGCGGTACCCATCTTGCGCACCGTCTTAAGGTAGGCCGACCACATGAAGCCGACCCCGAGCGCCATGACGAAATGCGCCAGGAGGATCTGCGTCGCGTCGGGAATCATCGCGTACCAGACCGTGCCGGCCGCAAGCAGAATGCCCCCGAGGCTCACGAGGTTGCGTTCGGCGAACTTGTCGGCCATGATGCCGCCGATGATGTACATGAACATCGACACGAAACCGACGATCATGCCCATGTTGCCGATGAACTCGTTGACGTTCGCGGCATCGACAATCGGCTTGTACTGCGTGAAGACGATAACCATCTGGTCGTAGTAGTTGAAACGGATGTAGGGCGTGTAGACCATCGTTCCCGCAAGTAGCGAGAGGAACACCAACACGATCCACCGCTTCGCTCCCGTAACTTTCACTTCCCGCCCCTTTCGCAAAGCCCTTCTTTCATAACTGTTACCAAAATCATTTAACGGCGTACCCTAAGGATTCGGTCAAGAGGTTTTTCGAACTTTTTTTAAATCATTTAAATTATGCTTTTTATCTGGTCATTTATACAGATTTTTCCAAAGTGTCGAACACGAGCAATCATCTCAACAAGCATTTTTAAGTTAAAATGTGTTCAAATAACCGCTCCCCAAGGTTTCGGTTGGAGGCAGGAATTGACATGAAAGACAGCCTTTTGCGCTCGGGCGAGTTCGCACAGATGGCAGGGGTGACGAAGAAGGCCCTGCAGGTCTACATGGACAAGGGCATCCTCGTCCCCGATTACGTCGACATGGAGAACGGCTACCGCTACTACGCGAGAGAGCGCAGCGCGCAGGTCGAGGAAATCGTGAAGATGCGCGAGGTGGGTCTTTCTCTCGACGACATCAAGGACATCGTCGACCGGAAGGACTCGCTGCGCTACCTCGACATCCTCCATAAACGGCTCGAGCAGGTCGAGGCGAGCATTGCCCAGCTGGAACAGGATCGCTCCATCCTGCGGGCGCGCATCGAGAACCAGGCCATGTTCCTAAACCCGCCTGCGCTACGTCACTGTTTCGTGGAATACCAGCCCCGGCGCGCCTACGTGCGCTTCCCCATCAACCCGTACAGGGCGGCAGCCGACAGCGGCACCGCTTGGTACGAGGCGCTCGACGCGGTGAGGGAGGCGTTCCGCGAGAAGAACGTCCCGCTCAAGTACTTCCAGAACGTCGGGGCGATATTCGACATGGACGAACTGGACGGCAGCAACGTCGTGTACTCCCATGCGGCCATCTGGCCGGACGACGCATCTCCTTTCGACGGCGTCGAACACCTCGAGGCAGGCTACTACGCCTGCATGTACGACCAGCGCTACATGAGCGATGGCCTGGCCATCTCCAAGGCTGTCTCGGCGCTCATGGAATTCGTAGACACGAGCGATTACACCATTTGCGGCAGCTACTTCGAGGAGTGCGTCGCCGAGACGACGATGTTCGACTTCAACCGCATGCTCTACGTCGTCAAGGAGCAGGTGCCCATCGCGCTCGACCCGCAGCTTGATTAACGGTTGACCACGAATCAGCACATTTGAAATACCCAAAATGACAACGCGCAAAGAGACGGTTGCAGAACACATTGAATAAAAGCGAGGGAACGACGAAGACGGTTTCCCAAAACCGTCAACTGAGAGCCAGATGATTGGAACCATGTAGTCAAACTTGTTTCTTTAAGCTTTCGCAGGGTCTATTCGCGTTTCCTTCTGGGGGCTGTAACAGAAGCAATGTTGCAGCCCCTTTTCCATGCCTGGAACCAGGGCATGGCCTTCGGCCTTCTTATGTGTCGCTTCGCTCCTGATGACGCGACGACAGCCTCCCGTTCCAACGTTCGCGACGGCGGCTGACGCCAATTGATAATCGGCATTTGAGCTGGGTATATGGTATAATTAGGCAACCGATTCGAGGGGGTTGCCGATGCCCGATCCCACCTTCAAGCCCTACCGCCAGAACCAGATGAGGCTG
>JAFRJC010000127.1 GCA_017432445.1 Eggerthellaceae bacterium | reverse complement strand
TTTACCTCCACATTCACTAGAACCGTTGGCTTGAACTGAAGGTGAACCGGAAACACGTTATCCTGAAGCACCTCATGAGCGGGCCTGCGGTCCGTTTGATGTTTTTCACAAGGTGGGCGGCGGCTAAGCCGCCGCCCGGTTGGTGTGATCGCGTGTTTGTGAGAACCTGCTTAGAACTTGCAGAACTCTTCGCGAATGCTGGTCATCTCTTCGATGATGTCATCAACGTCGAGGACCATTTCCATCATGCCTACTTGATCTTCGTAGACAGCTTCGTCGAACTCTTCCTTCATTTCAGGTTCGCACACGTGGTAGCAAGCGAGTCCCAACTGGACTCCCGTCAATGGACCAGCGAACGTGGGGTCGCCGTTCTCAACCGTCTCAGCGGCGAGACCAGCAGCTTCACCTTCAGCAGCACCCACGACAACGACTACGTTCTCGGGGCCGAACTGCTCAGCGAATTCCTTGACCCTCCTCTGGTTCTCCAGGTCCATGGCGCCAGCTGCCGTTCAGACGAAGCACTCAGTCGAAGAAAATACGACTTCGCCGCCAGCTGTCTCAACGCAGGCAGAAATTGCCTCGCCAGGCACGCCATCGCGGTCGCCAATGATGACGACTTTTTTGCCGGCTAAAATGCTCATCTTCCACTCCTTTCCGTTTCTCAAACCAAACCAAATAAAACTGCTAACGCGTACTGGCACCGCGTTAAAGCCTTACAGAAAACTAACTAGATTAGATGTACTTCTTGATGAGTTCTTCGACGGACTCGGGGGTTGCAGCTTCCTTGACAACTTCCTCGATCTTCTCGCCGCCCTTGTAGATGGCAACGGTCGGAAGGCCCAGGACCTGCTGGCCGATGGCCACGCGACGGGCCTTGGAGGTGTTCATCGCGCAGAACTTCATCTGGCCGGCGTACTTCTCAGCGAGCTCATGTACGTGCGGCATGAGAGCGGCGCAGGGAACGCAGCCGTCGCCATAGAAGTCCACGAGGACCGTTTCTTCGGACTGAAGGACCTCGGGCTCAAACGTCTTCTTATCGACTTCCAACATGCTCATTTTTCTTCCTCCTACTTGCTTTTCCTATATACCTTGCTTAACCGTTAACTGTACCCGGTTTATTCCTCGAGGAACTTGTAGACCTGCGTGGCAGCAATGGCGCCGTCGGCAGCAGCCGTGACGACCTGGCGCAGGCTCTTCTTGCGAAGGTCGCCAGCGGCGAACACGCCGGGGATGTTGGTGTGCATGTCGTCGTCAGTGAGGACATAGCCGCGCTCCATCTCGACCTGACCTTCGAACAGGTCGGTGTTCGGCAGGAAGCCGATGAAGCCAAACAGACCGAACAGACCGTCATCTTCGTCAGCTTCGATTTCGGTGATTTCGTCGGTCTTGACGTTGCGGACCCACATCTTCGCGAGCACGCCTTCGTCACCGCCGACTTCCTCGACGACGCTATCCCACATGAAGTCGAGCTTCGGATTGGCGAACGCCTTCTCCTGGATGGACTTGGCGGCACGCAGCTCGTCGCGACGATGGATGATCGTGACCTTGCGGGCGAAGTTGGTGAGGAACATAGCCTCCTCGACAGCGCTGTCGCCGCCGCCAACCACGTAAACCTCGAGGTCGGTGAAGAAGTTGGCGTCGCAAGTGGCGCAGAAGGAAATGCCCTTGCCCACGAACTCGGCCTCGTTCTTGCAGCCGATGGGACGGGAGTGAGCACCGGTGGCCAGGATGACGGCCTTGGCGAAGTACTCGCCCTTCTTGCCCACGAGCTTCTTGATCTCGCCCTCGAGCTCAACAGACTCGATGGTGTCGCTCACGCGCTCGCAGCCGAATTTCTCAGCTTGCTTGGTCATACGGGCGATGAGGGAAGGACCAGACTCCTCCTCGTCGACGATCTGACCAGGATAGTTCTCGATTTCGTTGGTGATGGCGATCTGGCCACCGTCCTGGGACTTCTCGATGATGAGAGCCTTGAGGCGGCTGCGACCTGCATAAAGGCCTGCCGCTAGACCGGCGGGACCGGCACCCAGGATAATAACGTCGTATACGTTCTCCATACCCTACATCGTCTCCTCTACTCGTGACCGTCCCCGGTCAGTCCTCCCTGCGAGCACTTTTACTGCAGGTTTTCTAATCGCGATTATAATTCTTTATCGATGCGATAGCAATATTGTATAGCAATGCGAAAAAAACTTACAGAACTGCGGCTTCGGAATTAATTGGCCAACCTTTTTCCATGGAAATTTGTACTAACCAGATTTGCATCTACCGTGTTGTTAAGCATACACATCTAAGAAAAGCGCTCCCTTGTTTTTCGTATCCGAATTGAGACAAACGCTTACCTGATAACCTGTCCGCGCATCAGGAGTCTCAAGTACTGTTTTCGACTCTTCGAATAAGCGCAAAATCCGCGTTTCTCGAACGACATTTCCCAGCCCTCAACTCCACACGCTCTGATATTGTGGGCTTTGCATGTCGCACCCTTCCGGAAGGGAGAGCACCATGATGCACCCGCAAGACTGCGCAGCCGAGGTTGCACAGCGCGATGATGGCTACATTCAGGTCAGCCTGTTCTCCCGCGAGGAGATCTACCGACCCATTTGGGAGGAGGATGCGGCGCCCTTGGAGGTGCAGATCGGCTGTGGGTGGCATCGCTGCAAGTTTTGTGATTTCGCCAACGATCCCCTCCGCGTCTTCTCGCTTCCGGAGATCGACGTCAAAGCTCAGATGCTGGCGTCTGTTCTCCCTGATGCGAGTCGCGTGTTCCTACTCGGAGAGAATCCGTTCATGCTACCATGCGACATGCTGCTCGATATCTTCGACATCGTGGCGGATCGATTTCCCAAAGCAAGCCAGATAAGCATGTACTCGCGCTTCGACGATGTGCTGCGCAAAACCGACGAAGAACTCGAGACGCTCGTCGACAACGGCCTCACGCAACTGCATATCGGCCTCGAATCGGGAAGCCAAGAGGTCTTGGATCTGTTCGACAAGGGCATCCGTATTGAAAACGCTTTGGAGGCGTGCCGACGGCTGCACGCCCATGGCATTAAGTTTTCATTCACGATGATAGCCGGGCTTGGAGGAAAGCAATTGAGCGCCGCCCATGCCAAAGAGTCCGCCGCATTCTTGAACGAAGCTCAACCGCAAGCCATCTGGGTGACGGGACTGCTGGTGTGGCCCGACACTCCGCTCGCGCAGATGGTCGCCCACGACGAATTCCGACAGCTGACGTTTCGCGAGCGATTGGAGGAGATACGCGCCATGGTGGCAGACATGGAGATGCGCAACTGCACGTTTGTGGATTCCACGGTGCTGGGAACCTATACGCTCCAAGCCGAGCTTCCCTCCCAAAAGCAACCCTTGCTCACCGCTATGGACCATCTGCTCTCCTTACCTGGTGGAGACGAGATAGCCCCCATGCCAGACAAGACCGCTCCCCGCGCCATTCTATAGGAACGGGTCGGGTATCCAGCCAATCACTTACCCCTGGGGTGATTGATCGGGGTGATTGATCGGACGGGACGGGTATCCTGGATACAAATCCCAGTTCTGATTACCTCAGGGGGTAGCAACCTGAACTGGGATTGGTATCAAGGATTCCCGTCCCGCCGTCACAGAAGCGAGCCGCAAAAACAGCTCGGAACTATGGTGTTCGCGCTAAGCGCTTTTACATGCGCATCTGAAGCTCTTGGGCGAGCACGTCCAAATCGGACGGAAGGTCGCACTCATAGAGCACCTTCATGATGGCGCGCAGCTGAGGCTCGCTGAACTTGTTCATCATGCCCTCGCAAACGCCCTCGCACACGATTTCGTAATCCGGCCCAAACTCGATGCCATTTGCCTCCATGTCGGCCGCCATGGCCTTCGACATGACGCTGAGCGTATCGAACACTTCGTCGCGATCGTTGAATGCGTACTGCACGTACGTCCGATCGTCGTGCATCTCGATGTAAGTCTTGCCGTCTTCGCCCTTGAAGACCAGCTTGTTCATGGCTCCCATGGTTCCTCCAAATCGTCATAGCACACAAGACGGAGCAGCGTTCTTCCTGCTCGCCTCGAATATAAGTACAGAACACCACATTGCGCCTGCCTTGTACGCTACAATACTCGCAACGCCGAATCATCCCGAAAGGAGTCCTCATGACAAAGCAAGCTATCGCCACCGCCAATGCGCCTGCAGCCATCGGTCCGTACAGCCAAGCAGTCAAAGCCGAAGGCGCCTCCATCAACGTGTCGGGCCAGATTCCCATCGACCCGGCCACCGGCGCATTTGCCGGAGACGACATTCAAGCCCAGACGCGTCAATGCCTGACCAACATCGCCGCCATCCTCAAAGAGGCGGGCGCCTCCATGGACGACGTCGTCGAGACCACCGTGATCCTGACCGACATCGCCGATTTCGCCGCCATGAACGAGGTGTACGGCGAGTTCTTCTCGGAACCCTACCCCGCCCGCGCTGCGTTCCAGGTGGTCGCCCTTCCGAAAGGCGCCAAGGTGGAAATCAAGGCCGTCGCGCGCATATAGTGGTATTCAAAGTACGAGCAGCGTTTGCTAACCCGCTGCAAGGTGGAAAGGGGCGACAGCTTGTCGCCCCTTTCCGTTTTAGCTAACGATTGCGTAGCCCTTAACCCTCGAACTGGGTCGGCTCGTCAACAGCGGTGGCGAGAGCGTTGACCGCGCGCTCGACCAGCGAGTAGCGCAGCTTGTACTCGTCCTCCAGCGGCAGATTGGGATTGCCGGTGGGATACGGAATAGCCACGGTCGGGACGATGCGGTTTGCACCGACCGACTGGGAAATGGTAGTAATCGTAGCCATGTGAACGATAGGAATACCGTAACGTTCGATTTCTTTGACCATCGTTGCCCCGCAACGAGTGCAGGTGCCTCAAGTGCTGGTGAGGAGAACGCCGTCGACGCCGGCCTCCTTCAGCTCTTTGCCGATTTCCTCACCGAACTTGCGAGCGTTCGCAACAGCGGTGCCGGTACCGGTCGTGGCATAGAAGAAATCGTAGACCTTGCCGATCTTGCCTGCCTTCTCCATATCGCGAAGAGCGTCGAGAGGAAGGACGCGGTCAGCGGTCTCGTTGCAGTAAACGGGGTCGAAACCACCGTGGACGGTGTAGAAGTCGCCCTTCAGCTGATCGTAGCTGCTGATGTCATACTTGTTCCACTGCTGAGCGGAAGCAGACTGCAGACGATCGGGGTTGCCGTTGGGAACGATGCCGCCGGAAGTTGCCAGGGCGATGGTGGCCTTGGACAGATCCAGGATCGGCGCTGCCGGCTCGACGACGTCGAACGACGGCATGGGGAGCTCGGTGGTGAACTCCTCGTCGTTCAGGCGGGCGAGCAGCATGTTCACGGCACGGACGGAACCGCGCTCTTCCACAAGGATGCACTCGCGGCGACCCTGGGCGAAGTATTTGTCATCGTCGGGGGTCACTTCTTCGCCAGCAGCGAGCTTCTTGACGAGGTTTGCCATGAGGGGCAGAGCCTTGCGCATCTGGGCAGCTGCATTGGCCGTCTGGGCAACCCAGGCGAACGACTGGCAGTGCTCGAGGCCGGGGTTCTCCTCGTACATGCCGGAAACGCACGTAACGCCAGCTTCATTGGCAACTTGGCAAGCGCCTGCGCAAGCGAAGCCGTAACGACCGGCGTTGAACGCCGGGCCGGCGACGAAGATGTCGGGCTGCTGCTCGTCGATTACCTGCGCGATGAAGGCCCTTGCCTCGTCCTCCTTCTGACCGAAGAAGTTGTCGCCGCAGATGATGACGCCTACAGCCTCGAGGTCGTCGCCAAAGTTCTTGGCGATTGCCTCGGCGGGGCCGACCAGCTCGGCGCGGAACTCGGGCTCGAAATCAGCCTTGTCCTCGCCACCGATGCCGCCGAAGAACTGGTTCAGATAGAAAAGTACCTTTTTAGCCATTGTCAGTTCCCTCCTAGTACAGCTTCACCGAAGCGTAGTGATAGCCGATTTCCGAGGTTGCGCCGATGACGGCGTTGAGCTCAACCTTGAGGGACCCGTCTTCCTCGACGCAGCCGTCCCAGCCGCCTGCCAGCGTCTGTGCCGACTTCAGGTTGCCGAGGACCTTGTCTGCGGGCTCGAGGTCGATGACCTTGGACACGTTGCCGGACGAGACGACGGCGACCGCTTCGGCTGCCGTGTCGGTCAGCGGCTGGCTCGTGCCATCCCAACCAGAGCACTCGTCGGTGACGAGGGCCGTCTTGATGCCGCGCTTCTCGAGGCGCTTGCAGATCATGACGAGGTCGGAGTCGGGGTTGCCGTAACCTTCTTCGGAAACGATGACGCCGTCAGCACCCAGCTGGTCGCACAGCTTTGCGCAGTAGTCGCAGTTGCGGAACTTGCCGTCAAGCGTGGTGAGCTCGGGCGAGAAGATGTTGCCGATGAAGTTGATGGTCTTGCCGTGCTGGTCGTACAGGTCATACGTCAGCGCGTTGTTCTGGTGCTGGTACGTGGTGATCTTGTCGCAAGCGGCAACGCAGTTACCGCTGATGACGGCATTGTCCAGCTCCTCGAACGGATGGAACCAGGTGGGGATGATCTCCTTGAGGTCCACGCCATAGAAGAACGTGTCGTGCAGCAGGCCCTGCGCGATGTTCATCTGCACGTAGAGAACCTTCGGCAGATCCGGATACTTGGCGGTCTCCTCGGCCATGGTGCCGATTTCGAAGACCTTGGTCTCGTCGATGGCGGCATTCTCGGCGGCGAGGCCAACGAACGTGGATGCACGCAGGCCGGCCAGGCGGACGACCACTTCGTGCTGATGCGGATCGAGACCGTCGATCGGGGTGATGTCAACCACGATGTTGAAAGTCTCGGAGAACGGCGTCCAGCGGGCACCTTCGCCCCACATGTCGATGACGCCCTCCTGGAAGCCGACCATATCGCCGATGGTGACGATGGCAGCGCCCTTCAGGATGTTCACTGCGCCGTTGCCGGTCTCTTCGTACTTGGTGGTGACGCCCGGGAAGCCATTGCGGCCATCCTTACGGAAGCGCGGCTCGATGACGTCCTTGACCGGTACGATGCGTACCTTCTCGCCGGGCTTGGCGATGTCGACCTTGACGTCCTTGACCTTGTCGTCAACCATGACGGCAGCCTTCAGGCCCTCCACGTCGACGGTTAGAACACCATCTTCGACCTTGTTGACGTCGCCCAAGACGACATCTTTGATGTAGATCAAATTCTGCTCTAATCTCACTTCAGTACACCTCCTTATGGTGCGTTCGTTGGGCAAATCCGGCCTTCATGCCTTTTCACCCGATTCTTAAAGCTTCTACGGGACCACCTCTGCAGAAGCTTTCTTCCCTAAATCACATGAGAACTGTTAAGCATCTCAATCTCTTCAAGCGATGCAAGGTACAGCAAGCGGTCCATCTCGGCATAATCGCCGTCGTGTTCTGGTTGCCTCTTCCTACGGGCGGTCAAATTGTCATACGAGATGATTGACTCCTCAGCAATCTGGCATTCTTCTGGAGACACGCCGTCTTGCTCTTTTCCTACGATGACCGTCCGAAACGGCGAGAACATCATCCTGCTGCTAGCGAACAGTGGATGGGTAACCAGCTTGTGGCCGCTGTGCACCATATCCCGCACCTTCACCAGCACGTCCCTAAACGTGCCTTCGACAAAGAGCACGTCTTCCTCGTCTTTCAACAAGGGATTGTTGGTTACAACTACGATAGTTTCACCCCCTAAGCACCGCCGATGCTGGATTGGGCGCTGAACAGATTACTGCCCAGGTCCTCATCAAAGAATTTTATTACGATTCGAAATGAATAGATATGGACAGTATGTCCATATCGGTGGATTAACGGTATAGGGTGAAATATCTATACCCATATTAACTTTTTACTAGGAAAAAAGATGCTCGTCTCGCCTGCTTAACACGCTATTTCAGTGTAGCGCCCTTCACAAGTAGACTACAAGCGATGTCAATCATCCGCTCGAGCGGAACCGCCCGGCCATCTTCGACCCATTGGCGGTACAGACGCCACTGGAAGAACGTGACGCCCTTCATGTACAGGTTCCACTCCTCTGCGCTCCACCCCTCCGGCGGAAGGCTCTCGGCATAGCGCTCCTTCTCCATCTCGGTGACAACTTTGTCGAAAATGTCCTCGTGACGGGTGCTGCACACGATGGCATCGTAAAGAGGTCCCTGCTCGGCGGAAAACTCCAGGAATTCGCGTGTGATGCGCTCGACGTCGTCAGGATAGTGCAGACCGCGCGTACGCTCGATGTAGGCGGACCCGAAACGCTTCTCCGTCTCTTCGAGGAGGTCGTCG
Source organism: Eggerthellaceae bacterium (assembly GCA_017432445.1). Taxonomy (GTDB): domain Bacteria; phylum Actinomycetota; class Coriobacteriia; order Coriobacteriales; family Eggerthellaceae; genus UBA9715. The sequence goes on along the minus strand of JAFRJC010000127.1, from coordinate 10,716 downwards.
AGCGTCGAGTAGTACCGGTAGAAGGTCTTCTTGTTGATGCGGGCGCGTTCGCACAGGGCCGTGACTGTGATCTTGGGATAAGGCAGCTCCAACATCAGCGCTTCGAAGGTGTTCTTGATAACTTCGAGCGTCTTTTGAACCCGCAGGTCGTTGTAGTTGATCGTACCCATATCCATATCCATATCCCTATCACTCAAGCGTCGACTCCATCAAAAACGATGCGCCTCGCTGACGGTAATCCTATGTCAGCAAACAAATACGTCGCGCAAAACGGTTCTCAAAAATGCCAGTAGACCAAATGGCCGAACATCCGATGCGGGCATTTCGCATTTGAGTTAACCGAAGCGGCCGGATTCCATTCGGAACCCGGCCGCTTCTTCAAGACTTAGAGCTTCTCGACACGAACGGCGCAAACCTTGAATTCGGGCGCCTTCGCGATGTTGTCGAGTGCGGCAATTGTCAGCCAGTTGCTGTTGCCGTCTTGGAAGTGGAACGGCATCCACGTCTCGCCGGGATTCGTCTTGCCGGACACACGAGCCGTAGACTCGATGGAGGCGCGACGCGACGTCACCTTGACGCGATCGCCATCAGCGATGCCAAGCTCGTCGGCATCGGCAGTGTTGATCTCGATGAACGAGCTGTTTACAATCTCGTTGAGACCCTCAGTGCGCGCTGTCATGGCACAAGCGTTGTAGTGGTACAGGATGCGTCCTGTAGTGAGCATCAGCGGATACTCGCCGTCGGGCAGCTCGACGCTGGGGCGATACTCGGCTGTCGAGTATGTGCCCAAGCCCTTGGCGAACTTGCCCACATGCATGATGGGCGTGCCAGGATGCTCGGCGTTCGGGCATGGCCACTGCAAGCCACGACCGCCGACTTCCGCGCTGTCGAGGCGGGCATGGGTGATGCCGCCGAAACTCGGAGTGACCGAAGAGATCTCGTCCATGATCTCCGCTGCACTTAGATGCGGCTGGTCATAGCCCATGCGCTGCATGATCTCGGTGAAAATCCAGGTGTCAAGCTGGGCTCCTGCGGGGCCGTCGACCGCCTTGCGCACGCGCTGTACGCGACGCTCGGTGTTGGAAAACGTACCCTCTTTCTCGGCGAAGCTACGACCGGGCAGAATGACGTCGGCAAGCTTGGCGGTCTCGGTCATGAACAGTTCCTGAACCACGAAGAAATCCAGATTGGTCAGGGCCTTGATGACATGATTCGTGTCGGGGTCGGTGCGGACCGGGTCCTCGCCGAACAGATACAGGCCCTTGATGCGGCCTTCGATTGCGGCCGGGAACACCTCGGTCGCCTTCGTGCCTTCGTTGGGGTTGAGATCCGTTCCCCAAGCCTTCTCGAACTTCTCGACGACGGCGGGGTCCATGACCTTCTGATAGCCCGTGAACGTATTCGGCTGAGCGCCCATGTCGCAGGCGCCCTGCACGTTGTTCTGGCCGCGGATGGGATTGACGCCACAACCGGGTTTGCCCAGCTTGCCGTTGACCATCGCGATGTTGGAAAGGCTCATGACGCCTTCCGTGCCGGTAGAATGCTCGGTAACGCCCAGACAGTAGATGATGGGAGCCGCATTCGCCTGGCCGTATAGCTTCGCGGCAGCCACGAGGTCGCGCACGTCGATGTGACAAATCTCGGCGACGCGTTCGGGCGTATAGCTCTCGACCATCTTCGCCAGCTCTTCGAAGCCGCTGGTGCGGCTGGCAACGTACTCCTCGTCGACCAAGCCTTCCTTGATGAGGATATGCACAACGCCGTTCGCAAATGCGACGTTGGTGCCCGGGCGCAGCTTCAGGTGGATGTCGGCGTATTTGGCGAGGCCAATCTCGCGCGGGTCCACCAAGATGAGCTTCGTGCCGTTCTCGACGGCCTTCCTGATCTGCATGCCCAAGACGGGATGCGCTTCTTCGGGATTGCTGCCCACCAGCATGATGACATCGGAATCTTGCGTGATGTCGGCAATGGTGTTCGTCATCGCACCAGAGCCAAGAGTGATCGCCAGACCGGCGACCGTGGGGGCGTGTCAAACACGTGCGCAGTTGTCCACGTTGTTCGTCTTGAACACCGTGCGGGCCATCTTCATCAGCATGTACACGTCCTCGTTCGTCGAACGCGAGCACGCGAAGGCCGCCAGCGCATCACCTCCATTCTCGTCTCGGATCTGCGCGAACTTGCTGGCCACCAAATCGAGCGCCTCATCCCACGATGCCGGCTCGAACTCGCCCGTCTCGGCGTTCTTGATAAGGGGGGTGGTGAGGCGATCTTCTGCGTGCACGAAGTCGAAGCTGCCAGAACGACCCTTGACGCACAACATCCCGCGGTTCGAGGGACCCCAGGCGGGCTCGACATCGACGATACGCCCGTCCTTGGCCACCAAATCCATCTGGCAGCCGACGGCGCAGTGCGGGCACGTCGTGCGCGTGCGCGTGACTTCCCAAGAGCGGTATTCGCGGCGGCGCTTCTCGGTGATGGCGCCCGTCGGGCAAGCAGCCGCACAATTGCCGCAGCTCTCGCATTCAGTCGACTTCCAATCAGGTCCGAAAGGAGCCAGGATGGAAGTGCGCAGGCCGCGCTTACCGGTTGTGAGCGTGTGATTGTGCGCACGGTTGTTGCACGCTCCCACGCAACGCTGGCAGCGGATGCACAAGTTGGGATCGTATGCCAGGAAGGGATTGTCTTCGAGCACGGGCTCGCGCTTGGCCGGAGTGGACGGCGCGAAAGCCGACTCGGTCACATCCAGCTCGCGACACAGCGCCTGAAGCTCGCAAGCGCCGTTCTTCGCGCAGCTGAAGCAGTAGTTCGTGGAATCGAGACCGTGGTCGGCAAGAACCAGCTGCAACATGAGTTTGCGGTACTGCTTCACCAATTCGGTGTCGGTATGCACCACCATGCCGTCGGTCACACGCGTCTTGCACGCGGGTTGCAGGGCGGAAGCGCCCTCGACTTCGACGCTGCATACGCGGCAGCTGCCGATGTCGCTTACGTCTTTAAGGTAGCACAGCGTCGGGATGTGCACGCCAGCTTTGTTCCCAGCCGCCAAGATGGTGAACGTCTCGGGAACCTGGACTTGCACGCCGTCGACGGTTACCGTTACGAGTTTGCGTTCGTTAGACATACTGGATCCTACCTCCTTCCAATGCTCCGCAGCCGTAGACATCGCAGCGCAGGCAACGGCCGCATTCCTGCATGATTTCCTCTTCGCTGATCGGAAGCTCGATGTGCTCGAAGTCTTTCCCGCGCTCGCGTGCGGGACGCTCGGCAACGTTCACGCGACCGAAGGCTTCGCGAACGTTGGGACGTGGCTCGGGCGTGTCGACACACGGATCGAGCTTGTGGTTGAAGCCCAGGAACTCGTCGATGTTGCGAGCCGCCACCTTGCCGGCGCCGATGGCCATGATGGCCGACTTCGGGCCAGTCTGGCAGTCGCCGCCGACGAAGATGTTCTCGAAGCCGGCAGCACGCAGGTACTCGTCGGCGCAGAAGCGCGTGCGCTCGGCCTTCATGCCGTATTCCTCGAAGGGCGCAGACTCGATGTCCTGGCCCACGGCGATGAGGATGATGTCAGCATCCAGGCGAATCTCGGGCTTATTCGCCGCCGCGGGTGCGGGGCGGCCGCGCTTCACGGCGCTGATGTACTGGGGCTGGCACACGAGGCCCGCGACCTTGCCTTCCTCGTCCTTCTCGATGCGGACGGGCGCTTGCAGGCACATCATCTCGACGCCTTCGGCCATGGCGCCCTCAATTTCCTCGTGGAGCGCCGTCATATCCTCGATGCGGCGACGATACGCGACCGTGACCTCGGCGGCGCCGGCGCGCACGCTGGTGCGGGCGCAGTCCATGGCAACGTTACCGCCACCGATGACGATGACCTTCTTGCCCGTGAAATCGGGGTAATCGTCGTCGCCGATGCGCCCGAGCAGCTGCACGGCGCTCATGACGCCCTCGGCGTCAACGCCCTCCAGCTGCAAGCTCTTTCCGCCCTGTGCGCCAATTGCCAGGTAAACAGCATCGTAGTCTTCGGCAATCTGCTTCATCTCAGCAGCGTCGACCTTGTGCTCGTAGAGCACCTCGATGCCACCGACCGAAAGGATTGCGCGGATGTCTTCATCGATGCGCTCACGCGGGAAGCGGTACGCCGGAATGCCGTAGCGCATCATGCCGCCGAGCTTCTTGCGACCCTCGTACACCGTAACCGCATGGCCCATCAGAGCCAGGAAATATGCACAGGTCATGCCGGAGGGGCCACCGCCGATTACAGCCACCTTGCGGCCCGAATCGGGCATGCGCGGCGGCACCGGAACCGTGTCGGCCGGGGCGTTGTCCACAGCGTATTTCTTGATGCCGCGAATGTTGAGCGGCGCGTCGATGAGCATGCGACGGCAGCGCGTCTCGCACGGATGCTCGCAGATCAGGGCGCAGGCCGTCGGCCATGGGTTGTCCTTGCGAATCATCTTAACGGCGCCAGCGCAGTCGCCCTCTTGCACGAGCGCGATGTAGCCGGGCACGTTCACGTGGGCGGGACAGCGCGTCTCGCACGGAACCGTCTGCTCGACGCCTGCTGCGCACGCCCCCGCCTCGATGTGGCTGCGGTATTCGTCGGCAAACGCGTCGAGGCCCTCCACCACCAGGGCGCCGGCCTCGTATCCTATGGCACAATCGCTCGTGTCTCGAATCATCTCGGCAAGCGTGCGCATGGCCTGGAGCGTCTCGGCATCCGCCTGGCAATCCAGCACACGGCGCATCATGGCCGCAAGCTGGGGAATACCGTCACGACACGGAACGCACTTGCCGCACGTGTGAGCACCGCTCGACTCCAGTAAGCTCAGTTGCACGGAAATGGGGCAGATACCGGGCGGTGTCGCCTCGATTCTGCGAAGAAACGGCTCAAGAACGCCGGCGATTTTCTCGTCGTACGACGACTTGGCCGCCACTGAAAGCAGCGCCATTTCGTACCCCCTCTTCAATTCTCGTCTCGTATTTTCCTTTGGGGCAAAAGTGCACCCGAAACAGATACATTACCCCATATACATAAAAGTATACCTGCGATGATTAAATAAAATAATCCCTATTAGTAAACCTTATTCTTGAGCGTATGCGATAAATCGTTGAACGGCACGCATGGATACGTATGGGAACGCCCGTTTCTGAAAATACCCGCACAATCCGATGGCGGACATTCGGATATTGAAGGCAATCCACCACGAAACCGTCCGCAACGCCAGCTTGCCCATCACCCCCTTGCGATCCGAATGTAGCTAAGGACCCATGAAGCGTTGAGTCGGAGATGGCATCTCCGACTCAACGTGACAATACGACTTATGACGGCGAAGCTAAAAGCGAGTTCCGCCGCCCTTTTCTGGAAATCTCCTCGGCAATGCTCGGCGTTGCTTATGGGCGAACGACGATGCCAGCCTGCAGCTGCTTCTCGACGATCACGTACATGTTCGTGGCTTCGCCGATAGCTAGCTTCTCCTGAAGGCCGAAATGCATCAAACACGTACCGCACGACAGGATTTCGACTCCGGCATTGGCAAGCTTGTTCAGGTCGTCAAGCACGGGAGAGCCCTCGACCGTCAGCTTCACGCCGCCGTTGTAGAACAGGATGCTGTCGGGCAGCTCATCTTGCTGGGTGAGGGCAAATATAAACGCCTTGATCAAAACGTTGCCCAGTTCTTCATCGCCATGACCCATAACTTCAGACGGCACTACCACTACGCGCGGACCGACGCCAGCTGATCCTTCGGCAGATGCAACAGATCCGCTATTAGCCGTTTTCACAATCTTCACCGAATACTTCTCGGCGGCGAGTTGCTCATGCGAGACTTCGCAGTTCAGGGACTTCCCGAAGTTCTCGAGGTTCGTCACCGAGGTCTCGTTGTCGACGAGCATCTCGAGCGTTCCCTCATCCATCGTGGCGAGCGCCTTCTTGGCTTTCACAACAGGCACCGGACACTTGTCACCCAGCGCATCGACGGTCAAATCCATTGCATTTCCTCCTGTCACTTGCAGCTTAGTCAGCACATGTTTTCACGCTGACTGTCCTGGCTCCGAAAAACGGCGTCCATCGAAGAATCTGCTTTTAAGCATACCGCCTTTTCCTTTCTGGGGCCGTATGCGGTCTTTAACCCTTCTACCGAAGTGTTGCAGAATCGATGGAATACCTGATCAGGCGTTTCGCGTTGAACGCCCTTTGCAGAAAGTCAGAGGCAAGCCTGCAGAATGCTGCCGCCTCATCGGCGCGGCAGACGTGCTCACCCCTTTGTCATAGTGTAGCACACGGCGCAGAGGGGAAAGCGGCAGAAGAGCTGGACGCGCACGCCCAACGCCATCGCTATCTGCTCCGAATAGCCAAAAGGAGGCTGTCCCTCTTGGTTACTGCACGAGAATGTGGCCTGGATTCCCAGCCGTCACTTCGCCGATACGCGAAGGCATGCGGCCAAGGGAAGCTTCGAACGCCTGCGCGAACACATCCGCCTGGTCGGACGCGATGGCCACGATCATGCCGCCGCTCGTCTGCGGGTCGCACAGCAGGGCCATACGGGCGTCAGCCTCGGCCTCGCACAGAGACACGCCTTCGGGAAGCTCGAATCGCGCAGCCCATTCAACATCGGGCTCGAAACCATTCAGGTCGACGAACTGCCGTGCCCATGCGACGGTTTCTTCCGTGCGTGCGGGACGATGCCCTTCCCAACAGCGCTGCCACGCACGATCGAACAAAGTAATTTCATCCCAACGCAGTTCAGCTGAAACGCCGCATGTCTCGAGAAGCGCATGCAGATGCCCTACCAGCCCTTGAGCACTCACGCATACCGCACCGTGCACGTTGAACGCGCTCATCACGTCGGCAGCACCCTTGTTCAGCTCGAGCATGGATTCGACGACTTGGCGCATATCGCGGGCAAACTCAACGCTCGTGCGATACGCCTCGTTCATGATGCCCGAGCCAAGCGGCTTCGTGTAGAACAGCACATCGCCCACAGCTACGGAATCGTTCCGGACAATCCGGTTTGCAGGCGCGATGCCGAACGCAGCCATGCCGTACTTCGGCGTATCGTCGTCGACGGAATGGCCGCCCACGACAAACGCCCCCGCTTCGATGACCTTGTCGGATCCGCCCCGCATCACCTCGCCGACCATTGCCGTGCCCATCTTGCAAGGCAGGGCCATGATGTTGAGCGCCGTGATGGGCTTGACGCCCACAGCGTAAAGCGGCGCCAACGCGCTCGCCGCCGAAATGGCACCGAACTCGTAGGGGTCATCCACCACCGGCGGAAACCAATCGACTGCGAACACGGCCGCCTGCTCGTCGTTGACGTGCATGATGACGCAGTTGTCGCCTTCGACCAGACCCTCTGCCTTCTCCTGGGCAAATGCCGGGGCTAGACGCTGTGCGAGAGCGTTGAACTCGCCTGGCTTCCATTTAGATGCAGACCCGCCGGCATCGACGTACTGCGTAAGGGGAATGGGGATTACCTCATCATCGCCGCAGTCGCCGTAGTTTTCGTTCCAGTCGTCGTTGCCGGCACTGCTCCAATCGCCCTTGAATTCTTCCCAGCTATCCCATTCGGCCCATTCGTCTTCTCTCAGGAGCACGGGGCGAATAGATTTGACATCCTCTTTCGACATGGGCAATCCAACCTTCCCGCCCTATTTTATGAATATCTTTCCAGCCGGGCCGTCAAAAATCTCCCCGATCACGACGGCGTCGCGACCAGCGCGCTTCTTGAATTCCTGCAAATACGTTTCTGCCTCTTCCTTGGGCAGAGAGATGAGCAGCCCGCCGCTCGTTTGTGGGTCGCACAAGACTCCCATGCGATCGTCGTAGGTCATCTCGTCCATAGTTCCCTTCGGCACGAAGCTGCGCGACCATTCGATCACGTCGTACACCTTGCCCGGACGGCAACCGTCCTGGGAATACTGGTAAACCCTTTCGAACATAGGAAGGGCATCCCAATAGACGATGGCCGCCGTCCCGCTCGATTCCAGCATTTCGTGCAAATGTCCAGCTAGGCCGAAACCCGTCACGTCTGTGGCAGCATGCACGTTCAAGTCACCAATGGCCTCGGCGCCCATCTTGTTCAACTCAATCATGGACTCCACGACCTGACTCATGGACTCGCGCGTTTCCAAGCCCGCGAGAAACGCCGAGTGCATAATGCCCATACCAAGCGGCTTCGTGTAGATCAGCACGTCACCCAGTCGCGCTCCCTCGTTGCGCTTCACCTTGTCGGGATGAGCGACGCCGATGACGGCCATACCGTATTTCGGTTCCGGATCCTCGACGATCTGCGTACCTACCACAAATGCATTGCATGCGGTTATTTGATCAGCGCCGCCGCGCAAAACCTCGTTTGCGACGTCGTCGCCAAGGTATTTGGGGAACGCGAGTATGTTGAGGGCGGCGATGGGGGTAGCGCCCATCGCGTACACATCGGAAATCGAATTTGCAGCGGCTATAGCCCCGAACTCATACGGGTCGTCCACGACCGGAGTGAAGAAATCAAGGGTGAGAACCACTGCCTGGTCTTCGTTTATGCGCCATACGGCACAATCGTCACTCGTGTCAAACCCGAGCATGAGCTCGGGGTCCACTGCCGGCGAAATCCTCTTCAGTATTTCCTTTAGGTCCCCCGGACCCCACTTGGCAGCTCAACCGCCTTTTTTCGTGGTGCGAGTCAGGTAGACGACGCCATTCTCGTCGATAATCGGACGATTCTGCTTAGGCGGCTGTGATGAAAAACCCGAACTCATCGTAGCCTCCCTTCCGAAAGCGACTTCTTCTTACAGCGATTCGAAATAGGCCTTCAAGCCTTCCGCAACGATTTCAAGCTCTTCGTCGTCGAGAAGCGTGCGCGGATCGCATACCACGGCTCCCTTGCTGATGCGCGCGATGATGGGAATGGGGCACTTCTTGGTGAGGAATTCCTCGCATTCCTGGACATCGCCCACAACCGGCGTAACCTCGACTGCATAGGTGTCGATGTTGAACATGGGCAGCGACCCGCCACCAGCACGGGATACCTCGGGAATGATCTGCGTCGTTGCTGCGCTTGTAGGAATGCGCGCATCGATCATCTCTTTGAGGCGATTTGCCCGCATACGTACGGTCTCGGGCGATTCGGTGAGCATGCGCACTGTGGGTATGGTATTGATTGCGTCTTCGCCTTGCATGTACAGGCGCAGCGTCCCCTCGAGAGCCGCGATGGTTAGTTTGTCGAGTCGCATCACGCGGGCAAGCGGGTTCTTTTTCAGGCGATCAATAAGCTCTTTCGACCCGCATATCACGCCGCATTGCGGACCGCCAAGCATCTTGTCACCCGAGAACGAGACCAGGTCGGCACCTGCAGCCATCGACTCGGCAACGGTCGCTTCGGTGTAATTACCGTATTGGTCAAGACGCACGAACGAGCCCGATCCCTGGTCCTCGTAAATCAGGACGCGCTGACCTGTCTCCTTCTCGCGTCTATCTGCAATATCCTTCATTTCTGACAGGCTTACTTCCCTGGTGAAGCCTTCGATTCGATAGTTCGACCTGTGAACCTTGAGCATGATGGTCGTCTCGTCGGTGATGGCATTCTCAAAATCGAAGGGATGAGTTTTGTTCGTCGTACCCACTTCCACCATGTGAGCTTGAGACTGACGCATGATGTCGGGAATGCGGAACGATCCGCCAAGCTCGATGAGCTCCCCACGCGATACGATGGCTTCGTGTCCCGCCGCAAATTCGGAAAGCACCATAACGACAGCGGCAGCGTTGTTGTTGACCGCGATGGCGGCTTCTGCGCCAGTGAGGGCGCATAGCAGTTTCTCACAGTGGTCGTGGCGACTTCCGCGCGCCATAGTATCCACGTCGTATTCGAGCGTCGAGTAGCCCTTCATCACGTCGTTGACTGCCTCAATCGCAGCAGGAGCCATGACGCTGCGGCCAATGTTAGTGTGAATGACCACGCCGGTCGCATTGATGACGCGCCTCAACGACGGCTCCAAAAGCCCGAGTGCGCGAGAACGGGCGCCCGCCGCTACGCTTTCGGCATCGAAAACAGGGGCATCGCCTGCGAGGATGCGCGAACGAATTTCGCCTATCTCGGCACGTACGGCGTTGGCGAGGCGCTCATGCGGCATGGTCTCTCCCAACTCCCGCATCAGGGAGTGCTTGAGCACCTCCTCGACCTGGGGAAGGTTCTTCAACAACTTGCGCTCGCTCGTTTCCATTCCGCTTTCCTTATCTGCTTGAGCCGCAATGCGAACAACGGGTGAATCTGGGTTCATCGCGTATTACTAACCAGTGATTATTATAAACCACCGTCCCCATCCTTTTGCAGGATGGTTTCAATCGCCATGGCGAGCTGATCGCCGCACGACGTGCCGCGATTGCCGCACTGCGTGCCGCGCAACAGCTCTACTGCAGACACTGCGTCATGACCTTCAAGCAGAGTTGATACAGCCCGCAGATTGCCTTCGCAACCACCGCCGAGGAACTTGATGTCATGCAATTTTCCATCTTCTACATTGAAGCGTATCTGCTTGCAGCAGACACGCTTGGTGTTGAACCTGTACGAAGACATGTCTCTCCTATCTTTAAGTCGTTGCATTTTTAAGCCTTTTATCGAATGCTTATGGATGCAATGCGGATTCTGGCGGGCAGGGTTGCCGACATGGCATGTGAGAGCCTTGCTTCTCGTAAAGGAGTCTGGCAACCTGCCCCATTCG
>JAFRJC010000126.1 GCA_017432445.1 Eggerthellaceae bacterium | reverse complement strand
CACTCGTGCGCTCGATCGACTCCACGCGGCTCATCGACGCCGTAAGCGGCTGGTACGACCAAGGATGCGGCGACTTCAGCAGCGTGCACAACTACTTCCGCGACATGACGGTTTGGCGCGATCGACGTCATGGACGCGCGTTCTTCATTTCGGAGTTCGGCGGCTACACGCACCGCGTCGATGGCCACAGCTCGCTTGACGAGGCATATGGCTATGAACCCTACGATGATTTGGGCGAATGGCAACGTGCCGTGCGCTCGCTCCTTGACGAGGTGGAAGCACTCGAGCCGAAGGGGCTCGTTGGGTATGTGTACACCCAGGTGAGCGACATCGAGGAAGAGACGAACGGCATCTTAACCTACGATCGACGCATCAACAAGATGGACGGCTGCGCACGCTAAGCAAAAGGGTCTTGCCGGGTTTCAACCACCAACGATTTCCCGAAACTGCCGCGACAAGCTACACAGTTTTCGAGGCAATTGTGGAGGGGTCATGGCTTATGCGGTGCTTTCTTGCACTTGGAATTGTCGGTGCCTATAATATTCACTCGCTGTTCAGCACGTGCGCAATGCACAGAACGGCAAACCCACATAGTGCGGGGTGGAGCAGTCTGGTAGCTCGTCGGGCTCATAACCCACGTCGCAGCATTGAAAACTGAAGAGGATTTCCGTCATAGTGCGGGGTGGAGCAGTCTGGTAGCTCGTCGGGCTCATAACCCGAAGGTCGTCGGTTCGAATCCGGCCCCCGCGACCAAAATCAAGTCCCTGACCTGCGAAAACGGTCAGGGATTTTTTATTGCGGGGGAATTTTTCGGCCGAAAAAGTTTACCCCTGAGACCCTTTCCGACCCGAAAACGAGCCTTCCGTCAAGGATGAAAAAGCCGACCGAAGTCCTCATATTATCTATCTTGAGGATAGTCTCGCGGGGGAATTCGGGGGGAATTTTCTCGCTACTCCGCGGGAATCACGCCGTTTCGCGGGACACGCGGGGGAATTCGGATCCCAACCCGCGTCGCAGCAGCGGCGCCTCTCCGAGGCCCGGAGCACGCGAATTCCCCCCTGGGAAATCCCCTTCCGGACCCAGCCCCGACGCGCCAGGGGGCGGACCCGCCCATCCGCCCCGGCGCGCCGTCGGGTATGTGGGTTCCGTGGTTAATGGACGTAGGGAACCTTAGCGGACTATCCGCGTTTTCCGCCTCTTGCCACTATTCGCCGCAGCATGTAAAACCCCTTGCCATTGAAGCGACGTATCCGCACTCGAGTTTTGCGGTCAGGTCGAACCGATGCGACAGGAGGTATATCGATGCAAGCACATGCGGCCGCGCCCCAGGGCGCCGGCCAGATCCCCAATCCCTATATGGTCTACGGAGCGCCCTCTGGGTTCGCTCCCCTCACGGACGAAGCCGGCGTCTACCTGCCCACGGGCCCCGGCGACGCCCAGCGCATGGAGCTCCTGAACATGCCGGGCGACGGCTCGGACGTGTGGCTCGACGTGCGCGCGGTGCAGCTCTACCTGCAGATCTCGCTCACATCCATCTACAAGCTCATCCATCAGGGCGAGATGCCGGCGGCGAAGCTGGGCACCAAGACGATCCGCGTGAACCGCAAGGCGCTCGAGGAGTACCTGCAGCGCGCGCAGCAGTCGGTCGCCGACTTCGCCGATGGAGGCGACGAGCGGTGAGACAGATTGTCCCAGCTGACCCTCATGAGGTACACCCGGAAACGGCCGAACGTATAGCATCTTACCTGCTCGGCGATACTGTGCCCGGCGCTCGTGTCGCTGCCTGCTCGGCCCTTGCAACGCTCCAGAAACGAGGTAGCAATGGCAGCAGATAATCGCAGCATAGAACACGAGAGCGGAACGCTGGTCCTCCTGAAGGACTTCTACAACGTCAGGGAGGTCGCGGCGCTTCTGCACTGGAGCAGGGGTCGCGTCTACGCGATGGCCGAAAGGAAGGTGGACCCATTACCGATCAGGCGCTTCGAGGGCAGGAAGAGGAACTATCTCATCCAGCGCGACGAGCTCATCGACTGGTACGACAGGAACTTCCTCTACCTGCAAGAGGGCGGCCAAGAATAGACGACGACTGAAAGAGGAGCATGATGACAAGCGGCGGCTCGCGCGACGAGTTCGTCGTGGTGCATCGGTTCATGATTGAAGAACTCGGCCTCAGAGGCGCAGCTCTCCTCGTCTACGCGAGGATCTACGGATTCTGCAGGGCGGGCAACCGGGACTTCTACGAGAGCAAGCCCAAGACCGCCGAGTTCCTAGGCCTATCCGAGAGAACAGTATTCCATTCGATCAGGGAGCTCACCGCCAAGGGCCTGATCTACGAAGTAGGAAGCCACGAGCTCGGGGTGGGAAGAAGCACCAAGGTGTATCGCATCGCGCGGGCGCCTTCCGCCAGGACCAAGTCCGAGGCGGCTAGGAAGACGTGCGCCAAGCGGCAATCCCCGGAGCCTACCTACGACGATGCCCATGACGCAGAGCGGAACGCCCCTGAAGGATCTCGCCCTGAGAATCCTTCAGGGGGAGTCCCTCCGCATGAAGAGAATTCATGCGGAGAAACGCTACCCCATGAAGAAATTTCAGGCGGCACCGCCGTGCCCCATGAAGAAACTGCATGCCGTCGCCTGAGAGAAGT
>JAFRJC010000125.1 GCA_017432445.1 Eggerthellaceae bacterium | reverse complement strand
ATCAATAACGGCCAGGCCGTGGCGCAGCGGACCGGAAACGCTGGGCGCATCAAGTACTACGCCCAGGAACTCAAGGAGAACACCTACAACCTTACTCGAATGAACCTCGTCATGCGCGGCATACAGCCTGACAACATCGTCACGCGCAATGGCGACACGCTTGCTGACGATTGGCCGTGGTTCGAGGAGGGGCACCCCGAGACGTACGAGCCGCTCTTCGTGGACGCATGCGTGTCGAACCCGCCGTACTCGCAGCGCTGGGATGCGCCTGACGTCCCGGACCCGCGTTTCGACGACTACGGAATCGCGCCCAAGTCCAAGGCGGACTATGCGTTCCTCTTGCACGACCTCTACCACTTGCAGCCCGATGGCATCATGTGCATCGTCCTGCCGCACGGCGTGCTGTTCCGCGGCGGCGAGGAGGGACAGATTAGGCGCAACCTGGTCGAGAACGACAAGATCGACGCAATCATCGGGCTTCCCGCCAACATCTTCTTCGGCACCGGCATACCCACGATCATCATGGTGTTAAAAAAACAGCGGGAGCGCGACGACATCCTGATCATCGATGCCTCGAAGGGCTTCGTGAAGGAGGGCAAGAACAACAAGCTGCGCGCATCCGACATCCGGCGCATCGTCGATGCGTACGAGGCTCGCGAGGACGTCGACCGCTTCTGCAGGGTCGTTCCCAAATCCGAGGTGCGCTCCAACGACTACAACCTCAACATCCCGCGCTACGTGGACTCTTCCGAGAAGGCGCAGGGTTGGGATATCTACGCGACCATGTTCGGCGGAATCCCCGCAAGCGAGGTGGATGCGCTCGGGCGCTACTGGGATGCCTTCCCGGGGCTTAGGGAGGAGCTGTTCGAACGAGTCAACCCTGCGAGTCTGAGGCTCGTGCGCGAGGACGTCGCCGCCGCGGTGCGCGAGAGCTCATCGGTGCAGGCGTGGCGACGGGATTTCGATGACCGTTTCGCCGATTTGGAGATATGGCTTTATGAGGAGCTCGTCGACGAGGTCTCGCTGGTGTCAAGGGACACTGAAGAGGGCGAGCTCACGGCCGAGTTGTTCGGCCGCCTCGACGGCATGCCCTTGGTCGACAAGTACGACGCGTACCAAGCGCTCGACGACCAGTGGCCGCAGATATCGATAGACCGGGACATGCTGCAGACCGAGGGGTGCGGCACCGTGAGAACGGTCGACCCCTTCATGGTGCTCAAGAAACAGAAGGGCAAGGAGGTCGAGGTCCAAGACGGGTGGGTCGGCAGGATCCTTCCCTTCGGCTTGGTCCAGTCAGAGCTCCTCTCCGTCGAGGCCTCGAAGGTCTCATCTATGGAAGACAGGCTCTCCGCAATATCCTCAGAGCTGGCCGAGATCGTCGAAGGACTCACCGACGAGGAAAAATCCGATGCGGGCGACGCCGTTAACGAATCGGGTGATGCCCTCGTCGCATCGAAGTTGAAGGGCGTCATCAAGGGACTGAAGGCAGAACTTGGCGCTTCGAGCCGTTTGGAGGATTCGCTACCATCGAGGCTCGAGCGCGCAGCTGCACTCTTCGACGAGGAAAAAGAGACAAAGAAGGCGGCCAAAGCATTGAGAGCTGCCCTCGAGGAGAAGACAAAGGAAACAATCGAGGGCCTCGACGACGACAGTGCGCAGATACTCCTTAGCTCGAAATGGCTTGACCCACTTGTGAGAAGCATCGCCGCCATACCGGATGACATCATCGATGACTTCACGAGCTCTCTGGTATCACTCCACGACAAGTACGCCACGACATACGCCGACATCGACAGGCAAATCCAGTCGGCGGAGTCGGAGTTGGTTGGCATGTTGGGAGCCTTGACCGGGGATGAGTACGACATGGCGGGAATCCGCGAGCTTGCGGCGCTACTCGGCGGTGAGCTCCGATGAGTGCAACTCCTGCAATTAGGTTCGATGGTTTTACTGACCCTTGGGAACAGCGTAAGTTGGGGGATGTGGCCGAACATTTCGAGTATGGGCTGAATGCTGCTGCCACAGAATTTGATGGCATGAACAAGTATCTGCGAATTACCGACATCGATGATGATACTCACGAATTCCGTTTCGACGATCTCACTACGCCCCAGGCTAATCTCGAAACCTGCTCCAATTACCTTCTTGAAAAAGGCGATCTCCTATTTGCGAGAACTGGCGCAAGCGTCGGAAAGACCTATCTGTACAGGCCTTTTGATGGGAAGGTCTACTTTGCTGGCTT
>JAFRJC010000124.1 GCA_017432445.1 Eggerthellaceae bacterium | reverse complement strand
GCCGGAGAGCATGACAGCGCTTGATACGGGACCGTGCGAGCCGTGGCCCACGCTCTGCACTTCCTATCCCGATGATGTCGATCCTGCGCTGATCGAGCAGGCGGAGATGATCGCTACGGAAGTGCTCTGGGACGGGACGAAACGGCAGTACGGGCTGTGCTCGATGACCCTGCGACCCTGCCGAGAGGATTGCTTCCCTGCGTGGCCTTGGATTCCCGCTACTGGCTGGTTTGACGTCGGAGGGCTCTCATGGCCCTTCCCGGCCCCGGCACTTGTCGGTGGCAAGTGGTTCAACATCGCGTGCGGATCGTGTTCCTCTGGATGCTCGTGCTCTTCGGTCTCGGAGGTGGCGCTTCCGTACCCGGTCGCAAACGTGACGGAAGTGCGCGTGGACGGCGAAGTTCTCGATCCCGATGCCTACCGTGTGGACGACTGGCGTTTGCTCGTTCGGCTGGATGGAATGGACTGGCCGCGCTGCAATGATCTGAATCTTGAAGACACCGAAGAGGGAACCTGGTCGGTTACTGCGCAGTACGGGAAGGCGGTTCCCCACCTAGGACAAATGGCAGCGGGACAGCTCGCAACCGAGATCGTGAAGCGGTGCGTGGGCGCGAGCGATTGTCTTTTGCTCGAAAGTACCGTGCAGCAGATTACGCGGCAAGGCGTAACGAAGGTGTTCTTCGATGCCGCTGCGTTCTCTGCCGGTCGAACGGGTCTCTATTGGGCTGACCTTTTCTTGAACCGCAAGAATCCGTCGAACACGGGAATCGCCACGATCTTCGACATCGATGGCGAACGGGGACGGCGGGTGAATACCTAGTGGGTCAGAGCAACGCTAACCCTTTCGCAGCTTTCGATATCGCAGAGCACATAAAAGATTGTGTTCTTGAGTGGCTGGATATGACCACCGAGGGCACGCCGGACCGTGCATGCGTCATCGCCGGAGAATCTGCCGACGACGAATGCGAGTGCGGACAGCTCACCGTGGCGCTGGACAGTAATTATGAGGCAAACGGAACTTCTGTTCCGCGCGCAGGAAGTGAACGACCGGGACGGCGCGAATGCGGACCACCGCTGTTCGTCGTGAACATCCTCATCACCATGATGCGATGCGCGCCAACTGGCACAAGTACAAAACCACCGACGTGTGACGATCTGGAAGCGGCAACGCGTATTGCTGCTGAAGACGCTTGGGCTGTCCGAGCTGGGGTTATCTGCTGCCTGAGCGACGCTGTGAAGAATCGGCTACCAAACGGCACTAAACTCTATCGAGATTTCGTCGTAGGCACGCAAACGTGGGTGGGTCCGAGAGGAGCTTGCATGGGCTCGACCCTGCCCGTGTCCGTAACGATCGACAACGGGTGCTATCCCTGCGAGATGAGCTGATCGGAGGTGCGTCGTGGCACGCGTACGCACCACGCAAACGCTGAACGTAGGGTACATCCGAACTCGGATAGCTCAACCCGGCGGCCCGATCGAGCGTGACCTACAGGCGCGCGCACTCATTGTTCAGGCCAACGCCAAGCAGCGTCTTCGCCAAGCGCCTCAGCGCATCGACACCGGCAACCTGTTGAATTCGATTCAAATTCGAAT
>JAFRJC010000123.1 GCA_017432445.1 Eggerthellaceae bacterium | reverse complement strand
TCGCGGAGGTCACTGACGAGGAGGTGGCGAGGGCGCAGTGGCTCCTCAACAACAGGCCGAGGAAGGTGCTGGGCTGGAAGTTCCCTGCAGAGGTCATGCAGGAAGTGCTGGCGGAAGGTGCAACGATCGCCTGAACCCGCCAAGGAGAGCTGTCTCACACTGGCGCCTTCGCCCTTCGCGGGGTTCAAGTCCCCGGCTATGCTCTCTGCAACGAAAACGTCCCTTTGGTAGTGGAGGCGTTTAAAACAAGCCTGACAGGCAACGGAGCGAGCGCCGTCTAGGTGCTCCAGATTGGCTTGATAGACGAGCGAAGTGTACTTCGGTACACGAGCGAAGGCTAGAAAGCCAAGATGGGACGCATAGGCGCCGCGCAGCGCGCAGACGAAAAATCGCCCGTTAGGGCGATTTGAGTAGTTGATGGTGGTCAGGGGGGATTTGGGCGCTTGCTGCGCAAGCGCTGGCCTCGCGCGGGCGCTACCGCTGCGCTCGGCCCCGAAGGCGCCACTGGCGCCTTCGCCCTTCGCAGGGTTCAAGTCCCCGGCTATGCTCTCTGCGACGAAAACGTCCCCATGCTGGGGACGTTGAATGTTCGTGGTGGTCAGGGGGGGACTTGAACCCTCGGCACGCGGATTTTCAGTCCGCGTACAAACCGTAACGACGTTTCATGGCATGCCATGAAACGCCTGATAGCTCAATGAAAAAGCGATTACAGCGTCATCGCATATTACGCCATATCATGTATCGATTTGTACCGGATTTGTACCAAGCAAATAACGAGGGCGTAGGTTTATCGGCTTGAGGGGGCTGAGAGCTCGCTGCTCTGGAGTGAGGTCTTCGAAGTTCATGGTCCGCTCTCTCTCAATCCGTATGACAGAGTCAGTCCCTCGTCACGCTTCCGCTATTTAATGTTGTGGATGAAGTCGACGAGCTTCTCACGGTCGTAGATGGTCTCGAGATCGCGGATGGGGACATCCACCTCGACGCCGGTGTCCGCGTTGTAGAACGAGCCGTTCTTGATGCTCGAAATCTGGCCCGTCCCGGAGATCTGGAACTGCGCGCCGCTCGCGGACGTGCACGGGAGCACGAAGCACGAGCCGCCACCCGAGGCCTGGCCGATGAGCGTGATGCCGTAGAGGCCCTTGAGCGCCGCTGGCACCAAGTTGCCGCACGAGAAGGAGTTCGGAGAAGTCAGGCAGTAAACCTTGAGGTCACCCGTCGTCATCTGCGCCCGCAGGCTGTCGCTGTCGTCGAATTTTCCATCCAGGTTCACGTCGGCTTGATAGGACACGACGCTCTGCGCGCCCGTGAGCGTATCGCGAAGGCCAAGGGGACTTCCGTTCGTAAGCCACGCTAATATGAATGCGGCCGCATTGCTGTTGCCGCCGCCGTTGCAAGACAGGTCGATCACGACGTTCTTGATGGGCGAATCCTTGCGCGTTATCTGCTTGTGCGCGGCAGCTATAAGCTCGATCGTGTCTTTGGGGTTGTCGAGGTCCGCTTCCTTGTAGTAATCCCTCTTGTCTCCCGTGAAGGAATCGAAGGTGATGATGGCGGTGTCGCCCACCTCCGTGTAGTCGAAGAACCCGCCGCTTGCGCCATTCAAGTCGACCGCGAAATCGGGATTGATTTCCATGCGCTTCACGAGATACATGAGGGTGTTGAAATATCCGCTCGTCGAGGATGCGCCCATGCTCCCCATGACCCCCTCGGCCACATCCGGGTCGGTCAGGTCGGCAGCGCCCGACAGGCAGGAGCCGTGCAGGAAGCCGCTGTGGAGGTCGTCGAAATAGCGCATCAGCAGGGTTTGCAGGTCGGCGTCGAACTCCTTCGGATCTGTGATCTGCGTCGTGTCATCCCCCGCGAAAGTCAAACCTGTGTCGGCGATGAACTTGTAGATGTCGTCGATGTTGTGCTCGGGCTTCAGCCCGTAGAAGTTGTCGATGAGGAACATGAGCTCGTTGACGTTGAACATCGCGAATTCCTTGCTCATCTCGCCAGGCTCGACGGAATAGATCTGGTCGTTCAACGTCCCCTTGTAGGGGAAGACGAAGACCTTCTCTCCGTTGAACACGGTGAGCATGTAGTTGCGGCCAAGCAGGATGTCTTGCATGGTCTGGAGGGGAACGTAGCACTCGCCATCTGCTTCGACGAGGTCTATGCCGTACTTGGACATGTCGAACTCGGTGACGTAGCCCTGGCGATCGTAGGATTGACCGCTGTCCTTCAGCAGGCCGTTGCCGCCGAGGCCGTTCTCGCCGATCGTCACCAGGCCTAAAAGGTGCGTATCGCCCGGCGACTGCATGAAGCCGTTGAGGCTCAGGAAGCTGATCGTATCGGCATTGGGATCGACCGTCATCGTCCAACCGGAGTCGGTGCGCGTGCCCGTGTACAGCCCATTTTCATGCGCGATGTCGAATTCCACTGTCTTCGTCCCCAGGGTCTCGTCCTCGTAGAGCTTTCCGAAGAACGGCAGGTATTCCGAGAGCGCAACGTAGGGGATGTCGCCGTCGTTCACGAAATAGAGGTTCATCTCGCCCTCTTCGGGCGCTTTCGGTTCGGACCCTCCCTCATCCTCGATCTGGAGCACGAGCGGGAACGTTTTCTGCTCCACCTTGGCGCCCGCGCCACCGCCCTGCGAACTACCGCATCCCGCAAGGCAGAGCACCGCCGCCAGCGCGGCGACGGCAAGCAAAACAATCGCTCTCTTTCCTTTGGTTGCTTTGCCCGAGCCTTCCGTGCCTTGCCTGACGATCTGGTTGACGTTTGCCATCGTCGGCTCCTTTCGTGTGTTACAGCTGCTTTTACGTTCCTTCTTTTTGCGCCTTTCCCTTTTATACACTAATCGCCCATGGTTTTGTCTCAGCAAAAGGCGGGGATTCAACGATGAAATGCATGCTCATGCTTGAACAATATATTCTGATGAGGTTAAAAATAGATGGAAAATTGAATAGTTGTTCTCTTTGACGTGGTAGGTTCATGACCGCATGCCAACGAGTAACCTGTTCGCTATGATTTAGTTGGTTATGACCACTAGGGCCTTGCGCTCCGACGTTTTTTAGTTTTGGCGATGACTGCCAAAAGAATGCGGCATGCGGGCGCTTGAAGCCCTGTAATCCCTGATCGAATCACGTACTTTCTTGTATCAAACATAGAGCAAGTTTCGTCAGAGCCGCTATTAATGCGTTCTGACACTTGGCGGGGTTGCCACCCCGAACCCGTCTTGGGCGCCTTACGCCCGGCATCTTGCGATGCAACCGCAGTCTTGAGGCTGCTGAGAACCTCTCTCTTTCCATCGTGCCTCGCCCGCCTATATAAATGGGCGAGAAATTGTAACGCTTACCATCGGGGAGGATGCGTCGTTGTACTCCGATTGCTTCATCGATTGGCGCCAGCCGAATGGATGGCCCTGCGATGAAACCGGAAGGGTCTACTCCCGCTCTTACAAGAGGCCCAAGATCAAGAAATGCTACGATGGGCTTCATTTCCACGCACTCCGTTATACCCACTTCTCGTTCCGCCTTGCATCCGTCGTAGATATCATCACTGCACAGTACCTGGGCGGATGGTCTTCGCCGGCGATGCTCATGAACGTTTACGCGCATCCCGTCGCCGAAAACGTCTGGGAATCCGCGGGCTTCATGGACAACCTTGCAGCAACAAGGAGCCAAGATTAGGAGGCTCGAGAAACCCGATTTGTACCGCATTTGTACCAAGCGGCCTTTGGGAAAAAATAAAAGGCCAACTAATATGCGGTTGACCTGGGATTTCGTGGTGGTCAGGGGGGGACTTGAACCCTCGGCACGCGGATTTTCAGTCCGCTGCTCTACCAACTGAGCTACCTGACCATATGTATTCGTTCTTGAGAACGCGAAACGTTATTTTAGCTGCACTGGATAAGCGGGTCAAGACGCATTCACGATTTATCCAAGGCATAGCATGCCGGCCCAAAGAACACCTCGTCGAAGAAGCGGCGCGTGTTTTCGGGGCCGATAGCGGCAACCCACAAGTCAGTCGAGACGCCTCCCTCGTCGATAAGACGATCGGAGTAGCCTTTGCTCAATTCCCACTTCCGTTTAAGATCGGCGCCCGTCAACGATGCGGCAGCCTGCTCCATACTCACGAACAGGCTCAACGCCTCAAGAAAACGCTGCAGGGCAAGGTCATCCTGATCGTACTTCGGTTTCTTGGCAATGCATACTGGGCGGATGTCCTCATACCAACATGGTCGCGTCTGGAAGTCTTCCATATCGCCCCAAGCCTTCCCAAGCGCGGCAAAAGCATCGACGCCCGCACGGTAGGCCTCATCATGAAAGACGGCCAAATCATAAAGCTCGATGAGAAAATAGCGCTTTTCGCCCGAATAGACGTAATCGGTCGAAAACAGCGGCAGGTTTTTGCTATACGGCGTGATGACGAACGAGCTCAGCTGATTCTCGTCGGCTTCTTTCACCGTCATCACGAGTAAATTGCCGACGCCTTCTATGTTATAACGGCGCGCATGATGAGGCCGTCCTCCTACAGCCACATCGGAAAGCATGGAATCTACGGCGCACTCTTCGACGTTGTAGTGCTCACGTAGAAGTGTAAGACCCTTTTCGGTGCGTTCGTCGATGCGTCGCGCATTTTCTTCACGGAAAGATGATTCGGCGTTCGTCATTGGAGTCGCCTACCTTGCTTCTTTCATTCCTCGGAAAAGCGGGCGGTTAGGATGCGCGATGCACCGTATTCATCCACCCAGTCTGCATCGCGCGATGCCAGCTCGCCGTCAGCGTCATACCAGCCATCGAAAGCGAAGCCCTGCTCGGGATACGCATGGTAGCTTTGCTCCCATTCGCCCGTCTCTTTCCACTGGGCGTTGTAGATGGGATTGAACGAAAGGCCCACGAATCCACCTGGCTCGGCCACGAGCTCAAGCGTCTTGTCGCCTGCAGCGCCCGGGGCTATCGCTTGAATGCGTTTAAGCGGGTTTCCCGTAGCGTACAGATGACGCAGCTGCGAGTTCGCCGTCACGTCTAGCTCAGTTATCGCGTTGTTCTGGCAGCGCAGGTATTTTAGCTTCGCATTGTGCGATGTATCGAGCGACGTCAGCTGATTGTCGTTGACATAGAGCTCGACAAGCTCGGGATTGCATGACACGTCGATGGTTTCCAGGCGGTTCATGCCGATGTCGATGCCCTGGCAAGCCGGCAGTCCAGTTGGATCGATTTCGGCAATCTCGTTTTCCTGCAAACCCAAGATGCGCAAAGCGGGCATGTCCGCAACGTCAACCGACGAGATACGGTTGCGATACAGGTCCACGAACACGACATCTTTGCAGTCCGACAGGTCGAGATGACCTACGAGATCACATCCCCTCAGGTAGATCTCGAAGCTCTGGAGCGGATAGACGTCTTCGTTCAGAATATGGATACCAAGCCCTACGAACTTACCGTCAACCTCGACAACCCCGACGGGCAAATCATCTGCCATGCCTTCGTTGCAAACAGCCGAATCCTCGTAGCTCTTTTCTTTGGGCGTGGTGTCAACCCGCCTGATCACGCGATGACGCTCGACCGCTTTCTGGGCGTTCGAAACGCCCGCCTCATCAACCTGCGAGAAAAACGCCTCCACAGCTTTGCGGTCGTGCTCATTCATGTTGCTTCCTTTCGCGCAACGTGCTGAAACCATTTGGGGACCCCTCTTGGCTTCAGTATTATCCGAACAGCAACTCGCGTTCTTCGACGGGAAGTGCAGCGCGAGCTTGGTCGCGCAGGTTGTTCACCCCAATGAAAAACTGACGCATCATGGCAACCGTGAGATAGCGACCCTTAGGAGTGAGTGTGAGTTCTTCGGGGGTATCGGTGGCGAATGCACCAGCCAGCTTCATGAACGCCATTTCGGCAGGCAAGCCGTTTTCCACCGTCATACCGAAATCGCGCTCCCACTGCAGCTTGTCGAGACGCAAACCGAACAGCTGCATGAGGAAACGATAGCGCATGCGGTCATGGATGTTGAAGTCGGTGCGCCCCATGATGGACATGCGCCCTTCTTCGATGGCCTCGCTGTACTCGCGCAACGAGAACGTGTTCACGTACAGGCTACCGCCCAGATACGTGATGCCGCCCGATCCGATGGCCGGGTATTCCTCGTACTGCACGACATACTCGTCGATCATGCTAGCTTTATGATCTTCTGCCACGACGTCTTGCAAATCGATTGCATTCCGATTCTTGTTCGAGAAGCCTGCATGCACTGTGTCGCCGACATTGTAGTCGCACCGATTGTAGGTCCAAGCGCTGCTGTGAGTGAACAATGGCGCATTTCCACCAGTCAAGAGCTCGTCGATGATCTCGTAGAAACGCTGCTCGCGATCGTAGTCGACCTTCCCCACTGTCTTTGCCAACTGCCGCTCGACGCTCGGCGAAGCCATAAGCGGATAGAACGTCGTCTGCGTGCAACCGCTTTCAACGATGCGCTCGATATCGTGAATGAGCATGTCTTCGGTCTGAGCTGGGAAATTAAAGATCATGTCGGCGTTCATGCTGACGAAATAGGGTGTGGCCAGCTTGATGCGTTTCACAATCTCGTCGGCGCAGCCGTACTTGTCGTAACGGTCCATCTGCTTGAGCAAGCCGTCATCGAAGCTCTGCACGCCCACGCTCAAGCGCTGCACACGCCCTTCGAGTTTCTCCAGAATGGCGGGCACCAGGTGGTTGGGATTGGTTTCGCTCGAGACTTCCTTGATGCTGAACAGCTCGCGCGCCTGGTCAATCGTTGCGCACAACTCGTCAATCATAATCGTGGGCGTGCCGCCGCCGATATAGACGCTGTCGAAATCGTAACCAAGGTCGTAAAGCATGCGCATTTCCTTGCGCATGCTCTCGAAGTACGGCACGGCACGCTTCTCGCTAAAGGGGAAACGATTGAACGAGCAGTACGGGCACAGCTTCTGGCAGAACGGCACGTGCATATAAAGCATGTAGCGCTTGCCCGGTTGCGGCCCCGGCACGTGGGTGTCGGTGGTGCGGTTGATCTTCAGGTAGTTTTTCGAGGTCGTTTCGACCGCGAGACTTAATAGACGCTCGGACAGCATACACACGCTCCATATGAGCCACTTGGAAACGGTTCCTAGCAGCAACCTGCCAATAACACTTGTTGTTGTTCTCTCGAAGAATTGTACCGATTGTGGGCACGATTGGTGAAAGAAGGGTCATTTCTGCAGAAATGACCCTTCCAAAAAAACCTGACAAAAGGATTGCTCTCCTGCCGGATTATGCCCAGGAGTCGCGGCCCTTGATGGCGCGCAAGCCGATATCGGTGCGGTTCTGTTTGCCCTCGAACTGAATGAGGTCGCAAGCCTTGTATGCCAGCTCGCGTGCTTCCTGGAACGTGGCGCCCATGGCGGTGACGTTGAGCACGCGTCCGCCAGAGGTGACGAGCTCGCCCGCCTCGTTGACGGCGGTACCCGCGTGGTAAACCTTCACGTCCTCGAGCGCATCGGCTGCGTCGACCCCGGTGATGACCTTGCCCTTCTCGTAGGCGCGCGGATACCCCTTGCTGGCAAGCACGACGGTAACCGCCCATTTGTCAGCCCATGTGAGCGAGATGTCGTCAGGACGGCCCTCGGCTACGGCGAGCATGACATCGACCAGGTCGGACTCAAGGCGCGGCAGCACGACCTGCGTTTCGGGATCGCCGAAACGTGCATTGTACTCGAGCAGCTTCGGACCTGCTGGCGTCAGCATGAAGCCGCCGTACAGCACGCCGCGGTAATCGTTATCGAACTCCTTGGCCGTGGCGGCAGCTGCGTCGGACATGACCTGTTTCATCGTGGCGAGCTCTTCCTCGGTGACGATCGGCACCGGCGAGTAGGCGCCCATGCCGCCTGTGTTGGGGCCTTCGTCCCCGTCGTAGGCGCGCTTGTGGTCTTGCGACGGCGCCATGCAATAGGCTTTGCCGGCCGACACGAAGGCGAGCATCGAGCATTCCGGGCCAGTCAGGCACTCCTCGACGACCACGGTGTTGCCCGCCTCGCCGAATGCGCCCTCGAAGCACGATTTCACGGCCTCATGGGCTTCCTCTACTGTCTGCGCAACCACGACGCCCTTGCCAGCAGCCAAACCGTCGGCTTTCACAACGATAGGCGCACCCTTCTCGTCGATATAGGCATGAGCAGCAGCTTCGTCACCGGTGCTCAGGTATTCGGCCGTAGGAAGGCCGTTGCGCATCATGAATTCCTTGCAGAACGTCTTGGAGCCTTCCAGCTGCGCGCCCTGCGCATCGGGACCGAACACAGGAGTTCCCGCTTTGCGGACAACGTCAGCCACGCCGGCGACGAGCGGAGCTTCGGGGCCGATGACCACGAGATCGATGCCGTGAGTCTGCACGAAGTCGAGCACGGCCTCGCCATCCTCGGCGTTGAGCCCCTTGACGTTCTTGGCGAAACCTGCCATGCCGCCGTTGCCCGGCGCCACGTACAACTTCTCGCACTTCGGGGATTTGGCCAGCGCCCACGCAATTGCGTGTTCGCGCCCTCCGCTACCCAATACCAAAATATTCATGCTAATCCTCCTCACGATACCAATCGCGCACAATCGTCTGGTCGCGGTCGGGGCCAACTGACACGAAGCTGATACGCACTCCGGTAATTTCTTCCAGGTGCTTCACGTATGCCTGGGCGTTAGCGGGCAACTCATCAAAGCTCTTGCACGCAGTGATGTCCTCACCCTTCCAGCCAGGCAGCTCTTCGTAAATGGGCTTGGCATGGAACAGTACCGACTGTTGCATGGGGAAGTAGTCGTAGCGCTTCCCATCGCATTCGTAAGCAATGCATACCTTGATTGTCTCGAACTCGGAGAGCACATCGAGCTTGGTGAGCGCAACGTCGGTAAGTCCGTTCGTTTCGGCGGCATAACGCCCGATTACGGCATCGAACCAACCGCAACGACGCTTGCGTCCAGTCGTAACGCCGTATTCGTGCCCTACAGCGCACAGACGCTCGCCGATCTCGGCTTCCTCGCCCACGCCGCCATCCTCGGGGAAACGCTGTTCGGTTGGGAAGGGTCCTGCACCGACACGCGTAACGTAGGCCTTCTGGATACCGAGGACGCGGTTGATCGCCTTCGGGCCAACGCCAGTGCCAGTAGCCGCTCCGCCAGCACAGCACGGCGATGACGTCACGAACGGATACGTGCCATGGTCGATGTCGAGAAGCGTTCCCTGGGCGCCCTCGAATAGAATCGACTTGCCATTGCGCAGAGCCTCGTTGAGCAGCTGTGCGGTCTCGGCCATATGGGGCTTCAAAATGCGCGCATAAGGTAAATACTCATCGCAGATTTCTTCGACGGTGTAGGTGTGCAAACCGTAAATCTTGTCGAGCACAGGGTTCTTTTGGGCGAGCACCGTCTCCAGCTTCAAGCGGAAAATGCGCTCGTCCATGAGATCTTGCACACGGATGCCCTTGCGGCCAGCCTTGTCCTGATAGCAGGGGCCGATACCGCGCTTGGTCGTGCCGATCTGGTTCTTGCCCAGACGCTTTTCGTCAGCGCCGTCCAGATCCTTGTGATAGGGCATGATGATGTGCGCATCGCAGCTGATCTTGAGGTTCTTGCAGGAAATGCCTTCAGCTTCGAGCATGGCCATCTCCTTGACCAGCACACCTGGGTCGATAACAACACCGTTGCCGATGACCGGCGTGGAATGCTCGTACATGACCCCTGACGGCATTAGATGCAAAGCCAGCTTCGTGTCCCCATGGATCACCGTATGGCCTGCGTTGTTGCCGCCCTGGAACCGCACGACAAAGTCATAATCGCGCGCTATCAAGTCGGTAACTTTGCCTTTGCCCTCATCGCCCCATTGGGCGCCGACCAGCACCGTATTCGTCATCTCGAATCCTTTCCGTTTGACTGCGAAAACGATTATATAACAGCCCATCAGCCAAGCGACGCTCCATCTGCGGACTGCATAGCCTCCGACAGTTACGCGTACTGCCAATCGAAAAAGCACCGTCTGGCAGCTCACGAAGCGAGAAGCTCTGGGGTAGCCCAGAGCTTCGCAGCGTACAGCAGTTGCGCATGCCGTAGGCATGCGCAACTTATACCTCATCGGCGTAATCCATGAAGCGCGTGTATTCGCTGACAAAGGCGAGCTTGATATCGCGCGTGGGACCATTTCGGTGCTTCGCCACGATGAGCTCGGCCGTGCCCAGGTCGGGACGACCGTCTTGTTCGGCCTCAACCTCGTCCATGGAGCGGTCGATGAACATGACGATATCGGCATCCTGCTCGATGGAGCCTGATTCGCGCAGGTCGGAAAGCTGAGGCCGTTTCTTGCCGCGCATCTCGACCGCACGAGAGAGCTGCGAGAGCGCAAGCACGGGCATGTTCATCTCTTTGGCCAGCACCTTCAAGCCGCGCGAAATCTCGCCGACCTCGACGGCGCGGTTGCCGTCGCGGCGCGTCTGGGGCGGCTGCATGAGCTGGAGGTAGTCCACGACTATAAGTCCCTTGCCTGGCTGAACCGAACGCAGCTCGCGTCGAGCCTTGGCGCGGGCTTCGAGGATGGAAAGACCAGGCGAATCGTCGATGAACAACTCCAATTTGGCCAATCGATTTGACGCGTCGGCAATGGCTCCCCAGTCGCCTTCGGAAATGTAGCCGCCACGAATCTTGGACAAGCTGATGCGGGCCTCCGCGCACAAGATGCGCTGTACGAGCTGGCCTGCGCTCATCTCCAACGAGAAGAACGCCACCGAGGTACCCTGCTTGGCTGCATTTACTGCCATGTTCAGGGCAAATGACGTCTTACCCACGCCAGGGCGGGCCGCAAGGATCACTAGGTCGCCCCCGCGCAATCCATGGAAAAGGTTATCCACGTCGGTGAACCCGGTCGGCACGCCTGCCATGTGCGAGCCCTGCTCGGCAAGCTTGGTGATTTCCTCGAACGCCTCGGTAAGAAGGGCATCCATCCTCGTGAACGACGACGACACGCGCTGCTCGGTGACCTCGAACAGCGTGCGCTCGGCGTCTTCCACCACCTGGTCGAGGTCATCAGGCGCGTTGTAGGCCAAAGCGCTAATCTGCGTAGATGCATAGATCAAATCTCGCAACACCGATGTGCGCTTGACGATATCGGCATGATTGGACCAGTTGGTCAATGCAAATGTGTTATCAGCCAGATCGACAATGTACGAGCGCCCTCCAATGGCGTCGAGCTGTCCGGAGGCGTTGAGGTTGTCGGCCAGCGAAATCTGATCGACGGGGATGCGCCGTGCATGTAGGTCGCGTATAGCTTCGAAGATAATCTTGTGCGCCGGCCTGAAGAAGTTTTCGGGCTTCAGCTTGAGGACTATCTCCTCCAGGATGTCAGCATTGAGCATGCAAGCCGCCAACACCGACTTTTCAGCCTCGATGTTGCTCGGTATGGGCTTGTTCGCCCCTGTTGTATCGTTGTTGTTGGGCATAGCCTATCCCCTTCGCGTGAAGCGGACGATCGAAGCACCGCCTCATTATCAAAAGCAAAGCTCAATCAATGATAATCCATACAAAAGCCCAGTTCATCAGTGAATTGTCGGTGGAAGATCGGTGGATATCCCCTCTCCACCCATAAAAGGGGAAAACCCCTCCGCCCTATCAGGGGCCAGAGGGGTTTTCCACGTTTTCCACAGGACAAACCAGTGGATAAGTTTTTATTCCTCGGTCGCAGCTTCTTCAGAAACCTCGGCAGCAGCCTCTTCGGCAGCCTCTTCCACGGCTTCCTCGACAGCCTCTTCAGCAACCTCTTCGACGGCCTCGACGGGCTCTTCTGCGATTGCCTCGTCGACAACGTTCAGCTTCAGAGCAGCCTTGATGTCGCGATACAGCGAGACCTCAACGATATGCTCGCCGACGACCTTGATTGCCTGACGCACATCGATGCGACGACGGTCGATGTCGACGTCGAGCACGTCCTTGACGGCGTCCGCAATCATGGGAGCCGTCACCGAGCCGAACAGCACGCCCTCATCGCCAACGCGGGCCTTGACGACCAGCGTCTGGGATTCGAGCGTGGCCTTCAGGGCCTCGGCATTGGCAACGCGCACCTCTTCACGCTTGGCGATGTTCTTGCGACGCTGCTCGAGCTGCTTGAGATTGCCCTTGGTTGCCTGAACGGCAATGCCCTTGCGCAGCAGGTAGTTGTTGGCAAACCCGCGGGTAACTTCCACGACGTCGCCTTCGCCGCCCTTACCGGGCAGTTCCTCGAGAAGAATAACCTTCATGTGATCCCCCTCTTCTAATCGCGGTTGCGGCGACGGTCGCCGCGGCCGCTGACAGCCGGAACCGCATACGGCATGAGAGCCATGGTGCGGGCGCGCTTCACGGCATTGGCGATATCGCGCTGGTGCTGCATGCAGGCGCCCGTCACGCGGCGCGGCTTGATCTTGCCGCGGTCGGTAACGAACTTGCGCAGCAGCTGCGTGTCCTTGTAGTCGACGTAGTCTACCTGGTCCTTGCAGAACTGGCAGTACTTACGACGAGGCTGTTTCGAATAGTCAGCCATCTGTACCTCTTTTCAATACCTAGAACGGAATATCGTCGTCGTACACCGAAGAGGCCGTATCGATAGCAGGTGCTTGAGTGGTCTGCGCGGGAGCAGGCTGGAAGCTGCTCGCCGGCGCGGCCTGGTAACCGCCACCGCCCTGATAATTCTCGCCGCTCTGGTAACCCGCACCGCCTTGGTAGCCCATGCCACCTTGGTAGTTCGAACCACCCTGGAAACCGCCGTTTTGGTAGCTAGCGCCACCCTGGCTGTTACGCGGCGAGAGGAATTCGAGCTCGTCGACGATGACCTCGAGCTTGCTGCGCTTTTGGCCGTCACGCTCCCACGTGCTGTAGCGGAGCTTGCCCTCGAGGCCAATCTTGCTGCCTTTCGACAGGTAGTTCGACACAGCTTCGGCACGGGAGCCAAACATCGTGCAGTCCACGAAGTTCGCGTAATCTTCCCACTCTCCCGTCTGCGAGTTCTTGCGCCTGTCGTTGACGGCGATGCCGAAAGACATGATCGCCATGCCAGACTGGGTGCGGCGCAGCTCGGGGTCGCGCGTGAGATTGCCTGTGAGAACAACTCGATTGATGCTCATGATTCCACCTCTTCTTGCCTTGTGCCCTTATGTGGGCACTTTCCCAACTACTCGCCCTCGGGGCGGCACACGATCATGTGACGCTGGACGCTGTCGTTGATGCGCAGGACGCGATCAAGCTCAGCGATATGGTCAGGATTGGCGTGGAAGTTGATCAGGATGTAATCACCCTCGGTCAGCTTGTTGATCTCGTACGCAAGTTTGCGCTTGCCCCAGTCTTCCGCGCTATCGATAGTACCTTCACCTGCAGTGATGGTGTTTTCGATGCGGTTCATAACGTTTGCGCGGGCCTCTTCGTCAAGAGTCGGAGCAACAAAGAACAGCAATTCGTAAGCCTTCATCAGCTCACCTCCTTTGGACTCAACGGCCCCGGGCTGGTGAAGGCTCACACCGGGGCAGGATAAAACAGCCTGCATATTCTAACAAAGCCTCTGCGGCTTCACAAGAAATACCCAGTTCGCAAACGCTTTCACCAGCAATTGTTCAACAATTGCCATGGCCTGTGCGTCCACATCGAGGATAAATCATCATCGTGGACGCACGTCGCGCCTGCGTGGCTAACGCAACCCAACGTACCGTCCGAGTTTTCCAGCACGTTCGACCATGTCTTGCAGATACCCTAGCACCATGACCTTGCAGCGCAGGCTTACGCAACCTTGCACATCGCAGCAGAGAATATAGCTGGCCGCAAATCCGAGGGGGCTCGGTAATCTCCTAGATTTCCGAGCCCCCTCGATTGGACACGCCTAGAACCTTGCTGAGTTCAAGCCTGGGAACAGCCCTATTCTGCCTGCGGCTCGACTGCAGCCCCGTCCTCTTCATCTCCTTCAAGCGGATCGAGGCTCAGCATATAGTTGAGCGAGTTGCCTACGTAGATGGGCTCATCGGCAAACTTTGCCTTGCCCTCGCTATCCAACGAATACGTAATCCCAATGGCATGGCCGTAAGGCTCGCCAGGGCAACCTCCCTCGGCGATGAGGCAGTCGTGCATCTCTTTGTTGTTCCCGACCTCGATGAAGCCATCGTAGCAGAACCCATACGCCAGAGCGCCGCGCGCGCCTTCGACCGTCTTGCGTGCCGAATGGAAGCATTCGGAAACGTCATCGCCCGGATGCTCTTCCATGAACAGCGTCTCGCCGACCGCAAGGGCTGTGAACGGGACGACCTGCTCGCCTTTTTCCATGCGCTCCGACGCATCCTTCAAACAGTAGCGCAGAACGTTTTCCAGCACGAGCGGAATCTCGATGCGCTCTTCCTTCTGGCTTTTGCCGCCAGCAGCCTTCTTGTTTATAAACCGCTCCAGATCAATGCTGCTCCCGGTCACGGTGACCTCCCTTTGATACTCGCATATGCATGTCCGTTCATTATAGCGCAGGGCTGATGCTATTCCGCTTCCAAAGTAAACGCCCTGCCCCAAGGGCAGGGCGTTCGCGAAAGCTATTGCAGCAGCGCATCGAAATCGATATCGAGCGGCTTCTCGACATGACACGTGTACTTGCCGTCCGCGTCTACGTCGACGAGCACATGATCGCCCTCGAGCAGATTGCCGCGAACAATCTGGTCGGCAATGCGGTCGACGACCTCGCGTTGGATCAGTCGCTTCAGGGGACGAGCGCCGAACACCGGGTCATAGCCGTCGATGGCAAGCGATTGCATCGCCGCTGGAGTCACGTCGAGCGTTGCGCGGCGGTCGGACAGGCGCTTGCGCACGTCGGCCAGCTGCAGCTCGACGATGGGCTCGATGTCGCTGATGCTCAGGCTGTCGAACGTCACTATGTCGTCGATGCGGTTGAGGAACTCGGGCCTGAAAGTCGCGCGAAGGGCTTCTTCGACGGCCCGCTGCTTCGTCTCCTCATCGCCGTTTTCGGCAAACTCGCGGATGAACTGCGATCCCACGTTGCTCGTCATGATGATAATCGTGTTCTTGAAGCTTACCACCCGCCCCTGGCCATCGGTCAGGCGGCCGTCGTCGAGCACTTGCAGGAGCACGTTGAACACATCGGGG